>NZ_KI911783.1:5909113-6622396 GCF_000515415.1 Bradyrhizobium sp. WSM1417
CGTCGGGTCGTTGTTGGCGAGCGAGCCGCCGATCGTGCCCTTGTGGCGCACGGCGGGATCGCCGATCTGGCCGGCAAGGTTCGCAAGCGCTGGGATCGCCTCGCCGACGATGGCCGAGCTTGCGACCTCGGCATGCCTGGCGGTGGCACCGATCACGAGCGCGCGGCCCTTCATCTCGATCGTGTTGAGACCATCGATATGGGAGAGGTCGACCAGATGCGGCGGGCTGGCGAGGCGCTGCTTCATGACGGGAATCAGCGTGTGGCCGCCGGCGATCACCTTGGCGTCTTCGTTCTTCACCAGGAGGTTGGCGGCCTGCCGAACGGTCCCGGGGCGATGGTATTTGAAGTCGTACATCTGAATGTCCTGATCGCAGAGTGCGCGCGAGGTTTACGCGAGATCGGATTTCGCCATCGCCTTGGCGCCGGCGGAGATCGAGGTGACGATGTTCTGGTAGCCGGTGCACCGGCAGAGATTGCCTTCCAGCTCCTCGCGGATGGTGTGGTCGTCAAGCTCGTTGCCCTTGCGATGGACGATGTCGATCGCGGTCATGATCATGCCGGGCGTGCAGAAACCGCATTGCAGGCCATGGTGTTCGCGGAAGGCCTCCTGCATCGGATGCAGCGGCGCGCCGTCGGCGGCCAACCCCTCGATCGTCTTGACCTCGTGGCCATCGGCCATCACGGCGAGCGTGGTGCAGGACTTCACGGCCTTGCCGTCCAGATGCACGACGCAAGCGCCGCACTGCGAGGTGTCGCAGCCGACATGGGTGCCGGTGAGCCGCAGATTCTCGCGCAGGAACTGCACCAGCAGGGTGCGGGGATCGACGTTGGCCGTGACAGGATTGCCGTTCACGATGAGGGAGATTTTTGCCATAAGCACTCTCTATCAGCGCCCCGACGGGTCCCGTCGAAGCGGTTCTTATAATTATTCCAACCCATCATATGGGCCATTATGCCCCGGGGCAACATCACCGGGAATGCAAGGCGCCATGACAAAACGCGGTATGCCGGAAGGCGATAGCGTTCAGCCCTGTACCGCCTTGGCGAAGTTCGCGAAAAATTCGTCGGCCAGTTTCTTGGCGGCGCCGTTGATCAGGCGCTGGCCGAGCTGCGCCAACTTGCCGCCGATCTGCGCCTCGACCTCGTAGGACAAAAGCGTGCCGCCGTCCTTCTCCGCAAGCTTGACCACGGCGCCGCCCTTGGCGAAGCCGGCCACCCCGCCCTCGCCTTCGCCGGAGATCTTGTAGCCGTTCGGCGGGTCGAGATCGGACAGCGTGACCTTGCCCTTGAAGCGCGCCGACACCGGACCGACCTTCATTTTCGCCGTCGCACGAAAGCCGCCATCGTCGGTCTTCTCCAGCTCCTCGCAGCCGGGGATGCAGGCCTTCAGCACCTCGGCATCGTTGAGCTTGGCCCACACGGCCTCGCGCGGCGCCGCAAGCTGGACTTCGCCGTTCATCGTCATGGCCATTGGGTGCCTCCCGGGATACCGAACTTGGATCGCGCAACTATAATGCAGCTCAAGTACCGCACGGAGGCGGCAAAAGAAAGGGTGGCCTCGGTCACGTGCAATGCATATTCGCAACTGCAAAAAGCTTGCGCCGCCGGTTTGGGATTGGCACAGGCGGGTCATGGTGGTTAGGTCCCGCACGATATGAGCACATCCCTCTCCCCCCTGCTCGCGCCGATGCTGTCGAGCGTGGCCATGCGCGCGGTCTGCGACGACCGGTCGACCCTCCAGAACATGCTCGATTTCGAGGCAGCCCTGGCCCGAGCCGAGGCGGGCACGGGTGTGATTCCCGCGGCCGCGGTGGGCCCAATCGAAGCCGCGTGTAAGGCCGATGCCTTTGACATGGCTGCGCTGGCCGAGGCCGCCACACGATCCGGCAATCTCGCGATCCCCCTGGTCAAGACGCTGACCGCCAATATCGGCAGGGCCGACGCAGGCGCCGCACGCTACGTGCATTGGGGCGCGACCAGCCAGGACGTCATCGACACCGCGACCATGCTCACGCTTCGCGCCGGCATCGATGCATTGGACGCCGATCTCAGCCGCGCCATCAAAGGCTTTGCCGCGCTGGCACGAGCCCACCGCAACACGGCCATGGTGGCGCGAACCTGGCTCCAGCATGCCCTGCCGATGCCATTCGGGCTGAAGGCCGCCGAATACGCAGCAAGCCTTGCCCGCGCCCGCTGCCGCTTGAGGCGGCTCTCCCGCGAGGGCCTCGCACTGCAATTCGGCGGCGCGGCCGGCACGCTTGCAGCACTTGGCGATAAGGGGCTCGTGATTTCCGAACGGCTGGCGCAGGAGCTGAATTTGCCGCTGCCCGAAGCGCCCTGGCACACCCATCGCGACCGCATCGCGGAAGCCGCATCGAGCTTTGCGATTCTCGCCGGCAGCTGCGGCAAGATCGCGCGCGACGTCTCGCTGCTGATGCAGACCGACGTCGCCGAGGCGTTCGAGCCTGCCGGCGAAGGCCGCGGCGGCTCCTCGACCATGCCGCACAAGCGCAACCCGGTGGCCGCCGCAAGCGCGCTGGGCTGCGCAACCATGGCGCCCCAGCTCGCCGCGACGATATTCGCGGCCCAGGTGCAGGACCACGAGCGCAGCGCCGGGCCGTGGCACGCGGAATGGCCGACACTGCCGCAATTGATGCTGGTCACCTCCGGTGCCCTCGCCGCCATCGTCGACATCGCCGAAGGCCTCGATGTCGATGCGGCGCGCATGCGCAGCAATCTCGATGCGACCCACGGCCTGATCATGGCGGAAGCGGTCACCTTTGCGCTGGCCGAGACGATCGGCAAGAGCGATGCGCATCATCTGATCGAGGCCGCGAGCAAACGCGCGGTGGCCGAGAAGAAGCATCTGCGCGAAGTGTTGTCGGCTGATTCGCAGGTCACCGCGCATCTGTCGCCGGAAAGAATTGCGGCATTGTTCGAGCCGATGGCCTATCAAGGCGCTTCCCAAGCCCTGATCGACCGCCTGCTCGACAGCCTCGAACGCGAATAAAGCAGTCCTGAGCGCAAATAAAACGGAGACGCCCGCATGCCCATGATCGATGCCGACGGTTGCCTGATCAACGTCTCCGTCGAGGGCCGCGACGGCGGGCCGACCTTGATGCTCTCGAACTCGCTCGGCTGCACGCTGCAGATGTGGGAGCCGCAGATGAAGGCGCTGACGCAGATATTCCGCGTCATCCGCTACGACCGCCGTGGCCATGGCAAGTCCAACGTTCCGCCCGGCCCCTATTCGATGGAGCGCTTCGGCCGCGACGTGCTCGCGATCCTCGACGACCTCAATATCGAGAAAGTGCACTGGTGCGGCCTGTCGATGGGCGGCATGGTCGGGCAATGGCTGGGCGCGAACGCGCCGGAGCGCTTCGGCAAGCTCATCCTCGCGAACACCTCCTGCTACTATGCCGAGCCGACCAAATGGCTCGAGCGCATCGATGCCGTGAAGAAGGGCGGCATCGCCGCCGTCGCCGACGCCGTTATTGCCGGCTGGCTCACCCAGGATTTCCGCGAGCGCGCGCCCGACATCACCGCCAGAATGAAGGCGATGCTGTTGGCCTCGCAGGTCGAAGGGTATCTCGCCTGCTGCGAGGCGCTGTCGACGCTCGACCAGCGCGCGCTGCTGCCGAAGATCAAGAGCCCGACGCTCGTGATCGCCGGCCGCCACGACATGGCGACGCCGATTTCGGCGGGTGAAATGATCCGCTCAAGCATTCCCGGCGCGAGCATGACCATCATCGACGCCGCCCACATTTCCAATGTCGAGCAGCCGCACGCGTTCACCGACGCGGTGGTAGGCTTTTTGACGCAACGCTGATTTCATAACGCCGTCATTGCGAGCGCAGCGAAGCAATCCAGAATCCCTCCGCGGCCACACTCTGGATTGCTTCGCTACGTTCGCAATGACGGAGAGGAGGATAGACCATGGACGACCAGAAACGCCGCGATGCCGGCATGAACGTGCGCCGAAAAGTGCTGGGTAATGCCTGGGTCGACAAGTCGATCGCGGGTCGCAATGCGTTCAACACCGATTTCCAGGACATGATCACGCGTTACGCCTGGGGCGAGATCTGGACGCGGCCGCATTTCGACGAGCGCACGCGGCGGGTGCTGGTGATCGGCACCATGGTTGCGCTTGGCCAATGGGACGAATTCCGCCTGCATGTGCGCGCGGCCCTCGCCGAGGGCGGCTTCACGCCCGACGACATCAAGGAAATCCTGCTGCAGCAGGCGATCTATTGCGGTGTGCCGGCGGCGAACCACGCCGTCAAGGAAGCCTCAGGGATTGTGCAGGAGCTCGGCCTGCTCAAGACCTAGCGGCGGGGTGGCCTCCACGGGCTTCTGAACGATCTTGGGCGCCGCCTCGGGCCGTTCGACCACCACGACGATGGCGGCACCGAGCAGGAGCAGAAGTTCGGTGGCGTGCAGCCGGAGAGCGGCCATCTCGCCGACCTTCGAAGCCATGATCATGCTCGCAAACGAGATCAGGCTGCCGATCGCAAGCGCGATGCCGAGCGCTTCGTCGCTGCCGCCGTTCTTGCGGATGCGGGGGATGCAGAGCAGCGCAAGGTAGATCGCAAAGAACGCCACCACCGTCACTCGCCCCAGTGCCAGCAGCCAGGCGGCGCGCACCGTGTCCATCCCCGCCATCTGGAGATGGTCGCTGAGGAAAAGCGCAACTGCGACGCTCGGCCGCTCATAGAGGCCGTGCACCGGCGCCACCATGATGTTGAAGGCAACGAGGGTCCAGACCGGGATGAAATAGGCCGCCAGAAGTGCGCCGTTGACCGAACCGATCCGCCAGTTTCCGAACATGCCGCTTCCCGCTTCGTTTGGCCCGCGCCTTCGATGGAAGGCCTTGCCGGGAGCTAACTCGCATCAGACTGTGGCGGCAATTTAAACCCTTTGTTTACCTTAATTGCCTCCCGATAGGCCTCTAATTGGGCGCCGGTTCCGCCCATTGCGGGGAACCGGAGCGCCCAAATGATCTCTGTAAAAGCCTTGATGCGGAGGCAGGGCCGGTTGCAGCCGCCAGTTCCCTCCTGTTACAAAACGAGAATGCTTAAGGGCTGCCGGGGCCCGAGAAGAAACAGCACTCTCTCTCGAAGAGCTCCCTTTGAGCCGCGTCAGATTTGGGTACGGCAGCCTATGGATTATTTCGCCCAGCAGCTCATCAACGGCCTCGTGCTCGGCTCGATCTACGGGCTGATCGCGATCGGCTACACGATGGTCTACGGCATCGTCGGCATGATCAACTTCGCCCATGGCGATGTCTTCATGATCGGCGGCTTCATCGCGCTGATCACCTTCCTTCTCCTGGTCTCGACCGGCCTGACTGCGGTCCCGGTGATCCTGTTGATCGTGATCCTGGTCTCGATGGCGGTCACCGCCCTGTATGGCTGGACCATCGAGCGCATCGCCTACCGTCCGCTGCGCCACTCCTTCCGCCTCGCGCCGATGCTGTCGGCGATCGGCATGTCGTTCGTGCTGACCAACTATTCGCAGGTGGCGCAAGGCGCACGGGTGAAGCCAGTGCCGCCAGTGATCACCGGCGGATATACGCTGCACGAGAGCGCCGATGGCTTCGTCATCCAGCTCTCCAACATCCAGATCGTGGTGGTCATCACCACCATCGTGCTGCTGGCGATCTTCACCTGGCTGGTGTCGCGCACACGGCTCGGGCGCGACATGCGCGCCTGCGAGCAGGACCAGACCATGGCGGCGCTGCTCGGCGTCAACGTCGACCGCACCATCTCCATGACTTTCGTGATCGGCGCTGCGCTCGCCGCAGTGGCCGGGCTGATGTACCTGCTCTATTACGGCCTGGTCGATTTCTTCATGGGCTTCGTCGCCGGCATCAAGGCGTTCACCGCGGCCGTACTCGGCGGCATCGGCTCGCTCCCTGGCGCCATGCTCGGGGGGCTCGCGATCGGGCTGATCGAGACGTTCTGGTCGGCCTATTTCTCGGTCGAGTACAAGGACGTCGCCGCGTTCTCGATCCTGATCGTCGTGCTGATCTTCATGCCGACCGGCCTGCTCGGCCGCCCCGAAGTCGAAAAAGTCTGACGGGACGCGCGCGTGAACACTCCCTCGATCAATACGGCCAAAGCTGCATCGGGCATCCCCGCTCTCCTGAAGACCGCCGGCGTCAACGCACTGATCGCGCTGGTGCTGTTCTCGCTGATGGTCGGAGTCCGCACCGAAGCCGGTTCCGACGGCCAGCTCACCTATTGGACGCGCTTCGGCGAGGTCGCCTCCCTCGTTGCCGCAGTATTCGGCGGCTCGATCATGCTCGAGCTGCTCAAGCAATGGATCGGTCCGAGCGGCGCTGAGAAGCTGGTGCCGCCGGCGGTGCAGAGCGGAATGTCGTTCCTCGGCCGCTATCTCGCACCGGCGCTCCTGATCTTCACGCTGCTGGTGCCCGTGATCTTCTATGACCAGCGCTACATCCTCGATCTCGCCATCCTCGTGCTCACCTATGTGATGCTGGGCTGGGGGTTGAACGTCGTGGTTGGCCTCGCCGGCCTGCTCGATCTCGGCTACGTCGCCTTCTATGCGGTCGGCGCCTATTCCTACGCGCTGCTTGCGACCAATTTCGGCTGGTCATTCTGGATCTGCCTGCCGCTAGCGGGCGTCCTCGCCGCATTCTGGGGCGTGCTGCTCGGCTTTCCCGTGCTGCGCCTGCGCGGCGACTATCTCGCGATCGTGACGCTCGCCTTCGGCGAGATCATCCGCCTCGTCATCATCAATTGGCAGGATCTGACTGGCGGTCCCAACGGCGTCTCCAGCATTCCCCGCCCCTCGTTCTTCGGCATCCCGCTCGACAACAGCGACAACGGGCTCGCCGCCAGGCTCGGCATCGAATATTCGCCGACCCACCGCATCGTCTTCCTGTTCTACCTGATCCTGGCGCTCGCGCTGCTCACCAACTGGGTGACGATCCGGCTGCGCCGCCTGCCGATCGGCCGCGCCTGGGAAGCCCTACGCGAGGACGAGGTCGCCTGCCGCGCGCTCGGCATCAACACCACGACTACCAAGCTCACGGCATTCGCGACCGGTGCGATGTTCGGCGGCTTTGCCGGGGCGTTCTTCGCGACCCGCCAGGGCTTCATCAGCCCGGAATCCTTCACCTTCCAGGAATCGGCGCTGGTGCTCGCCATCGTCGTGCTCGGCGGCATGGGCTCGCAGCTTGGGGTTGCGCTCTCCGCGCTCGCCATGATCGGCGGTTTCGAGCTGTTCCGCAGCCTCGAGAGCTATCGCATGCTGGTGTTCGGCATGGCCATGGTGCTGATCATGATCTGGCGGCCGCGCGGCCTGATCGGGCATCGCGCGCCGACCGTATATCTGACCAAGGCCCACGCGATCTCATCCGACCTCGTCAAGGAGGGGCACGGATGAGCCGCGACCAGATTCTCGAGGTCGACCGGCTCACCATGCGCTTCGGCGGCATCGTCGCGGTGCAGGACCTGTCGTTTGCCGCCGAGCGGAACAAGATCACCGCGCTGATCGGACCCAACGGCGCCGGTAAGACGACGGTGTTCAACTGCATCACCGGGTTCTACAAGCCGAGCGGCGGCGCCATCCGCCTCAGCCATGACGATGGCAAGGTGATCGCGCTGGAGCGGCTGAACGATTTCCGCATCGCCAAGCAGGCCAAAGTCGCGCGCACCTTCCAGAACATCCGCCTGTTTCCCGGCATGACCGCGCTGGAAAACCTGATGGTGGCGCAGCACAACGCGCTGATGCGCGCCTCCGGCTTCACCTTGCTCGGGCTCGTTGGCGCGCCCGTCTACCGCGACGCCGAGAAGCGGGCGATCGATCTCGCCACCGACTGGCTCAAGCGGGTCAATCTGCTCGATCGCGCCGACGATGCCGCCGGTAATTTTGCCTATGGCGACCAGCGACGGCTCGAGATCGCACGCGCGATGTGCACCGAGCCGGCGCTCCTGTGCCTGGACGAACCCGCCGCCGGCCTCAATGCGCGCGAGAGTGCCGCCCTGAGCGAGCTGCTGCTGTCGATCCGCAACGAACTCGGCACCTCGATCCTGCTGATCGAGCACGACATGTCTGTGGTGATGGAGATCTCCGACCACATCGTTGTGATGGACCACGGTGTGAAGATCTCTGAAGGCTCCCCGCGCGAGGTTCGCGACGATCCAAAGGTGATCGCCGCCTATCTCGGCACCGATGAGGAAGAGGCGGCGGCCGTGATGGAGGGCGGGTCGTGACGTCGCCCACTGCCCTGCTCGCGATCCGCGGCCTTCGCGCCGCCTACGGCAAGATCGAGGCGCTGAAGGGCGTCGACCTCGAGATCACTGCCGGCGAGATCGTGGCGCTGATCGGCGCCAACGGTGCCGGCAAGTCGACGCTGATGATGACGATCTTCGGCAAGCCGCGCGCCCGCGCCGGCCAGATCCTGTACGAAGGCCGTGACATCACCGAAGTGCCCACCCACGAGATCGCGCATTTGCGCATCGCGCAATCGCCGGAAGGCCGCCGCATCTTCCCGCGCATGAGCGTGGCGGAAAATCTCCAGATGGGGGCGGACGCCACCGAATGCACTGACGCGGAACGCGAGGCGACGCTACAACGCGTGTTCACGCTGTTTCCGCGGCTGAAGGAACGCTACGCGCAGCGTGGCGGAACCCTGTCCGGCGGCGAGCAGCAGATGCTGGCCATCGGCCGCGCCTTGATGAGCCGTCCTCGCCTGCTCCTGCTCGACGAGCCCTCGCTTGGTCTGGCGCCGCTGATCGCGCGCCAGATTTTCGATGCGATCCGCACCCTGAACCGCCAGGACGGCCTGACCGTGCTGATCGTCGAGCAGAACGCCAACCACGCGCTCAAGCTCGCCCATCGCGGCTATGTCATGGTCAATGGCCTGATCACCCTGGCCGGGACCGGTGCCGAGTTGTTGCAGCGCCCCGAGATTCGCGCCGCCTACCTGGAAGGCGGCCGGCACGGCTGAGGCCCCAAAGACGAACCCATGCTGCCGAATGTGGCGAGATATCTCTGCCCATGCCCGTATTTTGCCGGTGACTTCTCCTCGAATTCATTCAAGAATGGCGCCGGTTTGAACCGGGCATGCCCGGTAACTTCCACAGGCGACCACCCTCGAGGTATCTCATGAAATCACTGAAGCTCATCGGTCTGGCATTCGGCGCGTCGATTGCGCTGTCGAGCGCGGCATTCGCGCAGGATGTCACCGTCGCAGTCGCAGGTCCGATGACCGGCGGCGAGTCCGCTTTCGGCCGCCAAATGAAGAACGGCGCCGAGATGGCCGTAGCCGACATCAACGCCGCCGGCGGCCTCAACGGCAAGAAGCTCGCGCTGTCCGTCGAGGACGACGCCTGCGACCCGAAGCAGGCGCGCTCGATCGCAGAGAAGATCGCCGGCGCGAAGATCCCCTTCGTGGCCGGGCATTATTGCTCGTCGTCGTCGATCCCGGCTTCGGAAGCCTATGCCGACGGCAACGTGCTCCAGATTACTCCCGCCTCCACCAATCCGAAGTTCACCGATAGCGGACTGTGGAACGTGGCGCGCGTCTGCGGCCGTGACGACCAGCAGGGCCTGGTCGCCGCCCAGTACATCGCCAAGAACTACAAGGGCAAGAACATCGCCATCCTCAACGACAAGACCACCTACGGCAAGGGTCTTGCGGACGAGACCAAGAAAGCGCTCAACAAGGCCGGCGTCACCGAGAAGATGTACGAGTCCTACAACAAGGGCGACAAGGACTTCAACGCGATCGTCTCGCGGCTGAAGCGCGACAACATCGATCTCGTCTATGTCGGGGGCTACCATCAGGAGAGCGGCCTGATCCTGCGCCAGATGCGCGACCAGGGCCTCAAGACCGTGCTGATGGCCGGCGACGCGCTCGCCGACAAGGAATATGCCTCCATCACCGGCCCTGCCGGCGAAGGCACGCTGTTCACCTTCGGCCCCGATCCGCGCAATAAGCCGACCGCGAAGAAGATCGTCGAGGCTTTCAAGGCCAAGAACATCGACCCCGAGGGCTACACGCTCTACACCTATGCGGCGATGCAGGTCTGGTCGCAGGCGGCCAAGAAGGCCGGCACCACCGATGCCAAGAAGGTCATGGCGGCCATCAAGGCCGGGAAGTGGGACACCGTGATCGGGCCGATCGAGTATGACGCCAAGGGCGACATCAAGCAGCTCGATTACGTCGTCTACAAGTGGGACGCCAAGGGCGGCTACGCCGCGATCAGCGGCAACGGCACCTAAGCACGGTTGCCGGGGCCTGAAGGCCTCCTCTAATCATCATCGCGCCCCGGCTTGCCCCGGGGCGTTTCTTCCTGCGTCAGGGTCAGACGGCTGCAGGCAGCGCGCCATCCGCCGCGGCTTGGGCGTTCCTTAGTGCTTGAAGAAGATCGTTTGGCCGAAACGGCTTTTGCAGGCAGACCACGTTGGCGAGGTGGGGCGATTGTTCCATGAAGTCCAGCGCCGTCATCCCCGACACGGCAACGACTGGGAGGTTCGGTGCAAGCTCGCGCAGCGTCGTGATGACCTCGACGCCGTTGGTATCGCCAAGGAAAATGTCCACGATTGCCGCGTCGAAGCAGGTCTCGGTGAAGGCTTTCACCCCGGCTGCGCCGCTATCGGCCTCAACGACGTCGTAACGGTTGACGCGCAGCACGATCGCGACCATCGCACGGACGTCCTTCTGGTCGTCGATGATGAGAACGCGGGGCATAGGGAACAACTCCCGGATCCTGAATTCAAAATGCGTGATTCAAACCTGGAACCCGTAGCAGCGGGAGAGCATTATGGCACCGTCCAGTAAAGCGCATCTTACCCGATCCCCCGTGCGCGTTCTCCACAAAATTAAGTAAACTGTAACCTTCGGTTGAGTCGCGGTGGGTTTTGTCATGATGCGTGCCCAGAACCCGCTACCATGGACCAAAATTGATTGGGCCAAATGAGATTGGCAAAGATGCTCAAGACCGATCTGCGAGAGCTGCACGTGTCCGCGCCGACCGATCGGAGCACATTCCTTTCGACGCTGCCGGCCACCCCGAAAGATCGCACTGCAGCATTGGCGATCGTGGGCATCTCATCGATCCTGTTCGCAGTGGCCGTGCCCTTCGCAGGTATCCCGCTGCTGCCCGTGCCAGCCTTCGTCGCGAGCTATCAATCCGCGCTCGTCGTCGCGGACATCGTCACCGCGGTCCTGCTGCTGTCGCAGTTTGCGGTGCTCAGGACCCGCGCGCTGCTCGTGCTCGCGACGGGCTATCTGTTCACCGCTGCCGCGGCCGTGGTCCATGCCCTCACCTTCCCCGGACTTTTTTCGCCGACCGGGCTGCTGGGAGCCAACCAGCAGACCACGGTCTGGCTCTACATGATCTGGCACGGCGGCTTCCCGCTCTGCGTGCTGGCCTATGCCTGGCTGAAGGAGGCCGACGGCGGCGCCCGGATCGCGGGCTCGGCAAGCAAGGCGATCTACGCCAGCGCGGCCGGCGTCGCCGCGGTCATGATCGTCTTGACCTGGATCGTCACTGCCCAGCACGACCTGCTTCCGGTCCTGCTGCGCGATGGCCGTTACACGCAGATCATGATCGGCGTGGTGGCGTTTGTCTGGTCCTTGAGCTTTGCCGCGCTGGTCTCGCTGTGGTTCCGCCGTCCGCATTCGGTCATCGACGTCTGGCTCATGGTGGTGATGTGCGCCTGGCTGTTCGACATCGCGCTGTCGGCGATCGTCAACGTCGCGCGCTTCGATCTCGGCTTCTACGCCGGCCGCGTCTACGGCCTCTGCGCGGCGACCTTCGTGCTCGCAGTGCTTTTGATCGAAAATGTCCGCCTCCAGGCGCACACTCTGGGGCTCGTCGGCAGGTTGCGCCAGCAGTCGGCATTGGATCGCGACTATTATGGCAAGCGCCTGGCGCTGTACGGGGCCGTCGTCGAATCCGCCAATGATGCCATCATTACGAAGACCCTCGACGGTGTCATCACGGGCTGGAACAAGGCCGCCGAACATCTGTTCGGCTATGCCGCCGCGGAGGCCATCGGCCAGCCGATCGACATCATCGTGCCGGAGGACCGCAAGGCCGAGGTCAGGGGTATCCTGAACAGGGTCGGCGGCAATGAAACGATCGCCCAGCATGAAACGGTCCGAATTCGGAAGGACGGCCGGCCGCTCGACGTCGTTCTCAACGTTTCTCCGCTCAAATCAGCCAACGGACAGATCATCGGCGCTTCCAAGATCGCCCACGACATCACGGAAGAGAAGCAGGCACGAGAAAAACTGCGCCGCGAGGTCGAGGAGCGCCAGCGGATCTTCGAGACCTCGCAGGACCTGATCCTGGTCACCGACGGTTTTGGCAATTTCATCCAGGTCAGCCCCAGCGTGAAGACTATTCTCGGCTTGAGTCCGGAGGACATGATCGGGCACAGCGCCACCGAGTTCATTCATCCCGACGACCTCCAGAAGACGCGCGACGAGATGCGCGCGGCGCGGCGCGGCGCGGTCAAGCGCAGCTTCGAGGCGCGCTACTATCACTACGACGGTCACGAGGTCACGCTGAACTGGATGGGCACCTGGTCCGAGCCGGTCAAGCGCCATTTCTTCATCGGCCGCGACCTCACCGAGAAGCAGGCCGCCGAGGCGCAGTTCAGGCACGTCCAGAAGATGGATTCCATCGGTCAATTGACCGGCGGTGTCGCGCACGACTTCAACAATGTGCTGACTGTCATCACCGGCACGATCGGCATTTTGGCGGACGCGGTCGCTGATCGTCCCGAGCTCGCCGCCATCACCAAGCTGATCGACGACGCCGCCGAGCGCGGCGCGCAACTGACCAAGCATCTGCTCGCCTTCGCCCGCAAGCAGCCGCTCCAACCGCGCGAAATCGACGTCAACGCATTGACGCTCGAGGCCGCAAAGCTCCTGCATCCCACGCTCGGCGAGCAGATCACCATCATGCCGCAACTCACCGAGGATGCGTGGCCGGCACTGATCGACCCGGGCCAGCTTTCCACCGCGATCCTCAATCTCGCGCTGAACGCGCGAGATGCGATGCCCAACGGCGGCACGCTGGTGCTGGAGACCCGCAACATCTTTCTTGACGACGGCTATGCCAGCATGAATCCCGACGTGGTGGCTGGCAATTACGTCATGATCGCCGTCAGCGATACCGGCTCCGGAATCCCGCCGGAGTTGATCGACCGGGTATTCGATCCCTTCTTCACCACCAAGGAGGTCGGCAAGGGCACCGGCCTCGGGCTCAGCATGGTGTTCGGCTTCGTCAAGCAGTCCGGCGGACACATCAAGATCTACAGCGAGGAAGGTCACGGCACGAGCGTGAAGATCTACCTGCCGCGCTCGAGCGGCGTGCAGGAGACCGAATTCGAGGCGCTCCAGAACGCGCCCGTCACCGGCGGCCACGAAAAGATCCTGATCGTCGAGGACGACGCGCTGGTGCGCCAATATGTCGTCACCCAGATCAAGAGCCTGGGCTATACCGCCCTCGAAGCCGCCAACGCGGCCGAGGCCCTCGTCATCATCGACGCCGACAAGGACATCGACCTGCTGTTCACGGACGTCATCATGCCCGGCAACATGAATGGTCGCCAGCTCGCCGATGAGGCGGCTCGCCGCCGCCCCGACCTGAAGACGCTGTTCACCTCGGGCTACACCGAGAACGCCATCGTCCATCACGGGCGGCTCGATTCCGGCGTGCTGCTGCTGGCAAAGCCCTACCGCAAGTCCGAGCTCGCCAAGATGCTGAGGACCGCGCTCGCGGGTTGAGCCTGCGGCGCCCCTGCGATATCGCTGAAGCGGACGCCTTTCAGCCTGCGGAGCCGCCTTGAAAAACCTTCTCACCGATATCGCCGGCGTCCGCGTCGGCCATGCCGAGAATGCGAAAATTGCCACTGGCACGACCGCGATCATCTTCGACGCCCCCGCGGTTGCGGCCATCGATGTTCGCGGCGGCGGACCCGGCACGCGCGAAGACGCGTTGCTCGACCTCGCCAGCACCGTCGATCGCGTTGACGCCATTGCGCTGTCCGGCGGCTCCGCCTTTGGAATCGACGCCGGCGGCGGCATCCAGGCCTGGCTCGCCGAACAAGGCCGCGGCTTGCGGATTCGCGAGGCGGTGATTCCGATCGTCCCGGGCGCGATCGTTTTCGACCTGCTCAACGGTGGCGACAAGAGCTGGGGACGCTTCGCGCCCTATCGCGATCTCGGCTACGCCGCAGCGTTGGCAGCCAGCGACGATTTCGCACTGGGCAGCGTCGGGGCCGGCCTTGGAGCCACCACCGCAACCTTCAAGGGCGGACTGGGATCGGCCTCCGCAGTCCTGGCCAATGGTATCAAGGTCGCCGCGATCATGGTCGTCAACGCGGTCGGCAGCACAACCGTTGGCGAGGGGCCTTGGTTCTGGGCTGCGCCGTTCGAGGAGAACGGCGAGTTCGGCGGGCGCGGCCTGCCGTCCGCGTTCACGCCGGACATGCTGGCGATGCGTATCAAGGGCGGGCCTGCTGCGAGCGCGCGTGAGAACACCACGATCGGCCTCGTCGTCACCGATGCCACGCTGACCAAGGCCCAGGCCAAGCGGCTTGCGATGATCGCGCATACCGGGTTCGCCCGTGCGATTTATCCGGTGCATGCCCCGACCGACGGTGATGTGCTGTTCGCCGCCGCAACTGGCGAGAAGCCGATCGAGCCGCTGGTCGGCCTTACCGAACTGGGAACCGTCGCCGCCAACGTGGTCGCACGCGCGATCGCTCGCGGCGTCTACAATGCGACGGCCCTGCCGTTTGCCGGCGCAATGCCGGCGTGGAAGAATCGGTTCGAGTAGAAACGAAACGGTGGGCACGGCGTTTCCGTTTCCCTAACGGGCCAAGGTGCACCGCCATGCCGTCTTCCGTGATCCGGTTTTTCCGTTATGCGCCCGAGACGCGCGAGCTGAAAGTGACTTTCGTCAGCGGACGCCTCTATGTCTACGAGGAGGTTCCGCCCGAGGTCGCCGCTGCGTTCAGGAATGCGCGCTCAAAGGGTACGTTCTTCAACCACGAAATCCGCGACCGTTATCTCTACCGTGACATCACGCACGAATATGCCGGCTAGCCGTGAGCAAGGTTACACGCTCATCGACATCGACGAACCGACAGCCGCTGAGGCGCCTTGTCCCTGCCCGCCCTGCCGCTGCATCAACTGCGCGAACAGATCGTACGCCGAATTACGGGGGCTGGAGGCGCCCGGGACCGTCGTCGACATCTTGAAGCCGTCGGCGTAGGTGACGGTGGTGGTGGTCGAGCCGTCGGCGCCGGTCGTCGAGGTCGAGGTCGAGCCGCCGCTGGAGGGCGAGGAGGAATTCGAACCGCTGCCGGACGCATCGCCCGCACCTTGCGCGTGATGGTGGCCGCGATGGCCGCTCTTCAGTGCCTTCGACATCTCATCGAGGCTGACGCTGCCGTCGGTATTCGTATCCAGCTTCGAGAACACGTCGCCGGCCTGCGCGAGGTTGGTGCCGCCGGCGCCGAGCGCATTCTCGAATTCCGACTTGGTGATCTTGCCGTCACCGTCCCCATCGATCTGCGAGAACAGATCCTTCAGAGCGGCGTCGCGGCGCGTCGAAGACGAGGACGAGGACGAGAACGTCGAGCCCGCTGTGCTGCTCGTACTGTCCGCCGACTGCCTCTGCGCGGCGAACAGCGCGTTCATGGTCTCCGGCGAGATCTGCGGGGTCTTGCCCGCATTGACCGACGAGGTCGCGCCGGTCGTGCTGTTGCTGCCACTCTCGATCGCGAACGGATTGGTCGCAGGCTTTTGCGAGGACCCCGTCTTCTGCGTCGACGAGGACGATTTCGAATTCGTCAGCGACTGGATCGCGTCGAGCGCGCTCGATACGGCCCCAAGAGCGAACAACATTGCACAACTCCAACCGATGCGGCATGCCGCGGCCAATGTTCTGTTCAGGTGAAGTCAGCAAGCGCCGTGCCAGCGCAAAAAGCTCAATGAAATCCGCTTTCACCGCATTTTGCACGGCCGGGAACACCGGCAATTCATGCCGGTCGCGGCAGAAATTTCCGCCCACAGGAAGCACGCCGCCCCTGCATTGCCCGGCTGAGAGGCCCATGTTAGGCGAGTCCATCTTTCACGGCCGCCACGGGAAACAGCCATGACCCAAGCCTTCGCTCCCCGCCCCCTGGCAATCGCGCCCTCGATCCTGGCCTCGGATTTCTCCAGGCTTGGCGAGGAGGTGCGCGCCGTGGACGCCGCCGGAGCCGACTGGATCCATCTCGACGTCATGGACGGGCACTTCGTTCCCAACATCTCGTATGGCCCCGACGTCATCAAGGCGATGCGCCCGCACACCAAGAAGATCTTCGACGCGCATCTGATGATCTCGCCCTGCGATCCCTATCTGGAGGCCTTCGCGAAAGCCGGCTGCGACCACATCACCGTGCATGCCGAGGCCGGTCCCCATCTGCACCGCTCGCTTCAGGCGATCCGCGCTCTCGGCAAGAAGGCCGGCGTTTCGCTCAATCCGGGCACGCCGATCAGCGCACTCGAATACGTTCTGGACCTGGTCGACCTCGTGCTGGTGATGTCGGTCAATCCCGGCTTCGGCGGCCAAGCCTTCATCCCCTCCGCGATCGGCAAGATCCGCGACATCCGCGCGATGACGGCGGGCCGTCCGATCGACATCGAAGTCGACGGCGGCGTCGGCGCCGACGTCGCAGGTCCCCTGGCCGCAGCCGGGGCCAACGCCTTCGTCGCCGGCACGTCCGTGTTCAGGGGCGGCACGCAGGCCGCCTACAAGACCAACATCGCCGCAATCCGCAACGCCGCCGCGGGTGCACGCGGCGAGGCGATCTGAGGGCCCGCTCGGCTCCGCAGACGTACGGCTTCTACGGGTGTTGCGGCGCGCAATGCCTAAATTTGCAACCTTGATCCGTACTCCTCCGGGCTTCCCTGATTCGCGCAAATCACCGCTAGTGATTCTTGCCTGTTTTCGCGGGAGCACATCATGACGACGACCCTGGTTTGGACTGGCGTGGCGTTGTGGCTTGGTTTTTGTCCGTTTGTTGTGTTTGGTCCATCAGCCGGACCGGTGAAGGTCTCGGTACGCTCGGCCCGCATCGCCCGTCGCGACTGGTATCGGGCCTGACCCCATGCAGATCGCGCTCGTGAAGCGTCAGCCGAAGCGCCGGTGCCGCATCCCGCGGCGCCCGCATCCTGACCTCGATTTTTTCTTCGGTCGGCTCGAACGCACCGAAGGCGAGATGCGCGACGACACCGGGCCCGAGACGGACCTGGATCACCCGCTCCGGTCACCGCGCCGGCATTGAATTCTTTTCTGGACCAAGCACATGAAGCCGCATTGCCCGAACTGCCTGAAGGAAATGACCAAGGCATCCGCGTCGCGTAACCTGTTCAACTGCGAGCCCTGCCGCGAGATCATCCAGTTCTTCGGCGGTAGCGCGGATCACGGCGAGCCCGGCCCGCAATTCTCCTGGCCGATCCGCCGCAAGCGCTCCGTCCACACCGCTCACGCGGCCTGAACCTTCCAGGATCCAGAGCGCGGCCCTATCCGGCCTCTTCCCCCGCATCCGCAGCCATTCGCGGCGGCCGTACCACGGTGACGGTGCAGGCCGCTTCCGAGGCCACCTTGGCCGAGACGCTGCCGAGCAGCGTGCGGCGGAACGAGGTCTGCCGCGCGCCGATGATGACGTGGTCGACGTGGTTGACCTCGCAGAACTCCAGGATGGCCGCGGCGGGATCGACGGCTTCCAGCACGTGAGCCGACAGCCGGCTCTCATCCAGCTTGAGCGGCGTGGCCCAGTGTCTGAGCGCCACCAACCGGTCGATATGCTTGTTGGAGCCCTGCTCATCCAGCGTCCTGTCAATCGCGATGCGGTTGAGCTTCAGCACGTTGAGACATGCGAGCCGCGCCGACGGCAGCGTGGCGAGAATGCGTTCGGTGGTGACGCGCAACGCTTCGTTCAGCTCGGGGGCGCCTTCCACCGTGTCGAGCGCGACCGCGAGGATCGGGCTTGATGCGATCTGGGCTGCGACATCCGATTTCGCGCGCGGCTGCATGACGCCCTGGTTGAAGCGGCGCCGCCAAGCGACGCTTAACGGATCGCGCTTCATTCGCTCCGAGCGTGTGGTGAGCCTGATCTGGTCCGGATGGGTCAGATCGAAGGCGAGCTGCGACGCCGTCGGATAGCGCCGCACCGGCTCGATCTCAAGGCACCGCAGCACCACCTCCTGGAGCCAGGGCGGATAGTCGGCGCGCAAGCCGCGCGGCGGGTGCGGATCGCGCCACAGCCGGCGCCGCATCGCACGCAGCGTCTCGCCCTCGCCGAACGGCCGCTCGCCGGTCGTGAAAAAATACAGCAGCACGCCGAGCGAGAACAGATCGCTGCGCGGATCGTCGCGCACCCCTGACAGCCGTTCCGGCGCCATATAGGGCGCGGTGCCGTAAGGCAGGCGGAATTCCTCCTGCAACAGGTCCGGCAGATGGTTGTGATGCGACAGGCCATAGTCGATCAGCACCGCCTCGCCGCTCTCGCGGAACATGATGCTGCTCGGCTTGATGTCGTGATGGATCACGTTCTGCCGGTGCAAATCCGCCAGCCCCGTCGCGATCCTGGCGACGAGTTGCCGCGCCTCGTCATACGGCAGCGGCAGGTCGGGCAGCCGCTTGTAGAGCGTGGTCCCGGAGATGCGCTCAATCACGACATAGGCCTGGTGGGCGAAATCGCCGGTGCCGAAACATGAAGGCACGTGCGGCCCGGCCAGCCGCGGCAGGATCATCATCTCCATTTCGAAGGAGACGATCGCCGCAGGGTCCTCGCCCTCCGACACCCGCGGAATCTTCATCAGCAGCGGCACCTCGATGCCGGGATGGGTGACCGTCCACAGCGTCGCCATTCCGCCGGCATGGACGCATTCGCCGATCGTGTAGCCGTCGATCTCTGCGCCCGATTTGACGAGGGGTTTCGGCATCGGCCTCTAGCGCCCCTGCGACAGCCGGTCGGCGAGCCAGTGCGGCAGGCCGTTCTCACGGATCCGGTTCGCGGCCGTCTCGACATCATAGGGCGCGCGGCAATAGGTGATCAGGCATGAGACCGTGTCGAACAGCGCGAAAGCTGCGGATGGATCGCTATCGCGGGGCTGGCCGACCGAGCCGAGCACCGCAAGCCATTGCCGCCCGCGCAGCAGCGGTACGGAGACTTCGGTCTTGGGCACGAGTCCCGACATCTTCGCCGTCACCGACATCGAATAGATCGCCGGGCGGTGGATGTGGCCGCAGAAGGTGACATGAGCTGGCGTCGCGATCAGGCTCTTGGCGGCGTCCGTCGTCGATCGGACATAGTGCCAGCTTCGGGGGCTGGAGGCTTCCGAATGCACGAACAGGCGATCGCCGTCCTCCACCAGCATCGGCAATTCCGCCAGGAACCGCCGCTGCGCGGTGTCGAGCCGGCCGCGGGTCCATTCGATCGCGATTTGCGCCTCGGCATTCATGGTCTCGGCGGAGGAATTCACCGCCTGGTCATGATTGCCGCGCACAGCGACGGCGCCCTGGGCGACCAGCTCCATCGCGGTGTCCACTACCCATTCCGGATCGGCCCCATAGCCCACGAAGTCGCCAAGCAGGATGAACCGCTCGGCGCCACGCGCCCGCGCGACTTTCAGGCACGCTTCGAACGCCTGCCGATTGCCGTGGATATCCGAGAAAACCGCGAGAAGCACGCACCCTCCACCCTCGAACCTTATTGGGAGCCGATAAGGCCAAATTGAGGGAGGTCAAGAACATGCGCCAGCGGCGCGCGGTTTGCCAGCGCTGCCCTGTCGCGATGGTGAAGAGCCTATTGCTCGTCCTTCGGCGGCATCCGGGGCGGCGGAATCGGGGTGAACACGGCGCCCTGCGCGCCGGCCGGTGGCGCCAGGAATTCGCCGGTCGAGGAATCGCCTCCGCTCGTCTCCAGGATGGTCTTGGGCGTCACATATTCCCTGACCATGTCGATGAGGCTGCCATCGCCGCCGCCGAAATCGGCAGCCCGGCCGCCTTGCGGATGTCCCAGCGCGATCTCGTTCTCCGCCGCATGGGTCTTGTCGGCCAGCCTGTCATTGTAGGGCACACGAAAGGCGCGCGGTATGCCGCTCGGGCGATTGTCATCGTCGAGCTGCTCGACCCAGAGATAGATCGAGCCGGGATCGCCTTCCAGCGAATGCGGCTCGACGATGCGGGCCTTCAGCAGCTTGAAGGAGGTCGGCAGCCGGTCGGCGCTGGCCCAGCCGAGCAGCCCGCGCATTTCCGTGAAGCTGACGACATAGAAGGCGCTGGTCACGACCACCGCAACGGCCTTGATCGACCAGTGCAGCCGCGCATAGACCAACACGACCAGCAGCAGCGCGCCGATGACGGCGTAAGCTATCGAGAGCGTGAGGATGACCGTCTGCAGGCTAGTCACGGCGCACCCTCACAGCGTTCCTGCTCACGCCGGTGCTCGGGTCGAGATCGGCGCCGTTGCGCCAGCCGCTGCGGAACGTCTCGAGCAGCGATTTCGGCCGCTGGTCCACATTGACGACCTTGCCTTCGGCATCGAGCCGGAACCGCACCGCGGTCTTCTCGTCGCCGGTGTGATCGACCGTGAACTTGTTGTCGAAGATCACCTGCGCCGTCGGATTGAGTTTTTGCACCTTCACATTGGCCGTCACAGGCTCGCCGGTCGTCGCCACGAAATGTGAGACATTGACGGTGTATTCGCCGGGAACGATGCCCCGCACCGTGACGATCTCCTCGCGGATCGGCGAGGCAATCTTCTTGCCGTTGACCACAATGAAATCGTTGGCTCCGCCGCGATCGTCGCGGTCGAGCGTGAGGAAGCCGGCCTCGCGGTGGCGATACCAGGCGATATTGCCCACGGGATCCTGCACGAACAGGTCGAGATCGTCGGGGTGGCTGTCGGGCCAGTCCAGTGTGATCATGAACTCGGCCTTGGAGTCGATCTTCCCGTCCTTGGCGTCCGGCGAGACCGCGAGCAGCGCGAGGAAGAACAGGAAAGCGATCACCTGCAGCGCCTTGAACAGCATCACGCCAAGGGGATCGAACGGCTCCTCGCGCGGATAGAGACCGAAATCATCCATCATGGCGCGATTCCAGAACCCTTGCGCTCAAGCACCGGCGTCACATAGGTCTCGGTCAGCACCACCGCATCCGAGAACACCTTCTGGGTCGCGGCATCCAGCATGTAATACTGGATGCGGACCAGGATCGAACCGACCAGGCCCGCCAGCGTCGTGTACATCGCGACCGCCATGCCGTCGCTCATCAGCCCCATCGAGGACCGCATCGCGACCTTGTCGGCGGCATCCAACCCCGCGATCGGCGCCAGCATGATGATGAAACCGACGATGGTGCCGAGCAGGCCGAGCTTCATCAGCGTATCCGAGACGAAAGCCCCGAAGCCGTTGGAGCCGCGCAGCCGGTCGGCGAGCGTCCGCAGCAACAGCGTCTGGTCGACCGGGCGGTAGTCCTGCGCCGCAGCTTTGGTCACGAGGCTCTCGATGTGGTCCCGCACCAGCCCGCTCGGCAGCGCGACTGCCCCCGCGTCAAGCGCCCTGCCGCCCTCGGGCGCCGCGAGCACCGCGCGGCAGCGCCGGGCCGCCGCGCCCTCGCGGGCAATGGCCCGCGTGCGCAGGAAGCAATGACCGCAGGTGACGACATAGAGCAGCGCGATCACGCTGGAAATGTAGGTCCGGTCCGAGGTCAGCATCAGGCGGATCAGGCCGAACCGCCACAGCAGCACGACGGCGAAGATCGAAAGCCCGGTGAAGATCATCCAGAACAGGAGCGCGCTGCGCTCGGATGGGTCGGCAGCGGGCCCCGCGATCGGCCCAATCGTCATCGAACTCATGCTGCACTGCTCCTGGCCGTAAATTCCGCCCATTAGATCAAAGCCGCCGCGCCCGGTCCAAAGAGCCATGCCCAATCCGACTTGGGAAATTTGCCCGAGCTGCCATCTTGCCGTGCCTCGCAATTGGCAAGGCGCGGCGGCGTTGTTAGGCTGACCTTACCAAACTTTGGGGTGATCGCATGCGCCTTGTGCTTCAGCTTGTCGCCCGTCTGCTTCTCATCGTCGCGCTTTGCCTCGGGGCGGCGACCATCTGGGCCACGTTCGACGCCTATCGCAGCGTCGACCGGGCGACTGCGGCCTCCGCGCAGCGGGTCGCCCAGGCGCTGCAGGCCCTGTACTGGCACGAATTCCTGTTGCGTAGCAGCAGAACACGCGAACAGCTTCTGCCGGTTCCGGAGTGGCGCACGCTGGAGACGATGAAGCTGATCTCACCCGGCGTCTGCGTCGAATTCCAACCGGCCGTCGCATTCGAAAAGCCGCTCTGCGGCCAGAGCGAGGGGCTCGGCAAGACGCCGCCGCGCTGGTTCGCGTCGATTGTGCCGACCTTCCTCGGCAGCCATGCCGAAGTGATACGGCCCGTCAGTCCCCGCGCGGCGACCGCCGGAGCAGTGGTCGCGACGCCGGATGAAGCGGCCGCCATCTCGCTCGCCTGGGAGTACATCCTCAACGTGATCGACGTCGCGCTTTTGATGGCGGCGGCGATCGCGCTGCTGGCCTCGCTCGCGATCGCGCATGCGCTGGCGCCGGCGCGCACGATCGTGATCGCCTTGCAGCGCATGGCCCGCGGTCAGTATCGCACGAAACTGCCGCGCTTCCGCTCGATGGAGCTGGCGATGATCGGCAGCGCCGTCGGCGAACTCGGCGGCCGGTTGGAGGAAGCGACCGAGCAACGCGCGGCGCTGACGCGGCGCCTGATCGAGATCCGGGACGACGAACGCCGCGCGCTCGCCCGCGAGCTGCACGACGAGTTCGGACAAAATCTCTCGGCCATCCTCGCCTTCGCCAACACCATCGAGACGGCGAGCACGAAGGCAGACAAGCAAAACGATATCGTGCAGGACGCGCGGATGATCTCGCAGGCCACGCATCATCTGATGGCCTCGCTGCGCGACGCGCTGAAGCGCCTGCGCAATCCCCTGCCCGCCGAGCTTGGACTGGAGGCGAGCCTCGTGAATTTGGTGGATAGCTGGCGCTCGCAGAGCTCGGCGCGGCCGACGATCCAGCTCGATCTTAAGGGCGACCTCACCGACATCAGCGGCCCGGCTGCCACTGCCGCCTATCGCGTCGCGCAGGAATGCCTGACCAACGCGCTGCGCCACGGCGCGGCACGCGAGATTTCTCTGCACGTCGAGCGGCGCACGGGCGACGACGATGCATTGCTGATCCGTGTCGACGACGATGGCGGCGGCGACGCGGCACGCGTTGCGCAGTCGGCGGGCTTCGGCCTCACCGGCATCCGCGAGCGCGTCGCAGCGGCCGGCGGCTCAATCTCGATCCTGCCCGCCCGAGGCGGACTCAGCGTCGCCGCCACCATCCCGCTCGCCGCGTGAGGCCGGCATGAACGAGATTACGACAACAGGCATCTCCGTGCTGCTGGTCGATGACCATCCGATCGTACGGCAAGGCTATCGGCGCGTGCTGGAAAGCCAGGGCGATCTGCATGTCGTGGCGGAAGCCGACAACGCCGCGGACGCCTACAGCGCCTTCAAGGCGCGCGATCCCGACGTGGTCTTGCTGGATATCTCGATGCCCGGCGCGAGCGGGCTGGAAGCCATCCGCAACATCCGCGCGCGCAGCCGGCGGGCGCGAATCCTCGTTTTCACCATGCACAACGAGGCCGTGCTGGTGAAGGCAGCCTTCAGTGCCGGCGCCAGCGGCTTCGTCACCAAGAGTAGCGAGCCGTCCGCGGTCGTGTCCGCGATCCGCAGCGTCGCGCGCGGCGAACGCGCCATGAGCGACGACATCGCGCACATCCTGGCCGAGGACAGCCTGTCGGCGGGCTCGGCGCTGGATCAACTGGGCGAACGCGAGATCGAGATCCTGCGCCAGTTCGCCGGCGGCGCCACGACCGAACAGATCGCCGCGCATCTCAATCTCAGCGTCAAGACGGTGCAGAACTATCACTATCTGATCAAGACCAAGACCGGCGCGCGCACGGATGCGCAGCTCGTGCGGTTAGCGGCCAATTGTGGGCTGACGAAAATCTAGAGCGTGACGGCGAGCCGTTTACTGCGACCAGAATAACTGGTTCCCAACTGGCCATCCCAACGAAGGTCTCCAAATCTCTCTTAGATTGTGCTAGGCTTCACCACAGGCACCGCATCCAGCACCAAGCGGCCAGTGGATGTGTGTCCGGCTCGGATCTTTCGTCGAGAGCCAGTTTGGACGGCTCTCGAGGCCGCCCTCGTTCCCGTTGTATGTCTTGCACGACAACAGGAGACGCTTTCATGAACATCAGGGACAGTCTTCTTGCAGCACTGATCGCCTTCAGCGCTTTCGCGGCCGGGCTCACCGAAAGCGCGGCAGCTGACGCGAAAAACCAGATCACGATTCTCTATGACGCCTTCGGCACCAATGACGCGATGACAAAGGACTGGGGTTTCTCCGCCCTTGTCGAAATCGCGGGAAAACGCATCCTGTTCGATACGGGTAACGATCCCGAAATCTTCGCGGCGAACGTGAAAGCCAAGGGAGTTGATCTCTCGGACCTCGACTTTGTCGTTCTTTCGCACCGCCACTCCGATCATATGGCGGGCTTGTCCTACCTCCTGAGCATCAATCCGACCGTCAAGATCTACGCGCCAAAGGAAGGATTTGGCATCTACGGCTCGTCTCTGCCGTCCGGCTTCTACCGCAAGGACGAGGCTTTGCCGCCTGAGATGCGGTACTATGCAGGCAAGCCGCCCGCGGTGATGAAGTTCGGCAGGGCATGGGCACACGCGAACTTCGAACTGATCGATCAGACCACCGAGATTGCTCCCGGTATCACACTTATCTCGCTGATTTCCGACGCACCGGGCACGAGAGAGCTCAAGGAGCTGTCCTTGGCCGTCAACACGGCCGACGGCATGGTCCTTCTGGTCGGTTGCTCGCACCCCGGGATCGAGCGCATCGTCGAAGCGGCGACGGCTATCAATCCCAGGATTCATCTCATCGCGGGAGGATTTCATCTGGTCGTCGCACCTGACGAAGCGATCGCGAAAGTCGTTACCGCCCTGAAGGACAGGTTCAAGGTCGACAGCGTAGCCCCGGGACATTGCACCGGTGAGCCGACTTTTGCCGCGCTCAAGAAGGCTTTCGGCGACAATTATCTCTACGCAGGCCTCGGCACGTCGATTCCGGTTGCAACGGTTGCGGGCGTGAATGTCAGACGCGGGGAAGGTCCGACGCTTGACGACCTTGCGACCTACCGCAAACTCGCTGGGCGCGAAGACCCGTTCGGCATATTGCGGTTGCGCAGCTCGCATTTGGCACCCGCGCTTTAGGGCGCTGGCGCGCGGCTCGCACCTTTAGATTATGTATGGCCGGATGGGATTGGAACTGACGCCGTCGCGCGGTGGTTAGTAGCGGAGTGAGGGAGTTGCGCCATGAGTAAGGCTATCCGCGAAGCCATCCATCATCCCCCGATCATCACTGTCGGCGAGCTCATCGATGAACTCTGCCGTCTGCCAGACACAGCGACGATCCAATTCCACTGCCCCATTCTCGAACAGGAACTTGCGTTCTACCGCCTTCGAAAACGGTCAAAAGACGTGGTCGAAATCGAAGTCAATACCTATCCGGAAAGCCCGTCGGTCGTGCCATCGGCCAACGTCGCCTTACGTGCGCGAAAAAAGACCCATCATCCGCGCTCGCTCGGCAATGGCAGCGTTGCCCATAAGGTCTGAGATAGAACCGCGACAGGTCACGTCAGGTGTGACGGCTTCGGAACGCGTGAAGGAAGTTGGCCTACGCCTTCAGCCCGCGCAATACCAGCGCCAGCGTCGCATCGACCCGCGCCGAGAGATCGGCATCCTTCCACTCGTCGGCGTGGGCCGGATGGTGGAAGCGGACGGTGGCATCGAAGATCGCACGCGCGGTGGTCTTGACATCGTCCACGGCGAACACGCCCTGCGTCACGCCATCGGACAGGATCGCCGCGATCTGGTCGATCATGGTGTCCTTGTGACATTTGACGGCTGCACAGGCCTCACGCGCAAGGGTCAGATAGGTGTCGAACATCTCGGGGTCGTCGAGCACGCGCGAACGCTTGGCGGCGAACAGGGTGCGCAGCCAGCGGTCGAGCCGCGCCGGAGCCGGGCCCTGCTCTTCGGCGAGCTGGCGTAAGGGCGCATCGATCCGGTCCAGCCAGCGTTTGGCGACGGCCTCGCGCAGCGAGGCCTTGCTCGGAAAATGGCGGTAGACGCTGCCGTGGCTCACATCGAGCGCACGGGCCACGTCGACGACGGTGGCCTTGGCGAGTCCGTAACGTCGCAGCACGTCCTCGGTGACTTCGAGGATCCGCTCCGGCGTCAAGATAACGGCTTCGTTCATGCCAGCACCATGTTCCCGTTGAGGGCTCAGTTACCCGGCGATGGGGCTGCTTCCGAAGCGCCCGTACCGGTCGTTTCGGAAAGCTCTCGCCTTAATGAGGCAGTTTTGCAGCCTGCGCCGCGATCTGGCGCGCCACCAGTAAATTGAGCCAGTGCCCAATCGTCCCGGTCAAATTGATGATTTCGGTCGTCATTGTCGTAAGTCTCCAATCAACTGGCGGTCCCCGTTGTTCAATTGCGACCCTCAATCCGCCATTTGGGACGTTGGGCTTCCGGGATGCCGCCAGACGCCCAATCGGAGCGTCCGAGAACGGATATACACGTCTCGCTGACAGATTTCAATATCTGTCAGTCAATGATCCGTGATTGACAGTTAATATCTGCGAGCTTCCCCCTGAGGCCGGCCACCCATCGCCCCACCGCCGCCGGGCCGATGATCCTGTCCAGTCCAATCATCCCCCGCTACGTTGCCGGCGCCGTTTGTTTCGCCCTCCCCGCTCTGCTAGATCACGGCGTAAAAAGCATTTTGGCAGGTCGCCCCTTCCGGGTCGCCCGCCCACCTTCCTGGAGCAGTCCAATGATCCCCCGCTATACCCGCCCGGAAATGGCCTCGATCTGGGAGCCGCAGACCCGGTTCAAGATCTGGTTCGAGATCGAGGCGCATGCGGCGGACGCCCTTGCCGAGCTCGGCACAATCCCCAAGGAGGCCGCCAAAACGGTCTGGGCCAAGGCCAAGGACGCCAGTTTCGACGTCGCCCGCATCGACGAGATCGAGCGCGAGACCAAGCACGACGTCATCGCCTTCCTCACCCACCTCGCCGAGATCGTCGGCCCCGAGGCGCGCTTCGTCCATCAGGGCATGACCTCCTCCGACGTGCTCGACACCTGCCTCAACGTCCAGCTCACCCGCGCCGCCGACCTGCTGCTCGCCGACCTCGACAAGGTGCTGGCGGCGCTGAAGAAGCGCGCCCTCGAGCACAAGATGACGCCGACCATCGGCCGCAGCCACGGCATCCACGCCGAACCCGTGACCTTCGGCCTCAAGCTTGCCTATGCCTATGCGGAATTCTCGCGCGCCAAGGAGCGCCTGATCGCGGCGCGCAAGGAAGTCGCCACCTGCGCCATCTCCGGTGCGGTCGGCACTTTTGCCCAGATCGATCCGCGCGTCGAACAGCATGTTGCCAAGGCCATGGGCCTCGTCCCCGAGCCGATCTCGACGCAGGTCATCCCCCGCGACCGCCACGCGATGTACTTCTCGACGCTCGGCGTGATCGCGTCCTCGGTCGAGCGTTTCGCGGTGGAGATCCGCCACATGCAGCGCACCGAAGTGCTGGAAGCCGAGGAGTTCTTCTCCGAAGGGCAGAAGGGTTCGTCTGCGATGCCGCACAAGCGCAACCCGGTGCTCTCGGAAAACCTCACGGGCCTGTCGCGCATGGTGCGCGCCTATGTGACGCCGGCACTGGAAAACGTCGTGCTCTGGCACGAGCGCGACATCTCGCATTCCTCCGCCGAGCGCATGATGGGTCCCGACGCGACCGTGACGCTCGACTTCGCGCTGGTCCGCCTCGCCGGCCTGATCGACAAGCTGCTGGTGTACCCCGCCAACATGCAGAAGAACCTCGACCGCCTCGGTGGCCTCGTGCATTCGCAGCGCGTGCTGCTGGCGCTGACGCAGAAGGGCGCAAGCCGCGAGGACGCCTACAAGCTCGTGCAGCGCAACGCCATGCCGGTCTGGCGCGGCGAAGGCGACTTCCTCCAGCTTCTGAAGAAGGACGCTGACGTGAAGAAGTATCTCACGGACGCCGAGATCGAGGAGCAGTTCGACCTCGGCTATCACTTCAAGCACGTCGACACGATCTTCAAGCGCGTGTTCGGCGAAAGCTGAACGTCATCCCTAGCCCTGGTGAGCGCAGCGATACCCGGGACTTCTTCTTGCAAAGATCCCGGATGTTGCCTCGCTCATCCGGCAACAACAACAGAGACGGAGCCTCCATGCCCATCGTCAACCGCGTTGCCGCCCTCTCCGACGAAATGGCCGCCTGGCGCCATGACTTCCACGAGAACCCGGAGCTGCAATATGACGTCCACCGCACCGCCGGCATCGTCGCCGACCGCTTGCGCGAGTTCGGCTGCGACGAGGTGGTGACGGGCATCGGCCGCACCGGCGTCGTCGGTGTGATCCGCGGACGCAAATCCGCCTCGGGCAAGACCATTGGTCTGCGTGCCGACATGGACGCGCTGCCGATCATGGAGACCTCAGGGGTTGCCTACGCCTCCAAGGTCCCCGGCAAGATGCACGCTTGCGGCCATGACGGCCACACCGCCATGCTGCTCGGCGCCGCCAAATATCTCGCCGAGACCCGCAACTTCGACGGCAACGCGGTCGTGATCTTCCAGCCCGCGGAAGAAGGCGGCGGCGGCGGCAAGGCGATGGTCGAGGACGGACTGATGACGCGCTGGAACATCCAGGAGGTCTACGGCATGCACAACATGCCGGGCCTGCCCGAAGGACATTTCGCGACCACGCCCGGCGCGATGCTCGCCTCCTCCGACAACATCCAGATCACCGTCCACGGCAAAGGCGGCCACGCCGGTGCGGGTCCGCACAAGTCGATCGACAGCGTGCTGATCGGCGCACAGATCGTCAACGCGCTGCAATCGATCGTCGCGCGCAACGTCGATCCGCTGAAGTCCGCGGTCATCTCGATCACGCAATTCCACTCCGGCACGGCCTTCAACATCATCCCGGAGATCGCCGAGCTCGGCGGCACCGTGCGCACGCTCGATCCTGAAGTGCGCGATCTGGTCGAGCGCCGTATCGGCGAGGTCGCCGACAGCGTTGCGCGCGCCTATGGCGGTTCGGCGGAGACCAAGTACACGCGCATGTACCCGGTGACGATGAACCATGCGCGCGAGGCTGGCCTCGCCGCCGACGTCGCCCGCGACATTGTCGGTGCCGAGCGCGTCAACGACAAGTTCATTCCCATGATGGGCGCCGAAGACTTCTCCTTCATGCTGGAAGCGCGCCCCGGCGCGATGATCCTGGTCGGCATGGGCGACGGCAACGAGTGCCACCACCCGGCTTACGTCTTCAACGACAACATCTTGGGCCACGGCGCGTCCTATTGGGCGCGACTCGTCGAAACGCGGATGCCGGCGGGGTAGCGCAGGTCTCGTAGGGTGGACAAAGCGAAAGCGTGCCCACCAGAGCCTTCTCCGCTACGAATGGGGGCACGGCGCTTCGCGCCTTTGCCTACCCTACAACACCGCTCATCCCTGATATTGCAGCACGTGCATGCCGGCGTTCCAATCGGAGACAAACATCAGTCCGTCCGGCCGAACATAGGCGTCACAGGTCTTGGCCGCGAGCGCAACGTTCGGGCGCGGGTCGATGAGCTTTTTCGGTGTCGGCGGCACCCAATAAGCGATCTCCTTCGGTGCGAAGGCGTCCCTGATGTCGAACACCCTGACGCCGGCATTGTTGTAGGTCGCGAAGATCGTCTCCTCGCTCTGGAACGAGCCCGGGCGGTTCTCGTGCAGATTATGCGGCCCGAAGGTGCCGTTCGTGCAGAAGTCGCGGTCGCGCGGGGTCGGCAGGGTTGCAATCGGCACCGGGTTTCCAGGCGCGCGCACGTCGAGAACGAATGTATGGAACAGGCCCTTGGCGCAATTGTCCGCATTCGCTTCGTCCGCGACGATTGCGAGCTGTCGCTTGGGCAGCGGCAGCGGCGTATGCGTGCCGCCGGCGAAGGGCGGCGACCAGTTGATGTGGGACAGCAGCCTTGGATTCATGGGATCGCTGATGTCATGAATGGTGAAGCCGCCATCGCGCCAGGCGGCATAGCCGCGATCACCCGCCGTGATCATGTGATGGAGCGCAAAGCGCTTGCCCTTGGGCGTCGCCGGCTCGCCCGCCGCGCGGTTCATGCCCGGCAGCCACCATTTCGCGACGATCTCCGGCTTCGTGATGGTCTTGAGATCGACCACGCAAAGGATATGGTCGGTGAACTCGTCGAGATGCGCCGACACATAGGCGTAGCGGCCGCCCGGCCACCACAGCCGGTTGATGCCGAAGCCAGGCATTTCGAGGAACGCGATCTCGCGCATCTCGCCCGGTTTCGAGATGTCGTGGATCGAGAGGCCGCAGCTGAATTTCTTGGCCTTGGTGATGCTGTCGACCAGCGTGTTCTCGAAATAGCCGCGCATGTTGTCGTAGGACTGCATCGCGACGATGTTGGCGCCGTTCGCAAGCAGCAGCAAATCTTCCGCCACCTGCAAATGGTGGGTGCGGGTGTATTGTCCTGCGGTGAAGAAATTGACCGGCTTCAGCGCACGCGGATCGGATGCGTCCAGGATCGTCACGCCGTCGCTGAACATGTGCCCGACATAGACGTGCTGCCGGTTGAACATCACTTGCACGCTGTCGGGCCGTCCGCCGATGTCGCTGTAGGAGATGTGCTTGATGCCCTTGCCGATGCCCTCGGGCGGAATGTCTGCCTCTGAAGCCGATGCCGGCCTCGACCACCCGGACAGCGCGGCGGATCCGAACACGGCCGACAATTGCTGAAGGTGGCGGCGGCGAGAGAGTTGTGGCATCGGTTTTCCCCTTTTTTGGAGAATGATGCTCGCATGCGGCGAGGCATGCAAGCCTCGTGTCCTCGGCTCTCACCCGAGCATGCACCACCTCGCGCTGCATCATGAGCGGATCGCAACGATGATGCCGTCGATCTAATTGCACATCTCGGTGGTAACCATGACCCCGCGGAGGTCCTTCACCGTTCCGAGACGGCACCCCTTTCCGACCGGCCTGCATCCCGCATTGTTGCAGACCATCTGCCCGGTCGCTTGCGACTTTGGCGCTGCGGACTCGGCGTCTTTCCGGTCCTGATCTCGCCTTCTTGAATCTTCGCGCGTCGCCACCGGCTTCTTCTCCGGCACCTTCTCGCATTCGTTGTCGTCGCCGACGTGATAGCCGGCGCGGCAGGTGATCTTCGCGCATTGATCGCCGTCGGCTTTGAAGCCGAAATTGCATACGAGCGGGCAGACACGTCCCGGCTTCGCCTTCAGCGCATCGAGCGCGTCGACACTTGCAAGCTTCGCGTCGAACTGGGTGCCGGCATATTTGTTGAACAGCGTCAGCGAGCGCTGCGACGCGGCGTTCCAATCGCCGTCGGCGGTAGACGAAAGGCAACCGACACGGCGCAGTTCGCTCTGAACGGATTTCGCGAGATCACCGGGCGGCGGGGAACTTGGCGGCGGCGACAGCGCGGCCACCTTCCTGCTTTCGGCATCAGCCGCCTGCTTCTCCGCCGCCTGCTTCGCTGCGGCCTCACTCGCCGCCTTCTCAAGCGCCCGCTTCTCCGCCAGCGACTTGGCCGCGGCAGCTTCCGCCGCCTTTCGATCTCGTTCGGCCGCCTCCGCCTTGGCCTGCTCGATCTGCTTGGCCTTCTCGGCCGCGATCCTCGCCTCTTCCGCGACTTTGGCAGCGGCGGCGGCTTTCTCCTGCTCGGCCTTCTGGGCTCGTTCGGTCGCGAGCCTCGCCTTCTCCTGTTCGGCCAGACGCGCCTTCTCCGTCGCCAGCGTGCGATCCTCCTCGGCGGCAATCTTCTTCAGCTGGACACGGGCGAGGTTGGCGTAAAAGCCGTCCGGATAGGTCTGGAGGAATGCTTCCCAAGCCTCGCGCAGGCCGGCCTGAAGGGCAAGCTCGTAGTCTTTGCGCACACTGTCCTGCGGATTTGCCTGCGGACCGGCTGCCGCGGCCGGCCTTGCCGGCACCAGCGGCACATCGCTGCCGCCCAGGGAGCCATAGACATACGGCTCCTGCTTGTTGCCGGTCTTCTTCAAGACGTCGTCACGGACGAACCCGAACGCCTTGCGCAAGTCGAGCCCGGGCTTCGGCAGATGATCGGTCAGCGCGACCGCAAACGGGCTGTTGCGGGAGTCGCCATCCGACGCCGTCGATCCCGCCTTGGCCGCAAACGCGATCATCGTGTTCGGACTGGTCGGCTCGACCTTGGCAAGGCCGCCCCCAATCGCGCGCGAGGCCAGAGTGCGCTTCATCGTCTTGGCGAAGGGATTGTCGCGGCACGCATCGAGGATGACGAGCCGGAGTTGTTTGGCCGGTTCGACCGCATACAGCGCGCGATCCAGCGCGATCGTCTCGTCGAGGACATCGCCGTCGGTTTCCAGCATGGCATCGGTCGGAACGAGATAGTTGCTGCCGTCCAGCTCGATGCCGTGGCCCGCATAGTAGATCACCGCCATGTCGGCATCGCGCGTCCTGGCCGCGAACTCGCGTAGCGATCGCCGCATTTCGCTGGCATTGAGGTCCAGCCTGATCTCGACCGTATCGAAGCCCGCATTCCTGAACATGCCGCCGACCAGACCGGCGTCGTTCACCGGGTTCGCGAGCCGCGGCGCGTTCTTGTAGGCGGAATTGCCGATGACGAGCGCGACGCGCTTCTCCGCCTGCGCCGGCGCGCAGGCGCACAAAGCCGTAAATATGAATAGGAAGAGATATCGGGCGATTTTCACGCAATTCATCCGCGGTTTTGGATCGACTGCACGATCAGTTGCAGACTTCATAATTGCCGCTTCCTACGGAGGCGTTATATCTTCCGGGCGTGGCCCCGGCCACGAGTCTGCATCCTTTCTGCACCGGACGACAGCCGGACGAACTGCAAAAAATCTGCCCACTGGCTTCGGGCTTCGAGGGCGCCGATTCCGAGGCCTTCCGGTCCTGGTCGCGCCTCTTCGAATCCTCGCGCGTCGCCACCGGCTTTTTCTCCTGAATCTTTTCGCACTCGTTGTCGTCACCAACGCGATAGCCGGCGCGGCAGGCGATCTTCACGCATTGATCGCCGTCGGCCTTGGAGCCGAAATTGCAAATGAGCGGGCAGACCCGTCCCGGCTTCGCTTTCAGTGCGTCGAGCGCGTCGACGCTTGCGAGCTTGGCGTCGAATTGGGTGCCGGCATATTTGTTGAACAGGGTCAGCGAACGCTGCGATGCTGCGCTCCAGTCGCCGTCAGCGGTGGCGGACAGGCAGCCGACGCGGCGCAATTCACTCTGCACGGATTTTGTCAGATCAGCCGCCGACAATGTGGATGCCGGCGCCGGTGAAAGGGCTGCGACTTTTTGCTCGGCCTCAGGCATCTGCCGATCGGCCACAGGCTTTGCCGCCTGCTCCGCCTTCTCGGCGGCCTGCCTGGCAACAAGCTCGGCCTTGGCCTTCTCCGTCGCCTGCTTCTCGGCCTGTGCTTTTGCCGCGGCGGCTTCGGCCAGCTTGCGCTGCTGCTCCGCTGCCTCCGTCCTCGCCTGCTCGATCTGCTTCTGTTTCTCCGCTGCGACACGTGCCTCTTCGGCGGCCTTGGCCGCCGCGACCGCCTTGTCCTGCTCGGCCTTCTGGGCGCGTTCGGCAATGAGCCTTGCCTTCTGCTGCTCGGCCGCATTCGCTTTTTGCTCGGCCGACACGCGCGTCTCCTCGGCGCCGATCTTGTTCAACTGGCCCTTGGCGAGATTCGCATAGAACCCCTCGGGATATTGCGCCAGAAACGCTTCCCAACCGTCCCGCGTGGCCAGCTGCAGCGCGAGCTCGTAATCCCTGCGAATAGAATCCTGCGGGTTGGCCTGCGGCCCGGTCGCGGCCGGCTTGGTCGCAACCAGCGGCACATCGTCGCCGCCGAGCGAGCCGTAGACATAGGGCTCCTGCTTGTAGCCGGTGCTCTTGAGCACGTCGTCGCGCACGAATCCGAACGCCTTGCGCAAATCGAGGCCCGGCTTGGGCAAGTGCTCGACCAAAGCAACGGCGAACGGGCTATTCCTGGAGTCACCGTCAGACGCGGTCGAACCGGCCTTTGCCGCAAACGCAATCATGGTGTTGGGGCTGGTCGGCTCGACCTTGGCAAGCCCGCGTCCGATCGCGCGCGAGGCCAGCGTCCGCTTCATGGTCTTGGAAAACGGATTGTCGCGGCAGGCATCCAGGATGATCAGGCGCAGCTGCTTGGCCGGCTCGACTGCGAACAGCGCGCGCTCGACCGGGATGGTTTCGTCGAGCACGTCGCCATCCGTCTCCAGCGTCGCGTCGATCGGAATGAGATAGTTGGTGCCTTCCAGCTCGATGCCGTGGCCGGCGTAATAGATCACCGCCATATCGGCATCGCGGGTCCTGCCGGCGAACTCACGCAACATGCGCCGCATCTCGCTGGCGCTGAGATCCAGCCTGACATCGACGGAATCAAAGCCCGCCTTCTTGAACATGCCGCCGACCAGAGTGGCATCGTTGACGGGATTGCCGAGCTTGGGCGCGCTCTTGTAGGCGGAATTGCCGATGACAAGCGCAACCCGCCGGTCCGCATGGGCCGGTCCGCAGGCGAGGCCCATCGCCAAAATCAACAGAGCAAATATCCGAAACGGAATCACTTGCGTCCCCCCGGATGCAATTCCACGAGACTATTCGGACCATGGCTCAATTACCAATTCTTCCTATGTGATATTTGTCACATAAGGGGCTCTATCGGGGGTATGGATAATGCGGCGAAGCCTCGCCCTGCTTTCGAGCTGACGCCAAAGCCGTCTGTTTGGTCCGTTACGTTTGCACGACCTCGTGGCGCATCACGAACGGTGCAAGCAGTGCGTGCACCTCGCGGGCAACCGCCTCGCGCTGATCCGCCGGCAGGCCCGCCAGCGTCACGGTGGCGATCGAACCGTGGCTGCCGTGAGCGCCGACCCTGACCTTGCAGTCGATGCCGCGCTCGGTGAGCGGTGTCAGCACCTTCGTGAACACGCGCTGGGCTGCGTCCCAGCGCAGCTGCGGCTTGAACACTTTGCCGACGCCCGTCACCGGCATCGGATCGATCGGGATGACCTGCACCGGGACAGCCGCGCGCTCCGGCGTACGCTCGCGGACCCACGTCTCCAGCTCGCCCGGCTCGACAGTCGCGCCCGGCTTCAGCTGCACATAGCCCACCGGCAGCTCGCCGGCATAGGCGTCGGGCTGGCCGACCACCGCGGCAAAGCCGACGGCGGGATGGCGGAACATGATCTCCTCGATCGGGGCCGGATCGATGTTGTGGCCGCCGCGGATCACGAGATCCTTGGCGCGGCCGGTGATCCAGAGATAACCGTCAGCATCGAGCCGGCCAAGATCGCCGGAATTGACCCAGACCTCGTCGACGAAAGCACCCTTGTTGTGCTCGTCGTTGAGATAGCCGCCGAACACGCCGGGCCCGGCCATGATGACGACGCCGATCTCGTCCGGCGCGCAGTCGCGGTTCAGCTTGCCGTCGGCATCGAGCTGGACGATGCGGACCCGCGCGTAGGGCATGGGCAGGCCGACCGAACCGAGCCGGATCGGCCGCGACGGATAGGCCAGCGTGTGCACGCTCGAGGTCTCGGTCATGCCATAGACCTCGACGACCGGCAGCTTGAGCTTGTCCTGGATCGCAGACCCCACCGCGACCGGGATCGCCGAGCCGCCACCGGCTGCATATTTCAGGCTGGAGATATCGGCGTTGCCAGGCGGCACCGCGAGCGTCGCGGCGAGTACCGTCGGGACGCTCGAGAGCGCCTCCGGCTTGAAGCGCTCGACCAGTTGCCAGATGTTCTTCACCGCATTCGGATTGCGCCATCCGCTCGGCGACAACACGACCAGCGAACCGCCGGCCGACAGCGTCGTCAGCACCTGCGTCAACGAGCCTCCGACGTGAAACAGCGGCATGCCGAACAGCATGTTGGCGCCCGGCTTCGACTTCAGCAGCAGATTGAGTGCCCAGGCCTGATAGACTTGGTTGGCGTGGGTGTGCCGCACCAGCTTTGGCGTGCCCGTGGTGCCGCCGGTGTGGAAATAGGCGGCGATGTCGCTGCCCAGAATCTTGCGCCCGCTGTTAAGGTGGTCCGAAGGCTGCTGCTTGATCAGGTCGCTCAAGGCAAAGACTCCCTTCCCCGGATCACCGCCGCCAAACACCTGTACGATCGCCTTGAGATGCTTGAGTTGCGGCCTGATCTGCTCGACTTTCTGCCAGATGTCCGTGCCCGGCATCGGCCCGAGCGCCACCAAAATTTTCGTATTCGCAGCCTCGAGGATCTCGGCGATCTGGTGCGGCTCCAGCAGCGGATTGACGGGATTGGCGATGCCGGCGGCCTCCGCGCCGAACAGCGTTACGAACGCGTCCGGCACCAGCGGCAGCATGAAGCTGACGACGTCGCCCTTCTCCACGCCAAGTGCGTGAAACATGTTGGCGGCCTGCGTGACGCGCGCGATGAAGTCGCGGTACGTGACCACGACCGGCGTGTCGGCGGGATCGGCATTTTGCAGGAACTGGATCGCTGGCCCGTCGGGATTGCGGTCAGCCCCGAGCCTGATGGCGTCATAGGTGCTGTCGGCCGCGACCCGCTCGGCGTAAGGGACCTGCTCGAAGGCCCGGACCTCTTTGTCAGTCGCCAATTCCGGATAGTCGTCGCCGATGAACCGATCGAGCGCGTGGATGCCCGCCATGGAATTCCGTCCTCCCTCAGATGCATTTCCCCGCCCCCTGTCTTTTGACATTTTGGTTTGGCGAGACGCCGACCAGTCACCGGTCGCGCACCGATAGAATGATCGATGATTTGGCGTTCGTCCATGACTTAAGGCTACGGCAGTCGCATTCGGATAAGAGGCTTTGAACCTCCGCGTCCGGTCCGGGGACCAAGAACATGCATCGGACTCGCCTGCCAGCGCCCTGCCGCAAGACTCGAGGAAATCATGACGACGCCCCTGCGGGACCGCGCCACACGGCTGATCGTCGCACTCGCCATGATGGCCGTGCTCGCGCCGACCAGCGCGGCGCTTGCCGAGGACAGCCAGATCGACAAGATGCGCGCCAAGATCTCGGCCTTCATCAGCGACAAGATGGAGAAACTCGGCGGATCGCGCATCGTCTACAAGGTGGACACCGATGGCCTGCGCGCGAGCGTCGTCACGGATTTGCGCGACGACGTCTACAAGAACCTGCGCGAGGGCAAGATCGCCTTCTCCGGTCTCGCGATCCGCGACGGCGGCGTCGAGTTGAAGATTGCCGACGTCAAGGGCCGCGAGCAACTCGCACGCAAGCTCGCCTCGGCCGCGGAGGGATTGCCGTCGCATACACTCGCCGTGACCGACGGCGGCGACGGACTGGTCAGGCTCGCGCCAACCAATGCGGCATCCGCCGCGCGGCTGCACGAACTCGTCGAAGATGCCATCGCGATGATCGAGCAGCGTCTGAAGGAGGCCGGCGTCCAGCTCGCCAGCGTCCAGCCCGATGGCACCGACCGCATCCGCATCTTCCTGCCCGGTGTGATGGAGCCCGAGCGCGTCACCGCGGTCTTCGCCCGAAGGGTCAGGGTCGGCTTCCGCCTGATCGACCTCTCGATGCCGCCGGACCAGGCGCAATCCGGCACGCCGCCGGCAGGCACGGAAGTCCTGCCCGGCTTCAAGGATAAGAGCCTTTATCTCGTCGCCAAGGACAGCGTGCTCGACGGCGACGACATCAGCTATGCGGGCCCCGGGTTTGCGAGCGCCACGAAAGAGCCGATCGCCTCGTTCCGCTTCAACGGGCGCGGCACGCGGCGCTTTGCCCACATCACCGAAGAGAATATCGCAAAGCCCTTCGCCATCGTGCTCGACGGCAAGGTGATCTCCGCCCCCGTGATCCGCGAGCCCATCACCGGCGGGACGGGCCAGATCTCCGGCAATTTCACCCTGGAGGAAGCAAACAGCGTCGCCATGCTGCTGCGCGCCGGTTCGCTGCCCGGCCACCTCGGCCTGGTCGAGCAGCAGGTCGTGCCACCCGCCGCCAAGCCCTGAGGCGGGAGATCGCCCTACGCCCACGCCTGGTCCCGCCCGTCGGCCGCCGAGGTCCACCACGCCGAGGCTCCCAGCCGCTAGCCCCGAATCGCGGGCGCGCCACGGCCATACGCACCGCCAAACAGGCAATTGCCGAAACGCCCGATCAGGCTAAAATTTGCCCCTTGCGGCACGGCGGCCGAAAGCTTCATTCAAGCGGTCGTCGTTCGATTTCGGCTATGGTGTCGAGAATACGACCGTGACTGAAGGCCTTACGCGGGGATAGTACCATGCCGTCCGGCAGCGCAGACATTTCGTCGATCCTCGACCGCATTCTCGAGGCGGCGACGGATAACCTCAGGATCGCGAAGATCCTGGTCCAGATGGGCCTCGATCCGAACAACGTCACCTATGACTCGATATTCAATCGGATGCTGGAGATCTTCGTCCAGAACATCACGCTGGCCAATATGTTCGCCGCGGTCGGGGCCGGCTTCTTCGTCGCAACTCTTCTGATGCGGACCATGGTGCCGCTGCGCGTCGCCAACATGGTCGGCTGCGCGTTCTTCGCCGTCTTCGGCGCGCTCTCCGCCAACGTCTCGACCTTCCTGCTCTATCTCCTGCTGCTACCGATCAACGCCCTGCGCCTGCGGCAGATGCTCAAGCTCGTCAAGAAGGCGCGCCATGCGGCCGAAGGCGACATGTCCATCGAATGGCTCAAGCCGTTCATGACCGAACGCAAATATCGCCGCGGCGACACGCTGTTCAAGCTGCGCGATCCGGCCAACGAGATGTTCCTCACGGTCACCGGCAAGTTCCTGGTCAAAGAGATCAACATCGAGATCCTGCCCGGAACGCTCATGGGCGAGCTCGGGTTCCTCACGCCGGACAACCGGCGCACCGGAACGGTCGAGTGCATCGAGGACGGCCAGGTGCTGACGATCACCTATGACCGGTTGCTCGAGATCTACTTCCAGGATCCGCAGTTCGGCTATTACTTCCTGGTGCTGACCAGCCAGCGGTTGCTGCAGAACATCGAGCGCCTGCAGAAGCAGCTGGCAACCGAAAGGGCCGCCACCACGAACAGGATCGCGTGATCGATCGCCTCACCACTCAGTTCAACAGCAGCGCCATGCCCGGGTCGCCCTTCTCCATCGCACGCCGATAGCCCGCCCGCGCGCCGATGCAGCCGAGATATTTGATGACGCTCGGACAGCGCGACAAGTCATAGGGCTGGAAGTAGCGCATCGTCGTGAGCGAGAAAACTGTCATGATGTCGGCGGTCGTGAAGGCGCTGCCTGCAAGATGTTCGGCCTCGCGAAGCCTCGCGTCGAGAAGGTCGTAGGCTCGATCGAGACGCCCCTTCATCGCGAGCAGGGTCGGATTGTCCTTGGCGAGATCGAGCCGGCTCAGGATCATCATCCGCCCCATGCCGGGTTGCAGGGTGCCATTGGCGAAATGAAGCCAATACAGAAACTGCGCGAAGGCGGGATCAGTGGGACCGAGCACGAGTCGGCCGTTGCCATATTTCGCAACGATGTAGTCGACGACCGCGCCGGATTCCGCGAGCACCAGCTCGCCATCGGTGATCACAGGCGCCGTGCCGGCCGGATGCAGCGCCTTGTACTCGGCCGGAGCCAGCATGGTGACAGGATCGCGCGTATAGCGCTTCAGCTCGTAGGGGATCTCCAGCTCCTCACACAGCCAGACGATACGCTCGGACTGCGACTTGCCGAGATGATGGACGGTGAGCATGAGGCCTCCTGAAGACATGAAGCAGAACGTGGGATGCGCCACGAGAACGCACAGGTGCGGTTGCGACTACGCCTCGTCCGTCACCATCCGCGCCATGACGCGGTCGCGGCGGATGAAATGGTGCCACAGGGCGGCGATCACGTGAATGGCGATCAAGGCGAGCAGCACATAGGCAAAGAGGATGTGGCGGTCTTCATAGGCGCCCGCTGCCGCGCGGTCGGGAGCGGTGAATTGCGGCACGTGAAACAGGCCGAAGAAGTCCGAATAGTCAGGCGCGTGCGCACCGGAATGCGCCCAGCCGAGCATGGTGACGACGATGACGGCGAGGTAGAGCGCGCCGTGGCTGACATGGGCCGTGACCTTCTGCCAGCGCGAGGTCTCGGCCGGCATGGTCGGCGTCGGGTTGACGAGGCGCCAGACCAGGCGCAGCACCGTGAGCAGCAGGATCACATAGCCGATATCGGCGTGGATCGAACGGTAGAAAAAGCGTTCGGGACGCGCCGGGATGTGGTTCATCCACCACCCGAAGCCGATCATGCCGATGATGGTCAGCGCCAGAACCCAGTGCAGCCATCGGGAAATGCTGCCCCAGCCGTGACTGGTATTTCTGATCATGTCGGCTCTCCGGAGTTTTGCGGGCCTGTCCCTATCTGCGCCGCAGTCCGGCAGCTGATATCGGGTCCATGCGGCAATCGCGAAATCGAATCGGTCCAAATTAGCCCTAAGCGCCCCTGCCGCAAAACCGCCCCAAAAACCGAATGGTAACCATGTCGGGCTAGGGTGATCACGTGACCAATTCCCCGACGATTCTGGTGTTCGATTCCGGCCTTGGCGGGCTCACGGTCCTGCGTGAGGTCGTGGCCGCGCGCTCCGACGCGCATTACGTCTACGTCGCGGACGACGCCTTCTTTCCCTACGGCCACCACAGCGAGGACGAGATCATCGCCCGCGTGGTGCCGCTGATGGGGGAATTGGTCGGCACGCACGATCCTGACCTCGTCGTCATCGCCTGCAACACGGCGTCCACTTTGGTCCTATCGCATCTGCGCGCCGCTTATTCCCTGCCCTTCGTCGGCACCGTGCCGGCGATCAAGCCGGCCTGCGCGCAGTCGAGGAGCCGGCGCGTGTCGGTGCTCGGCACCAAGGGCACGGTGAAGCGCGAATATACCAAGGCGCTGATCCGCGATTTCGCGCAAGGCTGCGAGGTGACGCTGGTCGGTTCGCCGGAGCTGGCCGCGCTGGCCGAAGCAGAGCTCAGCGGCTCTCCCGTCAGCGACGACGCCATCCTCGCGGAGCTCGCCCCGTGTTTCGTCGGCGATGCCGGGGACGCCGGCGCACGCACCGATACCGTGGTGCTCGCCTGCACGCATTATCCGCTGCTGCTCGACCGGCTGAAAAAGCTCGCGCCCTGGCCGGTGGACTGGATCGATCCGGCGCCCGCGATCGCCCGCCGCGTCTCGGATCTGCTCGGCCCGCACACCGGCGGCATCGCGCAATCCGGCGCCGAAATGATCTTCACGTCGAACCGCGTGCATGGCCTTTCGGCCACGCTGACGCCGTTCTTCGGCGGCCGCATTCCGGCCTGACCTTGCGCCTCGACGGCGCGCTGCTAGGCTCCGCCGTCGTCGTTTCCTGCAGGTTCTTCCCATGTCCGTCCCGACCACGCCCCTCAACCGTCTCCGCCAGCTCTGGCGCGAGGGTCGTCCTGCCTTCGGCGCGATCGCGACGATCCCGAGCGTGCAGACCGTGCAGATCATGGCGCGCTCACTCGACTGGATCATCGTCGATCTCGAGCATGGGCCGATTGGACTGACCGAAGCACATGCGATGATCGCAGCCACGACCGGCACACCGTGCACCCCGCTGGTGCGGATCGCGGCGAACGAACCGTGGCTTGCGAAGGCACCGATGGACATCGGTGCCTTCGGCATCAATTTCCCGATGATCACCAATCGTGCGGAGGCCGAGAAAGCGGTGCGCAGCGTGCGCTATCCGCCACGCGGCGATCGGCTCTGGGGTCCGTTCCATGCGCCATTCCGCTGGGGCCAGTCGATGCCGGACTACATGGCCAGCGCCGACGACGAGATGATCTGCATGATCACCATCGAGCACGTCGACGCCGTCAACCGCATCGACGAGATCATGGCCACGCCCGGCATCGACGTTGCTGTGATCGGGCCCGGCGATCTCGCCACCTCCATCAACAAGCGCGGCCAGATGGACGATCCGGAATTGCTGGAGCTGGTGGCGCGGGCCGAGGCCGGCATCCTCAGAAGCGGCGTGCCGATCGGCGGTGTGGCGCGTACCGCAGACCAGGCCAATGCCCTGGTCGACCGCGGCTACCGCGCGATCGCGCTCGGTTTCGACTGGTCGCTATTCCAGCGCGGCATTATGGCAGCGTTCGAGGGGATCAAGCGCTAGCCTTGAGCCTTGCCGGGAGTTTTGCCGAGAGTCTTGCCGGGAACCACGGCGCTGCTAGGCTCAGTCGTTCCAGGGAGGAAAAACCATGCTCAAAAAGACTTTGCTCGCTCTCGCCTTCACCGGCCTCGCGGTTGCGGCCTTCGCCCAGCAGCCCGGCATCAAGCGCACCCCGCTCCAGAAGGTCGAATTTCCCGATGGCTACAACACCATCACGGCCATCGCGGAGGTCCCGGCGGGCGGCGCGGCCGGTCGCCATACCCATCCGGGCATCGAGACCGGCTACGTGCTCGAAGGCGAGCTCAATCTCCTCATCGACGGGCAGCCGGAAAAGACGCTGAAGGCCGGCGATTCCTACCAGATCCCGGCAGGCGTCGTGCATGACGCCAAAGCCCACGGCGATAAGGCTATGAAGGTGCTTGGGGTTTACGTCGTCGACAAGACCAAGCCGCTGGCCTCGCCGGCGCCCTGATGCGGCGAACCGACCGGCCCCACGCGGGTTGGTTCGTGCTAGAGCAGGCGGCGAGCGGGACCCCGCTCGCTGCACAAACTTTAATCAGGGGAAACCAAAGAGCGATGCGCGGGACGCCCAACACCATTTCGCTGCCGCGTCGCCTGATTATCGACCTCATGCACGCCTCGATGGGCGTGCCCTTCGTGTCTCTGTCCCGATCGCTCGATATCGGCCCTCTGCTGGAGGCCCGCGCGGGCGCGATGGCGCCAGCCGGCTGGGCGGCCATGTTCGTCAAGGCTTTTGCCCTGGTCGCCAGGGACGAGCCGGTCCTGCGTACCGTCTATGCCAAATGGCCCTGGCCGTCGCTCTACGAGCTGCCGAAGAGCGTGGCCTCGGTGGCCATCGCTCGGGTCGAGGGCGGCGAGGAATGCGTGATCCCGCAGCGAATCGTGGCTCCCGAGGCCATGCCCCTGGCTGCGGTCGACGCCGAGATCCGGCGCGCCAAGACCGCCCCGATCGACGAAATTCCCATGTTCCGCAAGATCATGCGGGTGACCCGTCTGCCGCTGCCGCTGCGGCGGCTGTCCTGGGCGATAGGACTGAGTTTCGGCCGGCAGCGCGGCAACTGGTTCGGCAGCTTCGCGGTGAGCTCGGTGGCCGCCTATGGTGGCGGCGAGCTTCACCCGATCACGCCCGGCCCCTTCATCGTCAGCTATGGGATGGTCGGGCCTGAGCAGACCATCCATGTCGTGATCCGCTGGGATCACCGGATCACCGATGCCGCCCCGATCGCCCGGGTCCTGACCCGGCTGGAACAGGTCCTGAACACTGAAATCGCTGCCGAATTGCGTGCGGCCGGGTCGAAGCCGATCCGGGCGGTCGGGACGTGAGTCCGGGCCATTCGCATTGACAGCGAGCCCCAAATCCTCCTAAAAGCCGCTTGCTCGCGGGCCGATTTCGGCCCGCGAAGCGTTTCGCGACCCGTGGTCCTGTCCCTTAAGCTTTGGGATTGGACCTGTCAGTGCCGGGCTAGCCCGTCACACAGGAGGGCGCGTTTCCTCAAACCATGTACCTGAAGAGGACGCGATGACTAAGCGCAGTGAGGCGAAGTACAAACTCGATCGCCGTATGGGCCAGAACATCTGGGGCCGCCCGAAGAGCCCCGTGAACCGCCGCGAGTACGGCCCCGGCCAGCACGGCCAGCGCCGCAAGGGCAAGCTCTCCGACTTCGGCGTGCAGCTGCGCGCCAAGCAGAAGCTGAAGGGTTACTACGCCAACATCTCCGAGCGTCAGTTCCACAGCATCTACGTCGAGGCCAGCCGCCTCAAGGGTGATACCGGCGAGAACCTGATCGGCCTGCTCGAGCGCCGTCTCGACGCGGTCGTGTACCGCGCCAAGTTCGTCTCGACGATCTTCGCCGCGCGCCAGTTCATCAACCACGGCCACGTCAAGGTGAACGGCCGCAAGGTCAACATCTCGAGCTATCTGGTCAAGCTCGGCGACGTGATCGAGGTCAAGGAATCCTCGAAACAGCTCGCCCACGTCCTCGAAGCCAGCCAGCTCTCCGAGCGCGACACCCCCGACTATCTCGAAGTCGACCACGGCAAGATGACCGCGAAATACATTCGCATCCCCCATCTCTCCGACGTGCCGTTCCCGGTGCAGATGGAGCCGCATCTGGTCGTCGAATTCTATTCGCGCTAAGATCTGAATATCGAAAGGCCCCGGTTCGCCGGGGCCTTTTTGCTTAAAGAGCCACACTTCAGTGGCCGTTTACTTTCAGGAGGCGTCGCATGCTCTACACCCCTCCCCCGATCGATCCCAAAGCGCCGCCGGTGCGCATCAATCTGCTGTCGGACACACAGACAAAGCCGACACCCGCAATGCGCGAGGCGATGGCGCGGGCGGAGGTCGGCGACGAGCAGGTCGGCGACGATCCGACCGTGAACGCGCTGTGCGAGCGCGTCGCCGAGCTGCTCGGCAAGGAGGCAGCCGTGTACATGCCGTCAGGCACGATGTGCAACGTCACCGCAACGCTGGTGCATTGCCGTCCTGGCGACGAGATCCTGGCGCACGAGAGCGCGCACATCATCGCCCGTGAAGGCGGCGCGCATGCCGCGATCGGCGGCTTTCAAGTCACGCAATTGAAGGGACCCGACGGCCAGTTCACGCCGGAGACCTTTCGCAGAGCGCTGCATCCGCGCACCCGCTACCAGCCGCCGCAGACGGTGGTCAGCGTCGAGCAGACGGCCAATATCGGTGGCGGCACGATCTGGAAGAAAGCCGCGCTCGACGAGATCGTGGCTATCGCGAACCACCATGGCCTCGTCACCCACATGGACGGCGCGCGCCTGCTCAACGCCACTGTCGCGAGCGGCATCTCCCCGCGCGACATGACCGCGGGCTGGGATTCGGCCTGGATCGACTTCTCGAAGGGCTTGGGCGCGCCGATCGGCGGCGTGCTGGCGGGCTCGCGCGCCTTCATCGATGCGGTCTGGCAGTGGAAGCAGCGGCTCGGCGGCTCGATGCGACAGGCCGGAATCTGCGCGGCGGCTTGCATCTACGCGCTCGACCATCACGTCGAGCGGCTTGCCGACGATCACGCCAATGCGCGCGCGCTCGCCCGCGGATTGGCGCAGATCGCAGGCGTCGAGGTGCAGGAGCCCGAGACCAACCTGGTGTTCTTCAAGCCCGATGGTGCCGGTATTCCCGGCGACAAGGTGGTCGCGGCGCTGCGCCAGCGCGGCGTGACGCTTGCGATGATGGACGGCCGCATCCGCGCCTGCACCCATCTCGACGTCAATGCGAGCCAGGTCGAGGAGACGATCGGATATATCCGCGAGATCGTGCGCGGAGCGTAATCACCGCCCCATCGCCTGGTAGATCAGCGTCTTCAGCGCCAGTTGAATCCGGCCGCGCTGCGTCGGGGTCTGCACCATGAAGATCCCGAACAGATCGTCCTCGGGATCGATGAAGAAGAACGTGCCGCCGACGCCGTCCCAGCGATATTCGCCGAGCGGCCACGCAGTTCCAGGGGGCACCGAGGTGCGCACGGCGAAGCCGAGACCGAAGCCGGAAGACCCGCCCGGATAATAGTTCTGGTCGCGCGCGATCTTCGTCTCCGGCCCGATATGATCCGAGGCCATCAGCGCGATGGTCTCCGGTTTGAGATAGCGCCGGCCCTCAAAAGTGCCGCCGTTGAGCAGCATCTGGGCGAAGCGGGCGTAGTCGCCGACCGTGCCGACCATGCCGCCGCCGCCCGATTCCCATGTCGCGGGCCGCCTGATATCGCGGACCTGCGTCGTCGGATTGATGTTGCGATCCTCCGGCATCGGCTCGGCGATGCGCGGGAATTTGGCGGGATCGGCAACGAAGAAGGCCGTCTCGATCATGCCGAGCGGATCGAGCAGCCGCTCCTTCTCGAACTGCAGCAGCGTCTTTCCGGCAATGATTTCGACGACGCGGCCAAGCACGTCGGTGGAATAGCCATAGTCCCACACCGTGCCGGGCTGCTCGACCAGCGGCAGCGTGGCGATCTTAGCGGCGAATTCGGCGTTGGTCAGATTGCTGTTGAAGAGATTGGCGTCCGCGTAGACCTCGCGCACCATACCGCCTCCGTAATAGCCGTAAGGCAGCCCCGCGGTGTGACGCAGCAGATCCTTGATCGTGATGGGTCGCTCCAGCGGCTCCAGCGCCAGCGCGACTTTGCCGTCCTCCGCCTTCTTCTCGATGCCGACCTTCATGCCGGCGAAGGCCGGAATGTATTTCGAGACGGGATCGTTGAGCGACAGCTTGCCCTCCTCGACCAGCATCATCGCCATCACGGAGGTGACCGGCTTCGACATCGAGTAGAGGCGGAAGATCGTATCCGCGCTCATCGATAACTCGGTCGCGACGTCGCGGACGCCGAAATTCTGGTAATAGACCGCCTTGCCGTGCTGCTGAAGCAGCAGGATGGCGCCGGGAATCTTGCCGGTGGCGACCTCGTTGCGGATGTAGTCGGAAACCTTCGCCAGCCCCGCGGGCGAGAGCGTGTGGACCGCACGCCCCTCGGAACCCGCCTTCGCAACGATGCCGCCGGCGAGAAGAACGAGCGCCGCGATCAATGCGCGGCGCCCGAACATGTCAATTCTCCATCGCTTCATAAACCAGCTGCTTCAATGTCCGCTGCACGCGCTGGCGCTCGGTCGGGGTCTGCTCCAGCAGCACGAAGAACATGTCCTGCTTGGGGTCGATCACGAAATAGCAGCCGGAGGCGCCGTCCCATTTCAATTCGCCGAGATCGCCGGGAGGCGGCGGTTTTGCGTTGCCGGGATCGGTGCGCACCGCAAGTCCGAGACCGAAGCCGAAACCATCGCCGGGGAAGTAGAAATAATCGCGATCGACGCCCGACTTGGGGCCGATCTGATCGGTCACCATCAGCTTGAACGTCTCGGGCTTGAGAATCGTCTTGCCGTCGAGGCTGCCGCCGTTGAGCAGCATCTGCGTAAAGCGCTCATAATCGGCCATGGTCGTCACCATACCGCCGCTGGCGAACTGGATCTTCTTAACCACCGTCGGATCGTTGATCCGCCCGACCCGGAAATCGCTGTCGTTCGGCACCGGCTGCGCCAGCAGCTTCTGCTTCTCGGGATCGGTGACGAAGAAGCCGGTGTCGACCATTCCGAGCGGGGCGAGCAGCTTCTCCCGCTCGATCTCGATGAGCGGCTTGCCGGCCGCGACCTCCATGACCCGGGCCAGGATGTCGGTGGAATGGCCATATTGCCACAGCGCGCCCGGCTGGTTGTGCAGCGGCAGTTTTGCGATGCGCTCGGCGAACTCCGCGAGGTCGAAATCGCCGGCATAGATGTTGGCGTCGCGATAGGCCTTGCGGACGAGGCTGTCGCCGTAGAAGCCGTAGGTGACGCCCGAAGTGTGCGTCATCAAATCGTGCACCGTCATCGGCCGGTTCGGCGGCACCAGCTCGAGCGACTTGGTGCCGTCCTCGGCCTTCTTCTCGACGCCGACTTTCACGTTGGCGAAGGACGGAATGTATTTCGAGACGGGATCGTCGAGCTTGATCGTACCTTCCTCGATCAACTTCACTGCGACGACGGAAGTGATCGCCTTGCTCATCGAGAACAGGCGGAAGATCGTCTTGTCCGTGATCGGCGCCTTGCTGGCCGCGTCCTGCACGCCGAAGACTTCGTGGTAGACCGGCTTGCCATGTTGCTTGATGAGGACGTTTGCCCCGGCGATCTTGCCGGTCGCGACCTCGTTCTTGAAGAACTCGGTGATCCTTGCGAGCTTGTCCTTGTTGAAATGCGCGCCGGCCGGAATCTCGTAGGTGCCCTCCGCCCGCGCAAGCGACATCGTACCCAACGACACAAGCGCGGCGCAGACCAGCGCGCGCAGTCCAGATCGTGAAATCATATCCCCTCCCCGGAACATGGCCGGGCGGAGTGTACCGACCGCGTCATCAGGCACAAGGGCCGCCGTGCCGCGCCAAAACGTCCGCGTGCAGAGCCGCGCTCTTTTCCGAGAAACAACAAAATATGACGTCGACGACCAGCGGCGCGGCGGGAAGGGCTTGAATGGTCGCATGGACCGCAATCTTCGCTGCCTGGTCGGCCGGAAAGCCGTAAACTCCGGTCGAAATCGCGGAGAACGCCACGGAGGTCAGCTGATTGGCCCCACAGAGCTCAAGCGCACGGCGGTAGCATGAGCCCAGCGCCTGCGCCTCACCGCGAGTGCCGCCGTGCCAGACCGGGCCGACCGCATGGATCACATGGGGCGCAGGGAGAAGGTAGCCCTTGGTGATCTTGGCATCGCCGGTCGCGCATCCTCCGAGCTTCCGACACTCGGCCAGAAGCTCGGGCCCGGCCGCCCGATGGATCGCGCCATCGACGCCGCCCCCACCCAGCAGCGACGTGTTGGCCGCGTTGACGATGGCGTCAACGCTCAGCGTGGTGATGTCAGCAACGATGACCTTGAGCTCCGCGCCGCCGATCCGGCGCGTCAGCTGGGTCACCTATCAGGCCGCGACAGCGACGCCCTTTTCGGTGAACAGCTGCTGCAATTCACCGGCCTGAAACATCTCGCGGACAATGTCGCAGCCGCCGACGAACTCGCCCTTGACATAGAGCTGCGGGATGGTCGGCCAGTTCGAAAAGTCCTTGATGCCGTTGCGGAGTTCGGCGGATTCGAGAACGTTGAGGCCCTTATAGCCGACGCCGATGTGGTCGAGAATCTGGACGACCTGGCCGGAGAACCCGCACTGCGGAAATTGCGGTGTGCCCTTCATGAACAGAACCACGTCGTTCGACTTCACTTCGTTGGCGATGAATTCCTCGATGCTCATATCCGTGTCCTTCTGGGGCGGAGCCCACTCCAATCGCTTCGGGCTGGCTCAGCCGATTTAACCCGATCCTTGCCTATATATGTAGCCCAAACCGTTGTGCATCCAAAGTAAAATGGCGGCGAGCGGCCCCTGGGCGGACCGCTCTAGGCAGCACCGGCCCATTGCATGATGGCACGAATATCATCGCCGGGGAGGACTTTCATACCGTCACGGAGCCCCTATCTAGGACGAACCCGGCGTTTTGGAACCCGGCAACGCCAACAACGTTCTCTTGTCCTGTCTGGAGAAAAACGTGACGAAACCAGCCTCCGCTACGGCCAGTCCGCCGCTTTCGTCACCGTCGGTCGACCCGAGCAACCTCGCCCGGCGGCTTGAGGATGCCTTTCTCACCGTCCGCAACGAGACCGAGCGCCGGGCCGCGCCGCTGTCGCCGGAGGACCAGCAGATCCAGTCCATGCCGGATGCGAGCCCGACGAAATGGCACCGCGCGCACACCACCTGGTTCTGGGAGCAGTTCGTGCTCGGCGAGCACTGTGCGGACTACCGGCCCTTTCACCCGGACTTCGCCTTCCTGTTCAATTCCTATTACGTCAGCGCCGGCCCGCGCCATTCCCGCAACCACCGCGGTGATATCACCCGTCCGAGCGCCGATCAGGTCGGCGCCTATCGAAAACATGTCGACGCTGCCGTCGTGACATTCTTCCGCGACGCCGGTGAGGACAAGCTTCGCGAGATCGCGCCGCTGGTCGAGGTCGGCCTCAACCACGAGCAGCAGCATCAGGAATTGATGTTCACCGACATCCTGCACGCCTTCGCGCAGAACCCGATCCCGCCGGCCTATGATCCGGACTGGCGCTTCCCGGCCGCAACGCCGGCCGGCGAGGATTGGCTGACGCTGAACGAAGGCATCCACACCGTCGGTCATGTCGACGAGAGTTTTCATTTCGACAACGAGAGGCCGGCGCATCGCGCCCTCGTCGGCCCGGTCAAGCTCGCACGCAATCTCGTCACCAATGGCGAATGGCTCGCCTTCATGCGCGACGGTGGCTACCGGACCGCAACGCTGTGGCTGATGGACGGTTTTGCGGCCGTGAACAACGAGGGCTGGGATGCCCCCGGCCATTGGCGCGAGATCGACGGCCAGTGGCATGTCATGACGCTGGCCGGCCTCAAGCCGGTCGATCCCGACGCGCCCGTCTGCCACGTCAGCTATTATGAGGCCGACGCCTTCGCGCGCTGGGCCGGAAAACATCTGCCGACCGAGATGGAATGGGAGGTCGCGGCCCGCGCGGGCCAGCTCAACGATGCCTTCGGCATCGTCTGGCAGTGGACGCGATCGTCCTACTCGCCCTACCCCGGCTATCGCGCCATCGAAGGCGCGCTCGGCGAATACAACGGCAAGTTCATGGTCAACCAGCTGGTGCTGCGCGGCTCTTCGCTTGCAACCCCGGAGGGGCACAGCCGTATCACCTATCGTAACTTCTTTTATCCGCACCACCGCTGGCAATTCACGGGACTGCGGCTCGCCGACTACGAGTAAATTCTCATCCGACGACAAATGCGCGCCGGACAGCGCGTTCAGGAGAGTATCATGAATGTGCACGCCAGCGCTTTGGCCGAAGCCCATCTTCCCGACGAGCAGACCACCGCCTTTGCCCGCGAGGCCATCGAGGATCTCTCGCAGCAACCGAAAAAGCTGTCGCCTAAATATTTCTATGATGCGGCCGGATCGGAATTGTTCGAGGCGATTACCCGCCTGCCGGAATATTACCCGACGCGCACGGAGCTTGCGATCCTGAAGGAGCGCGGCAGCGAGATCGCAAAGCTCATTCCGGAGCACGCGGCCCTGGTCGAATTCGGCGCAGGCGCGACCACAAAGGTTCGCCTGCTGCTCAGCCACTGCAAGTTTGCGGCCTATGTGCCCGTCGATATCTCCGGCGACTTCCTGACGGCGCAGGCGAACGGCCTGAAGCGGGATTTTCCGTCACTCGGCATCTACCCGGTGGCGGCCGACTTCACCACGCCTTTCGAGCTTCCCAAGGCGGTGGCGACGATGCCCAAGGTCGGGTTCTTCCCGGGCTCGACGATCGGCAATTTCGAGCCGCATGAAGCGCAGGCCTTCCTGAAGAGCGCACGCGCTATTCTGGGCCAGGGCGCGCAGATGATCATCGGCGCCGATCTCGAGAAGGAGGAGCGCCTGCTCCACGACGCCTATAACGATGCCGCCGGCGTCACCGCGCGCTTCAACCTCAATGTGCTGGTGCGGATCAACCGCGAGCTCGGCGGCAATTTCGACCTCTCCGCCTTCACCCATCGCGCGATCTACAATCGCGAGCGGCACCGCATCGAGATGCACCTGATCAGCAAGAAGAGCCAGACCGTGCGCCTGCTCGGCACCAGCTTTTCGTTCCGCGCGGGCGAGAGCATCCACACCGAGAACAGCTACAAATACAGCCTCGAACGTTTCGCCGCGCTGGCGCAGGGCGCAGGCTGGCGGGTGCGCGAGAGCTGGACGGATGCGGCGAAGATGTTCTCGGTGCACGCACTGGAGGCGGCGGAGTAAGCGCTCCGGCGCCAATGGTGCCGGCTCAATGCTCCTCGGCCTCTTCCACCTTCGATCCCAGCGAGACCGACTCCCACACCGCAACAACGATCATGATCACCGTCGCAGCGACCGACAGCCATAGCGGGGACAGTTCTGCGGCGAACCACCACAGCACCAGAAGCAGGATGATGCCAATCCCGTGCGAGAGCTGGAGGAAGCCGCGGATCGCGTGCTTGAACAGGATGGTGCCGACCAGGAACAGCAAGGGACCGCCGATCGTGCTGACGATGATCCTGATATCGGAATGCCCGACCGGATGCTTCAGCACCAGCTCGTCGGAGACCGCGGTCAGGATGATACCACCGACGATCGGCATGTGCAGATAGGTGTAGGCGAGCCGCGCCAACCGGCCGGATTCGGCGGATTTCGAGATGCGCTCGGCGCCGGCCTCGGCCCCCCTATGGAAATAGACCCACCACATCGCAATGCTGCCGACCAGCGCGGAGACGAAGGCCAGCATGTTATCCGCGGTCCAGTCCAGCTCGGCAAAGGTGGCGCCGTTGACGACGACGGCCTCGCCGAGCGCGATGATGACGAAGAGCGAGCAGCGCTCGGCCATGTGGCCGCCCTCGACGGCCCAGGCCTCGACCGACGAGAAGCCCAGCTTCGGCACCCAGAAGCGCACTGCCGGCGAGATGTATTCGATCGTCAGTGCCACGATCCAGAACCACAGCCGCGCCTCGTCATGGGCGAAGCCGCCGAGGATCCAGAAGATCGCGGAGACCGAGAGCCACGTCAGGATGCGGATCGCATTGTGCCGGACCGCCGTCCGGTGGCGCGGAGTCGCAAACATCCAGAAGGCGGTGCGCCCGACCTGCATCGTTGCGTAGGCGATCGCGAACCACAGGCCCCTTCCCTCGAAGGCGGTCGGGATCGTCGTCGACAGCACGAGGCCGCCCAGCATCATCAGGAAGATCAGGATCCGAACCGGCGTCAGTTCCGGATCGAGCCAGTTGGTAACCCAGGCGGTGTAGACCCACACCCACCATACCGCGAGAAACAGCACCGCGACGTGCACCGCACCGAGCGGCGTGAAATGGTGCAGCAGTGTGTGCGAGACCTGCGTGATCGCGAAAACGAAGACCAGGTCGAAGAACAGCTCGGCATTGGTGACGCGGCTGTGCTGGTTCGGCAGGATGACGCGAAACATCGCGCCGCGCGGATTGTCCGCAGCCATCGTCATGCCCCCGTCACGATCGGATCAGGCGCCCGGCACCCCGGTTTGCAGCGCCAGCGCATGCAACACGCCGCCCATCTGGCCGCGCAGCGATTGATAGACGATCTGGTGCTGCTGGACGCGGGACTTGCCGCGGAAGGTCTCCGAAATCACGGTCGCGGCATAGTGATCGCCGTCCCCGGCGAGGTCACGGATGGTCACCTCGGCATCGGGGATCGCCGCCTTGATCATCGCCTCGATATCGTGGGCGTCCATAGGCATTCGGGTCGTGCTCCTGTCTCGGCTGCAATCAGCCTTGTCGTCGAATCGCTGCCGGGGTCCGGATCTGCAAAGCCAAACTTGCCGGCGGGGCCAAACTTAGCGTGAACGGCCTTCTACGTCACGCCTTGCGGCACTATATCGGTGATCCGATCTGGATAAAGCCACGACAAAGTGCCGCGCGCGGCAGAGTGATCGAAAAAGGCGTGAAATCATGAAGCTTCCAGGGCCCGACCACCCCATCACCATCACCCCAAATCCCCGGCGCATCCGCGTCACGGCCGGCGATATCGTGATCGCCGAGACCACCAAGGCGCTGACGCTGAAAGAGGCGAAATATCCGGCGGTGCAATATGTGCCGCGACAGGACGCCAACATGGCGCTGCTGGAGCGGACCGACCGCGTCACCCACTGCCCCTACAAGGGGGATGCGAGCTATTACAGCGTCAAGGCCGACGGCAAGACGCTGGATAACGCGATCTGGACCTATGAGGCGCCATTCCCCGCGATGACCGAGATTTCCGGTCACCTCGCCTTCTATCCGGACAAGGTGAAGATCGAGGAAGTGGGGTAAGCCCACATAGGGCCTGCCGTCATGGCCGGGCTCGTCCCGGCCATCCACGCCCTTGGCTGCCGGCAAGCCCGGGCACGACGACTGGGAATGCCGACGCGAGCCCCGCTACGCCCTGAATATCGTGAGCCCGAGTATCAGCAGCACCAGGAAGATCACGACGAACACGTAGAACAGGAAGCGGGCGATGTCGGCGGAGGCGGCCGAGATGCCGGTAAAGCCGAGCACGCCGGCTACGATCGAGACAAGTAAGAAGATCAGCGCCCATTTCAGGATCGTCATCGCCAGCTCCGAAATTGTACCGCCTGCCGCGGTTCCCAAGCCCTTTTGGCGAACGCTAACTGCGTCGTAGGGAACTGGTTCCTAGCGGTCTCGGGAGCCTGCGGACGTCTCAAACGACCCTTGCTGAATCCGGTTCCCGGCGGCAAAGTCCGGCCGGGACGGAAAGCGCGACCGGGGCGGCCACGATGACGATGTCACATTCAGCGACGATCGGCGCAGAGGTGCACGCAGCGCCGAAGGCCAAGGCGCGCAATCTGTCGCTCGATCGCGCCCGCACCTTCCTCACGCTGGTGGTGCTGCTGCACCACGCCGTGATTCCCTACACCTATTTCGGGCACACCGATCCGGCGTCCTGGGCCGGTTTCGACGTGATCGTGCTGGCCACCGACAGCTTCTTCATGGCCATGTTCTTCTTCCTGTCGGGACTGTTCACCTGGCCTGGCATCGCGCGCAAGGCGCCGTCCGTTTTTCTCCGCGATCGCCTGTTGCGGCTCGGGCTGCCGTTCGCGGTCGCGGCGTTCACCGTCATCCCGCTCGCCTATTACGCGATCGCGCTGCGGCACGATCCCGGGCTGAGCTTCACGGCATTCTGGTGGAAGACGATCACGGTTGGCCCGTGGCCGAGCGGCCCGATCTGGTTCGTGTGGGTGCTGCTGGCGTTCGACCTGACCGCGAGCCTGCTGTACCGGGTCTCCGCGCATCTGGTCGACCCGGGCAACCGCGTGTCGCTGCGCGGATTCGACCAGCCGGCCGTATTCTGGCTGCTGCTCGTCGTCGTCACGATAATCGCCTACGTGCCGGCGCTGCTCTATTTCGGCGGCAGCAAATGGTTCGAGCTCGGGCCGTTCTCGGTGCAGGCCAGCCGCATCCCGCTTTACTTCGCCTATTTCTTCATCGGCGTCAGCGTTGGAGCCGCGAATTTCGATCGCGGCATCCTCAGCGCCGGCGGCCAGTTGCCGAAACAGCGCTGGCTGTGGCTGATCGCCACGCTGATCCCCTACTGCCTGATGTGGGTCATGATCTACATCAAGCGCGAGATACTCGGTAATCCAGACCCGCAGCCGCACTGGTACCAGGCCATCTACGGCACGTTCTTCGTGCTGTTTTCAGGCTCGATCCTGCTCGCGATTCTCGCCTTCTTCCTGCACCAGAAGTCGCCGGGACCGAACCTGCTCGACCGCATGCAGGCGGATGCCTACGGCATCTTCCTGGTGCACTACCCGATCGCGTTGTGGATCCAGTACGCGCTGTTCGATTACAGCTGGCCTGCGATCGCGAAGGCCGCGATCGGCTTCGTGCTCACGGTGATCCTGAGCTGGGGACTGACGGCGGCGTTGCGGAAGATTCCGGGGGCCTCGCACGTGTTGTGAGGCCGAGCTCTTTCCATTCGTCATTGCGAGGAGCTCTTGCGACGAAGCAATCCAGAGTGCCTCAGCGGTGAGGCTCTGGATTGCTTCGCTGCGCTCGCAATGACGGAGTGTGCGGCAGCCCCTCAGGCTGCCTTGCCGCCCATATACTCCGGCAGCCAGCGCTCAAACGAGGTCCGCAGCGCCTCGATCGTTACAGGCGCCTCGCCAGCGATCGCGACGGCGTCTCCGCCGGTGGTGCCGATCCGCACGCAGGGCACCTCGCAGCCGCGCATCTTGGCGAGCACGCGGCCGGCCTCGGCTTCAGGCACGGTGACGAGATAGCGCGCCTGGTCCTCGCCGAACCAATAGGCCTGCGGCACCAGCGCGGTGGGCGCCGCCAGCAGTTTGGCGCCGATGCCGCTCGCCATCGCCATCTCGGCGAGCGCGATCAGCAGGCCACCGTCGGAGAGATCGTGCACGGCGGTCGCGGTGCCCGCATGGATCATGCCGCGCACGCAGTCGCCGTTGCGCTTCTCGGCCGCGAGGTCGACCGGCGGCGGCGCGCCCTCCTCGCGACCGCAGATGTCGCGCAGGTAAACCGACTGGCCGAGCCAGCCGTGAGTTTCGCCGATCAGGAGGATCGCCTCGCCTTCGGCCTTGAACGCGAGCGAGGCCGATTTGGTGAAGTCATCGAGCAAACCGACGCCGCCGATCGAGGGCGTCGGCAGGATCGCGCGGCCATTGGTCTCGTTGTAGAGCGAGACGTTGCCTGAGACGACCGGGAAGTCGAGCGTGCGGCAGGCTTCCGAGATGCCCTTCAGGCAGCCGACGAACTGGCCCATGATCTCGGGCCGCTCAGGATTGCCGAAATTGAGATTGTCGGTGATCGCGAGCGGCTTGCCGCCGACCGCAGTGATGTTGCGCCAGGCTTCCGCCACCGCCTGCATGCCGCCTTGATAGGGATCGGCCTCGCAATAGCGCGGCGTCACATCGACGGTCAGTGCCAGGCCCTTCGGGCCGTCCTGCACGCGCACCACGGCGGCATCGCCGCCGGGACGCTGCATGGTGTTGCCGAGAATGACGTGGTCGTACTGCTCCCAGACCCAGCGCTTGCTGCACATGTCGGGCGTGCCGATCAGCTTTTCGAGCGCGGCACCGAGACCCATCGGCGCCGCCACCTCGCGCGCATGCACGACCGGCAGCGCGGCGGAGGGGACATGCGGGCGATCATAGAGCGGCGCCTCATCGCCGAGCTCCTTGATCGGCAAATCGGCCATGACGTCGCCGCCATGCTTGACCACAAAGCGCTTGCTCGGTGTGGTGTAGCCGACCACGGCGAAATCGAGGCCCCACTTCTTGAAGATCGCCTCGGCCTCTTTCTCCTTCTCGGGCTTGAGCACCATGAGCATGCGCTCCTGGCTCTCCGAGAGCATCATCTCGTAGGCGCTCATTCCGATCTCGCGCGTCGGTACCGCATCGAGATCGAGATCGACGCCGAGATCGCCCTTGGCGCCCATCTCGACCGCCGAACAGGTCAGACCCGCCGCGCCCATGTCCTGGATCGCGATGACGCAGCCCTTCTCCATGATCTCGAGACAGGCCTCGAGCAGCAGCTTTTCGGCGAAGGGATCGCCGACCTGAACGGTCGGACGCTTCTCTTCGGACTTGTCGTCGAACTCGGCCGACGCCATCGAGGCGCCGTGGATGCCGTCGCGCCCGGTCTTAGAGCCGAGATAGACGATCGGCATGTTCACGCCGGAGGCGGCCGCATAGAAGATCTTGTCGGTATCGGCGAGGCCGACCGCCATCGCGTTGACGAGAATGTTGCCGTCATAGCGGGTGTGGAAACGGACCTGGCCGCCGACCGTCGGAACGCCGAAGGAATTGCCGTAGCCGCCGACCCCGGCGACGACGCCGGAGACGAGATGCCTGGTTCTGGCATGCTCAGGCGCGCCGAAGCTCAGCGCGTTGAGGCAGGCGATTGGCCGCGCACCCATGGTGAAGACGTCGCGCAAGATGCCGCCGACGCCGGTGGTGGCGCCCTGGTACGGCTCGATGTAGCTCGGGTGGTTGTGGCTCTCCATCTTGAAGACCACGGCCTGGCCGTCGCCGATGTCGATCACGCCGGCGTTCTCGCCAGGACCCTGGATCACCCAGGGCGCCTTAGTCGGCAGACCCTTCAGATGGAGGCGCGAGGATTTGTACGAGCAGTGCTCGTTCCACATCGCCGAGAAGATGCCGAGCTCGGTGAAGGTCGGCTCCCGCCCGATCAGCTTCAGAATGCGCTCATACTCGTCGGGCTTGAGCCCGTGGGCGGCAATCAGCTCGGGGGTGATCTTGGGTTCGTTCTTCATGGATTCGAGGCTTTCGACGGCGGTGGGCCGTTCTTAGGAACATCGGACGGCTTGGAAAAGCCCTTTATGGCGCATTTTCCCGCTGTCCCACGTTTTGCGGCCGGGGGCTGCGGGAACAGGAATTGCACAGCGCGGACAGATCGGATTTAAGGGCAAACGACCCGCAATTGAAGGCCCATTTCCTTGCACGAATTGACCAAAGCGCCCCCGCCTCGCCGCCCCGACCTCCACGTCGCCACCGATGGGGAATTCCAGGGCTGGCGAACCTGGATTCGCGACAGTTTTGAGAGCCATATCGGCCCGTTCTGGCACAAGATCGAGGACGACGGCAGCGTCCGCTCGGCGTTCCGGGTCGAGAAAAAGCACCTCAACGGCTCCGGAAACGTCCATGGCGGCTGCTTCATGGCGTTTGCCGACTATTGCCTGTTCGCCATCGCCACCCACGAGCTGGATGGGCCGGCGGTGACCACCAATTTCGCCTGCGACTTCCTCGACGCGGCGCGCGAAGGCGAGCTGATCGAATGCGTCGGCGAGGTCTCCCGCGCCGGCGGCTCGCTGATCTTCCTGCGCGGCAAGCTGACATCAGGCGGGCGCCCCCTGTTCACCTTCTCCGGCACGATCAAGCGGGTGAAGCGGAAGCCGGCACCGCAGCCAAACGCATAGCTCGCCGCCTTCCCTTTTGGCGCCCCCTCGCCCAGACTTGTGTCCAGCGCTGTCGCGCCGGGGAGCAATATCAAGGTGCCGCAGAGCACATCGCCGACGGGTCGCGCAACGACCTCGCAATTGCCGTCCATGGCTGCCACAGGCGCGCGCAACTGGCGCGACTATGCGCTGCTGGTCGCGCTCGCTTGCTGCTGGAGCTCAACCTATCCGCTGGCCAAGCTCGCGCTGGATACGATCCCGCCTGTGACCTTCATCTCGGCGCGGTCGCTGATCGCGGCCGCGTTTCTGTTCGCGATCCTGTGGATGCGCGGCGTCAGGATCCCGACCGACGGGAAGGCCTGGAAGCTGTTCGCGACCCAGCAATTGATCAACTCGACCTTCCCCTTCCTGATCATCACCTGGTCGCAGCTCTATGTGCCGGCGTCGAACACGGTGGTGCTGGCTTCGACCACGCCGATCTTCGCCTTCCTGATCACCTCGCTGATCACGCGGCACGAGCCGGCCACGCTGCTGAAGCTCGCGGGCGCGCTCCTCGGCCTTGCCGGCACTATCGTCATCGTCGGCCTCGATGCGCTGCGCGGCTTCGGTAGCGAGATCGTGGCGGAGATCGCCATCCTGCTCGCCACCATCTCGTTCGCCTGCGCGACCATCTTCGGCCTGCGGCTGTCCGAATACGACCCGATGGTGGTGGCGGCCGGTTCGCTGCTGTTCGGCGGCCTCGTTCTGCTGCCGCCTTCGCTGATCATCGACCAGCCCTGGACGCTGCACCCGACGCCGACCGCGATCATAGCCACCATCGTCATGGGCATCGTCTCCAGCGCCCTGGGGCTGATGCTGTTCTACATGTGCCTGGGACGGCTCGGCACGTTGACGACGAACGCGCAAGGCTATCTGCGCATCCCGATCGGCGTCGGCCTCTCCGTGCTGCTGCTCGGCGAGAGCGTGCCGTCGAACCTGGCGCTGGGACTGGTGCTGGTCATGGCGGGCGTCGCCGCGATGACGGTGCCGACGGAGCGGCTGAAACGACGCTAGCTATTACTTGGCGTCGTCGGCCAGCATCTTGCGATACTTCTCGACGTCGCGCGTCACGAGCTTTTGCAGGACCTCGGGCGTGTGTTCGTCGGCGTCGGGTGCCACGGTCGAGAGATCGGCGAACCGTTTCTTCACCGCGTCGGTTTCGACCGCCGTGCGTGCGGCGGCATTCAGCTTGGCGATGACCGCCGACGGGGTGCCTTTCGGCGCGAACAGGCCGTTCCAGCCCTGCGCTTCGAATTCGGGCAGGCCGGCTTCGGCCGACGTCGGCAGGTCGGGCACTGTGGCGAGCCGGACGGTCGAGCCGACCACGAGCCCGCGCGCCAGCTTCTCGTTGATCGACTGCGAGACGGAGGCTGCCGCATCGCAGACGCCGTCGATCTGACCGCCGATCGCATCGGTGAGCGCGGGCGCGGCGCCGCGATAGCCAACCAGCGTCGCGTCGATCCCCGCGGCCGTGACGAAGCTCTTGCAGATCAGGTAGTTCGAGGAGCCGACGCCGGCATGGCCGAGATTGATCTTGCCCGGATTGGCCTTGGCGTATGCGATGAACTCTTTCAGGTCCTTCGCCGGAAAATCCTTGCGCACGGCGATGATGCCGAACGTCTTCGCCACCATGGCGATCGGCACGAAGGAGTCCGGCGTGAACGGCAGCTTTGGATAGATCGTATAGGTCGCGGCGTTGGTGCCGGCATTGCCGATCGCAATGGTGTAGCCGTCGGGCTCGGCACGGGAGGCACGCGCCAGTGCGGTCGAGCCGCCGGCGCCTGCGACGTTCTCGATCACGATGGTCTGCCCGAGCGCGATGCCCATCTGCTCGGCAACCGTGCGCGCGATCACGTCGGACGTGCCGCCGGCCGCGAACGGCACGATCATGGTGACCGGACGCTTGGGGAAATCCTGCGCGAACGCGGCCGTCGCGAACGCAACGACGGCGACAGCGGCCGACAGCCGCTTCAGCACGAACCTAATCACGCGGCCTTTTCCAGATGCGCGGTGAGGCCGGCGAACAGGCCGCGGCCGTCGGTGCAGCCCATGATGTCTTCGACGTGGTTTTCCGGATGCGGCATCATGCCGAGCACGTTGCCCTTGTCGTTGACGATGCCGGCGATGGATTGCGCGGCGCCATTGATGTTGCTGATATCGTCGATCGCGCCGTCGGCCGAGCAATAGCGGTAAAGCACGCGCCCCTCGCCTTCGAGCCGCTTGATGGTTTCGGCGTCCGCCGCATAATTGCCCTCGCCATGCGCGATGGGCACGCGGATCACCTGCCCTGCATTGTAGCCGCGCGTGAACGGTGTGTCGGAGCGCTCGACACGGAGATGCACGTCGTGGCAGATGAATTTCAGCCGTGCATTGCGCATCAGGACGCCGGGCAAGAGGCCGGATTCGCAGAGGATCTGAAAACCGTTGCAGACGCCGAGCACGAGGCCGCCTTTGGCCGCATAGTCGCGCACCGCGTCCATCACCGGCGCCCGCGCCGCAATCGCGCCGCAGCGCAGATAATCTCCATAGGAGAACCCGCCGGGGACCACCACGAGATCGGTCCCCGCAGGTAGCGAGGTCTCGGCGTGCCAGACCATCGCGGGCTCGCTGCCCGAGATCAGCCTCAAGGCACGCGCCATGTCGCGCTCGCGGTTGATTCCGGGAAAGACGAGGATGGCGGCTTTCATGGCAGAGGTTCCGAACGACGATTGAATGGGGTTGGCACGGCTGCCAAATCGGCAGCAGACATAACCATTTGACGGGGATTTTACCAGTGCTAGCCTTGCCCGCGAGCGTTGTGCACAGGCCATAGCCCGCCATTCGGCCGATCGATTCGCCCGGGATTAAAGCCATGAATGTCCCCTCGCTGCCCGCATCCCTCTCCGAGCCGGTGTCCACCGAGGGCGTCATCGCCGCCGGCGCCTATGTCGACGGCCGGCGTGTCGCTAATATCGCCATCAGCGAGGCCTCGAGCTGGCGGGCGAAGCCCGGCCACGTGGTCTGGATCGGGCTGCACGAGCCCGACATGGCGCTGCTCAGCGCGGTGCAGAAGCAGTTCGACCTGCACGAGCTCGCCATCGAGGACGCCAACCACGCCCATCAGCGACCGAAGATCGAGCAATATGGCGAGGCCCTGTTCATCGTGGCGCGTACCGCCCAACTGATCGAGGGCCGGATCGCCTTCGGCGAGACGCACATCTTCGTCGGAGAAGGCTATCTGGTCTCGGTGCGCCACGGCGCCTCGACGTCGTACACGCCGGTGCGCGAACGCTGCGAAAGCTGCCCGCGCGCGCTCGCGCGCGGCGAGGACTACATCCTCTACGCCATCCTCGATTTCATCGTCGACAACTACTCGCCCGTGCTGGAGAGCATTCACGAAGAGGTCGAAAGCATCGAGGACGACGTGCTCTCCAAGGCGATCAGCAAGGCGCAGATCGAACGGCTCTACATGCTGCGCCGCGACCTGCTGCGGCTCAGGACTGCAATCGGACCGCTGGTGGAGGTCTGCCGCCGGCTCGAGCATGACGAGCTGGCGATGGTGCGCGCGACGATGCAGCCGCTGTTCCGCGACGTCACCGACCACGTCAGGAACATCCAGGAGCGGATCGATTCAATGCGCGAGGTGCTGGCCTTTGCCTTCGAAGCAAGCCTGCTGGTCGGCCAGGCCCAGGAGACGGCGGTCTCCAAGAAACTCGCCTCCTGGCTCGCGATCATCGCGATCCCGACCGCGCTTGCCGGCATCTACGGCATGAACTTCAAGCACATGCCGGAGCTGGACTGGGAGTACGGCTATTACACGCTGCTCGGCGTGATGCTGACGGCGTGCGGTGCGCTGTACTGGCGTTTTCGTCGGGTCGGATGGCTGTGAGCCATCCCGTTCACCCGATCAGCTCGACCCGATAATTCTCGATCACGGTGTTCGCCAGCAGCTTGTCGGCGGCGTCCTTCAACGCCGCCTCTGCCTTGGCCTTGTCCGCGCCGGCGAGCTCGATGTCGAACACCTTGCCTTGGCGAACGCTGGCGACGCCGTCGACGCCGAGCGACTTCAACGCACCCTCGATCGCCTTACCCTGCGGATCGAGGATGCCCGTTTTCAACGTAACGGTGACACGTGCCTTCACGTCAGATCCCTCTTAGCTCTTCACCAGCACCGGGCCGGAACCGGCCGGACGCTCGTTCTCCATGAGAATGCCGAGACGCTTGGCGACTTCGGTATAGGCCTCGAGCAGCCCACCGAGATCCCTGCGGAAACGGTCCTTGTCGAGCTTCTCGTTCGACTTGATGTCCCACAGACGGCAGCTATCCGGCGAGATCTCGTCGGCGACGATGATCCGCATCATGTCGTTCTCGAACAATCGGCCGCACTCCATCTTGAAGTCGACGAGTCGGATGCCGATGCCGAGGAAGAGACCGGTGAGGAAGTCGTTGACACGGATGGCAAGCGCCATGATGTCGTCGATCTCCTGCGGTGTCGCCCACCCGAAAGCGGTGATGTGCTCTTCCGATACCATGGGGTCGTTGAGCTGGTCGTTCTTGTAATAGAACTCGATGATCGAGCGGGGCAGCTGCGTACCCTCCTCGATGCCGAGGCGCTGCGACAGCGAGCCGGCGGCAACGTTCCGCACCACCACTTCCAGCGGCACGATCTCGACTTCGCGAATCAACTGCTCGCGCATGTTGAGGCGGCGGATGAAATGGGTCGGCACCCCGATGTCATTGAGGTGCTGAAACAGGTACTCCGAGATCCGGTTGTTGAGGACACCCTTGCCCTCGATCACCTGATGCTTTTTCGCATTGAACGCGGTGGCGTCATCCTTGAAGTGCTGGATCAGGGTACCGGGCTCCGGGCCTTCGTAAAGAACCTTTGCCTTGCCTTCATAAATGCGACGCCGACGGCTCATGGGGATGTACCGTGTTTTGTTGAAATCCATGTATCTGGTGTGCTCCGGTTGACGAGACTACGACCCACAGCGGAGCTGCCGTGAACGGCCCGGAACCCCTGGAAACAGAACGGGAACCCAGCCCTAGGCAACCTATCCGATTGGCCGTCCCAGCACAATCGATCCGGCCGTCCGGCATCAAACTTATACCGTCTTGCCTGCGGCTTAACGGCTCGTTGTTTTGCCGATTCGTGCCCCCTATCTAGGCATGCACCGGGGCTCTCGCAACGAGGGCCAGCCGGGTCCATTCAGCAGGGAATTGGAAAAGGCATGAGCACGTTGGACAAGCGCGAGGAAGGCTTCGAGAAGAAGTTTGCCCTCGACGAGGAGCAGAAATTCAAGGCGGAAGCCCGCCGCAACCGGCTGCTCGGTCTGTGGGCGGCCGAAAAGCTCGGCATCAGCGGCGATGCCGCCACGGCCTATGCCAAGGAGGTGGTCGCGGCCGATTTCGAGGAAGCCGGTGACGCCGACGTCCTGCGCAAGGTCATGGCCGATTTCGCCGCCAAGAACGTCGCCGTCACCGAACAGGCGATTCGCGCCAAGATGAACGAGCTGATCGCGGTGGCGGCGGCCGAGGTGAAGGCCGGGAAATAAGGCGAAGCATCATTCCGGGGCCACGTCTGCGACGCGCCCCCGGAATGCCAACTAGCTATCCCTCCTTGAACCCGTATTCCGGCACGTTGCCGCTGGCGCCGTAATATTTGTACGGCAGGAATTTGCCGCTCATGGTGATCTTGACGCGGTCGCCCTTCGGGTTGGGCAGGCGCTCCATCACCATGTCGAAATCGATCGCCGACATGATGCCGTCGCCGTACTCCTCCTCGATCAGCGCCTTCCAGGCCGGACCGTTGACCATGACCAGCTCGTAGAAGCGATAGATCAAAGGATCGGTCGGCGGCATCGGCATGCCGCGCATCGGCGTCTCGTTCAGCATCGCGGTCTCGGCCTTCGTCAGGCCGAAAAGTTCAGCGGCGTTTGCTGCCTGCGGCTTGGTCAATTTCATCTGGCCGAGGATCGCACCTGTTATCAGCACCTCGGAATAGCCGCCGATCTGCTCGCAGATATATTTCCAGGTCCAGCCCTTCTCGCGCTTGATGTCGAGCAGCTTCTCGGTGAGGTCTTCGCGTTTCATGTCAGGGTCTCCCTTCAAAAGCATGATCCGGAAAAGTGTGAAGCGGTTTTCCCTAGATCATGCGTCTCCAAATTAGGCAGTCAGCCCGGGACTGGTCCCGGGTATCCAGGTCTGTCGTTGCTCGTCGCCACCGGACGCGACGGTCAGTCCGGGCTTGCCGATATGCACCACCGGCACATTGCGCGGATCGTGGCCGGGCGTCTCGGCTGCGAAAGTCTTGCTGCGCGTCACCAGGAAATCGACGATGTGGTTGCGCAGCGCGTAGTACAGCGGATGGCGGTGCAAATCGGTGCGGCCGCGGTCCCTCGGCAGCGGGTTCTCGACAACTTCCGCCAGCACCGCGCCGGGACCGTTGGTCATCAGGAAGATCTTGTCGGCGAGATAGATCGCCTCGTCGACGTCATGGGTGATCATGAACGCGGTCTGCCCGGTCTCGAGACAGATGCGCCGCACCTCGTCCTGCAGCGTGCCGCGCGTCAGCGCGTCGAGTGCCGAGAACGGCTCGTCCATCAGCATCATCTTTGGCGTAATGGAGAGCGCACGCGCGATGCCGACGCGCTGCTTCATGCCGCCGGAAAGCTCGGAAGGTCGCTTGTGTTCCGAACCCGTCAGGCCGACGAGATCGATGAACGTCTGCGCATGCGCCTTCACCTTGGCGCGATTCCAGCTCCGCCATTTCGAGCTCACGGCGTAGGCAACGTTGCCGAGCACGGTGCGCCAGGGCAGCAGCGCGTGGCTTTGGAAGATCACGGCGCGATCGAGGCTCGTCCCTGAAATGGCCTGCCCGTCAACGATCACCGCGCCCTCGCTCGGCGCGTCGAGGCCGGCGAGGATGTTGAGCACCGTGGTCTTGCCGCAGCCGGAATGGCCGATCACGCAGCAGAACTCACCGCGCGCCATCGACAGCCACAGATTCTCGAAGATCGTCGTTGTCGCGCCGCCCGCGCCCGGGTAGCGCTTTGCGATGGCTTCGATGGAGATGAATTTTTCGGTCACGGCCCTACTCCGGAAACGTGACCATGCGCGTGAAACGCGCGAGGATCTGGTCGAGCAGCATGCCGACCACCCCGATCAGGAGGATCGCGATGATCACATTGGTGATCGACAAATTGTTCCACTCGTTCCAGACGAAATAGCCGATGCCGGTGCCGCCGACGAGCATTTCGGCGGCGACGATCACGAGCCAGGCGATGCCGATCGAGATGCGCATGCCGGTCAAAATCGTCGGCGCCGCTGCCGGCAGGATCACGGTGAAGGCGCGCCTGATGGTTCCGACCTCGAGCGTTCGCGCGACGTTGATCCATTCCTTGCGTACGCTCGCGACCCCGAACACGGTGTTGAGCAGCATCGGCCAGATCGAGCAGATGAAGATGACGAAGATCGCGGAGATCGAGGAATCCTTGATGGTGTAGAGCGCGAGCGGCATCCACGCCAGCGGCGAGATCGGCTTCAGCACCTGGATGAAGGGATCGAGCGCCTTACTCAGCAGCGGCGACATGCCGATCAGGAAACCGAGCGGGATGGCGACCAGCACGGCGAGCAGATAGCCGGCGCCGACGCGCGCGATCGAGTAGCCGAGCTGGATGCCGAGCCCCTTGTCGTTAGGTCCGTTATCGTAGAACGGCCTCCTCACATGCTCCCAGAGTTTTGCGCCGACGTCGAGCGGCCCGGGCATGGCGGATTTGCCCTGGGTCGCGGTCAGGCCCATCAGCTTGGCGTATTCCGGGCTCATCGTAGCCACCGGTGCGGTCGAGCGCACGGCGAGATGCCAGACGCCAAGGAACGCGACGAGCAGCACGATCGAGACCAGGCCGGCGCGGACGCGAAGCGACGAGGTCACGACGCCTTCCTGATCTTGAAGCCCGCCAAGTAATCCTCCGGCTTGGCAGGATCGAAAGTCTTGCCCATCACCGCGAACGATTTGTAGCTGCCGGCTGGCGGCGCCAGGCCCATCTCGGTCATCAGCTTCCTGGTGTCGGTGGCGAGATACACCTGCTCGGCAACCGCCTTGTAGTCGACGTCGCCCTTGATCTGGCCCCAGCGCTTCATCTGCGTCAGCATCCACACCGCGAAGGACTGCCAGGGGAACGGGTCGAAATCGACGCGCTTTTCATCCGTCTTCACGCCGCCGAGGCCATCGGCATAGGTGCCGGTCAGGACCTGTTCCAGCACCGTGACCGGCGCGTTGATGTAGTTCGCCGGCGCGATCGCCTCGGCGATCTGCTTGCGATTCTCCGCCTTCGACGCATAGGCGGTGGCATCGACGATCGCGCGCGTCAGCGCGGCAAAGCTGTTCGGCGCCGTCGTGATGAACTCGCGGCTGGCGGCGAAGCTGCAGCAGGGATGTCCGTCCCAGATTTCCTTGGACAAGAGATGCATGAAGCCGACGCCGTCATAGATCGCGCGCTGGCAGATGTTGTCGGGCGCGAGGAAGCCGTCGATGTTGTCGGCGCGCAGGTTTGCCACCATTTCCGGCGGCGGTACCGAACGCAGCTGCACGTCGGCGTCGGGGTCGATCCCGTGTTCGGCGAGATAGTAGCGCAGCAGATAATTGTGCATGGAATAGTCGAAGGGGATGGCGAACTTCATGCCCTTCCAGTCCTTCGGGTCGCGCTTGTCCTTGTGCTTGCTCGCCAGCACGATGCCCTGGCCGTTGATGTTCTCGATCGCGGGCACCGCGAACGGAATGGCGTTGGCACCCAAGCCAAGCGAAATCGCGAGCGGCATCGGCGCCAGCATGTGCGCGGCGTCGTATTCCTTGTTGATGGTCTTGTCGCGGATCACGGCCCAGCCCGCCGTCTTGACCACGTCGACGTTGAGGCCGTGCTTGGCATAGAAGCCCAGCGGCGCCGCCATGATGATCGGCGTGGCGCAGGTGATCGGGATGAAGCCGACCTTGAGGTCCTTCTTTTCCGGCGCGCCGGCTTGCGCAAAGACTTCGGTGGCGGTCTGAAGCGGGAAGAACTGCGACAGCGCGGCCAGCGCGGTTGAGGCACCGACCGACTTCAGGAATGCGCGCCGCGCAACGTCCTGCGGAAACATCGCGCGCATCACGGCAGAGGCGACCACGCCCTCGTAGCGCTTCTCCTCGCTCTCGACGGGATCACAGCGCAATGCGGTGGCCTGCTCGTGCTCAGCCGCGGATTGATGCTGACCACAGGCACAGCCGGCTCGCAGGTTGCGATCGGGATCAAACGGATTGTCGAAAGTGGACATCGGACCTCCTGCGCGTCATTGCGAGGAGAATTACGCAAGGAGCATGCCATCACCTTCAGGCCGGCCAGTGCCTTGATGACGCAGCACTTTCACTCGCACTTGGTCATTACGAAAATTCGTGATAAACGATATTTCGTAGTTGAATAACGAGATTTCGTAATGGCAACGACGCCAATACTTGCCCACGACGATGTGGCCCCGAGCATCGATCCGCGCGTCGCGGCTTTCGAATCCTCGGTCGAAGCGACGCTGCTGATCGACCCCTTCGGCGACCAGATCGTCGATGCCAATCCCGCCGCATGCGCCCTGCTCGGCTACGACCGCGCGCTGCTGCGCCAGACCAGGGCGAGCACGCTGCATGCCGGTGAGCTTCCGGCGCTGACCGTGTTCACCCAGGCCGTGCTGCACAAGGGCGCCTACTGGACCACGGCGCTCAACCCGCGCCATGCCACCGGGCAAAATCTCCGGCTCGAATATGCGGGAAGCGTCCTGCCCCATGACGGGCGCACGCTGGTCCAGCTCACCCTCACCGATCTCGAAGCGCGCCGCCGCCGCAATGTCGATGCCGCAGCTGAAGACCACATGCGCAGCGGCATCTCGACCTGGCAGCGGGTCGAGCGCGTATTCCAGGACATCGAGCGCGAGAACCAGCTGATCCTGCGCGCCGCCGGCGAAGGCATTTACGGCGTCAACGCGGAAGGAAAGACCACCTTCGTGAACCCCGCCGCCGAGCGGATGCTGGGCTGGACGGCCGAGGAGCTGGTCGGCAAGGAAATCCATCCCATCATGCACCACACCCACCATGACGGGCGGCACTATCACAACCATGATTGCCCGATCTACGCGGCGTTCCGCGACGGCGCCGTGCACCAGGTCGACGGTGAGGTGTTCTGGCGCAAGGACGGCTCGCCGGCCTGGGTCGAATACACCTCCACGCCGATCCGCGATCGCGGCGTGGTGGTCGGCGCCGTCGTGGTGTTTCGCGACGTCAGCCAGCGCCGCGAGGCCGACGAGAAGCTGCACGCCGCGCTGGCCGAGGTCGATCGCCTCCGCGAGCGGCTCGAGCTCGAAAACGCCTACCTCCAGGAAGAAATCCGCATCGAGACCAATCCGCGCGGCATCATCGGTGGCAGCGAGGCGATCCAGACGACGCTGCGCCAGGTCAAGCTGGTGGCGCCGACCAGCGCGGCGGTGATGATCACCGGGGAATCCGGCACCGGCAAGGAGCTGATCGCGCGCGCCATACACGAGGATTCTACCCGCAGAGACCGGCCGCTGATCCGCGTCAACTGCGCCGCGATCCCGCGCGAACTGTTCGAAAGCGAATTCTTCGGCCATGTCCGCGGCGCCTTCACCGGCGCGACGCGCGACCGCATCGGCCGCTTCGAGCTTGCCGATGGCGGCACGCTGTTCCTCGACGAGGTCGGCGAGATCCCGCTCGAATTGCAAGGCAAGCTGCTGCGCGTGTTGCAGGAGGGCAATTTCGAGCGCGTCGGCCAAGAGCGCACCCGCGCGGTCGACGTCCGCGTCATCGCCGCCACCAATCGCGACCTCAAGCAGGAGGTGCAGCGCGGCCGTTTTCGCGAGGACCTCTACTTCCGCCTCAACGTGTTTCCGATCGAGACGGTGCCCCTGCGCGAACGGCGCGAGGACATTCCTCTGCTCGCCCAGCATTTTCTCACGCGCGAGAGCAAGGCGCTGAAATCGAATCTGCGGCTGTCGGAAGGCGATGCGCGGCGGCTCGCTCGCTACGACTGGCCCGGCAATGTCCGCGAACTCCAGAACGTGATCGAGCGCGCCGCGATCCTGTCGCAGAACGGCCGTTTGCGGATTGATCTGCCCGACTCCTCTGGCACGCAGACCCCAGCTGGCGCCACGCGGCAGAAGGCTGACGCGCGGCCCGCTGTGATGACGTCATCCGAAATGCGCGACCACGAGCGCGCCAACATCCTGGCCGCGCTCGAGAGCTGCGCCGGAAAAGTGTTCGGCCCCGGTGGTGCGGCCGAGATGCTCGACATCAAGCCGACCACGCTGGCCTCGCGAATCAAGGCGCTGGGAATCGCGCCCCGTCCGCGGGCCGGCGGCTAGCGGCGATCACGCCGCCTTGGTCGTCACCTCCGATGCGATCGGCAATCCCTGCTCGATCGGCAGCGACGGATCGCGCGACCATTCGTTCCAGGAGCCGAAATACATCCGCACGTCCTTCACGCCGGCGTTCTTGAGCGCCAGGAACGTGTTCGAGGCGCGAGCCCCCTTGAAGCAGTAGAGATAGACCGGCGTGGAGGGCGAGATGCCGACCGTGGCGCATTCCGCCAGGATCTCGTCCTTGGATTTGAAGCGCGGTCCCTCGGCGGTCGGCTTCATCATGCGATACCATTCCAGCCACACCGCACCGGGAATGCGGCCCTTGCGCGGGCAGAAATCCTTCCCATAAGGCGACGAGCTGTCGCCGATCCACTCGTCGACGTCGCGCACGTCGAGGATGGCGACACCCGGCTTGCCGACGGCCGCCAGCATGGTCTTGGCGTCGATCAGGATCTCACCCGCTTCAGGCACGAGTCCGAACGACGCCTTCACCGGCGCCGGGACATCCTTCGTCACCGGAAGACCTGCGGCCACCCAGGCATCGAAGCCACCATGCAGCACCTTGATCTTGGGATAGCCGAGCATGGTGAGCAGGTAGTAGCCGCGGCAGGACTGGCCGAAGCCGGAGTTCATCGACTGCTCGTAGATCACGGCTGTTTCCTTGCCGGACAGGCCCGCGCCGCCAAAGGCGTCGGCGAATTTGGTCTTCAGCTCGGCCATTCCCTCCGGAGTCGAGGTCGCAAGAAACGTGAATATCTCATGCACGTTCACGGCATTGGGAAGGTGCCCGGCGCCATAGGTGTCGGGGTTGCGGGTGTCGATTACGACACAGGGCTCGGTCTTCAAGAGATCGGCAAGTTCGCTGGCAGAGATCAGAACGTCCGTCATTGGCAGCCTCTCCGTTGAGGTTAGATGGTGGGTGGGCTCGTAGAACTCAGGAATCGGCGAGCATCTTGCGCAGCTGCTTGGTGGCAGGCGTGACGATCGCGACGAAATAGGCCTCGCGCAGGCGGCGCTGCGCGCGGTGGGACTTGAGGTAGCCGCGCGCGCCACAATGCAGCATCGCCGCATGCGCCGCGGCGACGCTGGCCTCGCCGGCGCGAAGTCGCAGCGCGATCACCTTGCGCCAGTAGGTCTCCTCTTCATTGTAGGGATCGCGCGCCAGCGCCATGGTCTCGGTCTCGAGCTCGGCGGCGAGTTCGCGGAAGTGCACCGGCTGTTGCGGCAAATAGCGGTTGATGTGACCGAGGGGATTGTCGACCTCGTCCATGATGTTGATGCAGTCCTTGATGAGCCCGAGCGCCATGCCGGCCTGCAGCAGGATGAATCCGGCGCGGATCTTCTTCACGAAGGGGCCGGCGGGATCGGCCAGGATCAGCTCGTCAGGCACAAAGGCGTCGCGGAACTGCACGCCGTAAGTGCCGGTACCGTCCATGGCGAGAAACGGCTTGCATGGCGTCAGCGTGATTGCGGGGTCGGAGCAGTCCGCGAGGAACATGACAGTGCCAGGCTCGTCCTCGCGTTCGAAGATGGTGCCGAAATAATGGCCCGGGCCGAGATTGGAGACCCAGGGCAGCGCGCCGCGCACGATGTAGCCGCCCTCGACCTTGCGCCCCTTCAGCTTGAGCTTTTCGATGCCGAAAAAGCTCTTCATCGGATTGGAAAGCCCGGTGCCGCCGAGCACGCGACCGGTCGAGAACGCATCGCCGAAACGCTTTGCCAGCTTCATGTTGGTGGAGTTGGCGGCGTACCAGACCAGTGTGTTCTGGCACCACGCCATGAAGGCGGTGCTGCCGCAGACCTCGCCGATCGCCGACATGGCCTGGATCGCACAGCGCAAGTCTGCGGGCCCTTCGTGCGGCACGTGACTGCCCCAGGCGCCGACCTCGCCGAATTGGCGCAGCACCTCGGCGGGATAGATGGTGCCGTCATCGATGCCGGCGGCGAGCGGCGCGAGCTGCTCCCGCGCAATCCGCGCCACCTCGCCTGCAATGGACGGTGCGGGCTGATCCAAAACTTCGGCCCGTGATAAAGCCAGTGAACCCATGGTCGTCTCCCGCACCTTGTCCTGTTGCCGTCTACGAGATGCCGACCTCGAGATTGACCGGGCGGGTGAAGGTGTTGGCGACCGGCGACCATTGCTTCACATGGGCGACCAGCGCATTGATCTCGTCCGGCGAGATCCCCTCACATTCCATGTCGACCTTGACGCGCACATCCGTAAATCCAACGGGCTTGTCCGAGATGTCACCGGTGCCCCACACCGCAGTGATGTTGAGGTCGCCCTCGAGCTCGAGCTCGAGCTTGTTGACGATCCAGCCGCGATGCACGGCGTTGGCGTGCAGGCCGACGGCGAGGCAGGAGCCGAGCGCGGCGAGCGAGGCTTCGGACGGATTGGGCGCGGTGTCGTCGCCCAGAAGCCCCGGCGGCTCGTCGACGATGTAGGGCGGCAGACTGCGGATATAGTTGGCGTGGCGGAATTTTCCTTCCGCGACCGTCTTGCACTTCAAGGTCTTGATGACCTTCGGATTGGCCTTGCCGTTGGCGATCAGTTGCTCGAGGCCATTCTTGTCGATGGGCGCGAGGCAACCCGTCAGCACTGTCTTTTGAACGACGGCAGTCATCATCTTCTCCCTGGCAGAAGTGGAAATCGGCAGGATACCGAACGGTCTGTTTCCTTGCACGGAGCGTGCCAGATGAGGCCAAAATCAAAAGGCGAAGTATTGGAGCCTCTTAGCGAACACTGCCTGCGGATTGATCAGCCGCCGTTTGCCCAAAGGCGATGCAGACGGGCTTTCCCGTGCGAATCTTTTCAGCGCGAACAGATGCGGCTTGCTGATGCGGCGCGGCTGCGGGTAAGTTTGGACTCATGGCCAAGCTTTCACTGAACAAGCCCTCCCCGAACAAGACGTCAAAGAAGAAGTCTCATTCGCCGCACGGCGGCGCCAGTGACGACGAGTCCGCGCGCGGACGCCTGCTCAACGCGGCGACGCATCTGTTCTGCAAGAACGGCATCAACGCCACCGGCATCGACGCGATCATCGCGGAAGCCGGCACCGCGAAGACCACGCTCTATAAATTGTTCGGCTCCAAGACCAATCTCATCAACGCGGTGCTGGAGAGCGAAGGCAAGCAGTGGCGCGAATGGTTCATCGGCGCCATGGAAGAAGGCGGCGGCGACGCCCAGGCCAAGCTCACGCGCATCTTCCCGGCCCTGAAGAGCTGGTTCGCGGAGGAGCGCTTCTACGGCTGCCCCTTCATCAACGCGGTCGGCGAGCACGACAAGGACGCCAAGCAGTTCCGCAACATCGCGCTGAAGCACAAGAAGATCGTGCTCGGCCACATCGAGAAGCTCGCCGGCGAGCTCGGATCGAACGAGCCCGTCGTGCTCGCGCACCAGCTCGGGCTGTTGATAGACGGCGCCATCGTCGCCGCGATGGTGTCGCGCGATCCGGGCGTGGCGGATACGGCAGCGCTGACGGCGGGTCCCCTGCTCAGCCAGCCCAAGGCAAAGAAGAAGCGCGCGGCGGATCAGTTAGAGGCGGTGTAGGTCGCCGGCCTCGTAGCCCGCATGGAGCGCAGCGGAATGCGGGGACACTGTCCCGGATTGCGCTCCGCTCCATCCGGGCTACAGCACTTTACGGCCCGCTCTCGCCTCGCGCGGCAACATATCTATGAATCTTTTGATCGCCTCCAGCACCGGTCCTTGATCGCCCGCAAAGAACCAATGATCATTGCCGTCGAGCTCGACGAATTGCGCACCTTTGATCCGGCTCGCCACATCGCGGCCGGCCGCGATCCGTACCGCCTTGTCGTCCCGACGGTGCAGCACCAGAGTCGGCATGGCAATCTGCGGCAAAAGCTGCCGCACGTCGGCGTCGCGAAACGCCTCAAGCACCGCCGAGATGCCGCCGGGACTTGAGGCCGCGCGCAATAGCCCGGCCCACCAGGCGCGGGCCTGGGGATCGCTCGCAAGGCTGGGCGCAAAGGTTTCAATCTCCACCGGACCTCCCCATTGCGCGATGAGGTGCTTGCTCCAGGCGTCGTACTGGCTTGCGCGCAACGCGTGCGGATAATCCTGCGACCAGCAGCCCTTGGCCAAGGCACCGAACAGGATGAGTCCGGCCACGAGACGCGGCTCGTCGACCGCAAATTTGATGCAGGCCGGCCCGCACTCGGATGCGCCGAACAGCACGACGCGGCGCGCATCCACTACCTGCAGCACGGTGCCGATGTCCTCCGCGGTGACGTCGATACCGGGGGCCGATCCAACCCGGTCGGACAACCCGATGCCGCGGCGATCGAACACGATCAGGCGCCCAAGCTTCATCAGCGAGGCCAGAAACGCCCGGCTTGCGGGGTGCTCCCAGGCGCGTTCCACATGCGACACGAAGCCAGGCATGACCAGGATATCGAGCGGACCGCTGCCATAGGCCTGATACGCCAGATGCACGCCGGCGCCCTTCACGTAGCGCGTCGCTGGAACGGCGTGTGCCGCCGCGGGACTCATTAACGCCTCGGTCTCGGCTTCGGGCCTAACACCAAGCTCGTCACGCAGCCGCTGCGTCAGTGCCGCGTGGTGCCGCTCTGCCGCGCTGCGGTCGCCCGCCACCAGCAGGCTGCGGATCAGATGCCGGCCGTAGACCTCGCTCAAAGGATCGAGCTCGACCAGGCGGGTCGCATGCGCGGCCGCGGCAAAGTAGTCGCCGCCGGCAGTCTTGTCCTGCACCAGACGCTCCAGCGCATGCATCAGCCGTCCCCGCAGCGCCTCGCGGCGGAAGAACGCCCAATCGTCGAATTCCGGACAATCCTCCGGCGAGAAGCCTGCGAGGAAATCTCCCCCGTAGACCTGGCAGGCCTCGTCAAAGTCACCGCGATCGCAGGCGCTCTCGAACAGATGTGCATCGACCGTCAAAGCCATTGCCGGAGACCATTGCAGACTGGTCCGGTCGGTCTCGAACACCTGCTGACCGAGCGTCAGCTCGACCCGGTGAAGCAGGCGCCGCAATCGCGCAAGCCCGGTCTCGCGGTCAGTTTCAGGCCACAGCAGCGTCGCCATGATTTCGCGGGCCACAGCGCCCTTGGCCTCCGCGAGATAGACCAGCAGCGCGAGGCCCTTGCGCAAGGCCAGCTTGATCGGGCGGCCGTCGGCGTGGACCTCCGGGAACCCGAACGTCCCCAGCGAGAAAGCCGTCATGAAAGTCCTCCCTCCCCTCGCGGCGCCCCCGGGGACGTACAGGGGACGGTCCAGCAGTAGCAATCGGGGCAGATCGAGCCTGCTCGCCGGCGAGCAATTCAGGCTCCTGCATGCGGCACGGCTGCATTAGGCACAATAGGAAAAAACATGATCTCGCGCCTCCTGATCCTGCTCTACGCCATCGTGAGCTACGTCATCTTCACGGTCTCATTTCTCTATGCGCTCGGTTTCGTCGGCAATTATGTCGTGCCCAAGTCGATAGATATGTCGATCGACGTCGGCAACTCGACGGACCTGAGCGTGGCCGTCGTCGTCAACCTGCTGCTGATGAGCCTGTTTGCAATCCAGCACAGCGTCATGGCGCGCCCGGCCTTCAAGCGATGGTCGGCAAAATTCCTTTCCCCCGCCTGCCAGCGCAGCACCTATGTGCTGCTCTCCAGCCTGATCCTGCTGCTCCTGTTCTGGCAGTGGCGCCCGATTCCGGCGCCGGTCTGGCAAACGAGCGGAACGGTGGCCTGGTTGCTGATCGGCGTGCATTGGCTTGGCTGGCTGATCGCGTTCGCCTCGACCCACATGATCGATCATTTCGATCTGTTCGGCCTCCGCCAGGCCTTCGTCGCGTTCCGCGGGAGCGAGATACCAGGTCAATCGTTCAGGACGCCGCTGCTCTACAAGATCGTGCGGCATCCCATCATGCTCGGCTTTCTGCTCGCGTTCTGGGCCACGCCCGAGATGACCGTCGGCCACTTTCTGTTTGCGCTCGCAAACACCGCCTACATCCTGGCCGCGCTTCAGTTCGAGGAGCGCGACCTGATCGCCGAGTTCGGCGCGACTTACCAGGACTATCGCCGGCGTGTTCCCATGCTGCTGCCGCGTCTCTTCGGAGCGCCCCGATGAAAGCGATTCTGTGCACAGCGTTCACCGGACCCGGCGATTTACGCCTCGGCGAGATCGACGAGCCGAAGCCCTCCGGCGACGAGATCCTGATCGAGGTCCATGCGGCCTCCGTCAGTTTCATGGACCAGTTGATGGTCTCGGGGCTCTACCAGATGCGGCCGCCGACGCCCTTCGTGCCCGGCACGGAAGCATCCGGTGTCGTCATCGCGGTGGGCGGCGCGGTCACGGCATTCGCTCCCGGCGACCGCGTGGCATGCAGCGCCTGGACCGGCGGCTACGCCGAACGGATGATAGCGAAGGACTCAAAGTGCGTGCTTCTGCCGGAAGGCGTCGCGTTCGAGGCCGCGGCGACGGTCCTGCACAATTACGGCACGGCCTATTATGCGCTGGTCGAGCGGGCCAGGGCGCAGCGCGGCGAAACGCTGTTCGTCACGGGCGCTGCCGGCGGAGTTGGCCTCGCCGCCGTCGATCTCGGCCGCCATTTGGGCTTGCGCGTCGTCGCCGGTATCGGCTCCGATGACAAGGCCGCCCTGGTTCGCAATTATGGAGCCAGCGACATCGTCAATTATCGTAGCGAGGATCTGCGCGACCGGATCAAGGCGATCACCGGCGGCGAAGGGATCGATGTCGGCTTCGACAATGTCGGCGGCGCGATATTCCAGCAGATGGCCCGGTCGATGAAGTGGGGCGGCCGGCTGATGCCGATCGGCTTCACCAGCGGCGAGATTCCTCAGCTCCCGATGAACCTTCCGCTGCTGAAGAACTATTCCATCCTCGGGGTCTTCCTCGGCGCCTGGGCGGAGAAATTCTCGCTCGAAGCGGCGCGCATGAACGCCACACTGATGCAACTGCTGGCCGGCGGGAAAATCCGTCCGCACGTCGACCGCGTCCTCCCTTTGGAGGAGGCCGGCGAAGCCATGCGTGCCGTGGCCAACCGAACGGTTCAGGGGCGAATTGTCCTCAAGATCAGGTAAAGTGCACGGGGAAGAGAGAACAAAACCGATGACACAGATCATCATCGACAAACGCTTTTGCGGTCCTCCGAACTCCGGCAACGGCGGCTATGTCTGCGGCCGGCTGGCCTGCCACATTCCCGGCGCCGCGGAGATCACGCTGCGCGCACCGCCGCCGCTGGACACGCCGCTCGATGCGGTCGCAACGGACGACGGCACATGGGAGCTTCGCGACGGCGACAAGATCGTCGCGACCGGGCGGCCGGCAAGCGTCGAGCTTGCGCGCGTGGAAACAGCCAGCTTCGAGGAGGCGTGCGCGGCCGAATTGTTGACCCCGGTGAAGCCGCACGAGCATCCGCTGCCGACATGTTTCGTGTGCGGGCCCGCTAGGGCAAAAGGCGACGGCCTGCGCATTTTTGCCGGCTCGTTCGCAGGTCATGCGCAGAAGGCCGTTCTCGCGGCGAGCTGGATCCCGGATCAGAATCTGGCCGCCGAGGACGGCCTGGTCGCCTCTGAATTTCTCTGGTCGGCACTCGATTGCCCCACCGGCTTTGCCTGCAATTGCGATCAGCAGAGCGGCAGCTTCGACAAGGCACCGTTGCTGCTGGGCCGGATGTCGGCGCGGATCGAGGCCCGCCCGCACCCCGGCGAGCCATGCATCATCACCGCCTGGCCGACGGGCCGCGACGGCCGCAAACGCACGGCCGAGGCGGCGCTTCACGATGAAGCGGGGAGATTGCTGGCGGTGGCGAAGGCAACGTGGATCGCGGTCGATCGCCAAGTGCAGCTCGGGCGTCCTTCGTAGGGTGACCACAGGCGCGCAGCGCCATGCCCACCGCTTCCGTCTAGCTACGTGAGATGGCGGCACGCTTCGCTTTGCCCGCCTTAGGAAGCCTGATCGAGGTCAGCGGCTCGCTCGCAGCGAAATGAGCTCAACGTCGGCTGCCTGCTTCTCGATGAAGGTCTTCGGGCAATCGGCCGCCGCCTGATCCAAGAGCCTAAGCGCCTCTTCCTTGGAGCCGTCTTGCAATGCGCGCTCGGCAATATAGAAATTTGCCTCGCAAAACTGCCACTTTCTCTTCATCGGGTCGGCGTCGTCCGCCGCGCTGAGCACTTGCTCCGGCGTCATCGTGCCAAGAAAGAGATTGACGATCGGCGTGGGCCATTTCGTCGCGTCCAGCTGCTTCGCAGCCTCGCTCAGCCGGCTCTGTTGGTCACTGCGCCTTGCAACGATTTCGCGCCACAAAACCGGATAGGCATCCTTTGGATTGAGCTGGATTGATTGATCGAGGTCAGCCAGCGATTTCGCGAAAGAGGCATTCTGCCAATAGACCCTTGCACGATGAAAGTACGCGCGCGCATCCTTGGCATCGAGTTGCACGAGTTGATCGTAGTCCGCAAGCGACCGGCCGAAGTCTCCTTTGGCCCTGTACGCGTTGCCGCGAGACGATATTGCATCCTTGTCCCTGGGATTGAGGCGAATCGCCTCATCGTAATCTGCGATGGCGCGGTCAAGATCGCCTTTCGCATAGTAGGCTACCCCCCGAGCGCGGAGCACGGGCCCGTCCCCTGAAGCGAGTGCAATTGATTCACCCGCGACGGACGTGGAAATGGGGTCACTTTCCTGACCTTGAATCCGCGTCTGCCGACCGCCCGAGATTCCTTGATCCTGATGTAGCAGCTGGATCACCCGGTCGTAATCGGCGATGGCGCGATCATAGTCGCCTTTTTGAGCATAGACGACGCCGCGGCAGCCGTAGGCAGTCCGGCTTTGTGGATTCAGCTCGATGACCCGGTCATAGTCGGCGATAGCGCGGTCGAGTTCGCCCAGCTGAGAAAAGGACTCGGCTCGGAAGTAGTAAAAATTCTCCTTCGTGGGCCTGATCGGCATGGTTTGAGCGAGTTCGGCCAATGCACGTTCTCTATTGCCCTTGGCGAAATAAACCCGACCACGGCACAGTTGGCCGCCGCCGGTTTGGGGGCTGATCTCGACCGCTCGATCACAGTCGGCCATGGCCCGATCCGGATCTCCCTTGCGAACGTAAGCAAGGCCTCGCTCGACATACGCTATGACATTGTCGGGATGGATCAGGAGAGCCTGATCATAGTCGGCGATGGCGCGAACGAAGTCGCGTCTCGCCGAATAGACGTGAGCACGTCCGATATATGCGTAGGTACTCTTCGGATCGAGCTCGATTGCCTTGGCGTAATCTGACAGCGCGGCCTCGGGCTGTCGCTTTTGAATAAACGCAGAGGCCCTCGCGATACGGGCGTTCAGATTGCCCGGATCGCGCTCGATGATCTGATTGTAGTCCGCGATCGCAAAGTCGATTTCGCCCTTCTGGCGGTAGAACACGGCGCGGCGGAAACGCGCCATGATCACAGCTGGCTGCATACCGGTCGCTGCCTCGATCATGGCAGTGCAGCCCGCAATGCGGTCATCGACACTGAAATTGCCGGCCGCGTTGCACTTCGCGCTCAAGAGCATTTCCGCACGAGCGCCCGATATTTCGAGCAAGGTCGCCGACGCCAATGCGCTTACGCCTGCTGCCGCACAGACGAGCGCGCGGCCTATCATTCCGAACATGCAGTCCCCAACTCAATTCCCGGGGACGATATTAGCAACCGATTATGCTGTTGCACAGCCCTCGGTTGCAGCGCTCGCAAACCGCGGCGTGCCCAAAGTCATGTTGTTTCCGCCATCATCCCCTGCAGCCGCACCAGCTCCGCCTCCAGATCCCGCTCCACGTCCGCGGCCCGCATCTCGATCACCCGATAGTCCCGCGCCTCCAGCCACGCCCGCCTCGCCGCACGATCCGCGACGATCGCCTCGTTCTCACCCGCGTTCACCAGCTCGATCGCGATCCGGTGCGGGAACGAGACGAAGTCCGGGATGTGCCGCCCCACAGGGGTCTGGCGCTTGAACCCGCCTGCAAAACGGCGATCGCGGGTCAGGGCTTGCCAGAGCAGACGCTCGGCATCGGTCGGGTTGCGGCGGAGCAGGCGGGCGAGTCCGCGCACGGTGGAGCCGCTGTCGGGCACCCCGCCGCCCTGCCCGTGCTCGGCCAAAAGCGCGCGCAGCCGCGTGGCCTGCTCGCCGTCGAGCACGCCGCCCTTGGCGGGGCCCTTGCGCCCTTCTGCGATCGCCATCACCACCCCGTGCAGGGTGTGCATGTCCTGCTTGGTCGGCTCCATCCGGCTGAAGATGTTGCGCAGATTGACGAGCATGGTGTCGCGCTTCTCGGCCGGGCGCAGAAATTCCACCCGGTCGAGCTCGCGGATCAGATTGTCGAAGAAGGCCTGCATCTGGTGCTGCGAGGCACGCTCGGAGCGCTCCGGCATGGCGTGCGGCAGCTCACCGGAGGTTGCCCGCTTGAACCATTCGTAGCCGACCAGCAGCACGGCCTGGGCGAGGTTGAGCGAGGCAAAGCCCGGATTGACCGGGAAGGTGATGATGCGGTTGGCGAGCCCGACCTCCTCGTTGGTGAGGCCCCAGCGCTCCCGGCCGAACAGGATACCGGCCTTGCCGCCGGCCGCGACGTGCCCGGAAATCTCGCTAGCAGCGGCTTCCGGCCCCACCACCGGCTTGGCTTGGTCGTGGGGGCGCGCGGTGGTGGCGAACAGCAGGTCGAGGTCGGCGACCGCCTCACCGACCGTGTCGAACAATTCGACCTTATCCAGAATATGGTCGGCCCCGGCTGCGGCGCGCTGGGCAGCGATATTCGGCCAGCCGTCGCGCGGGTTGACGATGCGCAAGGCGCCAAGCGCGAAGTTGCCCATGGCGCGCGCGGCCATGCCGATGTTTTCGCCAAGCTGCGGCTCGACCAGGATCACGATGGGACCGTCGAGGGAAAGGCCCGCCTTGCTCTTGTCAGTCCCGGACATCTCGCTTCGCTTTCACACTGGTTCTCAAGGTCTTGGACAGGCGCTCTTGATGCATTGATTCAAGGCCGGTCTTGACCCGGTCCTGACCTAGTCTCGACCCGGCTGCCCGTTCGCCTGTCGTTTGCCTGTCCTGACGAAATTCTCAAGGGAAATAACGGGTTGGATTCGACTTTTGAATCTCGCCGGAAACCTCAGCCCGGTCCCCGCGGCAGGGCTGCTCCCGCCCCCCATCTAGGGAGGCTGGATGAGCTAAAAGTGCATAATCCCTTGGCTTTCGCCGGGCGCGTCCCGGTGCTAAGAGGCGGCGGATATTCCCGTGGCGCGCCAAAGCGCCGTTCCCAAGAGGCTTCCCCGATCATGGCAAAAATCAAGGTGTCCAACCCCGTCGTCGAACTCGATGGCGACGAGATGACCCGGATCATCTGGCAGTACATCAAGGACAAGCTGATCAACCCGTTCCTGGATGTCGAGCTGCTCTATTTCGACCTGGGCATGGAGTACCGTGACGAGACCAACGATCAGGTGACGATCGACGCTGCCGAGGCCATCAAGAAGGTCGGCGTCGGCGTCAAGTGCGCCACCATCACTCCGGACGAGGCCCGGGTGAAGGAGTTCAACCTCAAGCAGATGTGGAAGTCGCCGAACGGCACCATCCGCAACATCCTCGGCGGCGTGATCTTCCGCGAGCCGATCATCTGCAAGAACGTGCCGCGCCTGGTTCCCGGCTGGACCAAGCCGATCATCATCGGCCGCCACGCCTATGGCGACCAGTATCGCGCCACCGACATCAAGTTCCCGGGCAAGGGCACGCTGACGATGAAGTTCGTCGGCGAGGACGGCACCGTCATCGAGAAGGAAGTGTTCAAGACCCCGGGCGCCGGCGTCGCGATGCAGATGTACAATCTCGACGATTCCATCATCGACTTCGCCCGCGCGTCGTTGAACTACGGCCTGTTGCGCAACTACCCGGTCTATCTCTCGACCAAGAACACGATCATGAAGATCTATGATGGTCGGTTCAAGGACATCTTCCAGGACATCTACGAGCGCGAGTTCAAGAAGGAATTCGACGCCAAGGGCCTGACCTACGAGCACCGCCTGATCGACGACATGGTCGCTTCGGCGCTGAAATGGTCCGGCGGCTATGTCTGGGCCTGCAAGAACTACGACGGCGACGTGCAGTCCGACACGGTCGCACAGGGTTACGGCTCGCTCGGCCTGATGACCTCGGTCCTCCTCACTCCCGACGGCAAGACGGTGGAAGCCGAAGCCGCCCACGGCACGGTGACCCGCCACTACCGCGAGCACCAGAAGGGCAAGGAGACCTCGACCAACTCGATCGCGTCGATCTTCGCCTGGACCCGCGGCCTGTCGCACCGCGCCAAGCTCGACAACAATGCCGAGCTCGCCAAGTTCGCGAACACCCTGGAGAAGGTCTGCGTCGACACCGTCGAGGAAGGCTACATGACCAAGGACCTCGCGCTCCTGGTCGGCGCCGACCAGCGCTGGCTCTCGACCACCGGCTTCCTCGACAAGGTCGCCGAGAACCTGGGGAAGGCGCTGGCGGCGTAAGCCGTCCGCAATTTCGCCCGACTGGGCCGGACATCATCACGGGCCGCGTCGCAAGCGCGGCCCGTTCGCTTATTTGGACCTTTGCGCGGAGATGCGACCATGTCGATCAAGCTTGCCGTCCCCTGCCTGTTGCTGCTCGCTGGACCGGCGCTGGCCGCCGACCCGCTCCCCGACGCCATCGCCGCGCCCGGCGAGACTGTCGTGCTCAGTGTCCACGCCGAGGGCGCGCAGGTCTATGAGTGCAAGGCCGGCGCCGACGGCAAGCTCGCCTGGGCCTTCCGCGAGCCGATCGCGACGCTGCTGTCCGAGGGCAAGACGGTCGGGCGGCACTATGCCGGACCTAATTGGGAGCATGCCGACGGCAGCGCCGTGGCAGCGAAGGCGGCCGGCAATGCGCCTGGCGCGACCGCAGCCGACATTCCCTGGCTGAAACTGGAAGTGACGACCCACCGCGGCAGCGGCGTCCTCACGCCGGTTACGACGGTTCAGCGCATCAACACCCATGGCGGCAAGCTCGAGGGTTCTTGCGACAAGGCCGGCGATTTCAAGAGCGCGCCCTATTCGGCCGAGTACGTCTTCCTGAAGAAAGGCTGAGCCCTCAGCGGTCGTTGGCCTCCTTCTCCGCCTGCGCCAGCTCCGCCACCGCAAGGTCGCCGCTGCCCTCCAACCGCGCCTTTGCCGTCCTGTGGACGTGCGCGGCGAGCGTCGGCATGCGTTCGATCAGGGCGTGAAAATCCTGGGCATCGAGCACCAGCAGGCGGGTCTTGCGCGTCGCCGTCACCGTGCCGCTGCGTTTTGTCTTATGCAGCAGCGCGATCTCGCCGAAGAAGGTGCCGTCCGCGAGCCGCACCTGCTGGTTCGGCAGCGCGATCTCGACCTCGCCGGCGGTGATGAAATACATCGACGAAGCCGCATCGCCCCGCCGCACCAGGATCTCGCCCTGCTCGATCGTGCGCGCCCGCAGCAGCCGCATGATGTCAGCGATCTCGGATGCGCTGAGATGCGAGAACAGCGGCACCCGCGCCAGCATGCCCCAGGTGACCACGAAGTCGCGCCGCTTCACCTCTTCCGCAAAGGCCGTCGAGATGATCGCGACCGGCAGCGCGATCATGGCAAAGCCGCTGATGATGGTGAAGACGGAGATGAACTTTCCGAGCGCCGTCACCGGCACGACGTCGCCATAGCCGACGGTGCCGAGCGTCACGATCGCCCACCACATCGCCTGCGGAATGGTGCCGAGCTTGTCCGGCTGCACGTCGCGCTCGATGGCGTAGAGTAGCGAGGCAAACGTCAGCACCGCGCCGATCAGGATGACGATGCAGCCGATCAGCGCCCGCCGCTCCGCATGCACGGCCGCGAGCAGCGAACGCATCGCTGGCGAATAGCGCACCAGCTTGAAGAACGGCAGCACGCCGAGGGCAGCCAGCGTCGCGTGCCGGCCCGTCGCCAGCACGATCGCGGCCGGCACGAACGCGAGCAGATCGATGATGCCGAGTGCGGAGAAGACATAGCCGATCCGGTCCGACAGCGCGGACGCCGGGCGCTGGGTATGGCCCGCCACGGTCCACAGCCGCGCCGCATATTCCAGCGCGAACACGATCACGGACAGGATGGTGATCGCCGAAAACAGCGCGCCGAATTGCGCGTCCAGCTCCGGCACCGAGGCAAGGATCATGGCGGCGACGTCGAGCACGATGACGCCAATGATCAGCTGGATGAAGCGCGACCCGACCGAGTAGGCCAGCGGATCGTGCTCCAGCAATTCGTAGAGGCGATCCCTCAGATTGGGATCGGTTGAGCCACGTCCTCGCGGAACGGGGCGCACCTGCTTACGCGCCGGCCGATTTTTGTTCAGTCATGGCTTTTTCGATCGCCGTGAGCGCCGCGGCCGCATTCGCGCCATCGGGGCCGCCGGCCTGGGCCATGTCGGGACGGCCGCCGCCGCCCTTGCCGCCGAGCGCTTCGGAGGCGACCTTCACCAGATTGACCGCATTGAAACGCGAGGTGAGATCGGCGGTGACGCCGACAACCACGCCAGCCTTGCCGTCCTCGGTCACGCCGACGATCGCGACGACGCCGGAGCCGATCTGCTTCTTGCCGTCATCGGCAAGGCTCTTGAGATCCTTCATCTCGATGCCCTCGACGGCGCGCGCCATCAACTTGACGTCGCCAACCTCGCGCACGCCGGAGGCCGCGCCGTTGCTCGAAGATGCACCCCCGCCCATCGCCAGCTTCTTGCGGGCGTCGGAGAGCTCGCGCTCGAGTTTCTTGCGCTCCTCCATCAGCGCGGCAATGCGCGCCGGGACGTCGTCGATCGAGGTTCGCAGTTCGTGGGCCGCGGTCTTCGCCAGCGCCATGGTGTCGTTGGCGTGTTTTCGCGCGTAGTTGCCGGTTAAAGCCTCGATGCGGCGCACGCCGGAGGCGACCGCGCTCTCGCCGGTCAGCGTGATCAGGCCGATGTCGCCGGTGCGCCTGACATGGGTGCCGCCGCACAGCTCGACCGACCAGCCGAGCGCGTTGGCGCCGCGCTCGCGCGCGGTCCGGCCCATCGAGACGACGCGAACCTCGTCGCCATATTTCTCGCCGAACAGCGCGCGTGCGCCGGCCTCGCGGGCCTCGTCCACGCCCATGACGCGGGTCGAGACCTCGTCATTCTCCAGCACCACGTCGTTGGCGATGTCCTCGACACGCGCGAGCTCTTCCGCCGTGATCGGCTTCGGATGCACGAAGTCGAAACGTAAACGATCCGGCGCGACCATCGAGCCGCGCTGTGCGATATGGTCGCCGAGCACCTGGCGCAGCGCCTCGTGGATGAGATGCGTGGCCGAGTGATGCGCGCGGATCGAAAAGCGCCTGCCGTGATCCACTTCGAGCTGCAGCGCGGTGCCGAGCTTCAGCTCGCCGCTCTCGACCGTGCCGACGTGAACGAAGAAATCGCCGAGCTTCTTCTGCGTATCGGTGACGCGGAATTTGATGCCGCCCTCGCCGGTCAATACGCCGGTGTCGCCGACCTGGCCGCCGGACTCCGCGTAGAACGGCGTCTGGTTCAGCACGATCGCGCCGGTGTCGCCGGCCTTGAGGCTCGTGGCTTCCTTGCCGTCCTTGACCAGCGCGGTCACCACGCCTTCGGCGCTCTCGGTCTCGTAACCGAGGAATTCGGTTGCGCCCAGCTTCTCACGCAGCGGGAACCAGATCGCCTCGGAAGCCGCTTCGCCAGACCCTTTCCAGGATTCGCGCGCCTTGGCCTTCTGACGCTCCATCGCATCGGTGAAGGAAGCCTGGTCGACGCTGATGCCGCGCGACTTCAGCGCGTCCTGCGTCAAATCGAGCGGGAAGCCGTAGGTGTCGTACAGCGTGAACGCGACGTCGCCGTCGAACATGTCGCCCTTCTTCAAGGAAGCGCTCTTCTCGTCGAGAATGGCGAGGCCGCGCGTCAGCGTCTTGCGGAAGCGGGTCTCTTCCAGCCGCAGCGTTTCCTCGATCAAATTTTCCGCGCGCATCAGATCCGGATAGGCCTGGCCCATCTCGCGCACCAGCGCCCAGACCAGGCGATGCATCAGCGGCTCTTGCGCACCGAGCAGCTGCGCATGGCGCATCGCGCGACGCATGATCCGGCGCAGCACATAGCCGCGGCCCTCGTTCGAGGGCAGCACGCCGTCGGCGACCAGGAAGGCCGACGAACGCAGATGGTCGGCGATGACGCGGAACGAGGCCACCGTCTTCTCGTCAGGTCCGCTTCCGAGCGCGGACGCCGTCGCATCGATCAAATGACGGAACAGGTCGGTCTCGAACACGCTGTCGACGCCCTGCATGATGCAGGCCATGCGCTCCAGCCCCATGCCGGTGTCGATCGAGGGACGCGGCAGCGCCACGCGCTCCTCCTTCGTCACCTGCTCGTACTGCATGAACACCAAATTCCAGAATTCGAGGAAGCGGTCGCCGTCCTCTTCCGGGGAGCCCGGAGGCCCGCCCCAGATGTGCTCGCCGCGATCGATGAAGATCTCCGAGCACGGGCCGCACGGGCCGGTGTCGCCCATCGCCCAGAAATTGTCCGAGGTCGGGATGCGGATAATGCGATCCTCGGAGAAGCCCGCGATCTTCTTCCACAGTCCGGCCGCCTCGTCGTCGGTGTGGTAGACCGTGACGAGCAGCTTGTCCTTCTTGAGCCCGAACTCCTTCGTGATGAGCGTCCAGGCCAGCTCGATCGCGCGCTCCTTGAAATAGTCGCCGAACGAGAAGTTGCCGAGCATCTCGAAGAAGGTGAGATGGCGCGCGGTGTAGCCGACATTGTCGAGATCGTTGTGCTTGCCGCCGGCGCGCACGCATTTCTGCGACGTGGTGGCGCGCTGATAGGGCCGCTTCTCGACGCCGGTGAAGACGTTCTTGAACTGCACCATGCCGGCATTGGTGAACATCAACGTCGGGTCGTTGCGCGGCACCAATGGCGAGGACGACACGATCTCGTGGCCGTTCTCGGCAAAGAAGTTCAGAAAGGTCGACCTGATCTCGTTGACGCCGCTCATGTTCATCCAATCGGGTGTGCTTGGACCCGCTGACTTGCCATCCAAACCGGTGATCTGGGCTGATATCTGCGGGTCAAAGCGCTTTTAGACAAGGCCAGCTTCGCTGTCCAGAAACTGTGCAGCCAGATCAAGGCGTTGCCGCAGTCGCGCAATCCCGTTGGAAAGCCGCCGATGCCGCGTTGACAGGCTTGGCCGGCCTGTGGTCTTTACCCATCTGTATCGTACGGCCACGTCGGGAGAGACCGGCACTGGTAGCCGGCGCCGAAGGAGCAACCGCCCCGGAAACTCTCAGGCAAAAGGACCGCGTGGCTTTGACAGCATCTGGAAAGAGGCGCCGACGGGTTTAGGTCCGGACAGCGTCCGCCGACGGGATAATACTCTCAGGCACAGCGACAGATGGGGCTTCGACTGGTGTCCACGGGAAATCGTTCCCGGGGAACCGCCGAGGGCCCCCCGATGCTTGCGCGTGACGACAAAGACTCCCTGAAACGTACCCCCCTTTACGATCTTCATGTTTCGCTCGGCGGCAAGATGGTGCCGTTCGCCGGCTATGACATGCCGGTGCAATATCCGGCCGGAGTCCTGAAGGAGCACCTTCATACCCGCAACGCAGCCGGCCTGTTCGACGTCTCCCACATGGGCCAGATCGCGCTCAGGCCGAAATCGGGCAAGGTCGAGGACGCCGCCCGCGCGCTGGAACGGCTGGTGCCGCAGGATATGTTGGCGATCGCGCCGGGCCGGCAGCGCTACGCCCAGTTCACCAATGCCGAGGGCGGGATTCTGGACGATCTGATGGTCGCCAATTTCGGCGATCACCTCTTCCTGGTCGTCAACGCCGCCTGCAAGGCCGAGGACGAGGCGCATCTCCGCGCGAATCTCTCGGACGACTGCGTCATCGAGCAGCTTGCCGACCGCGCGCTGATCGCGCTGCAGGGGCCGAAGGCGGAATCGGCGCTGACGAAATTATGTGCAGAAGCGCCCGCCATGAAATTCATGGATTCCGGCCCGCACAAGGTCGCCGGCCTCGACTGCTTCGTCTCGCGCTCCGGCTATACCGGCGAGGACGGCTTCGAGATTTCGGTTCCTGCCGGCGATGCCGAGCGCCTCGCCAAAACGCTGCTGGAAAACCCTGACGTGATGCCGATCGGCCTCGGCGCCCGCGACAGCCTGCGGCTGGAAGGCGGTCTCTGCCTCTATGGCCACGACATCGACACCGAAACCACGCCGGTCGAGGCCGCACTGGAATGGTCAGTGCAGAAGAGCCGCCGCACCGGCGGCGCGCGTGCCGGCGGCTTTCCCGGCGCGGCAAAGATTCTCGCCCATTTCGACCACGGCGCATCCCGCCGCCGCGTCGGCTTGCGCACCGAGGGCCGCGCGCCGGTGCGCGAGGGCGCGCTGCTGTTTGCGGATGCGACCTCCGCCGAGCCGATCGGAAAGGTCACCTCGGGCGGTTTCGGCCCGAGCCTGAATGTGCCCGTCGCGATGGGCTATGTGCCGACCGCCTCGAGCGCGATCGACACAAAACTCTTCGCCGAGGTGCGCGGCCAGCGCCTGCCGCTCACCGTCGCCGCCATGCCCTTCGTGAAAAACACCTACAAACGCTGAGGACTGAGAAAATGACCACGACGCTCTACACCTCCGACCACGAATGGCTCGCGATCGACGGCGATGTCGCCACCGTCGGGATCACCGACTACGCGCAGTCGCAGCTCGGCGATGTCGTATTCGTCGAATTGCCCAAGCTCGGCCGCACGCTGAAGAAGGCCGAAGCCGCCGCCGTCGTGGAATCGGTCAAGGCCGCCTCGGACGTCTACGCGCCCGTGACGGGCGAGGTGCTCGAGACCAACGCCGCGCTCGCCGCCGAGCCCGCGCTGGTGAACTCGGATGCGCAAGGCGCGGCCTGGTTCTTCAAGATCAAGATGGCCGACAAGAGCGAGCTCGGCGGTCTGATGGACGAAGCGGCGTACAAGGCCCACACGGCGTGAGATGATGCAGACCCAACCGATCGTCATGCCCCGCGAAGGCGGGGCATCCAGTAGCCACCGGCAGCACGGATTGAACCGAGAAGCCGCGGCGTACTGGATCGTCCGCCTTCGCGGACGATGACGACGACGACAGATGATCTAAAGCGAGGACCCATGATGACCGCGCACCGCAAATCCAACGGCGACACCACCGGCTTCGTTCGCCGCCACATCGGCCCCTCGGCGCGCGACGTCACCGCGATGCTCGAGGCCGTCGGCGCAAACAGCGTCGATGCGCTGATGGCGCAGACGCTGCCCGCTTCGATCCGGCAGACGACTCCACTCGATCTCGGCAGGCCGTTCAGCGAGACCGAGGCCATCGCGCATATGGGCGAGCTTGCCGCCCAGAACCAGGTCTTCACCTCGCTGATCGGCCGAGGCTATTCCGGCACGATCTTGCCCGCGGTGATCCAGCGCAACATCTTGGAGAACCCGGCCTGGTACACGGCGTACACGCCCTACCAGCCCGAGATCAGCCAGGGCCGGCTCGAGGCGCTGCTCAACTTCCAGACCATGATCTGCGACCTCACCGGGCTCGACGTCGCCAACGCCTCGCTGCTCGACGAGGCGACCGCGGCAGCCGAAGCGATGGCGCTCGCGGAGCGGCACTCACGGGTCGAAGCAAAGGCCTTCTTCGTCGACAAGGACGTGCATCCGCAGACGCTCGCCGTGATGCGCACCCGCGCGGAGCCGTTGGGCTGGACCCTGGTCGTCGGCGATCCCCTCACCGATCTCGACAAGACCGACGTGCTCGGCGCGCTGCTGCAATATCCGGGCAGTTCAGGCGCCGTGCGCGACCTCAGGCCCGCGATCGCCAGCCTCAAGGCCAGGGGCGCGCTCGCGATCATCGCCGCCGATCTGCTGGCCCTGACACTGCTCGCCTCGCCCGGCGAGCTCGGCGCGGACATCGCCATCGGCTCGGCGCAACGTTTTGGCGTGCCGATGGGTTATGGCGGGCCGCACGCGGCCTATATGGCGGTGCGCGATGCGCTCAAGCGTTCACTGCCCGGCCGCATTGTCGGCCTCTCCGTGGATTCGCGCGGGATGCCGGCCTACCGTCTCGCGCTGCAGACCCGCGAGCAGCATATCCGCCGCGAGAAGGCGACCTCCAACATCTGCACCGCGCAGGTGCTGCTCGCCGTGATCGCCTCGATGTATGCGGTCTATCACGGCCCCGAAGGCCTTTCGCAGATCGCACGCAACGTGCATCGCCGCGCGGCCGTGCTCGCCGCGGGCCTGCGCAAGATCGGCTTTGCGCTGCAGTCCGACAGTTTCTTCGACACGCTCAGCGTGGATGCAGGTAGCAAACGCGCCGAAATCGTCGCGCGCGCCGCTGCCGAAAAGATCAACCTTGGCGTCGGCGAAACTGCATTGCGGATCGCGCTCGACGAGACCACCACGCCCGCGACGGTCGAAGCGGTCTGGCGCGCCTTCGGCGGCCAGCTTGCCTATGCCGAGATCGACGCGACCACGCGCGAGGCGCTGCCGGAGGCGCTGAAGCGCGCGACCGCCTTCCTCACCCACCCTGTCTTCCATGCGCATCGCTCGGAGACCGAGATGCTGCGCTACATGCGCAAGCTCAGCGACCGCGACCTCGCGCTCGACCGCGCGATGATTCCGCTCGGCTCGTGCACCATGAAGCTGAACGCGACCACCGAGATGATGCCGCTGACCTGGCCCGAATTCGGCTCGCTGCATCCTTTCGCCCCGCGTGAGCAGGCCCGCGGCTATCACGCGCTGTTCGCGCGCCTGGAGACATGGCTGTGCGACATCACCGGCTATGACGCGATCTCGCTGCAGCCGAATTCGGGCGCGCAGGGCGAATATGCCGGGCTTCTGGCCATCCGCGGCTATCACGCGGCGCGTGGCGAGACGCATCGCAAGATCTGCCTGATCCCCTCCTCCGCCCACGGCACCAACCCGGCCTCGGCCGCGATGGTCGGCATGGACGTGGTGGTGGTCGCCTGCGAGAAGAACGGCGACGTCGACGTCAGCGATCTCCGCGCCAAGGCCGAGAAGCACTCGAACGACCTCGCCGCTGTCATGATCACCTATCCCTCGACCCACGGCGTGTTCGAGGAGCATATCCGCGAGATCTGCGACGTCGTGCATGGCCATGGCGGCCAGGTCTATCTCGACGGCGCCAACCTCAACGCGCAGGTCGGCCTTAGCAGGCCCGGCGATTACGGCGCCGACGTCAGCCATCTCAATCTGCACAAGACCTTCTGCATCCCGCATGGCGGCGGTGGCCCGGGCATGGGTCCGATCGGCGTCAAGGCGCATCTCGCGCCGTTCCTGCCGGGTCATCCCGCGACAGATGGGAACGCGCCGGTCGGCCCGGTCTCGGCCGCGCCGTTCGGCTCAGCCTCGATCCTGACCATCTCCTACATCTACATCCTGATGATGGGCGGCGAAGGCCTCAAGCGCGCCACAGAGATCGCGATCCTCAACGCCAACTACGTCGCAGCAAGGCTCGATGCGCACTTCCCGGTTCTCTACAAGAACGAAAAGGGCCGCGTCGCGCATGAATGCATCGTCGACCCCCGCGCGCTGAAGACGACGTCCGGCGTCACCGTCGACGACATCGCAAAACGCCTGATCGACTACGGTTTCCATGCGCCGACCATGAGTTTTCCGGTGCCGGGCACGCTGATGATCGAGCCGACCGAATCGGAATCCAAGGCGGAGCTCGATCGTTTCTGCGATGCCATGATCGCGATCCGCAAGGAAATCGCCGAGGTCGAGGCTGGCCGCTTCAAGATCGAGGCGTCGCCGCTCCGCCACGCCCCCCACACCGTGCACGACATCGCGGACGATGATTGGAAGCGTGCCTACACCCGCGCCGAAGGCTGCTTCCCCGCAGGCACCTCGCGCACCGACAAATACTGGAGCCCGGTCGGACGCGTCGACAACGTCTATGGCGACCGTAATCTGGTGTGCTCCTGCCCGCCTGTGAGCGATTACGCGGAGGCGGCGGAGTAAGATGCTGCGTAGGATGGGTAGAGCGTAGCGAAACCCATCTCTGCATTCCGTTCTAAGGATGGAAAGTGCGATGGGGTTCGCTTCGCTCTACCCATCCTACAGCCTACGGCACACGATTTATTTATCTAAGGCGCAACCAGCAATCGGCTTTCGCGATCCCATCGCCAAAGCCGTTCGTTGGTCAGTTCCGTGCCACCCCACCAGCGATAGATCCGGTTGTGGCGCCACATGTCGTCTTCGCGGGCAAAAAGTGAACGCCCGAGTTCAGTCAGCGTGACCTTCCACTCGCTCTTGCCGAAGTAGCGGGCCTCATTGTCGAACGCCGGATCGCCCAAGAGGACCGCCGGCGTCGAATGTGCCCCCAATTCGAGCAAAGCATCGCGCGCGTCGTTTTCGTCGAACACATCGCGCATCCACCACGCTTCGGTGACACGCCTCGGGTCCGTGTGCCCGTCGTTCACAAAGTCCAGAATATCCATTTCGCTGGCACCTAGGCCCGTCACGCTGTCCGGAAGCTCTTCGAGCAACGCAATGAGCGCCGGTCGAAGTCTCGGCAGCATCGTCAGATCCGTCATCAGAAGATCGAAACAGGGCTTTGGCGTTTCAGCCCGATAGGCCTGCCAGGCGCGGCTGGCCGTCACCAAATGGTTGTCGGTCACCTTGAAGCCCGGCAGCTTCCATTTTGCGACAGACTCTGCAGCATAGCTCGCGGCATGATCGTCTGTATGCACCAGGCTCAGCTTCGTTGTGATCTCCTTGTAGGGGCGAAGTAGGTCCAGCAGCCAGACCAGCACGAGCTGATCGTTTGGTCGAGGATCAACCCACAATTCGATCGAGTCAAACTTCGTGCAGAGTTCGAAGAAACCGATATCGCGCGTGCCGAAACCTTCCAGCCAGTCTCGACAAACGTCGTCGAGCCAATGATCGCCTGGATTGCAGTGCTTTGCCGACCGCCGCTCCAGCCCCATCAAAAGCTGCTCTGCGGAAGGCAATTTCCTCCAGACGAAGCGCGTGCAGAAGCCGAGCGCGATATTCGCCAGTTTGGACTGGCGCAGCGTGTCTGCCGCAAGATGGTTCGTGGTCAAAATCAAATGTGACAAGGTGATTTCTCAATCAAAAGACAACATGACAATCAGGGATGCCATCAGCAGCGCCCTCACATCACGTCGGCGCGATCAACGAGCGGGTCTCGGGGTCCCACCGCCAGAGTCGCTCGTTGGTCAGGTGAGTGCCGCCCCACCAGCGATCAATCCGGTTGTACCGGCGGAAATTCTGGTCGCCTCCCAGCACCGCCTTACCGAACTCGGTCAGCGTCAATTGCGACCGCTTGTACCGATCGAACTGACTGGAATCGTCGTGCATCTCTAGCGAAAACGGACCTTGATCCAGTCCGGACACCGCCGGCCTCTCGCACCGCGCAAGGCCGTCAAGCAGCGCTCCAACTTCCCAATAACCATACACATCCAGCTCGTTGCACTTCTGGTGGCCCGGAAAGACATCGAAAGGCTGCATGCCGCCTCGCCCGATGAGTTGGAGTATCCGCGCTTCCGTGGCTCCAAGGCCTGAGGCAGGACGCGGAAGTTCGTTGAGGAGAGCCCTCACGTGAGGGGCGAGTTGTGGCAACCAGCTCAAATTGGTCTTGAAGAGATCCCTCCAACCTTGCGGGGTCGGCGCGCGATAGGCCCGCCATGCACGCCTGGCCGATTTGAGTTGACGAGGTGTGATCGCAACAGCCGGCGGGTAGAGTTCGCTTCGCGGTGGGTCGACATCCCTGACACCCAAGAACAGGGAGCGCACGACAAAGTCGGGATTTGCATCGTGTCGGCGGGCCCAATGATCGAGCAGCCAGAGCAGGATCAATTGCGCATTTGGCTCCGGCCCTCGCCAAAACTCGACCGAGCCATATTCCGCGAGCAGTTCGATCAGTCCTCGATCCTTCGCGCCTGATTCCTCGAGACGCCAGGACGGCGTATCGTCGAGCCAATGAAGCCCGCGGGGCTGTGTCGTACGCGGCGCAAAGAATGCGTCCAGCTCTGCATCGGCCGGCAACGGTCCCCAGACCAGCCGGCGCTCGATGGCAATCACGAGGTCGGCAAGGCCCGCTTGTTGAATGGCGCCGGCGATGGACGAGTCTGTCGTGACAATGAGCCGCGTCATACCGTGGCCTCAAGGCTTCATCAAAACATGGCCGTAACGCCACAGCCGGTCGTTGGTCAGGTGCGTGCCGCCCCACCAGCGGTCGATCGGATTGTGGCGACTGAAATCTTCCTGATGGGCCAGGACAGCCTTGCCGAACTCGGTCAATGACAACCGGCTGCGGAGATAGACCTCGTGCCGAGCTCTTAAATTTTCGCGATCGATTGTGCGCAGTTCGTCGCCCAGCCCGGCCACTACGGGCCTGGGGCCGAGCGCGAGCCCCTCGAGCAACGAACCCAACTCAAATTCTCCGAACACATATGTTCGCCGTTGCGAGCGCAGGTGAAACAACGCATTCGTGTTCGCAAACCCTCTGGCAAGCATCTCCAAGAACCGCATCTCGGTCGCACCGAGTCCCGTCGAAGGCGACGGCAGTTCTGCCATGAGATCGAGCAAGGCCGGGCGCAGCATCAGCAATGCACTGAGATCCTGGTGAAGGAGATCGACGCACGCCTCAGGGGTCATTGCGCGGTAGGCCGACCACGCCAACCGGGCAGTCTCGAACTCTTGGGCCCTAACAGGCACGACATGAATGTGCGGCTCGGATGCAGCGAGATCCTCACCGTGTGCTGTCGTCAGCTCGGATGAGACAAGTCGAAGTCGAAGCTTTGGCACCAGCGAGGAGCAGGAGCTGAGGTGGTCCAGCAGGCAGACGAGCTGCAATTGATCCCGGGGAGCTGGGTCGAACCAAAGTTCAACCACGTCATATCGCTCGCAGAAGTCGGCAAGGGACAAATCTTTGCGGTCCTTGATGCCCTTGGGCCAGCGGATGCCCCAATCGGACCAATGATCACCCGGCCCGAGATTCGCCGAACGCGCCGCGAAATAGGCTGCGAGCTTCTCGGGCGAGGGCAGAGGTCCCCACTCAAAGTGAAACGAGTATGAGATGACAATCTCCGCCAACCCGGATCGTGCGAGCTGGCCTCCGGACGAACTGGTCAAGATCAGACGCTTCATCGCACCACCTGATCAACGCAAACGAAACAGGCGCCGAAGACGTCGGCAACTCAACGTCCTCAGCGCCCGCTCCTCGCGAAATCTATTCGACTAAGGCTTACTCGTCCGCCGGCTCCTCGCCGTCGGCGTCACGCTCGGGACTGCCGGCGAGAATCTGCTCGGCGATCAGGCCGGAGTTCTGACGGATCGAGGTCTCGATCTTGGCGGTGATGTCGGGGTTGGCCTTCAGGAACGCTTTCGAATTCTCGCGGCCCTGGCCAAGACGCTGGCTGTCATAGGAGAACCATGCGCCGGATTTCTCGACGATGCCGGCCTTGACGCCGAGATCGAGGATCTCGCCCATCTTGGAGACGCCCTCGCCGTACATGATGTCGAATTCGACCTGCTTGAACGGCGGTGCCAGCTTGTTCTTGACGACCTTGACGCGCGTGGTGTTGCCGACCACTTCGTCGCGCTCCTTGATCGCGCCGATGCGGCGGATGTCGAGGCGGACGGAGGCATAGAATTTCAGCGCGTTGCCGCCGGTGGTGGTTTCCGGCGAGCCGTACATCACACCGATCTTCATGCGGATCTGGTTGATGAAGATCACCATGGTATTGGACTTGTTGATGGACGCCGTCAGCTTGCGCAGCGCCTGGCTCATCAGGCGGGCCTGCAGACCCGGCAGCGCATCGCCCATCTCACCCTCGAGTTCGGCCTTCGGCACCAGCGCCGCGACCGAATCGATCACCAGCACGTCGACCGCGCCGGAGCGCACCAGCGTGTCGCAGATTTCCAGCGCCTGCTCGCCGGTGTCCGGCTGCGAGATCAGAAGCTCGTCGATGTTGACGCCCAGCTTGCGCGCATAGACCGGGTCGAGCGCGTGCTCGGCGTCGATGAAAGCGCAGATGCCGCCCTTCTTCTGTCCTTCCGCAACCGTGTGCAGCGCCAGCGTGGTCTTGCCCGAGGATTCCGGCCCGTAGATCTCCACGACGCGCCCCTTCGGCAGGCCGCCGATCCCGAGCGCGATATCGAGCCCGAGCGAGCCCGAGGAGACCGCCTCGACATCCATCGAGCGGTCGTTCTTGCCGAGCTTCATCACCGAGCCCTTGCCGAACTGCCGCTCGATCTGGGAGAGCGCGGCGGCCAGAGCTTTACTCTTGTCCATGGAAGATCCTTCGACGATACGCAGGGCAGTGGTGGACATTGGGTCGTGCTCCTTATGGCGAGGATTCGCTAGAGGGACAAACGGCTGGCGAGGCGGCGCGGCGATAAAATCAATGTACCCTATTTGTTCTAGGTTCGCAATATGTTCTTTTGCGGATTTGCGCGTTAAATGACGCGTATCAAGCCGGATGAGCTGCGCGCCGTGAGAATTCCGTAATCCTGCGGCACCGAACCTTTCGCGGTCTGCGGTCTTCTCTTGGACGGGACCGCAACTCTGGGGACCTCAGTAATGACGAACAACACGCATCACGATACGAACCGGCGCATTCCGCTGCTGGAAGCGGCGCGGGAGGAGATGAGCAAGTTCGAGCGCAAGGAAAACGAGTTCCGCAAGAAGGACCGCGAAGAGCGTGCCGCCGAACTCCATTTGCCGCTGGACGCGATCAGGGTTCATTAGGCCGCCGCGACGAGGGCATAGGAGCCGAGGCCGGCCCGGCGGACGCGCTAGGCGGTGGCGATGTTTGCCAGCGGCAACGCGCTGGCGACGGTGCCGGAGCGGCCGGGGGAATCGGCACGGGAATTGGGATTCGGATGGCCGTGAAGGCGAGTCCGAGCCAATATGGTATCTAAATACTACCAGTAAGCTATTGATTAAACGACGGAATTTTCTGACGGGCTACTGTGCATGGGGTTGTTTTCGCGTTTTTGAAAGGCGCGCATGGGCCTTTCCACCCCCAGAGCCGTATCCCGGCACCCAACCCCGCCTACAGCAGAACCAGCAACCCGATGCCGATCACCAGCACTACGAAGCCAGCCGCCGTCGCGGCGGCGAATGACCGCTCTACGTTGTCCATGATGCCACCCCGTTGCCGGTGGGCCACGTTTCCCCCATGGCAGCACCGTCGTTGCGAAATCTCGCCTGCGGTTGTGTCCTGAGTTGTGCGAACGGATGTCGAAATTGGGACCGGTGCGGGGCCAGTGTGCGGCCCCGAGCTCCGGCTTTCGCTGTCGCCGTCAAGCCTTGTCAGGCTGTCGTAAGCTGAGCCGGCTAGGGTCGCTTGGCTATGGTGTTGCAGCCCAGCACCTCAGCCTCCAATAACCTTTCCCCGCTTGGTTCTCCCAAGCGGGGTTTTTTCATTCCGGTTTTCTTGCCGATTTTCATGCCGGCCGGCCGGTTTGCGAGCCGCCCTCCTCCTGCGTCAGACGCAGCGAGAAGGCGCGGATCGCCGGCGCTGCGAGCAGCACGATCGGCAGCATCGCCGCCCATGCGATCAGCCACGACACCATCCAGTGCGCGAGGAAGTCCAGCGCGTTCCCTGCCGGAAAGCTCGCGATGCCCGCGGCGATCAGCGAGGTCAGTCCGGACTGGATGATTCCGAACACGAAATGAGAATAGCGGCGGGGAATGCCCGGCATGACGCGCCCATGTTGCTGACCGTGATCGGGCCAAGCAAGGCACATGCCGCCGCGTTCCGGAAGGCGCCCTTACCCATCCCAGGAACTCTGTTCTTGGCCGGAGAACCACGGGAGAGGTCTCGCGCCGCGGCTGGGCGGCCGGCGCGTGCGCTTGCGAGATAGCCGTGGGCTATCCGGGACTTACCGACAGATTTGGCTTTCCCTGGAATATTATGCCGCCCAGCATGTTCTCAGTGATGGAAGTGAATCGTGGGAGAAGGCCATGAATCACAGGGGCGTCGAGTTCACCGTCGCCAAGACGGCAATTCCCGGCATCTGGCAGTGGCAGTTCCGGATCGGCGAGCAGATCAAGACTGGCCAGACAGAGACCAAGATCGATCTGTTGGCGATCCGGCGGGTGCAGCTGCGGATCGATCGGGAGCTGAAGGCGATCGGGCGCAAAACCGCCTGAGCGGCCGGATCGAGATCGACGGCGGGCTGGCGCGCCCCGACGCGCCGCAGCCGTCATGGCCTAAAGCAGCGGCGCCCATGGGGCTATTCCGTAGCCGACCGGAATTGATCTGCCGACGGTTTGGGATTGGACTGCCAGCGATTATGGCCGTGGGGACGGAGCCATCAGGCGCGATCGGTGCGAACCATGCCGCTCTACTTTTTTCGAATCCGGAACGGCAGCTATTCCGGCTGCGCCGACCAGGCGTCGGAATTTGCCGATCGCGATCTGGCCTGGAAGGAGATGACCAGCGTCTGCGCCGACATGGCCGCCGGCATCGCCCGCAAGCTCCAGGAAAATTCCGAATGGAATATGGAGCTGCTGGACGAGGCCAAGGAGCCCGTGTTCCGGATCCGCATCACATCCGAAACCTTCGAATAGGGGCCGGCCCTAATCCGCGCTGGGCAGCCGCCGCATCGTGAATTCGATATCACCGCCGGGCAGCTCGCGCCAGGTCTCGACCGCGCTCATATAGCCGGCCTTGGGGTAGCGGGTGAAGAAAGCCTGCGCCCTCTCCCGTGCCGCCGCGCGTGGCAGCGTGAAGGTCTCGCGCAGATAACCGTCGCCGGCCGTCACGCCGGCCTTGCCGCCCATCCTGCGCCGGCGCGCCATCCGCTCGGCGAGATCCCGCGGACGATCGGCCATGTCCCGCCTCCTTTACGCAATACGCTCTCGCGCAATGTAGGAAGCAAGCCGGCCGAAGGGGAGTCCCGGCCGGAGGCCTCAGCCGCCTCCGATCGGGCAGAAGGTCAATTGGCAGCCGTGCCGGATTTCTTCTTCGGCGCACCGGTCGCGGCCGAGGCCTTTGGCGCTGCCGACGGCTTCGGCGGGTCGGAGCGCATGCCGCCCCAGGGATCGTTGGACGCCTTGGAATCCGGAATCTTCTTCAGCGTTTCCTTGTAGGCCCTGTCACGCTCGGCTTCCGCGGCCTTCTCCTCTGGAGTCTTGCCCGGGCCGTCCTGCAGCAAATTGAGATTGGGCATTTGCGCAGAGGCCGGTCCCGCCAGCACGGTCGGTCCCGCCAGAACAGCCAGCACCGCGGCCACACGGAAAAGCTTCATCATCGACTCCTTGATCATCCATGGCGGCGCGGGTCGCCCGCGCCTTGTCACCCCTGGCACAACGGCAGGGGCCGCTCGGCCCGCTAGAGCCGGTCCGATTTGCACGATTTCGGCGCGTGGAGCCAGTCGTCCCAGATCGGGCCGCACTTGGTGCACCCGTTCAGCAACAGGCCGAGCCCGGCCAGACAAAACACGAGGACATACCGACGCAACATCACCCACCCATACCCACTCCGTGGCATCATACCGGGCGAAGTCAGGCATTTTCAAGCCGACGGGACCCGCGGCAGACCGGCGACTTTGCCGCGCCGGTCCGCTCGAAACGCCGAACATCCGGCAATACAGGAGGGAACGACAGCAATGCCATCGCAGCCAGAAGCCGAGTTCGGCATCAGTGAGGCCCGACGCATCCTCGGCGAGGTCTTTGCGCCCTGGGTCCAGGATCTCAATTTGTCGGTCGAGCGCATCGAGCACCTGCCGCCGCCGGACGTGCCGGACTGGCAGCCGGCAGCGCTCCTGCGCATGCCGTTCTCGGATCGCCTGTGCCGCAACGGCGGCGTGGTCTGCGGCCAGGCGCTGATGGCGCTCGCCGACACCGCGATGGTGATCGCGAACCTCGCCGCCAACCGCGGCTATCGTCCGATGACGACGGTCGACCAGACCACGCATTTCATGCGCGCCGTCTCCTCGTCGGACGTGCTGGCCGACGCCCGCGTGGTGCGACTCGGACGCACCATGAGCTTTGGCCGCGTCACGCTGCTCTCGGCTACCGACAACAAGCCGGTGGCGATGGTGTCGAGCGCGTTCGCGATGCTGCCGGGGTGAGCATCATCCGAAAGAAGAAAGCCGCGTGAGCGCAAAGCGCACCGCGGCTCTCAATGGCGTCATGTCGAGACGGGAAACGCGGTTGTGATCGCGCGTCGTGCCGTCACGCGGGGGATGTTACTTGCCGAGCACTTCGTCAGCCGCGGTGACGATGCTGACGTTCGGATTTTTTCCGCAATAGCTGCCGAACTGCTTGGCGTTCTCGACGAATACGTCGGTATCGATGATCGCGTTCTCTTCGTCGCCCTTGTACCAGCCGTCCATCCAGGTCAGCACCATCTTGATGGTGTCGTCGCCGCTCTCCAGGAACTGCTTGCAGCTCATGGTCGCGAGATCGAGCTTGGTGGCGTGGGCGGGCATGGACGACAGCGAGAGCGCTGCAGCGAACAGAAGCGAAAACGTGGTCTTCATCAATATCTCCATCGGCGCGTAGCGCCACAAAGGACGGCTTGGGGGAATATCGGCGGAGTGACTTCCGCTTCGACGTCGTAAACGAAATCTGAAGCGCTGTGCAAGTAGCGCCAGTATTGAGTTTAGTTCAACGTAATTTCTATGCACTACTTCACAAATATCATTATGGATTAACGCGGATGATCGAGAAGCGTGCAGCGCAGCGGTACCGTGTTTTCAAGGGTGGAACGATCACCTTTGAAAACTGCGGCATCACGTGCACGGTGCGAAACATGTCGGCGAACGGCGCCGCAATCGAGCTCGACTCCACCGTCACAGTGCCGCAATTGTTCACGCTCGCGATCGCGCGCGACAATTTCGTGCGCAAATGCCGCCCCGTCTGGCGTAGCGAGAGGCGCATCGGCCTCGCTTTCGTACAGTAGTGCATACGATGTGAATGATCGTTCGCATCACATCCACAACACGATGATGATCACTTTGATACGAGGGCGATGGCCCGCGCGCAGACTCACATCGGCTTGCCGGTGTCGCGGTCGAGCACGACGACGAAACCTCGCCTGGCCAGCCTACTCGCTACCGGCCAACCGTTTGCCGCGCGATGCCTGGCCGCGACGAGAACAAAAGGAGCGTGATGAGAGCGGCCAAATAGCAACGGCGGCTCGCCAACGCCCGCCTCACCTATTTCGGCTTCTTGGCAGGTTCAGGCGGACGCGCCCCGCTCCATGGATCATACTTCTCCTTGGACTCCGGAATGCGCTCGAGTGCGGCCTTGTAGGCCTTCTCGTCGACCTTGGGCTTGTTGTCCGACTTCTGGCCGCCCTCGTTAGGCTGACGCCTGCCGCCGCCCATCTGCGCCTGCGCGGAGGTAACCGCCAGCACCAGCACGGCGGCCGCTATGACCAAAATCCTCATGGGCGCAATCCCCCTCGTCTGGGGCACAAACTAGCCGGCAATTATGGAATAGCCAATGCCGCGGGCTCCAGGGCCCCAGGAAATCTGGCTCCAAGAAATCCTGGCTCCAAGAAATCTTGGGTCCAAGAAATCTTGGGTCCAAGAAATCCTGGCTTCAGCAAATCTTGATCGGCCGGGTCTTCGTCGGATCGCATTCGTGCCTATGTTTTGGCCCGCAGGGGACCCTCACGGATGTTACGGATTATTGCTCATGCCGCGCTGCTGGCCAGTGCGCTCGCGCTCGGGGCCTGCGGCTTTGCCGACAGCCGCGCACCGGTGCCCGAGTTCATGCGCATGAAGGAAGCCGAGCAGCCGCCGCCCGAACCGCCCCCCGACGTCAGACGCGTCGTGCGCGGGCAGATCGAATTCGTCTTCCTCAGCACGTCCAACCCGCGTGAGGTGCATGTCGCCCCACCCCATCGTGAGGTGCGGGGACCGGGCTGGACAGCTTGCGTCCGCGCCCAGCTCACCTCGGCGACCGGCTCGCCGCTCGGTCCGCAGACCTACATCGTGACCATATCAGGCGGAAAGGTGATCGATCGCCGCCGCGCCGAAGCGGACGACATCTGCGGATCGGAAAGCTACGAGCCGATCTAGGAACAATCACGCCGACACGCGATCCAGTTCCGGGAAAAACCTGTAATTTTGCCGGAACGATCACGGCCTCCCCTTCTTGTTACCGCCGAGGGCAGTTTCGAGGAGGACATGATGAGGACATTCACGATTGCATTGCTGGCTGGTGTCGGAGCCTTGGCAGCGGTGAGCGGCGCGAAGGCCGCCGACGTTTACACGACCCGCGAATACACCAGCCCCGATCTCGTCCAGCAAGTGCGGCTGGTCTGTGACGATTCGGGCAATTGCTATCGCACCCGCGGCGGCTCGCGCGTGATCGTGCGCGACTCCTACGCGACCATGCCGCGCGACCGTTACTACGAGCGCCGCACCTATCGTGACTGGGACGATGGTCCGCGCGCCGGCGTCGGCATCCGCGCGCCCGGCGTCAGTGTTGGCGTCGGTGTCGGCGATCGCTGGTAGTCGATGAAGCCATGACAGACGGGACCGGACGAGATAACTCGCCCGGTCCTGCCTCTGCGATTCGCATCGCTGACATCAGGCGGCAAGCGTCTGCTGCTGGAACTGCTCGTAGGCCGCGATCGCGTCCGCGGCATACATCAGCGACGGCCCACCGCCCATATAGACGGCCATGCCGAGCGTTTCCTCGACCTCCTCGCGCGTTGCACCGAGCTTGACCAGGGCTTCGGTATGGAAGCCGATGCAGCCGTCGCAATGCGCGGCAACGCCGAGCGCGAGCGCAATCATTTCCTTCGTCTTCTTGTCCAGCGCGCCGTCGCGCGTGGCGGCCTGGGCAAGCGCGGCAAATCCCTTCATGGTATCGGGAATGTCACTGCGCAGCTTGCGCAGGTTGGCGGAGATTTGGCGGGTGATCTCGGGGTAATTCTTGTCCATGACCTACTCTCTGCGTTTACTCTAGGTGTCGAACGGGTCGGCCGGCGTAACGAGGCGCGTCAACGACGGCAGGTGAGCGATGAAGCGGGCGAGCACCATGCCTGCACTCATCGCAGCGACGAAGATGACGGCGGACACGGAGCCAAATCCGAGCGCGGTTAGCGCCGGCCCCGGACAGAAGCCCGCCAATCCCCAACCCACACCGAAGATCGCGGGACCTGCGATGATCCTGGGATCGATGTCGCTTCGCGTCGGAAGATAAAATCGTTCGGCGAAGTAGGGACGCGCGAGCTTTAGGACGCGTTTGAATCCGGTGAAAGTCACGGCCACCGCGCCGGCCATCACGAAGGCAAGGCTCGCATCCCACGTCCCCGCAGGAATGCCGCCGACGTCGAGGAAGTTCAGGACCTTCGCCGGATTCGCCATGCCCGAGACGATCAGGCCGAGGCCGAAGATCACGCCGATTAGGAATTGAACCGGTATAGCCATCGCCATCAGTTCCAGTGCCGCATCACGAGGACCGTCGCCATGCCGGCCGCCATGAAGGTCATGGTCGCGACCAGCGAGCGCGCCGAGAGCCGCGACAGGCCGCAGACGCCGTGGCCGGAGGTACAGCCACTGCCCCAGACCGAACCGAAACCCGTGAGCAAGCCGCCGACAATCAAAACGACCGGGGTCGCCTCGATCGTCTGCGCCGGCAGACTTCCGGTGACGAGCAGCACCAGCACGGGCGCGGAGACGAGACCTGCGACGAAGGCAAGCCGGCCCGGAAATTGACGGTCCTCATAAGGGGGAAACAGCCGCGCGGCGATGCCGCTGACGCCGGCGATCCGCCCCGTCGCCCACATCAGCAGAACGGCAGACAAGCCGATCAGCGCACCACCAACAAGGGAGGCGATCGGCGTAAATGATGTTGAGACCATGCGACCTCCGGATCGAGAGTACGCCCGGCGCGGGCACTGGATACCGTTACTTTAGCGCTTTCGTAATTTCGAATATACTAATATATAACTGGCCATGAAACGCAAGGTCCGCAATCAAGAGTTGGTCGCGCTTGAGGAGAAGGCCGAGGAGGCTTCCCGCCTCCTCACGGCCATGGGCAATCCGAAGCGGCTGCTGGTCCTCTGCAACATGCTGGACGGCGAGAAGTCGGTCGGCGAACTCGCCGACATCGCGGGCCTGTCGTCGGCCGCACTATCTCAGCATCTCGGCAAGATGCGTGCATTGAGCCTGGTCAAACCCAGAAGGGATGGTCAGACGGTATACTACAGCATCGCGAGCCAGGAAGTCCGCGCGTTGCTGGAGACGCTGTACCGCCTCTTCTGCACTTCCGGATAGGGTCCTCGCCCGCGCTAGACGCGAGGAACGCAGGATGACCGACGACACCATCATCGAAGGCCCGCTCTACGAGAAGCGGAAGAAGGTCTACCCGCAATCGGTCCAAGGGCCGTTCCGCCGCATCAAATGGGCGATCCTCTGCGTCACGCTCGGCACCTATTACCTGTTGCCCTTCATTCGCTGGAACCGCGGACCCGGCCTGCCGAACCAGGCTGTCCTGGTCGACTTGCCGCATCGCCGCTTCTATTTCTTCTTCATCGAACTGTGGCCGCAGGAGGTCTATTACTTCACGGGCCTGCTCATCATTGCCGCCATGGTGCTGTTCCTGATGAACGCGGTGGCCGGTCGTATCTGGTGCGGCTACATGTGCCCACAGACGTTATGGACCGATTTGTTCTATGCAGTGGAACGCTGGGTCGAGGGCGACCGGCGCGAGCGCATGCTAGGCGACAAGCGCTACTGGACCTTTGGTCACATCCGGAAGGTCGCAACCAAGCACTTTCTCTGGATCATGATCGCCTGGTGGACCGGCGGCGCCTGGGTGCTCTATTTCGCTGACGCGCCGACGCTGGTGAAGGAGCTCGCCACTTTCCAGGCCCCCTTCATCGCCTATCTCTGGATCGGCATCCTGACCGCAACGACCTACGTCTTTGCAGGTCACGCCCGCGAGCAGATGTGCATCTACATGTGTCCCTGGCCGCGCATCCAGGCGGCGCTGACCGATGAATGGGCACTCAACGTCACGTATCGCCGCGACCGTGGCGAGCCACGCATGTCGGTGAAGAAGGCGCAGGTCGCCCGCACCCATGGCGACATCGCGGGCGACTGCATCGACTGCCACCAGTGCATCAATGTCTGCCCGACCGGCGTCGACATCCGGCACGGCATCCAGCTCGGCTGCATCCAATGCGGCCTGTGCATCGACGCCTGCGACAGCGTCATGCGGGAGATCGGCCGGCGCGCCGGCCTGATCGGCTACGATACCGACATCAACCTGCAGCGCCGGAGCGAGGGCAAGGCGCCGATTTACCGCATCATCCGCGCGCGTACCCTGATCTATACCGCGGCCATTGCCGTCGTCGGCGGCATCATGCTCTACGCGCTCGCCACGCGCGCGACGATGGACGTCAACGTGCTGCACGAGCGTAATCCGCTCTTCGTTCAGCTCGCCGGTGGCGGCGTCCGCAACGACTACACCGTGCGCATCCTCAACAAGGGTGCACAGCGGTCGTTCGCGCTTGAGGTCTCCGGCCTGCCGGGCGCGACAATTCGCGTCGCCGGCATCGAGGCTGGAGCTGACGGCAAGCCCGTCGTCGAGGTTGGGCAGGATCAGACCCGCGAGGTCCGGCTGTCGGTGCAGGTCGACCCGACGCAGCTGCCGCAGACATCGCGCGACATCGACATCGGGATCACCGACACCGCCGGCGGCGGACGTGCAAGCGCCCGCGACCATTTCGTGCCGGGTGACCACTAGGCACTATCTCCCGCGGCATCCGGCGGCTCGCGGCCGGATGCTCAACGAGACGTTAATATTACCACTCGAATTGAAGCGGCGTCCCAACGGTATTTTCCAATCTTTGCGCTAAGCATGGCCTCCTGAACGGGGACGACGGGACGTGGTCGACATCGCGCACCAGGCTGCGATCAATCCGGCATCGGCAAAGCCTGCCGCGGCCTCGCGCGCGCGCGTCCCGCTTACGGCGATCGAGCCCGGCCAGTGGCGCGCACTCGCGCAGCGCGCGATCGAGCCGAACGGATATTACCTGCCGGGCTGGGAGCTCGCTGTGAGCGCAACCGCGCGCGGCCGCACCGATGCCTCGGCGCTTCCCGCATACGATGGATCGCGGCTGATCGGGCTGATGCCGGTGATCTCGCTCTGGCGTGCATGGAAGATCCCTCTGCCCGCGCTGGTGAGTGCGCACCCCTATGGCACGCTTTGCAGCCCGCTGATCGACCGCGATGCCCCGATCGAGGCAGTGACGCGCCTGTTGCAGCAGGCCCGAGCGACCGGAGCGCATGCGCTCGTGCTGAACGATGTGGCGCTCGATGGGGCGGCGATGACCGCCCTCAACCAGGTTCTGAATCGCGACGGCCTGAAGCCGCGCCTCCTCAGCTCCTACATCCGCGCCAGCCTCGACGCGACCCAGGACGGTGAGACGCTGCTACGCGACGCGCTCGGCACCAAAAAGCTCAAGGAGCTGCGCCGCCAACGGCATCGTCTCGAAGACCACGGCGCCGTCGTGTTCGATGTCGCGCACAGCCCCGACGAGATCAGGCCCGCGCTCGAGACATTTTTGCAGCTCGAAGCCAGTGGCTGGAAGGGCAAGCGCGGAACCGCGCTGGTCCAGCATGCCGGCGATGCAAGCTTCATCCGCCGCGCCGTTCCCGCGCTGGCAGAAACCGCGCAATGCGAGATCGTCACCCTTCGCGCCGGCGCGACGCCGGTAGCCGCTGGGATCGTGCTGCGCCATCAGGACCGCGCCTTCTTCTTCAAGCTCGGCATTGACGAGCGCTTTGCAAGATATTCGCCGGGCGTGCAGCTTACGCTCGAGCTCACCCGCCGCCTCTGCGCCGACCCGGCCATCGCCAGCGCGGACTCCACGGCGAGCGCCGATCACCCCATGATCAACCCGATCTGGCGCGGGCGCTTCGCCGTCGGCGACGTGCTGATACCGTTGCGGCGGAACGACCCCATCGTGGCGCTCGTTCACGGAGCGCTCGCGGCGCACGGCATCGCCTACGCGGCGGCGCGCCGCGCAGTTCGCCTGCTTCGTAAATAGGATGGCTCCTATTCCGCCGCCTGGGCGTTGATCTCCGCCGAAACTTCGCGGATGGCCCGCGCGAGCATGTTGGGATCCTGCGCGCCGGAGACGGCGTATTTTTGCGCGAACACGTAGGTCGGCACGCCGGAGATGCCTTTCTCGGCGGCTTCCTGCGCGTCCGCCGATACGCGCGCGACGTCCTCGTCGGTCACGAGTCGCTTGCGCACGTCGTCGGCATCGAGGCCGACATCGGCAGCCGCCTGCACCAGCACGTTCAAATCGGTGAGGTCGCCGCCGTCGCGGAAGTAGAGCTCCATCAGGCGCTGCTTCATCTCGGGCGCCTTGCCGATCGCCTCGGCCCAGAGGATCAGGCGGTGGCAGTCGGTGGTGTTGGGCTGACGCGCGACAAGCTCGGGCCGATAGACGAGCCCCTCTTCGCCCGCGGCCGCAACGACGCGTCCCGCAATGCCCTTATAGGCCTCGACCGAGCCGAACTTCTTGGTGAGATACTCCTCCCGGCTGATGCCCTCGGACGGCACCCAGGGATTGAGGAAGAAGGGACGGAAATTGAGCTTGATCGGAACGTCGGGCACCAGCGCCAGCGCGCTCTCGATCCGGTGCTTGCCGATATAGCACCAGGGGCACACCACGTCGGAAACGACGTCGATCTGGAGCGGCTTTAGGTTGCTCATGAGCGCCTCCTTCGGGCGTTGCGGGTTGTGCCCAAAGATAAGCCGAACCCATTCCGAGGCAAGGCCGCTAGCTCATGGCTGCTGCCATTTGTCGGAGCCGCTCGGCAGTGCGCTCGTCGGCCGGGAAGAAGGTTTCCAGGGCCAGCTCCGACAGCGTGATATCGACCGGCGTGCCAAACACCATGGTGGTGGAGAAGAAACTGAGTATCTCCCCCTCGTGGCGCAGCTTGAAGGGGATCGCGACATTGTCGCTCGACAGCGGCGCCGCGCGCGCCGGGATCGGATAGCTCTTCAGGTCGTTGTACAGCTTGATCAGCTCGGGATCGGCGGTCGCCTCGCATTGCCGGTGCAGCCGCTCCAAAAGATGCCCGCACCATTCCGCGAGATTGACCGTGCGCGGCGCCAGCGCCTCGGGATGGAAGGCAAGCCTCAGCACGTTGAAGGGCTGGCCGAGCAGTCGCTGCGGAATGCCGGCGAGCAGCGGCGCGAGCATGCGGTTGGCGGAGACCAGATTCCAGTGCCGGTCATAAGCCAGCGCCGGATTGGGCTCGTGCGCCCTGAGGACGAGGTCGATCGCCTGGCGGGCTGATTTCAAGGCGGGATCCTCCAGCGGGCGCTGTGGAAAGGCCGGGGCATAGCCGGCGGCGACCAGCAGCACGTTGCGTTCGCGCAATGGCACGTCGAGCCGCTCGGCGAGTCTGAGCACCATGTCGCGCGAGGGTGCGGCACGGCCGGTCTCGACGAAGCTCAAATGGCGCGCCGAGATTTCGGCCTCGCCGGCGAGATCGAGCTGGCTCATGCGGCGGCGCTGCCGCCATTCGCGCAAATGGTCGCCGATATGGACCGGTTGGCTGCGTTCGGCCTGCGCCGTGGATGCATGTGCGTTCATGGTCGAAAACCTACCACGCAGATTTCGGCCCTTCCATTACGTCGGAGGTAATCGAATTGGTCCTCGGGCCGGCGCATCTTGGGTCGCAACAGGAGACGACCATGATCGCACTGCTGCTCTACCGGACCGTCACAGACCAGCTAGTTCCCTGGGCCATGGCGCTCGCAACCCGGATGCTGGCGCGCAGCCTCAACATGCCCGAGCCGCTGGTGCATTCGGCCGGCGACTACGTCGTCGCGCAGGTCACGGCCTTCGAGCACAGCGTCGGCAGGAGCCTCTGCCCGTTCCGCCTCGCCCGCCTGCTTCGGGCCTGGTGGCGCGGATTGCACTGAGTTTCACCTCGAGCCCACCCCAACCATGGAGACCCACGATGATCGACGCATCCACCTTCCTTCGCCGCGCGCTTCTTGCCGACGCGATCTTCAGCGGCGTCGCCGCTCTCGGCTTCACGTTCGGCGCCAGCGCGTTCGCCTCGCTGTTCAACCTGCCCGAAGCGCTGCTGCGCGAGACCGGCTTGTTCCTGATCGCCTACACCGCGCTCGTCGGCTGGCTCGCCTCCCGCGCCTTGGTGGCAAAGCCGCTCGTGCTGCTGGTCGTGGTCGGCAACGCGGCCTGGACGGCCGGCAGCATCGCGCTGCTGCTCTCGGGCGCGGTGTCGCCGAACCTTGCCGGCGAGCTCATGGTCGTGGCACAGGCGATCGCGACCGGCGTGTTTGCCGAACTGCAATATGTGGGATTGCGCAGGAGCGGGAGTGCGTTGGCCGCGTGATGCCACATCACTTGCTGTCGTCGCATACGGAGAGGCCGCGGCGTACTGGATGCCCCGCTTTCGCGGGGCATGACAGCTGTGCCAGAAGCTCGAAATCAGGCTAGGCCCGCGCGCGGCCGTTCGCCTTGCCAACAGCGACGCCGTTGAGCTTCTTCTTTTTGGCGGCCGTCGCGCCCGCCTTCTGCGCTTTACGCTCCGCGCGCGCCTTCACCTTGGCGCGTTCGGTCCGCGCCTCGGCGCGCAGCTTCTTGCGCTTCTTCTCGCAAGATTCGCACTTGCAGCCGATCGGCTTCAGGTAGGCTTTGAAATAATCGGTGCCGTAGTCGTAATTGATCTCGTCGCCCGGCTCGATGTTCTTGATGGCGCGGATGAAAACCTTGCGCTCACGCGGCCGGACGTCGGATTCGGCGTTGGGCCGGCACGAGTGGTTGATATAGCGCGCGAGGTTCTTGCGCACCGAGCCGTCAATGGTCCAGCGGCCGTTGAGCTCGAACAGGTATTTGTTCTCGATGTCGTCGTGCTCGGGAATCCGGGAGTCCAGGATCGGTCCGTAATAACGGATGATCCGGGTGCCCTTCTTGATCGGCTTGGTGGCGAAGAGGCCGAGCCCGGTTTTCGAGCGGCCGACGCGATAAGGTTTGTTGGACGAGGTGGCTGGCATGATCACGAAAAACGAGGACGCGAACGAGGCTGAAAGAGCCCAAGCGAAGCCGCTCTTCTAGAACGATTCCGCGCCGCTGTCAGGTGTCTGTCGACCCTGTTTGAACCTTGCCCACAATCAAGACGTCTGATGGTACGGAGTTCCCGCTCGACAAAAGGCGTCGTCATGTTCCGCATCACCACCGCAGGCTTGGCCATATTGCTCCTGGCCATGTTGCTGATGTGCAGCGGTCTCGGCCGCGCCGACGCCCAATCCGTGGGCAGCCAATATACCTCGACGGCCCCGAAGGATTGCCGCCAGATCGGCAAGCCCAGCGAGCTCGACGGCAGCACCACGCGGGTCTGCGAGGGCAAGGATGGCCTCGTGGTCCTGATCGCCGAGGATGATCTTCGCGAAGTCGTCTCCGTCGGCCGCAATCGCAAGGCCGCGGCCGAGGAACCGGCGGCTAAAGTCTGGTTCGCTCCGTTCAACTCGTCCGAAACCACCGTCGAATGGCGCACCGCTGGGGCCAAGCCGTTTGCGATGATCCAGCGCTGGCACATCGCCGATGGCACCGATCCCGACAAGCAGGGGCGGCCGAACACCAAGGCCATGCTCATCGTGACCCGGCTGCCACCCGGCCCCGTCTGCCATGTCGCCTATGTCGACGCGATCGCCAATCCGAACGCCAATGAGCTCGCGCGCAAGGCCGCGGACGAGTCCGCCCGCAGCTTTACCTGCGGCAAGGACGACGTGAAGATCGTTGGTGCCAGCGGCCGCGCCGTCGAGCTTGCGACGATGCGGTAGGCGCCCGCTTGCAATCGATCAGGGACCCGGCGGCTTCCCCGTCACCGGCGACATCAGCATCGCCTCGAGCAGGCGTTCGGGAGTCGTGCCCTCGGGCAGGCGCCCCAGAATATCCTCAAGCCGCCCATCGAGCAGCAGCATGGTAAAACCGTGGACCATCGACCAGGCGCGCGCGATCGCGGCGCCCTGATTGAGCGTCAGCGCGTCGCCGCTGATCTGCTCCTGCCGCATCATGCCGACGGCATTGGCAAGCCCCGCGAAGGACGCCTCGGCGGCCTCGTGCAGCGACGGCCTGGAATAGTCGAGGCGCTCGGTACGGAACATGATGCCGTACATGCCGGGATGAGCCTGGGCGTAGGCGACATAGGCTTTCGGCCGCGCCAGCGCGCGCTCGAGCGGGGTGGTGGCGCTGTCAGAGGACGAGGCCATCGCCGCATTGAACTGGCGGAAGCCGACCGCCGCGAGCTCACTGAGAAGCCCGGTGAGGTCACCGAAATGATGGGTAGGCGCCGCATGCGAGACCCCCGCTTCGCGCGCCACCGCGCGCAATGTCAGGCCCGCGAGCCCGTCCCGCTCCAGCACCCGCTCGGCGGCCTGGAGCAGCGCCTCGCGCAGCGCGCCGTGATGATAGGGCGCCTCTGACTTGACGCTCGCCGGTCGTCGCGCGGGACGCGCCGGCGCACTCGCCTTTTTTGCGGTGCGCGCACCGCGCGCAGTTTCTGTCCTGATTTCGCTCTTGCCCATCGGCCAGCTATAGGACGCCATATTGACAGTGTAAAGATTTCGCTTGACCAAGCCCCCTCACACGGCTATTTCATCTTTACGATGTAAAGATAAGGAGGGATACGCCGTGCAGCAGGACGCCGTTGCCGAACGCCGCCACAACCTCGGTCCGATCCCATTCGAGGCCGACGCGCCCTTCCTGAAAATCATCGGTGAATTGCCGCGCGACCTGAACGGCACGCTCTATCGCAATGGCCCCAACCCGCAGTTCGACTCGCCTGGCGCGCACTGGTTCGTCGGCGACGGCATGCTGCACGCCTTTCATCTCGAGAATGGCCGCGCCAGTTATCGCAACCGCTGGATCCGCACGCCGAAATGGCTGGCCGAGCACGATGCCGGCCGCGCGCTGTTCGGCGGCTTCGGCCGCAAGCTGCCGGATGCGCCGGCGAACCTGACCGATGGCGGGGTTGCGAATACCAACATCATCTTCCATGCCGGCAAGCTGCTTGCGCTGGAGGAAGCGCATCTCCCGACCGAGATCGAACCGGGCACGCTCGCAACGCGCGGCTATCACAATTATCACGGCCGCGTCGCCGGCAGCTTCACGGCGCATCCCAAGATCGATCCCCTCACGGGCGAGCTGGTGTTCTTCGGCTACAACGCCGCGGGACCGCTGACGCCTGCCCTCTCCTACGGGTCGATCGACGCGTCCGGCAAGGCGACGCGCTTCGAACGATTCGAGGCGCCCTATGCCAGCATGGTGCACGACTTCATCGTCACCGAGAATCATGTGCTGTTTCCGATCCTGCCCATCACCGGCAGCATGGAGCGCGCGATGAGCGGCCGGCCGCCCTACGCCTGGGAGCCGGACAAGGGCGCCTATGTCGGCGTGATCAAGCGCAAGGGCAGCGCGAAGGACATCGTCTGGTTTCGCGCTGAAGCCTGCTACGTCTTCCACGTCATGAATGCGTGGGAGGACGGTGACCGCATCATCGCCGACGTCATGCAATTCGAGGAAGCGCCGCTGTTTCCGCATCCCGATGGGCGGCCGACCGATCCGGAGAAGTCGCGCGCCCGCCATTGCCGCTGGACGTTCGATCTCTCAGGCGACACCGACCGCTTCCAGCAGAGCTATCTCGACGATCTCACCGGCGAATTCCCGCGCATCGACGACCGCCGCGCCGGATTGAGGAGCCGTCACGGCTGGTACGCCTACGCCAATCCGAAGCTGCCGATGTTCGGCGCGCTATCCGGCGTCGTTCACGTCGATGGCAATGGCAAGCGCCTCGGCCATTATCTGCTGCCGGCCGGCGACACCATTTCCGAACCGGTGTTCGTCGAGCGGTCGAAAGATGCGGCGGAAGGTGATGGCTGGCTGCTGGCGGTGGTCTGGCGCGCGCGGGAGAACCGCAGCGACCTCGCCGTGTTCAACGCCGGAGATGTCGAGGCCGGCCCCGTCGCGCTAGTGCAGCTCGGCCATCGCGTGCCCGACGGTTTTCACGGCAATTGGGTCGGCGCGACCTAGTTCTCCTCTCGACATCGCTGATGTCACCAAAAGGTCTCTCATGCCTATGCCCTCGATCGCCGCGGACGGCCTCGCTGTCCTGATCCTGTTCCTGATCTGCGCCGGGCTCACGCTCCAGATGATCCGGCCGCGGCGGAGCGGCCAGACCGTCTTCAACGGCGGTATCTTGCTCGCCTTCGTCCTCTCGGTCGCCTGCGCGTTACCTGTCCTGTCGCACCTGTCCTGGGCGGGCTTAATCGATGAGATGGCCGATCAAGCCGTTGCAGCAATTCAATTTTTGGAAGTCGCCTACGTCATTTTTACACTGTAAAGATTTTGCTTGACCCCGGCTCGCTCCTGGCCTATTGATCTTTACATCGTAAAGATAAGGCCTGACCGAGGCGGACCATGGCGATTTTCCTGATCCTCGCGCCCTACGGCGCCTTCACCTTCCTGATGCTGATGACATCGGCCACGATCAGCGTGTTCGTGGCCTCGGCAATCTGTCTCGCGACCGTCGCGATCGATGTCGCGCGCGGCCGCTCGGTCAAGATCCTGGCTATGGGCTCGGCGCTGCTATTCGCCGCAATCGGCCTCCACCTCGCGCTGTTCGACCCGGCGCTCGGCACGCTCGGTGTCAAGCTGTCGGTCGACATCGGCATCTTCGTCATCTCGCTCGGCTCGATGCTGGTCCGCCGTCCCTTCACGCTGCAATACGCGCTCGAGGCCGTGCCGCCCGAGACCGCGGCGATGCCCGGCTTTCTCTACGCCAATTACGTCATCACCGGCGCATGGACCGCGGCTGCGCTGCTGATGGCGGCCGCCAATCTCGTGCTGCTCTATGTCCCCGGCCTGCCGCTCTGGTCGAGCCTTGCGGTTGCCTTCGCCGCCCGCAACAGCGCGATCTACTTCACAAAATGGTATCCCGAATATCGGCAGATCAAGTACGGTGCGCCGGCCAGCGCAATGCCCAACTCCCGCTGAACAGGATCGACGATGAAGGACGTATTCGCCCGCCTCGCCTCCGACCTCTTCTCCGCCATCGTCTTCCTGGTCATCTACCTCGTGACCGACAACGTCGTCCTGGCAACGTCGGTGGCGATTGCCGGAGCGATCGCGCAAGTGATCTATGCACGCGTCAAGGGGCAGCAGCTCAATTACATGACCTATGCGAGCGTCGCGCTCGTCGTCGTGCTCGGCACGGTCACGCTGCTGACCAACGATCCCCGCTTCATGCTCGCAAAGCCCTCGATCGCGCATTTCGCGATCGGCGCCATCATGCTCAAGCGGGGCTGGATGCTGCGCTACATGCCATCGATCGTCGTCGAGACCGTTCCGGAATATGTGACGGCTGCGGGCTATGCCTGGGCCGCGCTGATGTTCGTGATCGGCGCCGGCATGATCGCCGTCGCCTCCACAGGCGATCTGAAGCTGTGGGCGTTCTACATCACGGTGGTCGCGGGCGGCGCCAAGATCCTCGCCTTCGCCGTGCAATATGTCGTGCTTCGCCTCATCGTCACCAGCCGACGGCGCGCCGCCGCCCGCGCCTGAATGCCTCCAACGGAGCGTTAGGCGCGGGCGGCGAGTTGCGCTATACGCTCGGCCGGGACTGGTCCGCGGATCATCGCGGTCCGCCGGGATATTGGGAGACGCGAATGGCCGTCGACGGCAACTGGACTCTGACCCTGACGACCCCCATGGGCGAGCGTAAGGCGACGCTGAGCCTGACGGCTGCCGGCGGCACGCTCACGGGGACACAGGGTGCGGAAGGCGATACAGCCGAGATCTTCGACGGCACCGTCAGCGGCGACGCCGTCAACTGGAAGGTCTCGATCACCAATCCGATGCCGTTGACGCTCGAATTCATAGGAACCGTCTCCGGCGATAGCATGAGCGGGGAGATGGGCATCGGCCCGATGGGCAGCTTCCCATTCACGGGCACGCGCGCCTAAGCCGCGCGGCAACCGTGCGCGCGGTCCGTCTCATCGCGGCGGCGATCCTGTGTGTCGCGACCCAAGCGGCGCGCGCGGACGATGCCGAACCGGCGTGGCGGGCAAGCGCGCTCGCCATGGTGCCGGCAGGCTATGTCGCCGGCACCGCCTATCGCACCGAAGGGTCGACGGGCTACCTCGCTGTCTATCCGATCTCGTCGAACGATCCGAAGTCACCGGCAAGCGTGTTCGCTACGCGCCAAGCTCTCGTGGTCGCGCTGACGCCGGATGCGACACGCGCAGTCTCAGCCGAATTGAAGCCGCGTAGCGGGCCGGATCCTGACAACGACGACACTGAGTTCGCAAAGCTGCACGCCGATCTCGCCGCCAGGCGCTCAACGCTCCCCGACGGCACCGAGCCCTGCGATCTCGGCGCCTGGTCCGTGGACAAGGATCCCAGCGGCCTCAACGTGCGTGCCGAACCATCGATCAAGGCGCGTGTGCTCGGCACGCTTCCGCCGCCCTACCGGCTCAAGCTCGGCGGCAGCGAGAACACGCCCGATGGCGGCTGGCTCACCGAATTCCGCATCATCGGCTTCAAGAGCGGCTGGTTTCTGATCGAAGGCGCCAAGCCGCCGGGCAAGGACTACGAGGACGACAAGAAATACCCGCGCAGCGCGCCAAAGCCCTATGCCGGACGCGGCTGGGTCGCCTCCAACAAGGTCGGCGCGTCCTACGCCAATGGCGCGACACGCATGGGCGGCCTGTTCCAGGCGCCCTTCGTCGACGCGCAATGGATTCCGGCCCAGCGCGAGCTCGGCGGCCCGATCGACACCGACGGCGGACCGAAGCACATCTTTGCCTGCAGCGGCCTCTGGGGCCTTGTCGAGAGCCAGGACGGCGTCCGCGGCTGGTGGCGCGGGCTGTGCTCCAACCAGGTCACGAATTGCAGTTAGCTCTTCTCCCTCGCCCCGCTTGCGGGGAGAGGGTCGGGGTGAGGGGGAGTCTCCACAAGGACGGTGAGAGTCGGTCTCGCGGAGACTCCCCTCACCCGGATTGCTCCGGACGATGCTTCGCATCGCCGAGCGCAATCCGACCTCTCCCCGCAAGCGGGGCGAGGTGAAGAACTAACCCAGATTCAACTCCTTGAAGAAGTCGTTGCCCTTGTCGTCGATGATGATGAACGCCGGGAAGTCGACGACCTCGATGCGCCAGATCGCTTCCATGCCGAGCTCGGGATATTCGAGCACCTCGACCTTCTTGATGCAGTGCTCGGCAAGATTCGCCGCGGCGCCGCCGATCGAGCCGAGATAGAAGCCGCCATATTTCTTGCAGGCCTCACGCACGGCCGGCGCCCGGTTGCCCTTGGCAACCATCACCATCGAGCCGCCGGCGGCCTGGAACTGATCGACGAAGGAATCCATACGGCCCGCAGTGGTCGGGCCGAACGCACCGGAGGCGTAGCCCTCGGGCGTCTTGGCCGGGCCGGCGTAATAGACCGGATGGTTCTTGAAATAATCCGGCAGCGGCTCGCCCTTGTCGAGCCGTTCGCGCAGCTTGGCATGCGCGGAATCCCGCGCAACGATCATGGTGCCGGTCATCGAGACCCGGGTCTTGGTCGGGTACTTCGAGAACGTGGCAAGGATATCCTTCATCGGCTGGTTGAGGTCGATCTTGACGACCTCGCCGCCGAGCGACTGCTCGACCTCAGGGAGATACTGCGCCGGGTTGTGCTCGAGCTCTTCGAGATAGACGCCGTCCTTGGTGATCTTGCCGAGCACCTGGCGATCGGCCGAGCACGACACGCCAAGCCCGATCGGGAGCGAGGCGCCATGACGCGGCATGCGGATCACGCGCACGTCGTGGCAGAAATATTTCCCGCCGAACTGCGCGCCGACGCCGAGCGACTGCGTCATCTTCAGGATTTCCTGCTCCATTTCGAGATCGCGGAACGCGTTGCCGTCGGGCGAGCCGTGGGTCGGCAGCGCATCGAGATAGCGGGCGGAGGCGAGCTTCACCGTCTTCATGCATAGCTCGGCCGAGGTACCGCCGATCACGATCGCGAGGTGATAGGGCGGGCAGGCCGCAGTGCCCAGCGTCAACACTTTCTCCTTGAGGAAGGCGAGCAGCCGGTCCTTGGTCAGCACCGAAGGCGTCGCCTGGAACAGGAAGCTCTTGTTGGCGCTGCCCCCGCCCTTCGCCATGAACATGAACTTGTAGGCGTCATCACCTTCGGCGTAGATCTCGCACTGCGCCGGCATGTTGTTGGCGGTGTTCTTCTCCTCGTACATCGACAAGGGCGCGACCTGCGAGTAGCGCAGATTGCGGCGCAGGTAAGCATCGCGCGCGCCTTCCGACAGCGCCGCCTCGTCGTCACCGTCGGTGATGACGTTGCAGCCCTTCTTGCCCATGATGATCGCGGTGCCGGTGTCCTGGCACATCGGCAGCACGCCGCCGGCGGCGATGTTGGCGTTCTTGAGAAAGTCCAGCGCGACGAACTTGTCGTTCGGGCTCGCCTCGCCGTCCTCCAGGATCGCGCGGAGCTGCTTCAGATGACCCGGCCGCAGATAGTGGTTGATGTCGCCAAAGGCCGCTTCCGACAAGGCCCGCAGCGCCTCCCGCGACACCACCAGCATGTCTTTCCCCAGGACCTTCTCGACCCGCACGCCCTCGGCCGTGATCTTCTTGTAGGGCGTCTCGTCCTTGCCCAGCGGAAACAGCGGCGTGTGCTTGTAGGGCGGAACGGGCTTTGCGGGATCGGGGAAGGCGGTGGGAGCGTTCATGGGCTGGAATCTCGGGGTTTTGGGGCCCTCGCATGGGCCCCTTTCATAGAAGCGTTCTAAGCTTTTTTGCCGCAAAGGGAAGGCGCTCTGGTGCGGTCAGGGCATCCGGATTCGGCGGCTGGCGGCGGACACCAGGCCCTCATGATGCCAGTGAAGACCCTGGGTGCACCCCTTGCGCTACGCGCGGGACGACGGTTGAATGCGCCCGCTAAGGGGCTTTTCATCATGACATTGAACTTGCACGTCCGCGGCGCGATCCTGGTCGCCGCCGCCATCACCGGCCTTGTGACCCTCGCCTCGCCCGCTCGCGCGGACCGCTGCGACGACAGCGCCAAGGAGCTGGCGAACCAAGTCGATCGCCTCAAGGTGAATTTCCGCGCCGCGAATGTCGTCTACCTGACGCACCCCGCGGCCAAGGAATTGTCCGTGGCTTGCCGTGGCGACAAATATTCGATCGAGCTCTATGCCAAGGGCGATCGCAAGCCGAAACCGGAGTTCTTTGCGCTGGTGGGGTCGATGGCGGCGATCGTCTTCACCGTGACCAAGGACGATACGACGACGGGCGCGACACGTTGCCTGAAGCGGATGGGGCTCTTGCGCGGCGACAAGATCAGCATGCGTTACCGGCGTCTCAACATGGAATGCACCCGCACCAAGACGGATGCGTCCATCGCCATCACGCGCAGCAAGGACGAATAGGCGGCTCCCCGCGGGGTGTGCGTCTGACAGCACACCGCCCACTACAGACTCCGTCATTGCGAGCGTAGCGCAGCAATCCAGAATCCCTCCGCGGAGACAGACTGGATTGATTCGCTGCGCTCGCAATGACGAGGAGAGGTCCGAGAGCACATTCTAGCGCACCGGATCCCTCGCATTTTAACGATTGGCTTGAAGGAAATTTCGCTCCTCGCGGCGCAGGGTCAATGTTTCCATGTGCGAGGATTTCTGGATGAGCGTTTCCACCGTTTCGCCGCCGCCGATCGCGATCGTGGTGCCGAGCTACGACACGACCAAGCAGCAGGACGATCAGATCAAGACCAAGGACAACGACCCGACCTACAAGCCGCCGCCGCCTGCGCCGCTGCCGCCGGGTCAGGGTACGCGGATCGATCAGCTCGCCTGATCAGCCGCGTCGAAGATGAAATGCCCGATCCGGTCGATCGGGCCTTTCGCGTGTCCGGCCGCAACTTCGCCGGATAGCGGGACCAACATCGTGCGCGGCTACCCCGAGACCTGCGCATGATCGCAAGACTGCTGTTGCAGAGCACGATCATCACCGCCGCCATGGGCGCGCTGCTGTTCGCGTCCGCCGGCACCCTGCATTGGCCGTCCGCCTGGGTGTTCCTCGCGACCTCCGCCCTGCTCGGCCCGCTCTGCGGGTGGTGGCTTTACCGGGTCGACCCCGCACTGCTTGCCGAACGCCTGCGGCCGGTCCTGCAAAAGGACCAGCCCGCTGCCGACAAGGTGTTCATGACCGTCTTCGTCGTCGCGATGCTGGTCTGGCTGGCGGCGATGGGGCTCGACCGGCGCACGCTGTCCTCCGACATGCCGATGGCGCTGCAGATGCTCGGCCTCGCCGTGTTCCTGCTTTCGACGCTGTTCATCCTCTGGGTCTTCCGCGAGAACTCGTTCGCGGCGCCCGTGGTGAAGCTGCAAGCCGAGCGCGCGCAGCGCGTGATCTCGACGGGGCCTTATGCCCATGTGCGCCATCCCATGTACAGCGGCATGATCCTGTTCTTCGCCGGCGTGCCGCTGCTTCTGGGCTCATGGTGGGGACTTATGATGGTGCCGCTATTCCTCGTCTTGTTTGCGGTCCGCATTCGCATCGAGGAGCGCACGCTGCGCGAGGGCCTGCCGGGCTATGCCGACTATGTGACGCGCGTGCGCTATCGCCTGTTTCCTGGCGTCTGGTGAGCGCGCATCACTCTGCTGTGCACTTCCCGCCGGACCGGCTAACCATCCAATTCGCGGTAGCGGCGGAAGATGCCCTGCTCGTTGAAGGGAATACGGCGCTCGCTTTCGAGATACGCCTTGATGTTCGGCCGCGCCGCGACGCGATCGTGCAGGCCGACGAGGCCCGGGATATCGGCCTCGAACGCCTTCATCCGCTTCGGAAACGAATAGCGCAGCCCCGCGACGATCTGGAACAGCGAGAGATCGACATAGGTCAGCCTGCGACCGGTGACATAGGCGCCGCCATTGTCCTGAAGGAGCTGCTCGAAATAGCCGAGATATTTCGGCACGCGCTCGCCCCAGAAGTCGGCCGTGCGCTTCTTCGCCGGCGGCTTCTGATCTTCGTAGTAGAGCGAGGGCCCGAGCGGGTGATGGGTGTCGTGAATCTCGACCACGAAATCGGTGATCGTGAGCTGAAGCTGATGCACCCAGAGTTGACCGGCCTCCGACTTCGGGGCGAGGGCGTGGCGGGCGCCGAGATAGAGCAGGATATTCGCGGTCTGGCCGACGACGAGCTTGCCGCCTTTGAGGAACGGCGGCGCAAAGGGCGGCGTGCCCTCGTGCGCGTCCATCATCTTCATCATCGCAGCTGTGCCGCGTGGGCCGCGCGCCACGTCGACGTAGGCCGCGCCCGCCTCCTCCAGCGCCAGCCGCACATATTCACCGCGGCCCTGGATCTCGGGCCAATAATAGAGCTCGTATTTCATGGAAAGGGTCCGTGATTGCGTGGTGGCGAGTGTAGCACGCAACCACGAACGCCATGACGGCGGAACGAGTTCCGCGTCTCAATTCGACGCGAAGCAATACAGCAGGCCGTCGCCGCCGGTGCTCTTCAGATCGGCCTGCGAGCAGCCGCCGTCGGGGCCCCGCGAGGGATGCGAGCTGTTCCACGATTTCGACGGCTCGTCATCGCGCAGGCCTTGACGATCGGCATGGCCGACGACCGCCGCGCCTTGCGTGCTCGACGTCCAGTTCTTGCAGGTCTTGTCGTCATCCGCAGGAAATGCGCTGCCGTCGGCTTGCGAACCCGTGAGGATGTCGTGCCGGTTCGGCGTGTCGCCGCGGCCATTGATGACCTCGCCCTTCTCGCTGAGCGCGGTCTGCTTGGTGAGGTTATTGGCCGCCCCGTGCAGGTCGGCAACGTCCTTTGCGATCACAGCGCCCTTGGCGTTCTGCCACGGTCCCTTGCCGATGCGGTCGCGCGCGTTGACAGCCGGCTTGCCGTCGGCGGCCTGCGTGGAGAGATAAGCGCGCCAGGTTTTGCTGCCGGCGCCGCCGGTCTGGGCCAGCTTCTGGCACTGCGCATCGGCCCCCTCCAGGCCGCCGAGATCGGCGCCTTTACCAGGACCGTTGGAGGTCACGAAGAACGTCATGTCGGCCGACTGCGCCTGCGCCGATGGCGCTGCAAGCAAGGCCGCGGCGAGCGCGAGGCCTGAAATCGTCACGGATCTCTCAATGCGGATCATCCTGTCCTCCCTTTGTGTTGTCGTTGGCCGCCAGATTTCAACCCGACGCAGGCCCGCTTATTCCGATGCCGCGATGCGAGAGGCCCAAAAGAAAAAGGCGCCGTGCAAGAAGCACGACGCCTTGTTTCTCATGTCGTCTGCGATCAGTTGGTCTGCTGGATCGCCGACAATTCCCAAGAGCCGCCCGGACGTCGGGCAAAGGTCCAGACTTCGGTGGCCTCGCCCGGCTGCTCGCTGCCAGCGACAATTGCGCCGGTATTACGGTCGAGCGTCTTGTCGGTCAGCGCGAAGCGCAGCGCCACCGTCGCGTAATCGGTCTCGCCTTCGCGCCAGGATTCCGCGAGGTCGCCCTGCAACAGCTTCACGCCGCTGACCTTGTTGACGACATTGCGCGCGCGGTTCTGGCCGAGGTCCTGCTCGAAATAGGAGACCATTTCCGGCGTCGCCAGCGTGTGCAGCTTGGCCACGTCCTCGTTGGACCATGCGGACTGAACGTCGCCGAGCAGGCGCTCGAACGCTTCGTAGTCGTCCGGCTTGATCTCGAGCGGCGCGTTGTTATTAGCGCCGAAGCCGAAGCCGCCGCCAAGACCACTACCAAGACCACTGCGGTTATTCGCCTGCGGTCCCGGACCGGCACTGGCGTCAGCGTTGGCATAGGCCGCCTGCGGGGTGTGGCGGCGCTGCCACCACGACATCGCCAGCCGAACCACGACCACCACGAGCACGATCTGGATGATCAGGCCGATGATCGACGACAGGCCGCCGAGCCCGCCGAACAGGCCACCGCCGAACAGCATGCCGAGCAGGCCCGCGCCAAGGAAGCCGGCCGCAAGGCCGCCCATGAAGCCGCCGGCCCGGCCGAACAGGCCGCCACGCGCGGGGGCGGCGGCAGCCGAATTCATGCCTGCGCCCGGCTGGGTGTAGGTCCGATTGAACTGCGAGGTCGAGCCCGGCGCGGTCGTGGTCGATGGCGGGGCCGAATAGGTGCGCGAACCGCGCGAGCCAGACGACATGCCGCCACCGACGCGCGCGTCGGCGGACGAGATCGCCAGCGCAGTCGGCAGCGCAAGCGCCAGCACGACGGCAATCGTCTTGAAGATGCTGCGGGAGCGTTGCGAGAAATTCATGTTCGTTTCCCAGATCCCCGGCATGGGGACGTGCCCCTAAGATGGGCAGCCTTCCGTAAAAAGGAAGCCACTATCGGAACTTATGGCTGCGGCCCTCAGTCGCGGGGATGTGGCAAAAGCCCATATTTGGCGGCAGCTTGGCTGGCTGAGCGAAGGAGCCACGGTCGCGGGTTACCGGTCGCTTTGGTGCCGGCAGTTCCGCTTCCCATCGTCAATGCTTTGAAGCCCTCACCCCGCCTTCGCCATCGTCTCCTTCACGGCCGCCACGAGCTGGCTCAGCGTGAACGGCTTGGGCAGGAAGTCGAACTGCTGGCCTTCGGGCAGGCTCTTCTCGAACGCGTCTTCGGCGTAGCCGGAGACGAAGATGAACTTGATGTCGGGATTCTTCTCGCGCATCGCCTTGAGCAGCGTCGGGCCGTCCATCTCCGGCATCACGACGTCGGACACGACGAGATCGATTCCGCCGCTCTGCTCTTCCAGCACCTCCAGCGCCTCGACGCCGTTCTCGGCCTCGACGACGGTGTAGCCGCGCGAGCGCAGACCGCGTGCGTTGAGCGCGCGCAGGCCCTCTTCGTCCTCGACCAGGAGGATGGTGCCCTGTCCGGTGAGATCGGTGCGGGGCTTGGCGTCCGCCGCGGACCCGGCTTCCTTCGCGGCACCATTGCCGGCGCCAACGACCGGCGCCGGCTGCTCGACCTGCACCTCCGGCTCGGCGTGATGGCGCGGCAGGAAGATCTGGAATGAGGTGCCCTGCCCCGGTTCGGAGTCCACGTAAATGAAGCCACCGGTCTGCTTGACGATGCCGTAGACGGTGGAGAGCCCGAGGCCGGTACCCTTGCCGACTTCCTTGGTCGAGAAAAACGGCTCGAAGATCTTGTCGCGGATATCGGCGGGGATGCCGGTACCGGTGTCGGCGACCTCGATCCGCACGTAGTCCGCTGCCGGCATGCCCTTGTAGGCCAGCCTGGCCGCCTCCTCGGCGGTGACGTTGGCGGTGCGGATGATCAGCTTGCCGCCGTCGGGCATCGCGTCGCGCGCGTTGACCGCGAGATTGACGATGACCTGCTCGAACTGGGAGACGTCGACCTTGACCGGCCAGAGATCGCGGCCGTGGATGGTCTCGTGCTTGACCTTCTCGCCGATCAGGCGGCGCAGCAGCATGGCGAGGTCGGAGAGCGCATCGCCGAGGTCGAGCACCTGCGGCCGCAGCGTCTGCCGGCGCGAGAACGCCAGCAACTGCCGCACCAGCGTGGCGGCCCGCGTCGCGTTCTGCTTGATCTGCATGATGTCCTGGAACGACGGATCGGTCGGCTTGTGCGCGTTCAGCAGGAAGTCGTTCGCCATCATGATGGCGGAGAGCACGTTGTTGAAGTCGTGGGCGATGCCGCCGGCGAGCTGGCCGACAGTCTCCATCTTCTGCGACTGGTTGATCTGGTTCTCCAGCGCGCGCCGCTCGGTGGTCTCGAGCATGTGCACGATGGCGGCTTCCGCGTCGTTCTCACCCCCGTCGACCGGCGTGACGAAGAACTGGCCCCAGCGCTCCTTGGAGCCTTCCAGCGCGACCTCGACCGGCGCGATGTCGGCCTGATTCTCGGCGGCCTGGTTGATGGCCGCGATCAGCAAATGACGGTCGCGCGAATTGACGGCGCGGAAGATCGACTTGCTGGCGCTGTCGAGTCCCAGTGCCTGCCCGAGCTTGGCGTAACGCGCATTGGCGCGCACGACATTGCCGCCGCGGTCGACCGTCGCGATCGCCATCGGGGTGTGGTCGAAGAAGCGCATGAAGCGCACTTCGGCGGCGCGGTCCGGATCGCTGCGCTCGTCGCGGGCGCGGCTGATCACCAGCGTGCGCGACGGGCCTGGCGCACCGTCGGCGCCGAAGGCGAGCTTGTGATAGAGCCGCACCGGCATGGTCTTGCCGGTGCGCATGCGCAGGTCGATGTCGAAGACTTCCGTCTTGACCTCGCCCGGCACCGCCACGATCGCGGTCAGCAGCGAAGCGCCGTCGCCGGAGACGATGTCGGTCAGCTTCAGCCCGCCCGAGCCGATCTCGGCGAGGTCGTAGTCGAGCCAGTTCGCCAGCGTCGCGTTGACATAAGCGAGCTCGCCGGCCGGATTGACCGAGAAGAAACCGCAGGGCGCGTGGTCGAGATATTCGATCGCGTGCTGGAGTTCCTGGAACACGTCCTCCTGGCGCTCGCGGTCGCGGGTGATGTCGGCGATCGACCACACCGCGTATCTCGTCTCGCGCTTGCCGGTGCCGAGGGGCCGCACCCGCATGCGCAGCCAGCGGCCCTGGCTGCCGTCATGGCCGGAGATGCGCACCTCTTCCTGCTGCCGCTTGCCTTCGCGCGCGGCTTTCAACAGGCGGAACACCGCTTCGGAGACGTCGGGGTTGCCGATGAAGACGCGCTCGACGGGACGCACGTCCTGTGGGCCGGCAGCGCCGGTCAGCGTCAGATAGGCCGCATTGGAATAGACCACATGGCCCCGCGGGTCGGTCACTGCGAGGCCGTCGAAGGCGTGGTCGGCGATGCGCCCCATCACGGGATCGTCGAGATTGCGATCGACGAAGCGGATGATGCCGGCGGCGAAGGCGAACAGGTTGAACAGGCCGACCATCGCCAGCACGGCGAGGATGCCGAGGATATAGGGCTGGGCCTGCGCGCGCCCGAGCGTCATCAACCCGACGGCAACGGCGACGAGGCCGGCGGCCACCAGCAGCACCAGCGCAATGCTGCCCGAGCGCGGCGACGGCTCGTGCGCCGCAACGGGCTCGCGTGTGAGGTCGTGGTCGGTCTCGGCAGTCATCTCAAGCTGGCACAGCCTGTCGGCAGAGAATCAACGCGCTACAGGGCGCGCAGGGTCCTCCCTGCCTGAATCGGACCCGCAGGCGCAAGGGCAGCAGGGGCGAAAGGTACGCTGATTCCCAGATTACGGCCATTTCCAGTACTTTTCAGGGGTTTTATTGCCGGCTGGCACCGAATCCGCTCTTCAGACGCATGACATAGCCGATGACTTCGGCGACCGCATGGTAGTGCTCGGTCGGGATTTCCTCGTCGATCTCGACGGTGGCGTAGAGCGCGCGGGCGAGCGGCACGTTCTCGACGATCGGGATGTCGTGCTCGCGCGCGATCTCCCGGATCTTGAAAGCGAGGTTATCGACGCCCTTGGCGACGCAGATCGGCGCCGACATGCCGCGCTCGTAGGACAGCGCGATCGAATAGTGGGTCGGGTTGGTGATGATCACGGAGGCTTTGGGAACCGCCGCCATCATGCGCTTCTTGGAGCGCTGCTGGCGCAACTGCCTGAGCTTGCCCTTGATGTGCGGGTCGCCTTCGGACTGCTTGTACTCTTCCTTGATCTCCTGGAGCGACATCTTCTGCCGCTGGAACCAGCTGCGATACTGGAAGAAATAGTCGCCAATGGCGATGATCGCGAGCGCCGCGACCACCGCGGCGAGCAGATGAATGGTCAGGCTGGTGGAGGCGCCGAGCAGGGCGGCCGGATCGAGTCTGACCATCGCCTCCATGCGATGCCGCTCCGGCCACAGGATCACGGTCATGACCGCGCCGAGCACGATCAGCTTGCCGAGTCCCTTGAGGAAGTTCGCCGCCGCTTGCTTGCCGAAGATGCGCTTGAGGCCCTCGGCAGGCGACAACTTGCTGAACTTGGGCTTGAGGGATTCGGCCGACCAGACCAGTCGGTGCTGCAGCACGTTGCCGGCAATTGCCGCCAGCACCAGCATCAGCAGCGGCACGCCCACCGCCGCGAGCACCGCGACTTCGATCTGCTGCATCAGGGCGAGCAGAGCCCTGCCGTCGGTCTTGATCATCCAGGAATTGGCGAGCAGGTTGCGCATCGGCGCCAACAGCCCGCTGCCGACCGATCCCGAGAAGCTCGAGACCACGAGCGTGGCGCCCGCGATCATGAACCAGGTGTTGATCTCCTGGCTCTTGGCGACGTCACCGCGTTCGAGCGCCTCTTCGAGACGTTTTTGCGTCGGGTCTTCTGTTTGACTCTCTGGATCGTTGTCTTCCGCCATCGATCACCCGGTCACTTGAGTGGCATCATCTGGTGCATGACACCGATGAAATAGTCGAGATAGGTGCCCATCATCGCCGTGAGCACCACGGCGAGCACCAGGAAGCCGGCGAAGATCGAGAGTGGCACGCCGACGAAATAGACCTGCATCTGCGGCATCAGCCGCGCCAGCACGCCGAGCCCGATGTTGAAGACCAGGCCGAACACCAGGAACGGGCCGGAAAGTTGCAAGCCCAGGCGGAACGCGGCGGCAAAGGCGCGCGTCGCCAGCGCGGCGACATCGCCGCTCGACACGGTCTCGCCCGGCGCGAAGATCGTATAGCTGTCGTTCAGCGCCGCGATCACCAGATGATGGCTGTCGGTGGCAAACAGCAGCGTCACCCCCAGGATCGTCAGGAAGTTGCCGACCAGCACGCCCTGCTGTCCCTGCGTCGGGTCGACCGAGGTGACGAAGCCGAGCCCCATCTGCTGCGCGATCACGGCACCGGCAACCTGCAGCGCCGACAACGTCACCCGCGCGGTCGCCCCCAGCACGATGCCGATCACGATCTCATGCAGCATGAGGACCAGCAGCGGCGCGATCGAGCCCATATCGACCTGATAGGCGTTGCGATGCAGCGGCAGGATGATCAGCGTGAGCAGCAGCGCGATCGACAGTTTGATCCGTGTCGGGATATTGGTCTCGCCCAGGCCCGGCAACAGCATCACCATCGCGCCGACCCGGGCAAAGGCGAGCATGAAGGAGGCGGCAAGCGCCGGCAGCAGCGAGACGTCGATGCGCATGACGGGCGCATAGTGCCTCAGCCGCCGATGATTCGCGACGATATCCGCAGCATGTGGGAATGCAGCGCGTCGGCCATGAACGGCAAGGCCAACAGCATTGTGGCAAAGATGGCCAGGATCTTCGGCACGTAGATCAGCGTCTGCTCCTGGATCTGCGTCAGCGCCTGGAACAGCGACACGACGACGCCGACCACGAGGCCGACCACCATCAGGGGCGACGACACGATCACGATGGTCCAGATCGCATCACGCGCGACGTCGAGGGTTTCCGGTCCGGTCATTTCGCAGTTCCTTTGTCTTATTCCTCGCCTCCCACCGCTCTTGTGAGCGATGCGAAGGCCTATCCCCCGTCATTGCGAGCGTAGCGAAGCAATCCAGACTGCCGCTTCGGAAAGATTCTGGATTGCTTCGCTGCGCTCGCAATGACGATTGGGGCGGGCGCGAGCGCCAAAAATCAGATCGGCATCTTCATGATGTCTTCATAGGCTGCGATCACGCGGTCTCGGACCGAGACCAGCGTGGACACGGCGACGTCGGTGTCTGCGACCGCCGTCACCACGTCCATCACGTTGGCCTTGCCGGCGGCCATCGCCACCGTCTGCGCATCGGATTTGCGGCCGGACTCCAGGACGCTGCCGACAGTGTCTTTCAGAAGCGAGGCGAAGGACTGGCCGCTCGGCTCGCTGCCCTTGCCGGCGCCGCTGTTCTCCAGCACGCGAGCGAGGTTTGCATAGGCGTTGGCGGCAATTGTCGGTGTTGCCATGGTTCAAATGTCCTGTTCAGCTCTTGAGGATGTCGAGGGTGCGCTGGATCATCCGGCGCGTCGCGCTGATGATGTTGAGATTGGCCTCGTACGACCGCTGCGCGTCGCGCATGTCGGTCATCTCGACCACCGAGTTCACGTTGGGATATTTGACGTTGCCGGTCGCATCCGCCGCCGGATTGTTCGGCTCGTATTTGGTGCGGAAATTGGACTGGTCGGGCTTGATCCTGCCGAGGGTGACGACCTGCGCGTCGAGTGTACGGTCGAGCGCGGAGGAGAAGGTCGGCACCTTGCGCCGGTAAGGATCGCCGCCGGCGGTCGGCGACGTCGAATCCGCGTTCGCGATGTTCTCGGAGATCACCCGCATGCGCCCGGCCTGCGCCCGCAGACCGGAGGTCGCGATAGCCATCGAACGGGCAAAGTCGCTGCTGTCATTCGCCATGATCCGCTTCCTCTAGCTCTAGCCTTTGCCGATCGCAGTCTTGAGCAGGTGTAGGCTCTTCGAATAGAGCGAGGTCGCCGCCGCATAATCCATCTGGTTGCTGGCGGCCTTCATCATCTCCTCTTCGAGATTGACGGCGTTGCCCGCGGGGCGGGTCTCAAAACCCGCATTCTTGTTCTGGTCGAATCCGGAGGCCGCGCCTGACGGCGCCATGTGGGAACCGCTGGTGCGGGTAAGCGCCAAGGGGCCCATCGAACCCGTGACGGCGCCAGCCTTGTCCAGTTTCGGCTCGACCAGGTCGCGCGGCCGGAATTTGGGCGTATCGGAATTGGAGACGTTCTCGGACAGGACGCGCTGGCGCTCCTGGTGCCATTGCATCTTGGTGCGAAGCGCCGATAGCACCGGAAGATCGTTGATGGACATCGTTGCGGCTCCTTCCGCCTCGCAGGACCCATGGTCCGAAGCTAGGCAGAATTTGCCGCCTGTATGGTTAACAGCTGGTTAAGGAGGTCGCAGGCAGTTGTCCCCCGCCAGGACACCAATGCGCGTGCCCCGTGATTCTACGCCTCCAAAAGCGGCATTAACCCAACCGCTTGGCGGCGCGTGCACAGGCCAAGAAGTCGTTTTGGATCGAGCGATTCATGGGTTATTAAGAGTTGGGGACGGCAAAACTTGCCGTGGGACGTTAAGAAATCGCAGTTTGGGGCAACGTAAGCCGGTGGTTGGCGCATCTGACCACGGGCCCGAGACAAGCGCCATTTGTCGGGGACAAGTATGCAAGGCAGCCCTATCACCTTCATCGTCGCGTTCATCGTCGTTCTGGCGTTGATCGGCGTCGCTGCATGGCTGGTTCGCCGATTCGCCACCAGCCGGCTCGGCGCCAACACCCAGCGCGGCCGGATGCCCCGACTCGCCGTGATCGATGCCGCCGCGGTCGACGGCCGCCGCCGCCTGGTGCTGGTCCGGCGCGACAATGTCGAGCATCTGCTGATGATCGGCGGCCCCACCGACATCGTCGTCGAACCCAACATCGTGCGCGCAGCGCCCGGCCGCGACCAGCTCCCGCAGCGTCCCAACGCGGCCGAGCCGCCGCGTCTTGCGCCGATGCATGATACCAGCAGCTGGGCCGACGAAGCACCGCGGCCCGAGCTGCTCGATCATCCCGAGCCGCACATGCCCGAGCCGCCACCACGGCCCACGCGACCCTCCTTCGCCGACGAAGTGCGCCGACCGGCTCCCGCGATGGCCGAACGCCGCAACGAGCCGCCATTGGGCGGCTTCACCTCCGAGCCGATCGCGCCGCGCCCCGAGCGCGAGCTGCGTCCCGAACCTGTTCCGCCGCGCGTTGCGCGCAACGAACCTCCTCTGATGCCGCGTCCGCCGCGCCAGAGCGAGCCGGTGAAGGCGCCTCCAGTGCGCGCCGAGCGCGTCGCCGCGCCTCCTCCGCCTGTGCCGCAGGCTCCGCCCGTTCCGCCGCCGGCGCCCGCTCCCGCGGCGCCATCGAGCGCCGAGCAGAATCTCGCCGAGATGGCGCAGCGGCTCGAAGCAGCACTCCGTCGCCCCGCCGGCGAGACGCTTGCTCCTCCGGTCGCGCCGGAGCCCCCGGCCGCTCCTCCGCGTGTGGCCCGCAGCGAGCCGCCGGCACCACCGGCCGCTCCCGCAAAGCCGGCTCCGGAAAAGACCAGCTTTGAAAATCTTGAAGACGAGATGGCCTCGTTGCTCGGCCGTCCGAAGCCGTCTTCGTGAGGCTGCCGGCCCTCCCGCGTAGAGTTTTTCTTCTTTCTGTCCTGATGGGCGCGGCTTCGCTCGCGATGCCGGCGCATGCGCAGGACATCAGCATCAATCTCGGCGGCGGAGGCGCTGGCGGTGGCGGCGTCACCGAGCGCGCGATCCAGCTGATCGCGCTGCTGACGGTGCTGTCGATCGCCCCGTCGATCCTGATCATGATGACCTCGTTCACGCGCATCGTGGTCGTGCTCTCGCTGCTGCGCACCGCGATGGGCACCGCGACCGCCCCGCCGAACTCGGTGATCATCGCGTTGGCGATGTTCCTCACCTTCTTCGTGATGGGACCCGTCCTGCAAAAATCCTACGACGAAGGCATCCGTCCGCTGGTCGCCAATCAGCTCGGCGTCGAGGACGCGCTTCAACGCGCCTCCGTCCCCCTGCGCGGCTTCATGCAGAAGAACGTGCGCGAGAAGGACCTCAAGCTGTTCCTGGATCTCTCCGGCGAGCCGCCGCCCGCCACTCCCGACGAGCTCGGCTTACGCATTCTCGTCCCTGCCTTCATGATCTCGGAGCTGAAGCGCGCCTTCGAGATCGGCTTTCTGCTGTTCCTTCCCTTCCTGATCATCGACCTCGTCGTCGCCTCCGTGCTGATGTCGATGGGCATGATGATGCTGCCGCCCGCAACGATCTCGCTGCCGTTCAAGCTGATCTTCTTCGTGCTGGTCGACGGCTGGTCGCTGGTGGCAGGCAGCCTGGTGCAGAGTTACGGGGGGTAGCGGCGACCATGCACGCGACGCTCACCCGGCATGAAGATGCATCAGGTTGTCACCTTCGGCACCTCTCGAGAGGCGAGAGCTAGCGGGTTCCTACCGCGTCATCTTGATCTGCCGCACGACGGGGATCGTGGGCAGCGAGCCGGTGTGGTCGGACTCGTCCTTGGCCTGCGGAGAGGCCGGCGCGCGGGCGGTGGCGTCGGGGAAGCGCTGCTTCATCTCGCGCAGGAAGCCGTCGAGCGTGTCGACGCTGGCAGCCAGCTTGGCGATATCGGCGAATTCGGCGCTGGAGGCGCCGGTCGGCTTGCTCGCGATGTCGAAGGCGAGCCGATCGGCGCTCTCGCTCATCAGCGGCGCATATTTCTCGCGGAAGCGCGACATGCCGATCGAGTCGTCGGCGAGCGCATACCCGACGGCCGCGCGGATGATATCGCTTTTCTCCACCGCGTTGAGCGGCTTGAAGTCGCGGAAGCGCTCGCCGTAATAAAGCTCGATCTGCTCGGCGGATTCACGCCAGCGCCGCGCCGCCCAGAAGATGTCGGAGCGTAGCCGCAGCACTTCGCGCCCTGTAACGTTGGAGACGATGTCGAGCGCGAGATCGTGGCGGCCGACGTCGCTCTGGGCACGCGCCTCCAGCAGCAGGCGCTGCTGCCTGAGCTCGCCGGAGAGGTCGCTGATACGGCTCGCGCGCAACGCCGTGATCGCCATGTCGGGTCTGCGGTTGGCGAGATAGATCATGGACAGGCGTGCGGCGACCTGTGCACGCGCCGCGCCTTCGAGGCGGTGGTCCACCTGGTATTGCAGGAGCTCGGCGGCCTGGTCGAGCAGATCGATCGAGGCGAGACGGTCGGAGAGGCGCCGGATCAGTTCGTCGCCGCGGCGGCCGATCGGCGTCAACTCGCGGAACTCGTAGAACATCCCGAGCGCTTCGATCGGCGGCAGCTCGTCGCCCTTGGGCCCCAGGAAGATCTGCGTGAACAGGTCGGAGGCGAGGTCCTGCGCTTGGCGCGAGGCTTCCGCGTTCGGCTGCAGCTTTGTCGCGGTACGCGCCGCGGTGAGCGCGTCCCGGTAGCGCCCGTTCTCGGCAAACATCTGCGACAGCATCTGCAGCGTCTTGACCTCGATCGAGTCGCCGCGCCAGGTCATCGCGAGCGTTTCGAGCTCGCGCAACGCGTCTTCCTTGCTGATCTCGTCGCGCTTCTGCCGCAGCGCGACTTCGAGCTGCTTGGCCTCGGCCGCAGCCGGCCGGTCGGACGAGCCGACCGCGAACTTGTAGTCGTCGAGCGCGTCCTTGTCGTGGCCGAGCGCCTCGGCGAGCCGGCCGCGCAGCACGGCGAAGCCGGGCGCAGCCTCGGGCGAGACGCCGACCACCTCGAGCTCGCTGCGGCGCTTGGAGGCGCCGGCATAGTCCTTCACCTCGAGCGAAGCGCGCATCGCCTCCATCGTCACGATGCGCTGGATGTCGAGCGGCAGCGAGGCGATGGCGAATTCGACGTTCTTGAACTTCTCGCGCGCGTCCGCCCATTTGCCCTGGCGCGCATAGGCGAGCGCCTTCCAAAGCTGGGAATCGTGGCTGTTGCCGATCACGGGGTTGGCGAGGTCCTTCAGGCCCTGCGCCGGCCGGCCGATCAGGATGCTCGCGATCGCATGCATGATCAGCGCACCGCTCTCCTCCTTGTTGAGGGGATCGGCCAGCATCAATTCGGTGACGGCCTTGGCCTCGTGATACATCGCGCGCGACATGTAGAATTGCGCGAGGTCGAGCCGCGGCAGCGAACGCATCGCCGGCTCGACGTTGGAGATCGCAGTAATCAGCTCGTTCTGGCGCGCTATGAAATTTTCCGACTGGCCCTTGCGCCAGCCTTCGGGGCTGAAGACCGGCCGCACTGCGGTCGGCGCGCGCTCGGCGGAGATGTCGACCGGTGACAGCGTCAGCCCGCCCTTTTTGCCGAGGATGACCTTGTCGGCCCCGACCTCGACGCCGACCTCGTCGGAATTCGGCCGGATCGCGATGCCATGCGCGGATTCCAGCAGCGCGAGATCAACGAGATCCTGCCGCTTGATGAAGCCGCGCACCGGCCGCTGCGCGGTGATGATATAGAGCGTGTCGCCGGCGTCGGGATCGGTGAGCTTGTGCAGGAGCCCCGGATTGGCGAAGGGGATCGCGATGTTGGCAAGCGCTGGGTCGGTGATGTTGCGCGAGATCATCAGCGGCAGCGGCGTCGCCTGGATCTTGTCGGCGAGGGTCAAGAGCCAGTTGGTCTGTTTGCCGACCTCCTCGCTCGTCAACGAATAGACCAGCGGCCGGGTGAGACGGATGCGCACCGCCTGTCCCTTCTCGAGCGGGACGCGGCCGACCTCGCCAATCATCGCACCGCCCTTGGTGCGGATCGCCTCGATGTCGATCGGCTTCGCCGTATCGAACACCAGCCAGACGGTGTCGCCACGGCGGAACGCGGCCGCAGGCGTTGCGACCTGTAGCGGGAAGGTCACGCGCAGGCCGTCGCTGTCGCGGCGGACATCGACGCTGGCACCACTCGGCTGCGGAGCTGCGGGCGCCTCTGCTGGAGCAGCCTTGACGGCCTCCGTGGCCGGCTCCTTGACGGGTTCCTTGGCAGCTTCCTTCACGACCGCTTGAGGCGCGTCGGCCATGACCGGCTTGGCGGGCGCGACCGCAGTTTCTGCAACTGGCGCGACCGTCTTCGAAACTTCCTTGGGCGCTTGCGCGGCGGGCGCGGCTTCGGACGCAGGAGCCGGCACCGATTTCGGCGCTTCAGCGGGCGGCATGGCGGCGGGCGGTTCCGGCTTCACCTCGGGCTTGACGTCGATCCTGGCTTCGCGCGCGATCGTCTCGGACGTCGGCGGCGCGATCTCGCGATGCGCGTCCTTCGGCTTCTCGGCGGCCGGCTTTTCAGGCGCAGGCGCCGGTCCATGGGCGGCGGGCTTGGCTTGCGCGATCGCAGCTTCCGCCGAATTGGCCATCTTGCCCTTGTCCGGCTGGAAGGAGATGTCGACGACGTAGTTCTTCTCGTCGCGGAACGAATGCACGTCGGAATCGCCGATCAGCGCGATCTCGACACTGGTCTGGTCGATGTCGGCCTTCTGCTTGATCGAGGCGACGTTCGGCGGCGCTGCGACGACCGCGTCCGCCAGATCGAAATTGAGGTTGGCGTTGAAAGCGAGCGTGAGCTTCTGCTCGTTGAGCACGGAGGACACACCGACGCCGTCGGGCATCTCGAACACGAAGCGGACGAAGGTCGGCTGCACCGAGGCGCGCACGCGGATCTGCGGACGCTTCTTGCTCTCCGCTGCGGCGCGCTGGGCGCGTAACGCGCGTTCGGCGACGCGCGCGCGCTCGGCGAGTTCCTTGACCACGTCCATCGGCAGGCTTGGCGGCGGCCCCTTCCAACCCTCCGGCAAGAGGTCGATGAAGGTTCGTTCGCCGGCATTCATGGTGTTGACGGTAACGCGCCGCGCCAGCGACAGGCGGATGGCGCCGCCGTCGGGATCGCGGCGGGCGGAGTTGACGTAATCGGGCGCGCCTTCCGGGACGCGGTCGACGGGAACGTCGACCGCCCGGTCGAAGCGGATGACGAGAATCGAGCCGGCCGTCGTCACCTCTGACGGAACGTCCTCCCCGAGCTTGATCACGAGACGGGCAAAGCCGCCGCTGGCCGAGAAAGTCGCCTCGCCGCGGATAGCATCGGCCGCCCGGACAGGCGCCGTGACGCCGATCAGCAGGCTGGCTGCCAGCAGCGGCCCCGCGCGGACATGACGCGACAGCCTCCGCGCCAGGGCGCGGGCTCGCGACACAAATCCAGCGGCAGCCTCTCGCGCCATTGGCGGCATTTCTTCCGGTTCGACGGTCCACGCCGGCATTGCTACCGGCCCCTGCCCCAGACTGTAGATTTTGGCAATTAAGGACTTCTTAAGTATGAGCCCTCAATTCGGCTTTTGCGTCGGCTTGCCGTCGATCTTGGGCAGTTCGCCGGCCGAGGCGGACTGATCGCCGCCGCCATTGGCCCGGCGGGCCATCTCGACCGTCAGCCGCTCGGCGGCCTCCGGCGACATCAGTCCCATGATGTCCGACATTTTTCGCGGCGCGATCTGCGAGGCGATCTCGATCAGCACGCCCATCTCGAGCCGGTCAAAGACTCGCGCGGCGTCCTTGGGTTTCATGCCCTCATACATGGTCACGAGGCCCTTCATGCGCTGGGCTTCGGCGGCCTTCTGCTCGGCCTGCGTCGCGGAGATACGGGTTTCCACCGCCTTCATCTCCTCGACCTTGTTTTCGATGCGCTTCTCGGCGGATTTCAACAGGCTCTCGCGGATGTCGATCTCGCGCTGGCGGGCCTCGATCTCCTGGCGGCGCGACTGCAGGCGTTCCAGGATCGCGCGCTCCGAGGCGGAGATCTGCGGCTGGGCTTCCTCCTTGACCGCGGCGCCTTCGGACTTGGTATCGGGTGCGGCCGGCTTCGGCGCCTCCTTTGGCGCGCCATGGGTCGAGCCGGTGATGTCGGGATCCTCGCGGCCGGCCGGGAAGTTCAGATTCTCCTGCGCCCAGGATTTTTTGACCTGGCTCGGCTTGTAGTCGAAGACATAGCCGCCATTGATCACAAGACCCGTGACCTTCAGCGCGGCGAGGCCAGCGACGGCAACCAGCACAATCGGAATGACGCGGATGTTGCGAAAAGACTTCATACCCTGACTTTATGCCGCAAGACCGTTGGATCGCCGGCGTTCGGAGAAGGCTTCGGCCGCAGCCGCCACCGCCTTCGCCGACGAGGGCTTGGCTGCGGGCGCAGCGACCATTTCCGGGTTCGTCACGGGGCGCGCGGCGATCGCGATCTTGGACAGCCGCCGCACCACGTTGTCGGCTTCGCCGAGTTGCTTGTAGAGCTGCTCGGACATCTGGGTCGCCGCCGCAAGCTGGCTGCCGAGGTTCTCGTTGACGTCGCGCACGGCGAGCTTCAGCCCGCCGATCGCGCGCTCGGCGATCTCGGTTGCGGTGATCAGCTCGCCGATGACCGCCTTCAGCGAATGCTCGTCCGCCTTCAGTCGCGTCAGTCGCTTGTTGAGCGTGACGCAGTAGACGATGGTCAGCATCAGCAGAATAGCCACCAGCGTCTCGATCGCCATTCCTAGGGAGTGGTTCATGGGGCCTCCATCATCTTGTTCTGCTCGTCGACCTTTTCGAACATCGCAAGTGTCGTACTTGGCTTGCGCAAGGGTTTCGTCACCCGTATCGCGACGCGGTCGCCGACCCGGCCCATGCGTCCTTCGGTGATGGTAACGTCGCCGCAGCGGACGGTGACGCTGGCATCCGCGCGCATGTCCAGCGGCAGCGTGTCGCCGACCTTCAGCCGCATCAGCTGCTTGAGCGGAATGTCGGCTTCGTAGAGCACGGCGTCGACGGAGATCTCGGCCTGGACGATCTCGGTGGCGAAATGGCCTTCCCAGATCTGGTCGCGGCCGAACTTTTCGCCCATGAACATCTGGAGCAGGACGCCCCGAATCGGCTCGATGGTCGCGTAAGGCAGCAGGAGCTCGATGTTGCCGCCGCGATCTTCCATGTCGATGCGCAGGCGCACCAGGATCGCGGCGTTGGCAGGACGGCTGATCGCGGCGAAACGCGGGTTGGTCTCGAGCCGGTCGATGGTGAAGGTCACCGGCGACAGCGGCCGAAACGCCTGTTCGGCATCAGTCATGACGACTTCGACGAGCCGCTTGACCAATTCTGTCTCGATGGTGGTGTAGGGCCGGCCCTCGATGCGTAGCTGGCTCGAGCCGCGGCGGCCGCCGAGCAGCACGTCGATCATCGAGTAGATCAGGCTGGAATCGACCACAGCCATGCCGAAATTGTCCCACTCTTCGGCCTTGAAGACAGTGAGGACGGCGGGCAACGGGATCGAGTTCATGTAGTCGCCGAAGCGCACCGAAGTGATGCGGTCGAGCGAGACTTCGACGTTGTCGGAGGTGAAATTGCGTAAGGAGGTCGTCAGCAACCGCACCAGGCGGTCGAAGACGATTTCGAGCATCGGTAGACGCTCGTAGGAGACCATCGCCGAATCGATGATGGCGCGAATGCCGGAATGGTCGTCGAGCGTGACGTCGCCGACCGCGAAGCCGAGGAGGTTGTCGATCTCCTCCTGCGACAGCACGCGTTCGCCGGAATTCTTGCCGGCGCCGAGATCGCGGCTGCCATCCTCGACCATGGCGGCCCATTGCAGGGCCATGGTTTCGGATAGTTCGTTTTCGGCAGCAGCCTTCGCGGCCTCGGCGGGATCCTCGGAATCGAGCGAGGCCTCCCATTGGGCGGCAATTGCATCCTGGTCTGGTTGGTCGGTGCCTGCCATGATCCCTAGCCCGTCATGCTCACTGGATCACGACTTCCTTGAACAGCACCGCGCTGACCTGGACCGGAGCGACCGCCGCGTTGACGCGCTTGGTCAGCTCTTCCTTGAGGCGGAAGATGCCGGCGGAACCGTTGAGGTCCGAGGAGCGCAGCTCGCGTGCATAGGTCTGGAAGATGTCGGTGATGCGCGGCATCGTCGGCTTGATCGCCTCGACCTGCTTCTCTTCCTTCAGCTCCAGCACGATCTTGAGCTTCAGATATTGCACGCGCTCGCCCGGCGCGCCGGCGAGGTTGACCATGATGTCTGGAACCTCGACGAAAGACGGCGGCTTCGGCGGAGGCGCCGCCTCGGCGTGATGCTCGTCGTCGCCGTGACGGAAAAAGAAGAACCAGGTCGCGGCGCCGCCGCCGAGAACGGCGAGCAGGCCCACGGCCATGATCATCAGCTTGAACTTGTTCTTGGGCGGAGCCGCTTCCGCGCCCTCAGTGGCTGCGCCGCCTTCCGCTTCATTCTCTGCCATGATCGCCGCGCTCGCTCATCTCTCAAAGGGGTCGAAAGAGCGAAGCTCCTGGCAGACAGTGACGCGATACAAGTGCCCCAGCGCAGTGCTCCTCTTACGTCCAAACGCTACGGTAATAATGGTTAACGGAACCTTTCCATTGGGCCTTCGCTAGGAAAAATCTGCCGGGCAAACATGGCTAACAGATCCTTTCTGCCGCCTCCCCGCCCTCTCGAAAAACAGTCAAAATATTGAAAACACACCATTTTTCAGCTTGGCACGAGTTTCGCTGAGAAAAGATCGAGACCCAAGGTTTGGGAGAACCCGAGGTCTCGTTCACGGGATCGGCCAATGCGCTTGGGAGAGCGAGCTGGCGGATCTCACTCAGGGGAGATTTCCGATGCAGAACGCGCTTCTGATCGGCTTGTCACGACAGATGACGTTGGAACGGCAGATGGATGTCATCGCCAACAACGTCGCCAACGCCAACACCAACGGCTTCAAGGCCGACCACTCGCTGTTCGAGGAGTACCTCAACTCGAACGCACGTGAGGACAATTTCGTCGGCTCCGACCGCCGGGTCTCTTATGTGCAGGACCGCGGCACCTTCCGCGACGTCGGCCAGGGGCCGATGGAGCCGACCAAGAATCCGCTGGACATGGCGATCAGCGGCAACGCCTATTTCGCGGTTCAGGCCAATGGCGCCGAGCGCTACACCCGCGACGGCAAATTCTCGCTCAACAGCACCGGCCAGCTCGTCACCTCCGACGGCAACCTCGTGCTGGGCACCAGCGGCCCGATCACCTTCCAGCCGACCGACCACGACATCAACGTCGCGCCGGACGGCACCGTCACGGTGCTCGAGGGCACGGCCAAGAACGACTCGATCCGCGGCAAGATCCGCATGGCCTCGTTCGACGATCCGGCCAAGCTGACCAAGCTCGGCGCCAACCTTTACAACATCGGCTCCGCGGTCCCGCAGGCCGACACCAAGTCGACCGTGCAGCAGGGCTATGTCGAGAAGTCGAACGTGAACTCGGTCGGTGAGATGAGCCGCATGGTCGAAGTCATGCGCAGCTACACCGCCATGGCCACCCTGCTCCAGCAGCAGAGTGACATGCACAAATCGGCGATCGAGAAGCTCGCCGACGTTCCGGCCTGATTGAGGGAGAACTGACATGCAGGCGCTTCACACCGCAGCAACCGGAATGGCGGCACAGGAACTCAACGTTCAGGTGATCTCCAATAACATCGCGAACCTGCGCACCACCGGCTTCAAGAAGCAGACCGCGGCGTTCCAGGACCTGATCTACGAACACGTCCGCCGCGTCGGCGCCCAGTCGTCCGACCAGGGCACCATCCTGCCGGTCGGCGTCGACATCGGCGGCGGCGTCAAGACCGTCGGCACGCCGCGCAGCATGACCCAGGGTACCCTGTCGCAGACCGGCAACGACCTCGACATGGCCATCACGGGCGAAGGCTTCTTCAAGATCCTGATGCCCGACGGCAGCTATCAGTACACCCGCGACGGCACCTTCCAAATGGACAATCAGGGACGCATCGTCACGGCGCAGGGCAACCCGGTGCAACCGACGATCACGATCCCGAACAACGCCTCGGGCCTCACCATCAACGTGCAGGGCCAGGTCTCGGTGACGCTGCCGGGTTCGTCGACCTCGGCCGTCCAGGGCCAGATCGGCCTGACCCGATTCATCAACAAGGCGGGCCTCCAGCCGGTCGGCAACAATCAGTTCACCGAAACGCCCTCCTCCGGCCCGCCGCAGGACGGCACCGCCAGCTCCGAGGGTTTCGGCAACATCACCCAGAGCAGCCTCGAGCAGGCCAATGTCGACGTTGTCTCGGAAATGAGCGACCTGATCGCCGCCCAGCGCGCCTACGAAATGAACGCCAAGGTGATCAGCGCCGCCGACCAGATGATGCAGTCGACCACGGCGCTGTTCCGCTGAGGTAATGACGATGATCCGCACCACCCTCGCCACGATCTCCGCTCTCCTCGTGCTGGCACTGCCCGCACGGGCCGCCGACGATTTCATCGCGACGCCGACGCTGCGCGCGAGCATCACCGTGACCTCGGACGTGGTGCGGGTCGGCGATCTCATCGACAATGCCGGCTCGGCCGCGCTGATCCCCCTCTACCGCTCGCCCGATCTCGGCACCACCGGTGCGCTGCCGGTCGCGCAGGTGCTGGCGGTGTTGCGCGCAAAGCAGGTGATCGGCGTGATGACCGGCGACATCAAGGAGGTCCAGGTCACCCGCCTCGCCCGCACGCTCGTGAACAAGGACCTCGAAACCGCGGTCGCCTCGGCGCTCGAGCGCCGCTTCGGACTTGGCGATGCCGCCAACATCACCGTCACGTTCGACCGCGGCATTGCCGACATGCGGTTGGATGCCTCCAACACCGGCGTGCTGCAGCCGGTCGCAACCCGCTACGACGCCCGCAGCGGCCGTTTCGACATCGCCTTCGAGATCAACAACGACAACAATCCGGCGCCGACCAAGCTGCGTTTCACCGGCACCGCGATCGAAACGGTGGAAGTGGCCGTGCTGACGCGCGACATCGATCGCGTCGATCTTCTGAAGGCCTCCGACGTCGCCATGGAACGCCGGCCGAAGGCCGAGGTCACGGGTGAGGCCGCCTCGCGCGATCGCACGCTCGGTATGCAGCTCCGCCGGCCGATGCGGGCGGGGACGCCGATCCGCGTCGCCGACATCGTCAAGCCCGACTTCGTGCAACGCGACCAGAACGTCACCGTCATCTATCAGGTCCCCGGAATCTATCTCACCACGCGCGGCAAGGCGATCGAGAGCGGCGCCGAGGGCGACACCATCAGCGTGCTCAACCTGCAGACCAAGCGCACGCTGAGCGGCGTCGTCACCGGCCGCGGCCAGGTGACGGTCCAGGGCGCCAGCCAGGCCGCGCCGATGCCGGCCGCGGTCGAGCAGACCTCCTCGCTCAAGCGCGACGAGGCGCCCGCCCCCGTCGATACCGCAGCCCTCGTCCGGAACCTGGTCCAGACCCCGGCATCCCCGGCCCAGATCGCACAAGCCCAGATCCCGCAAGTTCGCGTTTCGCAAGCTCCAGCCAAGTCAGAGTAAGTCATGTCCACGTTCAGTTCGGCTTTTCGTCTCCGTCGCATCGCGATCTCCGCCCTGCTGCTGGCGACTTGCGCGCTGGCGAGCGGCTGCTCATCGATCGACCGTTTGTCGCAGATCGGCGAGCAGCCGAAATTGTCGGCGATCGACAATCCCACGACGCAGCCCGGTTACAAGCCGGTGCAGATGCCGATGCCGAAGCCGGAAGTCGCCTCCTACAATCCGAACTCGCTGTGGCGGAACGGCAGCCGCGCCTTCTTCAAGGACCAACGCGCCCATCAGGTCGGCGATCTCCTGACGGTGGCCGTGAACATCACCGACAAGGCCAATATCGAAAACGACACCCAGCGCAGCCGCACCAACAAGGAAGATTCCGGGATCACCGACTTCATCGGCGCCAAGACATTGGGCGCCCAAGCGCAGAAGGTGTTGCCCGGCCGCATCCTCACCGCCGACTCGACCGCGTCCAGCGAGGGCAAAGGAAGCGTGGACCGCAAGGAAGCGTTGCAGACCAACGTCGCCGCCGTCGTCACCCAGGTCCTGCCCAACGGCAACCTCGTTGTCGAAGGCAAGCAGGAGATCCGCGTCAACTACGAGATCCGCGAGCTCATCGTCGCCGGCATCGTCCGTCCCGAAGACATCCAGAGCGACAACACCATCGATTCCACCAAGATCGCGCAGGCCCGAATCGCCTACGGCGGCCGCGGCCAGATCATGGACGTGCAGCAACCGCGCTACGGCCAGCAAGTCATGGACGTACTGCTGCCCTTCTAGCCTTCTCCCGAGCTCCCACATCGTGTTCGCGAACCTAGGCGCGGACGACGATGTACGACGCGGCCCTCGCCAGCTCCCCTGGCGAGGGCCGCATGTATTTTGGCGATGGCTGCATGCAGCGCTCAGGCACGCGCGATTGTAGCGAAGCCGCTATCCCCCTCTCCGCCCTCTCAGCTGTCATCGCCCGCGAAGGCGGGCGATCCAGTATTTCGAGACGTCAGTGATGAACCGAGAAGCCGCGGCGTACTGGATTCCCTGCCTTCGCGGGGAATGACTGCGGAGAGTAACGCAGCGCCCTCACGTAAACTCCGCCTCCACGGTCCCCAACCCGTCCAGCTCCATCCGCACCTTGTCGCCGGCCTTCAGCCACAGCGTCTTCACCAGGCTCCCGGTGAGAACGAGCTGTCCTGCGTGCAGACCCTTGCCCTCGGCGGCGAGATGGTTGGCGAGCCAGGCGAGTGCGTTATGGGGATGGCCGAGCACGTCGGCGCCGGTGCCGTGGCTGACCTCCTCGCCGTTGACGATGGCGCGGCCTTTGACCGCCTTCAGGTCCGGCACCGACGAGCGCGGCACGACCTCGCCCAGCACGCAGCCGGCGGCGAAGAAATCGTCGGCGATCAGCGTCGGCGCGCCCATTGTTTCCCACTTCACATAGCGGTCGTCGACGATTTCGATCGCGGGATGATAGGCCTCGACGGCTTCGCCGACCCATTCGGCCGTGAACGGCGCCTCGCCGGCGGCGAGATTGCGCTTCAGCCGCACCGCGATCTCGCATTCGACGCCGACGCGGACATAGTCGGCAGCCGCGAGCTGCACGCCGCTGTCGTGCACGCCCTTCTGGAACACGCCGCCGCCGCATGGATGTGGAATGCCGATGTAATCCTGCATCACCTGGCTGGTGCAGCCGATCTTGTAGCCGACCAGCGGACCGGCATGCGGCAGCAGCAGATCGTGCACCGCGCGCTGGACCTGATAGCCCTCGGCTTCGTCAGCCGGAGGAACTTCGAGCGCCGCGAGCGGCGCATGGTTGCGGCGCGCCAGCGCGATCGCCTTTGCGGCTGCGAGAATTGTGTCCATCGGCGCCCGCTCCTACACACCACAATCAAGGGCGGTACTTCAGCATCCCCGCCGGGGCGTGACAAGCGCGAGGGCCGCGCGGCCGCACGTCATTGCCAGCCCGAGCTGGAATGAGCTACGGACGCTGATCGGCCACATCACGGCAAGCCTCATCGGCTGCGCTGGCGTTTAAGGAAATATTGAGCTGGTCCGGGCTTTATGGGGAACGCGCGCCTTGTAGCGTCGCACCAGGCCTGATTGCGGCGATGCTTGAAGCTGCTGGATCAGTGCCTCAGCATTCGAGTCGATGTCCTTGATGCGACTCGCAAAACCTCCCGCACTTGAACTGAAGGCTGTTTCTCATCCAAACTCACGTGAGCTCGGAGGAGTTGAGTCTAGCCCATTGATCGCGATTCACTTTTCGTGATTGCGCTCGCGCGCCGAACGCGCGGTTGCAAGCGACAGGCAAAACGCTGGCCACGGCGCGAAAAGGAGCGCCTTGCGTCCAAAAAACAAAGAACCGCATCGCTGCGGCTCGGACTCTATTCGTCGCGATAGACCTTCTCGCGTTTCTCGTGGCGCTCCTGCGCCTCCACCGAGAGCGTCGCGATGGGCCGGGCCTCGAGCCGCTTCAACGAGATCGGCTCGCCGGTGTCCTCGCAATAGCCGTAGGTGTTGTCCTCGATACGCTGGAGCGCGGCGTCGATCTTGGCGATCAACTTGCGCTGGCGGTCGCGGGCACGGAGTTCGATAGCGCGATCGGTTTCGGACGATGCCCGATCGGCGAGATCGGGGTGGTTCACGTTCTCCTCCTGCAGGGCCTGCAGGGTGAGTTTGGACTCTTTGAGGATCTCATCCTTCCAGGCGAGGAGCTTCAAGCGGAAGTACTCCTTCTGCCTATCGTTCATGAAAGGCTCTTTTTCGGTCGGTCGGTAGTTTTTCAACTTTTCCAAGGGCGGCCTATCTGTCTAAGCAACGACTCGTACGCGGAACGGGGTCCGCTGAGCGGGGCGTTATATAGCGGCCTCCTGTGACAGACAATGCTTCCCTGATCGCCCGACCGGCGCCCCCAAGCCCTTGCACAGGAAGGTTTATCCTGGAGGGCCCGGGAGCGGCCGACGGCCTAGTAGCCGACCGTGAAGCGCCGCCTCTCATGGGCCGGCCGCTCGATTTCGTCGGCGAGCGCGATGGCGTAATCCGCGAAGCTGATCCAGCTCTTCCCGTTCGCATCTGCGAGAAGCTGATCGTTGCCAAGCCGGAACTTGCCGGTGCGCTCCCCCTCGACGAACAGGGCCGACGGCGAGATGAAGGTCCAGTTCAGCTCCTTTTCCTGCCGCAGCAGGTCGAGAAAGGCCGAACCCGCCTCCGCTTCAGCCTTGTACTGAGCCGGAAAACCGGGAGTTGTCACCAGCTTGACGCCCGGAGCGACCTCCAGGCTGCCGGCTCCGCCGACGACGAGGTAACGGCCGACCTTGGAGTCCTTGGCCGCGCCGATCAGCTTGAGCGCGTCGCTGGCCAGGAAGTGCACGGAACTCACGGCGACGTCGTGCCCGGCCCACAGTTTGGTAAGGCCTGGCTGGTCGAGCACGTCCCCCTTGGTGGGGGTGACGTTCGGCAAGGCCGCGATCTTCTCGGGGTTGCGGGCGATGGCCGTGACCGCATGGCCGCGGCGGGACAGTTCCTTGGTGATCTCCGACCCGGCCCGGCCCGAGGCGCCGGCAACTGCGATTTGCATGGAAGGCTCCTGTGCTGTTTAGTAACCAATAGTTACTAGATATCGCAAAGAGCGCTGGTGTTAAGAGAGCACTTTGTGCTTACCTGATTACACAGAAGTAACCGGCGGCGGCCGGCCCATGAGCGGAATGGATCGCGAGGACCCGACGATGAAGCCAGACGTCTATGCAGCGAACTGCCCCACGCGACAGATCCTCGACCGTGTCGGCGACAAATGGGCGGTGCTGATCCTGCTGCTGCTGCGCGAGGAGCCGATGCGCTTCAATCAGTTGCGCCGCACGATCGAAGGCATTTCGCAGAAGATGCTGAGCCAGGTTCTCAAGTCGCTCGAGCGCGACGGATTGATCAAGCGTCACGCCATCGCAACCGTGCCGGTGACCGTGGAATACTCGATCACGCAGCTCGGCGTGACGCTCGCCGCAGCCGTCGATCCGCTGCGCGATTGGGCCGAACAGAATCTGAAAGACGTGCTCGCCGCCCAGCGCCGCTACGACGCGCAGCTGAAGGATGAAGCGGCGTAGGACGCTAGGCCTGCCCGGCCTTGGCGAGTTCGACCTCGACGCGCAGCTCGATCTCGGACAGCACCGAATCCAGGCCGGGATCGCCGGAGGACGATTTCAGGTTCGCCGCAGCATCACGCAGCCGCATCACGGTCGAGGCGTCGAGCTTGCCGGAGAGAAGCCCCATCTTGAGATCGTCAAGCACGTCGAGCGCGGTCTTTCCGCGCACGACCGAGCGCTTGCGACGCTCGACGGGATCCTCCTCGATGCCTTGCAGCGCGAGCAGCCCGTCGATGTTGGCGGCGGCCTTCGGTGCGGCGGCGCCCCGCGTCTCCGGCGCCGACGAGGTGTCGGGCAGCACGAAGCCGCCGGAGCTCGTCCGCCTGGCCTGGCTGGCCGGCGTTCCAAGCGTGGTGCCGTTCGGTCCGTAGATGCGCATCGGAAGCAATCCGGGTGATCGATGCGCCACATTCGCCGTTTTATGGTTAACGGCCCGTAAACAGCCCGGCAAAATCTGCCGACAGGCGGCAGTTTCGCTCCTCAGGGACAACACAGGCTGAGGTCGCTCGAAACAGATTTATTCAACCTAATCAGCGACCTACCCCCGCTGCCCCGAGTTGGCACAGCGCTCGCAAGGACAGCGTCGGACCAGCTCGTCATGGGAGTGTCGTGATGGTCCTTTGATTTGAGGAGCCTCGGGGAGCAGAGGATGCCAAGCGTTCGTTGGGTGAGACTTGTGGGGGTGGCCTGCGCCGCGCTGTCAGCGCTGGTGCTCTCGGTCAATTCTGCAAGCGCGACATCGCGCATCAAGGATCTCGCCAACATCGAAGGCGTGCGGCAGAACCAGCTCATCGGCTACGGCCTCGTCGTCGGCCTCAACGGCACCGGCGACACGCTCAACAACATCCCCTTCACCAAGCAGTCGCTGCAAGCGATGCTCGAACGCATGGGCGTCAACATCCGCGGCGCCACCATCCGCACCGGCAACGTCGCCGCCGTGATGGTGACCGGCAATCTGCCGGCCTTCGCCACCCAGGGCACGCGCATGGACGTCACCGTCTCCGCGCTCGGCGACGCCAAGAATCTCCAGGGCGGCACCCTGCTCGTCACCCCCCTCCTCGGCGCGGACGGCAACGTCTATTCGGTCGCACAGGGCTCGCTCGCGATCTCCGGCTTCCAGGCCGAGGGCGAGGCGGCGAAAATCGTGCGTGGCGTTCCGACCGTCGGACGCATTGTCAACGGTGCCATCATCGAGCGCGAGATCGAGTTCGCGCTAAATCGCCTGCCGAACGTCCGCCTTGCGCTGCGCAATGCCGACTTCACCACGGCCAAGCGGATCGCCGCCGCGATCAATGACTATCTCGGCGTCAAGACCGCCGAGCCGATCGACCCATCGACCGTGCAGCTTGCGATCCCGCCGGAGTTCAAGGGCAACGTCGTCGCCTTTCTCACCGAGATCGAGCAGCTCCAGGTCGATCCGGATCTCGCCGCCAAGATCATCATCGACGAACGCAGCGGCATCATCGTGATGGGCCGCGACGTCCGCGTCGCCACCGTTGCGGTCGCACAGGGCAACCTCACCGTCACGATCTCCGAGAGCCCGCAGGTCAGCCAGCCCAACCCGCTGTCCCGAGGCCGGACCGTGGTCGCGCCGCGCAGCAGCGTCAGCGTCACCGAGGACGGCAAGAAGTTCGCCGTGGTCAAGGACGGCGTCTCGCTTCAGCAGCTCGTCGACGGCCTCAATGGTCTCGGCATCGGCCCGCGCGATCTCATCAGCATCCTGCAGGCGATCAAGGCCGCCGGTGCGATCGAAGCCGACATCGAGGTGATGTGATGCAGACCGGCATGGTCAACACAGCACGGCTCGCCAGCTCCGCCTTCTCGGTAGAGAGCCGCAATGGCCGGCCGGACTTCGATCTCGCCGCGGCACTGCAAAAGGTCTCGCCGAAGCAGCAGGCCAAGGCGCAGAAGATCGCCACCGACTTCGAGGCGATGTTCCTCAACAGCATGTTCTCGCAGATGACCTCCGGCCTGAAGGGCGAAGGCCCGTTCGGCGACACCCCTGGCACCGGCGTGTGGCGCTCGATGCTGACCGAGCAATATTCCAAGAACTTCGCCAACGCCGGCGGCGTCGGCATCGCCACCGACGTCTATCGCACCCTGATCATGCAGCAGGCAAAAACGATCCGCACGGCATAAGGTCAAACGAGATGAACCACTTCAACGCCTCGCGTCAGCCGGTGCAAGCGCAGCGCCCGAACACCGCACCCGGCAGCGCCGAGGCGCGCAAGATCGCCGAGCAGCTGATGGATGCGATGAGTGCCCTGCTCGGCCTGATCGAGCGCGAGACCGAGCTCGTGCGCGCCGGCCAGGTCCGCGAGGCAATGACCCTCGAGAGCAAGAAGCAGGAGCTGTCGCGAAACTATGTCGGAGCCGTCACCCAGTTGAAGGCGAACCAGGCCCAGCTCGCCAAATCCGCGCCCGAGCTGCTCTCGACGCTGCATCGGCACCACGATGCATTCCGCGCGATGCTCCAGGTCAATCTCACCGTGCTCGCAACCGCTCACGCCGTCTCGGAGAGCGTCGTGCGCGGCGTCAACGCCGAGATCCAGAAGCGCAACGTGCCGAACACCTACACGGCCGCGGGACGCCGCGCCACGCCGGGCCCGCGCCACATCACGCCGCTCGCGGTCAGCCGCTCGCTCTGAGCGCGCGCAACAACAAGCGACAATTTTACGAAAAACCGCGCGACAACATCGTCGCGCGGTTAGGCACGTTTCCTTACCGGATGTTCAATCCCGGTGTTCCATGGTTGCGTATTGAGAGGGGTTGGGATTTGACTCACGTGAGGCAACCAGGAGGCTGCCATGAGTACAGATTTCAGCATCAGGCCGGTGGGGATACCGGTTGCCGTGCAGATCGTAACGACGTCGAATGCGGCGGCGAACGAGGCCGTGCAAACCGATCTGCCCGTGAGCCAGACAGTGGCTGCTGGCGATGCGAGCGCGCCTGCACGCAATGATTTGCGAAGCAACGAGAACGTCTCACGCCAGGTCGTGTTCGACCAGGCGGCGGCGTCGTTCGTCTTCCAGGTCGTCAACGACAGGACCGACGCGGTGGTGAACCAGTTCCCCGACGAAGCAATGCTGCGCCGGCGGGCCTATTTCCATGCGCAGGATTTGAAATCCGAGCCCTCGCGTCCGGCCAGCACGGACCGCAGCGCCTGACAATCAGGCGTCGAGCGTCGCAACGGCAACATCGAGATCGCTCGAACCGGTCGCGGGACCGGTGACGACGTTGTTGATCTGCGCCTTGCCGCTATCCGTCACTTGAACTTGATATTGCCGCCGCGGAACGAGCCGTGCTCGATCACGGACGGCCGGACAGACCAGCGGCGATATTGCGGTTGATCTCGATCAGCGGACGGAAGTGATCGAACTGCGGGCTCATCTGCAGCGCGGCGGTCTGGCTCAGCACGAACACGCTGATGTTGGCGATCTTCTGCCGGACCTCGATCGGCTGCGGATTGTTCTCGCGCATGGCCTCGCCCAGAAAGATCGTCCAGAGCTTGCGATTGAACATCAGGGCCTGCGTGGTCTGCTCGCTGAACGGCTCGGCGCTGTTGATCGCATCCTGAAGCTTGTTCGCGGCCTTGAGCAGGGTCTGCGCTTCGATGTCGCGAGGAGATGCGGTGGTCGTTGCAACACGCGCGTAGGCCGAGGCAGCGGAATTCGACATCAATCACACCCTGGAGGTTACCTAGCCCGTTGAACGCGCTTAAGGATTTCTTTTCCGACCCTAGGCAGCACCGCTTAAGATTTGCTTACATGTGTGCTTGGAAGCACTCCGGATTATTACGGGTCTCGGAGTTCTTCGTCATCGTGAAGCTAGACGCGCATGTGCACGCTGTAAACACGTCACGCGCGGTGTGCGTCGATCTCAGCTAATCCCGCCTTAGCGATCTCCGTAAAATGAACGGCGGAGCGTTAGCCCCGCCGCGAAATCGATGAGAGACCTTTCGCCGCGAAACTAGCGGAGCAGCTGCAGCACGCTTTGTTGCGACTGGTTGGCCAGCGACAGCGCGGACACCGCGATCGACTGGCGGGTCGACAGCGCCTGGCTGTTGGCCGCTTCCTCGTTGGTGTCGGCGAGCGTCAGGTTGGACGAGCCGGTCTGCAGCACGTTGATCAGGTTCTTGGAGAAGTCCTGACGCACCTGCACGATCGAGAGATTCGAACCGAGCGCCGAGCCTTCCGAGCGCAGCGTGCTCGAGGCGGCGTTGAGGCTCGCCAGCACCCTGTTGGTGGCACCGTTGTCGATGAAGTCGATACCGTTGACGAGGTTGCTGAGACCGAGGCCCGCCGCGTTGAAGACCACGCCGTTGATGCCGAGCGTGGAGCTGCCGGTCTCGTTGAAGATCAGTTTCAGCGTATCGCCGTTGAGCAGGTTGACGCCGTTGAAGGAGGCATCCTGCGAAGTCGTATCGATCTGCGCCAGGATGTTGTTGAACTGGTTGACCAAGTTCGAGCGCGCCGTCTGCGCGACCGGATCCTGGATCGGCGGCTGCGCGGTCGTGAACGCGACCACGCCCGTGATCGTGCCGGCGACCGCGCCCCCGGCGGTCACTGAACCTAGCGTCGAGGAAGCATACTCGTTGACGGTGGTGATCGTGAGCACGCCGTTGGCGTCGATCGTCGCGGTCAGATGGTTCGCCTGCAGCTGAGAATTCAGTTGATCGAGCGTCTTGACGGTGCCGTTGGTACCGTCACCGAAGGTCACGTTGACCGGCGTGCCGCCGTTGAACGAGGTAAAGGTCAGGGTCTTGCCCGAGATGCTGCCCGCTCCGGGCGCGCGACCAGCCGTGAAGGCCGTGCCAGTGCCAGTCGGACCGGTCAGTCCGAACGCGGACAGCGCGTTGCCCGTGCCGGTGATCGACAAATCCGCCGAGGTGCCGGTGCTGAGCTTGAGAGCTCCGTTGACGACCGAAGAAAGTGACGAACCGCTCGCCGCTGCCACGGCGCTGCCGCTGACGATGCCGGCACCCGAAGCCAGGTCGATCGCATTCAGCGAGTCCTGAACGCTTGCGCCCTGGAGATAAACGATGGAGTTGCCGTTGTTGTCGGTGACGATGTTGCCGATCTTGGTGGACCCCGTCGGAGCCGTAGCAGGAACCGCCGCGTTCTTGAACGACACCGTCTTGCCGTCAACGTTCAGCGTGGAGCCGTCATTGATGAGCGAGCCCAGCGTCGTGGGGCTCGTCAGACGTGCCTTGGTCACATTGACGTTGCCGGAACCGGTCGCGGTCGTCAGACCAAGCGCCTTGAGGAAGTCGGCCTTGCCGGTGATGCTGAGGTCGGCGCCCGTGCCGGTGGTGAGGGTGAGCTGGCCGCCGGCGACGGAGGCGACGGCGCCCGACGAGAGCGACAACACCGCAGTGCCGCCGGCGATGGCCGCCTTTTGCACGCCGGTCGCAAGATCGATCGCGTCCATCACGTCCTGGACGTTTGCAGCCGGGGCTGCGTTTGTCCCGAGGTAAACGGTCGAATTGCCATTGCCGTCGGTAACGACGTTGTTGTTCTTGCCGGAACCGGCGGGAACGCTGGCCGCCGCGGGCGCAGCGCCGGCCCGGAACGTGATGGTCTTGCCGTCGACGATCACGACGTCGCCGTCCGACGGCGCACCGTTCGCCGCAATGGTGGTGCCGCTCGGCGCGCCAAGCAGAGTCAGGCCCACGGCCAGGCTTGCTACCGTGCCGGCACCGTCGGGAGCGGCATTGCCGGTCAGGGCTTGCGAAATGCCGCCGAGCGTGGTCGTGCCAGTGATCGGAGTCGTACCGCCGGCAGTACCGTTGGTGACGACATTGCCGGTTGCGGTTGCGTAGGTGTAGCTCGTGGTGCCGCGAAGATCGGCTGGCGTAGCCCCCGGGATCGTGGTCGTGATGTTCGATTTGGTCGAATAGCCGACCGTGGTCTGAAGCGCCTGGTTCGCGATCGATTTGGCGCTGTCGATGAGCTTTTGCAGCGAGGTGATGCCGGTGTTGGCGGCCTGCAGCACCTGCACACCGTTGTTGATGCCGTCGAGCAGGTTGCTGATGTCGCTCGCCCGGTTGTCCAACCCTTGCGCGGTGAAGAAGTTGGTGGGATTGTCGAGCGCCGTGTTGACCTTCTTGCCGGTCGAGAGGCGCTGCTGCGTCGTGGCCAGCAGGTCGGCCGTCGACTGCAGTGACAACAGGTTCTGGCGAACGGACGCCGAGAGAACGATGTTGGACATTGGCTGGTCTTCCTCTTGAACCGGGTACGAATCGGGGCTCGCCGATCTGGAAAGCGGGCTTTTGTCCACTTTTAGGGGCTGTCCTTTAAAGTATGGTTAACGACGGTTTAAGGGATACGGTTAATGCCGAGTTAGCGCCCCCCTCCCGGCCCCGGCTGCACGTCTGCACGGTCTCCGCACACGCAAAAAAGCGGCGGAGCCGAGGCCCCGCCGCCATATTTATCTTGTGATTTCAGTTGCTTATTAACGGAGCAGCTGGAGCACGCTCTGCTGTGAGGTGTTGGCCAGCGACAGCGCGGAGACCGCGATCGACTGGCGTGTCGACAACGCCTGGCTGTTGGCCGCTTCCTCGTTGGTGTCGGCCAGCGTCAGGTTGGACGAGCCGGTCTGGAGCACGTTGATCAGGTTCTTGTTGAAGTCCTGACGCACCTGCACCACCGACAGGTTCGAACCGAGGGTCGAGGCTTGCGAGCGCAGCGTGCTCGAGGCCGCGTTGAGACTGGTGAGCACCCGGTTGGTCGCCGCGTTGTCGATGAAGTCGGTGCCCCGTACCAGCGAGGCCAGACCCAGCCCCTTCGAGTTGAAGGTCACACCGGTGATGCTCAGGCTCGACTTCGCAGTCTCGTCGAACACCAGCTTGAGCTGATCGCCGTTGAGCAGGTTCACGCCGTTGAAGGACGAGTCGACCGAGGTCGTGTCGATCTGCGACAGGATGTTGTTGTACTGGGCGACCAGGTTGGAACGGCTGGCCTGGGCAACAGCATCGACCGTCGGCGCGGTCGCGTTGGTCCAGGTCAGGGCCGTCGTGATCGTGCCGCCGATTCCGCCGCCAGCGACAGCCGATCCGATCGTCGAGGATGCGTAGTCGTTGATCGCGGAGACCGTGAGCAGCCCGTTGGCGTCGATCGTGGCGGCCAGGTTGTTGGCCTGAAGCGCCGTGTTGAGCTGATCGAGCGTCTTGACCGTGCCACCGGTGCCGTCGCCGAAGGTGACATTGACCGCCGTGCCGCCGTTGAAGGAGGCGAAGGTCAAGGTCTTGCCCGAGACACCGCCGGCCGACGCCGAGCGGGTCGCCGAGAAAGCGGTGCCGGTGCCGGTCGAGCCGGTGAGGCCGAGCACGGACAAGGCATTGCCTGAGCCGGTGATCGACAGATCCGAGTTCGCGCCCGTCGAGATGTGGAGCGAACCGGCAACCAGCGAGGACGCGGTCTGGCCGCTGGCTGTCGCCAGGGTTGCAGCACCCGAAGCGATGGTTGCTGCCTGAACGCCGGTGGCGAGATCGACCGCGCTCAGAATGTCGGCGACGGTGCCCTTGTTCAGGTAGACGATCGAGTTGCCGTTGCCATCGGTGACCACGTTGCCGGTGACGCCGGATCCCGTCGGCACGTTTGCCGCAAGCGGCGTGCCGCCGTTCTTGAACGTGATGGTCTTGCCGTTGACGTTCAGGGTCGATCCGTCGGTGATCAGCGAACCAAGGCTGCCCGAGACGGTTGTGCGGGCCGCCGTCAGGGTCGCGTTGCCGGAGCCGGTCGCGGTGGTCAGGCCGAGCGCCTTCAACAGGTCAGCCTTGCCGATCACGCTGAGATCGGCGCCGGTCGAACTATCCAGCGTGATCTTGCCGGCGGTGATGGCAGCCGGGGTCTGGCTGGTGTTGTTGGCGTTGATGGTGGCCACACCGGCCGCGATCGTGGCGCCGCGGGTGCCCGCCGCAAGGTCGATCGCCTTCAGGACGTCGCCGACCGTTGCGGTCGAGTTCGCCGCACCGCTGCCGAGGTAGATGACCGAGTTGCCATTGCCGTCAGTCGCGATGCTGCCGGTACCGCCGCCATCCACGCCGTAGCCGCTCGGCAGGCTGTTGGTCGATCCCGTGACGCCCGGAGCGGCGCCGGCCTTGAAGGTGATGCTGTGGCCGTCGACCGTGAGGGTCGTGCCGTCGGTGAACTGAGTGGCGCCAATCAGGCCCAGGCCGCTCGTTGCACCAGCCAGGCCGTCACCGTAGAGCAGCGTGCTCGCGGTGATGGCTGCCGCACCGCCGCCGTTGTTGTCGTTGACCGCAGCGGTTCCGACATACGCAGCGGCCGTACCACCAAGCGTGGTCGTCCCGGTCGCCGCGGTGACGCCGCCGGCAGCGCCGGAGAACAGCACGTTGGATTGCGCGGTCGCGCTGGTGTAGGTCGTGGTGCCGCGCAGGTCGGAAGCGGTCGCACCGGCGATTGTGGTCGAGACGTTCGACTTGCTGGAGTATCCGACCGTGGTCTGCAGCGCCTGGTTTGCGATCGACTTGGCGGAGTCCAGCAGCTTCGACAGCGAGGTGATGCCGGTATTGGCGGCCTGGAGCACCTGCACGCCGTTGGCAATGCCATCGAGCAGATTGTTGATGTCGCTGGCGCGGTTGTCGAGCGACTGGGCCGTGAAGAAGTTGGTGGGGTTGTCGAGCGCCGAGTTCACCTTCTTGCCGGTCGACAGACGCGACTGAGTGGTGGCGAGGAGATCGGCGGTGGACTGGAGCGAGAGCAGGTTCTGGCGAACCGACGCAGAGAGAACAATACCGGACATAACTCTTACCCTTCTGGTTTACGCGTCTTCGTTCGATCGCTTCGGATCGAGTGACGGGCACAGCCTGAGGGGACATGGCTAACAAAAAGTGAAACCTGGTCTCGCACCGTAAGCGCCGGTTCACCATAAGTCTCCAGGAGCACGCGGGATCAGCGATGATAACCTTGAAATTCCTCGCTTTTTGCGGCGTTTGCCTCTCGTTAACCATAACCAACGGTTACTTTTCGAGCTGACGGTTTGCCTCTCCATCGGAGCGCGCAAAAAGAAAGCGGCGGGGCCGAAGCCCCGCCGCCATGTCTTGATTGCGATGTCAGCCGCTATTAGCGGAGCAGCTGCAGCACGCTCTGCTGCGACTGGTTGGCCAGCGACAGCGCGGACACCGCGATCGACTGGCGGGTCGACAGCGCCTGGCTGTTGGCCGCTTCCTCGTTGGTGTCCGCCAGAGTCAGGTTGGACGAACCGGTCTGCAGCACGTTGATCAGGTTCTTGTTGAAGTCCTGACGCACCTGCACGATGGAGAGGTTCGAACCGAGGGTCGAAGCTTCCGAGCGCAGGGTGCTCGAGGCCGAGTTCAGGCTGGTGAGTACCTTGTTGGTCGCGGCGTTGTCGATGAAGTCGGTACCCTGCACCAGGCCGGCCAGACCCAGACCCTTCGAGTTGAAGGTCACGCCGGTGATGTTGAGGTTGGACTTGCCGGTTTCGTCGAACACCAGCTTGAGCTGGTCGCCGTTCAGCAGGTTGACGCCGTTGAACGAAGCATCCAGCGAGGTCGTGTCGATCTGCGTCAGGATGTTGTTGTACTGGGACACCAGGTTGGTACGGGTAGCCTGGGCAACAGCATCCGCAACCGGAGAGGTGGCGTTCGACCACGTCAGCGCCGATGTGAGCGTGCCACCGATGGTGCCACCCGCAGCAGCCGAACCGATCGTCGAGGAGGCGTAGTCGTTGGTCGCCGAGACCGTGAGCAGGCCATTGGCGTCGATCGTGGCGCTCAGGTTGTTGGCCTGAAGAGCCGTGTTGAGCTGATCGAGCGTCTTGACCGTGCCGCCAGTGCCGTCGCCGAAGGTGACGTTGACCGCCGCGCCGCCGTTGAAGGCGGAGAAGGTCAAGGTCTTGCCCGAGACGCCGCCCGACGCCGCAGAACGGCTTGCGGTGAAGGCGGTTCCGGTGCCGGTCGAACCGGTCAGACCGAGCGAGGACAGCGCATTGCCCGTGCCGGTGACCGACAGATCCGCATTGGCACCGGTCGAGATGTGCAGAGCGCCGGCGACGATCGAAGACGCCGTCTGGCCGGTGGCAGTGCTCAGGGTCGCCGTACCGCTGGCGTTGGACGCCGTCTGCACGCCGGTGGCGAGATCAACGGCGGTCAGGATGTCGGCGACGGTGCCCTTGTTCAGGTACACGGTCGAGTTGCCGCTGCCGTCGGTGACGACGTTGCCGGTGACGCCAGATCCGGTCGGCACGTTCGCAGCAGCGGGCGTACCGCCGTTCTTGAACGTGATGGTCTTGCCGTTGACGTTTAGCGTCGAACCATCGTTGATCAGCGAGGCAAGGCTGCCCGTAGCCGTCGTGCGGCTCGCGGTGACCGTTGCATTGCCGGAGCCGGTGGCACCGGTCAGACCGAGAGTCTTCAGCAGGTCGGCCTTGCCGGTGACGCTGAGATCGGCGCCCGTCGAGGTTTCGAGGGTGATCTTGCCGGCTGCGATCGCCGATGGGGTCTGGCTGGTGTTGGTCGTGATCGTTGCAGCACCCGCGGCGACGACAGCGTTCTTGACGCCGCTGGCGAGGTCGATTGCGGTGAGGACATCGCCGACGGTCGCCGTCGAGTTCGCCGCACCCGAACCAAGATAGATGATCGAGTTGCCACTGCCGTCAGCAGCGACATTGCCGCTGATGCCGTAGCCGCTCGGAACAGTCGCCGCGGTCGGAGCAGCGCCTGTCTTGAAGGTGATCGAGTGACCGTTGACGGTGAAGCTCGAGCCGTCGGTGAACTGCGTGGCGCCAATCAGGCTCAGACCTCCAGTCGCCGGGGCGGCGCCGTCACCGTAGAGCAGCGTGGTCGCGGAGATTGCAGCGGGCGTACCCTGGTTGTCGTTCACAACGCTGCCGGTGACTGCCCCGATGGTGCCGCCGAGAGTGGTGGTGCCGGTCGCCGCCGTCACGCCGCCAGCCGCGCCGGAGAACAGCACGTTGGAGAGCGCGGTCGCGCTGGAGTAGGTCGTGGTGCCGCGCAGGTCGGAAGAAGTCGCGCCGGCGATCGTGGTCGAGACGTTCGACTTGGTCGAGTAACCGACCGTGGTCTGCAGCGCCTGGTTGGCGATCGACTTGGCGGAGTCCAGCAGCTTCTGGAGCGAGGTGATGCCGGTGTTGGCGGCCTGAAGCACCTGCACGCCGTTGGCAATGCCATCGAGCAGATTGTTGATGTCGCTGGCGCGGTTGTCGAGCGACTGTGCCGTGAAGAAGTTGGTGGGGTTGTCGAGCGCCGAGTTCACCTTCTTGCCAGTCGACAGGCGGGACTGGGTGGTGGCGAGGAGGTCGGCGGTGGACTGGAGGGAGAGCAGGTTCTGGCGAACCGAAGAGGAGAGAACGATACCGGACATACTGTTACCTTTCTGGTAGCTACGCGTCCTGTCTGACCGAGATTGATCAAACGACGGGCGGACGGTTGCGTCCAAGCCTCTAACAATCCGTGAAATGAAACTCCGGGTTTGTCTGCTTCAGGCCTTCAAACCCGGTCCGAAGGCGCCAGTCCGAAATTTAGCCCGGAACCAGCGCCTTGAAATCCTTCACGTTTCCACGACGGCGGCCGGCGTTTACAACCCGTTAACCACATTGAGCAAGGATTGGACCCAAATCAGAGCCGGCAGCCGTCAGCGGGGGCACGCACGAGGCTCGTTACAAAAGGGTTGATGGAGAACAGGCATGGCTCTCAAGGTCGAACTCAAACCACACGAACGCATCATCGTAGGCAATTCGGTGATCACCAACACGGATCAGCGCGCGCGTCTTCTGATCGACGGCGAGAACGTGCCGATTCTGCGCGAGCGCGACATCCTCACGCCGGAGACCGCCGATACGCCGGCCAAGCTCGTCTATTTAGCGGTGCAGCTCATGTACATCTCGCCGGACCCGCAGACCCAGCACGGCACCTATTTCAACCTCGTGCGTGACATCGTCACCGCGGTGCCCAGCTCCTGGCCGATCATCGAGGGCATCAACAACAACATCATGAGCGGCGACCTCTACAGGGCGCTCAAGGAGGCTCGCAAGCTGATCGCTTATGAAGACAAGCTGCGCGACCAGTACGAAGCCAGCCATCTCAAGAGCGACGTCAGCTCGGCCGCCTGAGCACTTCCCAACATCTGAAACAAAACCGCCCCGGACCAGGTCCGGGGCGGTTTTGTTTTGAAGGAACCGCCATCACTGCGCCGCGAGCGGCGGTGCCTCGACCTCGATCACGCCGCCGCTGCGCCGGGCACCGAACTCCAGCACGGCCGCGACCAGCGCATCGATATCCCTCTCCTCGGTGCGGTGATTGACGATCGCGGCGCGGATCGCAAACCTGCTGTCCAGCGTCGTGCTCGAGGGCGCCGCGATACCGGACTCCTGGATGTCGGCAACGATCTCGCGATTGACCTCGTCGGCGGCGCGGTAACGGAAGCAGACGATGTTGAGATTGACCGACGCCAGCAATTCCAGCCGCGGCTCGGCGAGAACGCGCGTCTCCAGATATTTCGCCAGCGCACAGCTTCGCGCGATCACCGCACCGAGCCGATTTGTGCCGAACGTCTTCAGCGTGAACCAGGTCTTCAGTGCACGGAAGCCGCGCGACAGATCGGGGCCGAGATCGCAGGGCCAGATCGCGCCGGCCGCAAGTCCCCTCGCCTCGCGGCGCAGATAGGCCGCGGGCTGCGCAAAGGCCTGCCGATGCTGCTCGCCGTCACGCACCAGCAGGAAGCCGGCGTCATAAGGCACTTGTCCCCATTTGTGGAAGTCCAGCGCAATGGAATCCGCAAGCTCGATGCCGCCGAGCAGCGGCGCAAGTTCGGGGGACAGGACCGCGAGCGCACCGAAGGCGCCATCGATGTGAAACCAGATTCCCTCCTCGCCACACAGCTGCGCGATCGCCTTGAGATCGTCGACCGCGCCGATATCGACAGTACCGGCGGATGCGACGACCAGGAACGGTTTGAAGCCGACCTCGCGATCGATCGCGATCTGCGCACGTAGCGCGGCAACGTCCATGCGATGCTCGGCATCGACGCCGATCTTGCGCAGCGCATCGGTCCCGAGGCCGGCGATGTCCATCGCCCTCGAGACGCAGCCATGCGCGGCCTGCGATGTATAGGCGGTGAGAAGCGCACCGTCATTGCCGATGCCGTATTGCCGCGCCAGCGCGCCGAGCGCGCTCGTACGTGCCACCAGCACGGCCATCAGATTGGCCATCGACGTGCCCGTCACGAAGATGCCGCTCGCGCTTTCCGGGAAGGCGAACAGGCTGCGCATCCAGCGGACGATCTGGCGCTCGACTTCGATCGGCATGTGATCGCGGCCGCCGAGATTGGCGTTGAGGCCTGCCGCGAGCATTTCCGCGACCATGCCGACCGCGGTGCCGCCGCCATGCACCCAGCCCATGAAACCGGGATGGACGTTCCCGGTCGCATAGGGCGCGACATGTTCGGAGAAGTCGCGATAGACGTCGGCGAGATTGCTCGCCTCGCGCGGCACGTCGGCCTCGAATGCCGCGCGGACGCCGTCGGGAATCGGCTGCCACACCGGACGCGCGCGAACGTTGGCGATGCTGTCGATCGTCTCGTCGAGCATGCGATGGGCGAGCGCGCGAAACTCGCTCCAGTCCTGCGGATCGAGCGAAGTGTGCGTGACGGAGCTTTGCGTGTTGCGAATGATCTCGTTCATGCTGCACTCCCCTCACCCGCTCTTGCGTGCCGCGACAGCATCGTCGTGAATGCCGCGAAAATCTTGCGCATCTGCGGCGGCTTGTAGGGAAACACGGCGGGCGGATCCATGTTGTGCACGACAGCGGTGTTGTCGGCTTCGAACACCAGCAGTTCGCCGTTGCTGTTTTCGGCGCAATCGACGATGAAATAGTCGAGGCCGACACGCTTGCTCATCTCGTCAAGCGCGCTGCGATGACGCGCAGCGAAAGCGCCGTCGAAGTCGAGCATGAAGGCGGCTTCTTCGGCTCGCTTCTCCTCGCTGAACGCCATGTAGGCGTTGAGATACCAGATGTCCCAGCGGTCCGCGATCGCCATGTGGCAGGCGTAAGGCTTGCCGTCGACCATGGCGAGGCGATATTTGCGATAGAGCCCGTCGGGGTTCGCATAATCGACGAAGCGCGCGACGAAGAAGTTCTGCTCCTCGCGCTCGGCAAGGTAGGCTTTGAGCGCCGCGGCATCGTCGATCTTCGCGAGCCCGACACCGGCATGCGTGCCGCGTGGCCGCACGATCATCGGAAAGCGCAGCTCCCCCGTAATGCTCTCGCAGGCGATCTTGCCTTGCGAAAGCTCCAACAACTGCGCGCGCGTCGCGTGCGCGGTCACGGGAATGTCGAGACCGGGGATGCCCGCCAGCAACCGGAACAGTTTGTCGCGATCGAGATTGCCGATCAGCTCTGGACGATTGAGCAGTGGCCGCGGCCAGCGCGGCGCGGCCTGCTTGATGGCGGCGAGTGTCTCACGGCATTCCTCGGAATCAGAAGCGACCACGATGGCGATGTCGTGCTCGGGCAACGTCTCGGGAAGGCCGACGCCCTTGATGACGTAGAGCGTCAGCAGCTCGATATCGGAGCCTTCGAGCAGGAATTCGATCGGGGTATTGCCGCCCATGTCGATGTCAGCCGCGAGCGCGAGCACCCGCAGGCGGGGCTTCGCGACCGCGCAAGGGGTACGAAACAATTGGTGGAAGGAGAGCACCTCGCTCTGGATCACCAGCCCGGCCTCCTTCTCGCCGAGGAGCTGGGCGATCAGCGACAGATCCAGGCCCTCGCCGGCCTCAGCCGTCCCCTCCGCGATCCGCGCCAGAAGATGTTCGCGTAGCGGGTGCAAATCGCCGCCCTCGAAGGCCCGGCGCGTCAACTGCGCAAAGCCGATGCGGTCGGAATAGTTCGGCGTGGAAACGGAATGCTGCATCTCAAACCTCGAACGCGGATTTTTCCGGCATGGCCGCAGCAGCGGCACGGTCAAGCAGCAGTTCGATCTTAGCCAGGACGTGAGCGATACGATCGAGAATGTGCTGCAAATTGTGTTGCGCCTGCGCGGCGTCGGCGGACCAGGCTTCGGTGACGAGCCGCGCGCCCACACAGAGGCGCAGCACGGCCTGCGCGCATCGTCCGGCCGCTCCAGCCTGACCGGCTGTCCAATGAGACAGCGCTGCGCGGCGACCTGCCGGTCCGCCGCGCTGCCGCCGATCTCCTGGTTGATGTCGCGCTCCAGCGCGCGATGAACGGCGCCGGTCTCGGCGATCGAGACAGGCTTGCCCTCGCGCAGCAGCGTGAATGGAAAGATCGAACGTTGCGCGAACTCCTCGTCGTCCGCGACGCTCGTCTCGATTGCGCTTGGAACGGCGCGAAGCGCCGGCGACAACGCGATCATGCTGTCGATGCCGGCGGCAAGCTCGGCCAGCGCCCTGGCGCGAAACGCGCCGGGCACGGCATAATAGCTGCCGATCTCGCTGAGCGCCGCCTCCCAGCGCAGCCATTGACCGAAATTCGGCCGGCGCTCGAAGCGCGAGCGCAGTGCCGTCCAGGCCATCGGCCAGTCGCAGCGGCCGGCATAGTCGAAGATGCCGGGCGCAATCGTGCCGATCCGGCCGAGTGACCGCGACAGACCTTTCGGCACCAGCAGCGCACCGCTGAAGGCCGGCCCGCCGAAAAACTTCGAGCCGGTCATCAGCACCATAAAGCCGCGATCGAGATAGCAGCGCAGCCGGCGGCGGCCGAGCCGCGCCTGGCAGGCATCGACCACCACCTGAACCTTGCGCGGCCAGCGCCGCGCGATCTCATCGAGGCAGGCAGCACTCGGCGCGCGCCAGCCGAGTTTTGACGAATCCATGATCTGCAACAGAACGCGGCGGCCTTGCGCGAGGCTGTTCTCGACGGCACGCATGACCGCAGCATCTGCATCGGCGCACATCGCGAGGCCGGACGCGACATCGAGCAGCGGCACCGCGATGCTGTCGCCGGCGAGGCCCGCGACCGCGGCATCCTTGCGCACGACAATGCCGCTTGCCTTCATCGCGCTGAAATGATGTCCGCGCGCGGTATGGACCGTGCCGCTGCCGGTCTGGTCGGCGCCGACCACGATCGTCACCGGCGAGGCGCCGAGCACCGCGCGCGCCAGGAACAACGCGTGGAGCTGGGAATCCGTGCCGGACGGCGAGAACACGATATCGACACGCGGCGGGAGCTGGAGATGGCTGCGCAATTCCTCGCGCATGTCCTCGCAGCGCGCGTCGAACGCGATCTCGACCTCGTCGAAAAGGCACCTGTGCATCAGTTCTTCGCGCGCCAGGGCGGCGCGGTCATAGGCGGCTTGCGAGATGGTCGAGGCGGTCGAGGAGGCGAAATTCCAGATCTCCGGCTTCGGCGAGGCCGCACAGCCATAGGCGTTGACGCGATCACTCGGGTCGAGCGCCAGCCGTAGGTCTCCACCAGAGATCAGCAACGTATCCAGCGGCGTGAAGAGATCGCGCAGGCGATAGCGCGAGCCGCCGTCGAAGGCGCGATCCGTGCCCGACACACGGGAGGCGCCGACGTTCATCCCGAAAGGCTCACGCCGCATCGGCCGCCGCCGGCGCGGCTGCGAATTGCGAAGCGACGTCGCCGCGGAACACCGACGGCCCGACGTGATCGAGCGAGCTCTGGATGTCGGCCCAGATATCGCCGCCGATATCGGTCCAGCGCTTGCAGAAGGCGAAGTCCTCGGAAAGATAGGTGCCGGTGGCGGGGTCGATCATACACTCGAATAGCGCGAAGCGGTTGCGGCTCCCCGCCAGGGTATCGTGCGAATGCTCGCGGAAGAACTGCAGGGCCGCATAGTCCGGATGACGGCACATCGTCTCCAGCACGTGGCGCCGGATCATCAGGAAACCGGTCCCGGCGTAGCGAACGCGGGTAAAACCGTTGACCACCACGATGCGATCGGGGTCCTCGATCTCGAGCACATAGTCGAGCGAGGCGGCCGGCACATCGGCCCGGCCGGCCTGGATCGCCCGCTTCGCCTTGTCCCAGTTGACCCGCTTGATCGGATAGCAGCCGGCAACGACGTCCGCGCCGCACTCGATCAGCCGGAACACCTGCTCGGGCTTGAATCCGATGTCGGCGTCGATGAACAGGAAATGCGTCGCCTTGGGATCGTCCAGGAACATCGCGGCCAGGTTGGCCCGCGCGCGCGTGATCAGCGCGTCTCCATCGCGCAGCAGCACCGTGAGCTCGAGATTGGGCACGCCATGCACGGCGCGCTGGAGCGCGAAGATCGAGCTGGCGTAGATGCTCGACACCTGCCCGCCGAAACAGGGCGTCGCCACCACCAGCTGCATCTTGTCCGACATTGACGGCTCCGCCCCGCTCCAATCCTCACCAAGAGGTAAAGAGGCATGGTTAACGGCGCCTTAACGCACCCTTACAGGAACTTGACGAGCGAGAGCTGCGAGAGGTTCGAGGTCACCTGGTAGGACGCCTGCAGCGCGTTCTGGAGCGACAGGATCTCGCTCGCGACCTGGTCCGGCGAGGCCGATTCCGCCTGGTCGATGATGGTCTGGAGCTGCGCCTTGGCCTGGGTCTGGCGCGTGCCTGCGTCCTTCATCGTGTTCTGGGCCATCGCGAGGTCGGTCTGGATGTCCTCGATGCGCTGCTGGCCGGGCTGCTTGGTCAGGGCCTGCGTCACCCGCAGGCTCAGCGCGGCGACCTGCCCGCCCGAATATTGCCCGGTCGGCGAGGTCGAGAACGTCCCGAACACGGCGACCGCCTGCAGCTGCTTGCGGATCGCGTCCTCGTTCGCCTGCGCGCCATACTGCACCGTGACGGAATCATCGACCCGGGCCATCGCGGTGGAGCGCGGCGAGCCGGGGCCGTCATTGCCCAGGTACCATTGCACGGTGGTGGCCGAGCCGTTCACCAGCGTCGTCGCCGAGCCGAGGGGCGAAGAGCCGACGCGCAGCGGAGCCTTTGCCGCCGTGACCGGGGAGGTCGTGAAGCCGAGCGCCGCGAACGCCGTGCTGTTCGAGCTCGTGATGTTGAGGCTCCCGGGATCGTCGGTGTTGATCGTGATCACGCCGCCATGGATGGTCGACGGCTTCGTGGTGCCGGTGATCTGATCGATCTTGCCAAGCAGAGTTGTGATGTCGTCGGTGATGTTGATCTGGTTCGAGCCGCTGGCGCCCGAGGCGACAAAAGTCAGCGTCTGACCGTTCACCGTGATCGTATCGGGATTAACGACAGGCGGACCCGCCGACCCCGCCTGGAACGCCGCTGAGAGGACTTCCGGGCCGCCCGTGGTCGCAGTGCCGCTCAGCACAGTTGAACCGGTGATCTGAGGCGTCGACGCCACGCTGCCGCGCGTCACGCTGCTGAGACCGAGCGCCGTGGCCGCTGCGCCGCCGGTGACCGCGACGTCCGTGCCGGTGCCGGTCGCGATCTGGATATTGCCGCCGGCGCTCAGAGTCACGTTGGCGGCGGGGATGCCGGCGGCCGTCGCGATTGCATTCAAGATATCAGACACGTTCGCGGCGCTGCCCGAAGCCAATCCGATCGTGGTATTGCCGCTGGCCGTCGCGACCGTGGTGACGGTAGGGTCGAAGGTAATGGTATGGGCGCCGCTCGCGCCGGTGATGGTCAGGGTGGTACCGGTCGGAGCGTTGGCGAGCGCGGTGAGAATGGCTCCATTGAGATGGGGTGTCGCCGAAGGATCGAGCGACGTGGTCGTCGACGCAGCCGCCGGCGCGCTGTCCTGCAACGCGACCGAGCCCGTCCCGGTCGTCGAGGTATAGGAGCGCAGATTGCCGGTGGCCGCCACATTCGCGGTGGCTGATCCCGCCGTATTGAAGAAGTTGTCGCCGGCGGTGACGGCGGAGGCCGCTACCAACGAGGTGCCGGCAAGCTTCTTGATCGCGGTGTTTAGCGCGGTATTGAGGTTGGTCGCGGTGTTGTTCGGGTTGACCGGGACGCTTGCATCGATCGCAAAGCTGCCGACGGGCGTCGGTGTAGCGGTGGACGCCGTCAGGTCGATCTGCTCGGTCGAGCCGTCGGGCAGCGTGAACTGCACGCTGAGCTTGTCGCCATTTTTCGGATTGACGCCGTTGAGGTCGACCGAGAACGACACCGGCGAGCCGCTCGGGCCGGTGACCGTCGCGCCGGTCAGCGTCGAGGAGACTGCGGCGATCTTCAGGCCGAATGGCGATGCGGGCGCGTCCTCAGAAACCTTCACCGAGCTTGGCGTCGGCTGTGGCGTCGCCAGCACCAAACGGCCCATGCCGTTGGCGCCGAGGTCGGCGGCCTGGCGCTCCGCCATGACGGTCTTGAAGCCCGCCTGCGTCGTGGTGCCGTTGATGATGTCGCCGGCATTCGCGACCGACGGCGTGTTGAAGGCGGTGCCGGAGAACAGATAGCGGTTGCCGGATTGCGTGTTGAGAACGCCGACCATCGAGCCGAATTGCGCGGCTGCGGTGTTCTGCGCAACCGTCTGGCCGTTGACGTTGAGATCCTGCGCGGTGTTGGCCGAGCCCGTCTGCACCGTGTTGCGGATCGTGGTCAGCGACTGCAAAGCCGTATTTGCGAGGTTGATGCTGACGTTGACGTTGGTCATCGTGTCGGTATAGGCCGCGATGTTGGAGAGCTGCGCGCGCCCGGCGATCGCAAAGCCCTCGTTGGTCCCCATGCCGGAATAGTTCTGTGACAGCTTGCCGGTCGAGAGCTGCGTCGACAGATCGGTGAGCTGCTGGTTGATGTTGCGGATCTGCGAGCCGAGAACCGACGAGGAATAGTTGATGCTGCTGATCGACATGTTTCAGAGCCCTGTTACTTGTTACACTTGAGCCTGGAGCAGCGTATTCATCATGCTCTGCACCACCGACATGACATGAGCGTTGGCGGCATAGGCATTCTGCAGCTGGATCAGGTTCGACATCTCCGAGTCCAGGTTGACGCTGGCGGTCGAGTTGAACTTGGCCTGTAGTGTCGAGACCACGACGCTCTGGCCCTGCTGGAGCTGGGTCGCCTGGGTCGCGGCATTGGCCTGGACGCTCAGGAACTGCTGGAGGTAGTTCGAGACGCTGCCGGTGAAGGGCTGGCTCGCCGATCCCAAACCGGATTGCGGCGAATAGGAGAACACCGCCGAGGTGAGCTGCGAGTAGAGATAGTCCGAGCGCGTGGTGTCGCCGGTGGGAGTCACCGGCGAGGTGTTGTAGACCGACAGCCTGGTCGGATCGGTGGCGAGCTGCGTGTTCACGGCGATGCGCCCGGCAAGGCCGGTCATCTGCGAACCCGATGCCGTGATCGCGCCGGTGTAGAGCGCCTGCCCGCCATCGGTAAACAGCGGCAATTGCGGACTGCCCGAGGTCAGCGACGAGATCGTCTTGGTGATCGAGGCCGAATTGACCTTGGCGAGGCCGCTGTTGTCGTCGGTCACCCGCAATGTGGAGGCCGTCGCCGGCGACGGGGCGGCGGCGAACGACAGATGCGAGCCGGAAAGCGCGGTGTTGAGCGCCGAGGCGATCGCGCTCATGCCGCCGGAGAAGTTCACCCCGATCTGCATCGGATTGGCGTTGGTGGGGTTCTGCAGCGGCAGCGCCGCCGGATCAGTCACGTTGACCAGCGTGACCTGTCGCTTCGTGTTGGTGGTCGTGTCGGTGTAGCTGAAGTTGACGCTGTTGCCCGGCGCCGCCCCGGCAAGGTCGAGATCGAAGCCGGCCGGCGGGCCGGTGACCGTGCTGCCGGCCGTGGTCTTGTCCGACAACGCGCTCGACATCGTGGCGGCGAACTGGTCGATCTGGTTCTGCGCCTGCACCAGTGTCTGGTCGCGCAGCTTCAGATCGGCCGCGATCTGGCCCGAAGACACCACGTTGTTGGCGACGACGTCGACCGACGATCCGTTCGGGAGCTTGATGTTGAACGCGCCGACGCCGGATTTGGCCGGATCGATGTTGTAGAGCGAGGTCGCCGACAGCGCGCCGGCGGACGCAAAGGTGAATTGCGAGGCCAGCCCGGCGCCGACCAGCTGGATGCCGGTGGTGGTGTAGATGTTGGCCTGATTGGACCCGTCGGTGGTGACGTGGACGTCGACATATTTCGACAGATTGTTGATGGCTTGGTCGCGCTGGTCCATCAGCGTCGCGGCCGAGGGGTCGTGTTCCGACAGGCCCTGGAGTTTGGAGTTGATGTCGGCGACTTGCTGCATTGCCGCGTTGGCAGCTAGCGCCGAGGTGCTGAGATCCTGCTCGACGTTGGAGCGCAGCGACTGGATGCCCTTGGTGGTGAGGTTGAGCTGCTGCGCCAGCGTCTGCGCGGCGCCGAGCGCAACCGTTTGGGCCGACGACGAGCCCGCGTTGGTCGACAACGCCTGCAGCGCCGTGGTGAAACTGTTCAGCGCGGTTTCGAGCGTACCGCTGTTGCCGGGCGTGCCATAGACATTCTGAAGCTGCTTCAGAATGTTGGCCATCTGGTCGGCGTAGCCGCCGCCGCCGGTCTCGGTGCGCAGCTGCTTCTGCACATAGGTGTCGAGCTCGCGGCTGACGCCGGTCGTCGTCACCGTCGAGCCGAAGTCGCCGGTGGTGACCTCGATCTGGTTCGGCGTCTGGACGACGTAACCCGGCGTCTGCGAGTTGGCGACGTTCGAGGAAACGATCGAGAGCGCAGCCTGATTGGCACGCAGACCGCTCATCGCACTGGCGAGGGCTGAACTCAAACCCATGTTGACTTGCCGCCTTTGGTTACGTCACGCCCCAATCAGCGCAACACGTTCAAGAGGTCCTGCACCATCGTATTCGCCGTCGTGATCACCTTGGTGTTGGCCGAATAGGCCTGCTGGGTCACGATCAGCTTGGTGAATTCGTCGGCGATGTCGGTGTTCGAGCCTTCCAGCGACGAGCCGCTGATCGAACCGGAAGCGCCATCGATCGCGGCGCCCGACTGTTCGGTCGCTGAGTAAGCGCCGCCGTCCTGCGCCTTCAGGTAGTTGGTGCCGTTGAAGTGCGACAACGAGACCTGTGCGAGGTCGAGGTTCTGGCCGTTGGAGAAAGTACCGACCACGAGGCCGTTGTTGTTGACGGCGACCGAGCGAAGCTGACCGGCGGCATAGCCGTTCTGGGTGATGGTGTTGATGGTGACCGCGCCGCTGGTGCTGGCATATTGCGTCAGTCCGCCCGAGGAGATGTTGAAAGAGACCGAGCCCAGCGATTGGCCGCTGACGCTGACATTGTTGATGGTGATACCCGAGCCGCTCGGCGAGGTCAGCGAGCCGTCGGCGGCAAAGGTGAAGGCCTGGCCGGTATTGACCCAGCCGACGGTCGTGCCGGTCGCATTCGGGTCGGTCTGGTAGAACATGTTCCAGCTATCGGCATGGCCCGCGCCCAGCGAGGCGCTGTCGGTCTTGGCCCAGCGCAGTTGCAGGTTCACCGGCGTGCCGGCCGCGTTGTAGGCGGTCACCGCGCCACCGCTGATCGATTCCTTGGTGAAGGTGGCGATGTCATTGCCGATCACGCCGCCGGTACCGGCAACGCCACCACCGTCACGATTCTTGGTGATGGTCGAGGTGAAGCCGAGCGCGGCGAAGGCTGCGCTGTTGGAGCTCGCCACCGTCAGGTTGGAAGCTGTGCCGGTGTTCAGCGTGATCACGCCGCCACTGCTGACCGACGACCCCGTTGCACCGGAGAGCGCGTCGATCTTGCCGAGCAGCATCGTGATGTTGTCGGTGACGTTGATTTGGTTCGGGCCTGACGCGCCGGAGGCCATGAAGGTCAGCGGCTGACCATTGACCGTGATGACGTCGCCGGCGGAGAAGCCCGATGTGATCACCTCGGCGCCGCCGGCCGCCGCCGCGCCGCTCAGCACCGTGGCGCCCGAGATTGCTGGGGAGGACAGCACGTTGCCGCCGCGCGTTACGCTGCTGATGCCGAGCGCCGTGGCCGCCTGGCCGCTACCAACCGGTACGTCGGTGCTGGTGCCGCTGGAGATCACGATGTTGCCGCTGGGGTTGAGCGATGCGGTAACGCCGGGGCCGCCGGCCAACTGGATGGCGGAGATGATGCTGGCCACCGTGGCAGTCGTGCCCGCGCCGAGACCGATCGTGGTGTTGCTGCCGGCCGTCGTGACGGTGGTGCCGCCGTTGAACGTGATCGTGTTGCCGTTGACGGTCAGCACCTGGCCGCTGAGCGCGGTGAGGGTGGTGGAGGCGAGATGCGTACCCAGGGCGTTGTCGAGCGAAGTTGTGGTCGATGCGACCGCCGCAGAGTTGTTCTGGAGCGCCGCTGTGCCGGTCGCAGTGGTCGACGAGTACGGCGAGCGGATATTGCCGGTTGCGGCAGCGCCGGACGTTGTGGCGTTTGCATAGGGCGGAGGCGGCGTGCCGACCGGCAGCGGGTTGGCCGCGAAGTCCGATGGGTTCAGTCCGCCGGCCGCCAGCAGCGTCTTGGTCGCCGCCGTCGTGCTCGCCACGGTGTTCGGCTGGGTCGGCAGGTTCGCCGCGTACTGGATCGAGGTGGTCGCCTGCGCCGGAATGAAGTTGTTCTGGAATTTCAATACTGTCGCAACGTTGCCTTGCGGGTTGCCGGTCTTCGGGTCGACCGTAACACCCATCAAATAGTAGCCGGCGCCGTTGACCAGATTGCCGTTGGCATTGAGCTGGAAGTCGCCACGCCGCGTGTAATAGGTGACGCCGCTGAACACCGGCGCGTTGTCGACGACGCCCGTCGCCTTCTGGATCGAGAAGAAGCCGTCACCGGTGATCGCCATGTTGGTGGCGACGCTGGAGCCCGAGATGGTACCCTGCGTGGTGATGGTGGCCTTGGCGTTGGCTGTCACGCCGCCCGCGACCTGCTTGCTCGGGACCGAAGAGTCGGGAATGAGATCGACGAAGCTGGTGCCGATGCCCTTGTAGGCGGTGGTGGATGAGTTCGCGATGTTGCCGGAAATGTTCTGCAGCGCGTAGGACTGCGCCTGCAGGCCACCCACAGAGGTGTTCATTGCATCGAAGATACCCATAACTTTGTCTCCAGATCCGATCTCGGCGGCCGGTCGACCATGGCCGCAGTCGGAGGAGACTGTCGCAAGGGCTATGCCAATGCGGGTTTTCTCATGAAATCAATCGTTTAACGAAAAAGCCCCGGTCTGATGACCGGGGCACAATTGCCGGGAGCGGCAACAATTGCCGGGACGAAACCTAGGTTGCGGACGCCGCCGCGGGATGGAAGACCAGCCCGAAACCGTCGATGCAGTAGCGCAATCCGGTCGGCTTCGGACCGTCGTCGAAGACGTGGCCGAGATGGCCGCCGCAGCGCCGGCAATGCACCTCGGTGCGGAGCATGCCGTAGGTCCGGTCCTCGGTCTTGCCGACATTGCCCTCGATCGGCTGGTAGAAGCTCGGCCAGCCCGTGCCGCTCTCGAATTTGGTGTCGGAGGCGAACAGCGGCAGGTCGCAGCCGGCGCAGGCGAAGATGCCCTTGCGGTGCTCCTTGAGCAGCGGGCTGGAGCCCGGCCGCTCGGTGCCCTCCTTGCGCAGGATCTCATATTGCTGCGGCGTGAGCTGGGCACGCCATTCGGCGTCCGTCTTCTCGATCTCGAATTTCTGCGCGGCTTTCTCTCCAGCCTCCGCGGGCGATGCTCTGAGCCAGCGGAAGGCCGCAAGGCCGAACAGGCCGGCGACAGTCGTCAACAGGATGCGGCGGTCAAACATCTCATTCTCCATGCGGGAGCGTCTACGCCCTGAGATACGGGCTCTCACGGCCGACGTTACACGTCCGGGCGGAGTTTTTCTCACCTTATCGCGAGGCGCCGTCGTCCTGCGGGACCGGTTCCGCGGCTTCCGCCACAGGCTTCGGCGGTGGGGCCGGCCGGGGCCGAACCCCGGGCAGCGGACGGCGCGGACCGGTCCCGGCGGCCCGGTTGGCTTCGGCCAGCCGCGCCTCGCGTTCCCGGTCCTTGACCCTGGCACGCTCGCGGTAGCGGGCAAGCGAGCCTGCGGCGGCGGAACTCGCCCTACCCCAGATTCCGACCAATTGCCCGGCAACCCGCCCCGTCGTTCCCCCCGCCCAGACCAGCTCGAACGGTGAGAACAGCTTCCAGCGCTCGTCGCCCCACAGGATGCTGCGCGCGATCATCTGCCCGGCCATGGCCGAGATGTTCATGCCCTGGCGGCCAAACCCGCTTGCCACCCACAGGCCTTTGCGCAACTGGCCGATCTGCGGCATGCCATGCACGGTCTGGCCCGTGGCGCCGCCGAACATGTCGGTGATCTCGACATTGCCGAACTGAGGGAAGATCGACCGGATCCGCCGCCTGACGGCGCCTGCCAAGCGCTGCGGCCGCGCGGCCCAGGTGGTCTCCGGACTTTCCCACATCAGCCGGTCGCCGTCGACGATCCGGAAATGATCGACGCCGTCGGAATCCATCACCGATCCCTTGAAGGCGATGATCTCGTGCACGCGCTCGCCGAGCGGCGCGGTGATGCCGGCATAGCGCCAGACCGGCAGCAGCGTTTCCGACAGGCGCCGCAACGGCGCACCGAGATGGATGTTGCCGGCGAGCACGATATGGGTAGCGCGCAGCCGCGCCGACGGCGTGACGATCCGCTTGCGGATGCCGGAATGATCGATGCTGACCACCGGCGTATCCTCGAAGATGCGGGCGCCTGCGCGCCGCGCCAGCGCCGCAAGCCCATGCACATATTTGCGGCCGTCGACCTGGAAGGCCTTGGGATAGTAGACGCCGTGAAAGTAGTGATCGGTCTTGAGCACCGCGCGGACGCGATCGACCTGCCAGCCCTCGGCCTCGGTGTCGAAATCCTCGTTCAGCATCTGCAAGCGGCTGATCAGCCGGTCGCCGGCATCGACGTTGGAGACCTCGAGCACGCCGTCGGTCGGGCCGATCCCGGGCATGTTCTCCTCGGTGGCGTTGGCCCGGACGAACTCGGCGCCCTCTTTCGACAGCGTCCACAATTCCCGCGCGTCCTCGAAGCCGATCCGCTCGATCAGCTCGGCGAGCGGCAGCGCGAAGCCCGGCATCACGGTGCCGAGCTGGTTGCCGGAAGCGTTCCAGCCGATATGGCGGCCCTCGAGCACGGCGACACTGGCCCCCAGCCGGGCCGCCTCCAGCGCGATGGAGAGCCCTGCAAGCCCCGCCCCGATCACGCAGATGTCGGCGTCGAGATCAAACGACAGTCGCGCGCGTTCACGAAAGCCGGCTTCTTCCTGGGACACGCTTGTGAAAGTCTCGCTCATGTCGTTTCTTAGAGCATGATCCGGAAAAGTGTGCAGCGGTTTTCCGAAAAGACCATGCTCAAAACAAAAATTTAAAGCGCGATGGGAATTTGTCCTAATCTCATCGCGCTTTAGAGGACCGTGCAGGCCCTTGTCACCTTGCCCTCAACCGGCACCTGTAGATTATTCTGGACGCGTAACGATTCGAGAGTGCCATGCGCCGTTTGATGCTGCTGCGTCACGCCAAGACCGAGACCGACGCGCCGAGCGGCCGCGACCAGGACCGCCGGCTCGACGACCGCGGCCACAAGGATGCCGCCGAGATCGGCGACTGGATGGCCTCCCATCCCCCGTTTCCCGAGGCCGTACTGGTATCGCATGCCGTCCGGGCCCGGCAGACCTGGGACATTGCCTGGGAGACCATGAAGGACCGCGTCGCCGCGCCGCAGGTGGAGGTCCTGCCGGAACTCTACGCCGCCGATCCCGCCCAGATCCTGGAATCCATTCGCACTGCAACCATTCCGGCTGATCCAAGACAATTGCTGCTGGTCGGCCACAATCCGGGGATGCACGAGATCGCCCTGATGCTGACAGGCGGCGGCGATCCAGCCGCCGCCAAGGCGCTCACCGACAACCTGCCCACGTCGGGGCTTGCGATCTTCGATTTTGACGTCAAGGATTGGGGTGACGTGGCTTACCGCCGCGGCAAGCTGGTGCTGTTCGTCAGTCCAAAGCTGCTTCGAAGTTAAGGCTGCTTCGATCGGGTTGATCGCGCGACGTGCCAGCAAGACGTCCTGACTGGAAGATTTGGAGGCGCAGATGTTCAAGTCCATCCTCGTGCCCATCGACCTCGCCGACACCGACCTGGCCAAGCCGGCGATCGCGACCGCGGCAACGCTGTCGGAGACCTGGAGCGGCGTGGTGCGCCTGCTCAACGTGCTGCCGATGACGCCGGTGATGCTGGCCGAATACGTGCCGGCCGATTTTGACGAACAGCAGCGCCAGACCTCGGAAGAAGCCCTCGCCATCGTCGCACGCGAGTCCGGCATCGAGCCTTCCCGCATCTCCAGCGTGGTGCGCCAGGGCGGCATCTACCACGAGATCCTGGAGGAAGCCGTGCACATGAAGGCCGACCTGATCGTGATGACCTCGCACCGGCCGGCGATGCGCACCTATTTCCTGGGCTCCAATGCCGGGCATGTCGTGCGCTACGCAAAATGCTCGGTGCTGGTAGTGAGGCACTGAAGGTCGGAGCAATGTCGTGAGGCAATGGTGGCGGAGATGGACGTACGAGATCCCGCTCGCGATCGGCGGTGCTTTATGGGAGGTGCTGGTCGTGCAACTGGCCGCACTGCTGGACAGGCTGACGGTGCGGAAGGTGATCGCCTTCATCCCCGTCGTGATCCTCGTACTGGCTTACTACCACAGGATCCCAATCCCGCCGGAATTGATGCTCGTCGGCGACTTCCTCGCCTATATCGACATCTTTTCGGTGCTGATCCTGCTCGGCGTGCTTAGCCGCGTCACGACGATGCTGTTCGTCGTTAAACAGGCCGCCGCGCGTATCGCCAGGTTCGCAGGCAATTTCGCTGCACATTTGCCGCGCCGGGATGTCCGGCATCGGCGCCAACGCGGCGCAGCGACACCACCTCGCCGCAAGCCCGAGCACTCCGAAGACGATCGAGCTCTCGGCGGTGTTTGGGGCCAGGCGGCCTTCGCCTGAGCCATATACAAGCTCGTAGCCCGGGTGAGCGAAGCGAGACCCGGGACAGCTCGTGTCACGATTCCCGGATATCGCTTCGCTCATCCGGGCTACCATTGCATTGCCCGTCGGGCAAAACAGCCAAGCTGTCGGTCAACCCGCACCGCCAAAAATATTCCACTTTACCGAAATTCGGAAATCACGTATGTGTCACCGCAACCCGGCCCAAGGAAGAGGGGCGTATCGCGATCGTCACGAACGCGGGCCGGACAGCGGCGGACGCTGGGCCACACCGGCGCGAATGGCTTCGCAGGGCGGGCAACCGTGAGCGAAAGCGTCGCGCACACGACCGGTGTGATCCGCGTACGGCAAAACCGTGTCGTCCTGACGCCCGGGGTCTGTGCGTCAAGTCTTGTGGTGATGTAGCGGCCCGACCGGGCACGCAGCATCAGCGATCCATGAGGCGACGGGGGCAATAGTGCATCGCTCCCCGGGGAGAGCACGGCATAAGCCGTAAAACCGCTGCGCAGGGAAGGCCGGACGTTTTGGCTTCACCTGTATGCCGCTGTGCAGATTTTCCTACTGCAACCTCGCACAGTGGACCGCGGGTGCCAGCCGGCGCCCGGTCTTCCCTGCGCCCTCTTTCAACTGAGGGCAAGGCGATGAAGCAAAGCTCGGGCGAAACAAGCCGCGAGGATGCGAAGCTGTATCTACGATGAAGCGCGAGCTAAAGGAGCGACAGTGCTACCCACAAACGCCGTCATTGCGAGCGCAGCGAAGCAATCCAGAGTCTTTCCGCGGTGGGATTCTGGGATTGCTTCGCTGCGCTCGCAATGACGATGTCGAAGCAGGTGTGCTTGAAAACTCAGTCTGGTGCCCCGGACGCATCGCGTCCGAGACAAGAGCGAAGCGCTTACAGATACCGCGTCAGCTCTGCTTTGGCCTGACCGTAGACCGCGTCCTCGATCTGGCTGCGCGTGATCCCGATGTCGCGCAAGGCGCGGTCATCGAGGTCGTTCAGCGTCTTGACGGCGGAGCGGCGCTCCAGGGCGTCGAACAGCGCATAGGCGCCGTGGGCCAGCTTGCGGAAAAATCCGTCCGACGAGGATGAGCGTAAACTCCGCCCGGCGGTCTGCGAGATCGTGGTCATTGTCCTTCTCCGGCCTGTTGTCCACGCGGCGAAGCGGATGCCGTTGGCGCAAGCGCCCGAGCGCCTGCACCTCATTTGCCTCGGATTGCTCTCGCTCTCCTCGGCTCAATCGTGAAGCTTGATGGAACTTAAATGCTCCACTACACTACTCGGAGCAAGTGAAACATTGCTCTCGGTGCAATAATGTCCAAGTTCGAATACGTGAAGCTTGCCGATGCCATTGCTCTCGATATCTCTAACGGCACGTTAAGGCCGGGCGACCGGCTGCCGCCGCAGCGCAATTTTGCCTATGACCGTGGCATTGCGGTCTCGACCGCGAGCCGGGTTTATACGGAGTTGCTCCGCCGCGGCCTCGTCGTCGGCGAAGTCGGCCGCGGCACCTTCATCTCCGGCGCCATCAGGCGCGAGGTCGAGGCGCTGAGCGAGCCGCGCGACGCGCGGATCGATTTCGAGGTCAATTATCCGCTGCTGCCGCAGCAATGGGCGATGATCGCCAAGAGCCTTGCGGGCCTCGAGCGCGTCGACGCGCTCGAATCCGCACTGCGCGTCTCCACCAGCACGGGCACCAAGAGCGCGCGTAATGCAGCCGCCGCCTATCTCGCGCGCAAGGATTTCGCGCCGCAGGCCGAGCAGATCGTCTTCACCGCCAACGGCAAGCAGTCGCTCGCGGCCGCCCTCGCAGCCCTCGTTCCCACCGGCGGCCGCTGCGGCGTCGAGGCGCTGACCTATCCTTACGTCAAGAGCATCGCCGCGCGGCTCGGCGTGACGCTGGTCCCGATACCGATCGACGAATTTGGCGCGCGCCCCGACGCCGTCCAGAAGGCGCATCGCGAGGCGCATCTGTCGGCGCTGTATCTCCAGCCCATCATCCAGAACCCGCTCGGCGTCACTATGAACGCGACACGGCGCGCGGACATCATGCGCGTCGCCGAGAAGCTCGATCTCACCATCATCGAGGATGCCGTCTACGGCTTCCTGGCCGACGACACGCCGCTGGCCGCGCTCGACCCCGACCGCTGCATCGTGATCGACAGCCTGTCCAAGAAGGTCGCGCCGGGCCTTGCGCTCGGCATCCTAGTCGCGCCGCCGCGATTGCGTGAGAGCGTGATGAGCGCGGTCCGCACCGGCGGCTGGATCGCGTCCGGCCATGCGCTGGCGTCCGGGCAGCGGCTGATGGCAGACGGCACCGTCGCCGAGCTGACGCGGCTGAAACGCGTCGACGCCGCGCGCCGCCAGCAGGCCGCGGCAAGGCTGCTCGCCGGCTACCAGCTCTCCGCCGATCCACGCTCCTATCACCTCTGGCTCACGCTGCCGGCACACTGGCGCTCGCAGACCTTCGTCGCCGCAGCAGCACGGCGCGGCATCGCGCTGACACCGTCCTCGACCTTCGCGATCGCCCATGGCCACGCACCGAACGCAGTGCGGCTCGCGCTCGCCCCGCCCTCGTTCGAGCAGCTCGATTCCGGCCTGCGCACGATCGCGTCGCTGCTCGGCACCAAGGAAGAGGATTTCGACTCGACGGAGTAGCTCACGCTTGCCCCAAGCTCAGGCCTCCGGCCATTCCGCGATGAAGCCCCTCGCCTTGTAAGGCTCGATCTTGTCCCATTCGTGCAGCATGCGGCGGCGAAATTCGGGATCGGTGTGCCAGAGCGTCCGCGGCGTCACAAAGCTGTCGACCGTGAGCAGCATTTTCTCGACCTCCGGCCAATGCCGGTGCAGCGTCATCGGATAACGCCGCGCGGTCCAGGTGTTGCCGAGGCAAATCACGCTGCGGACATTGTGCAGCCCGAGCGCGGCGTCAATGATCGGCAGCGAGAGGATCACGTTCTCGCCGGTGTTTTGGGCACGATGTTCCTCGAGAATTCGATCAGCCGGAATACCCGTCGCGACCATCGCCGCCTTGATGATCGTGCACTCGGATTGCTCCGAGCCCGCCGTCAGACCGCCGCTGACAATCGACCAGCGGAACAAGCCCTCGCGCCACAGCCGCGCCGCAGTATCGGCGCGCAAGCCGACGTCCTCGCGGGTGCCGAATATGAACAGCAGGTCGGCCGGCCGCAGCGGCGTGTCGGTCAGATGCGTACGGTTGATCTCGGCGATCTCATCTGCCGAAGGCCTCCGCGTGCTGCGATCCATGGCTGACATGGCCGCAAGATGCGACACCGACGCAGGGGCGCGAAGTCACATTTGGTTGCGGCCCATTGCAGCTAGGGCAGCAAGGCGCTCGGCACGCGATCGAAGCTGTAGCTCCGCGGCTGGTTACGCCGCACGAAGCTGCCGATCTGCCAGGCGAACAGCGCTGCAAAACCGATGATGAACAGCGCGCCGGCGAATTCGCCGATCGCAAGCGCCCGGACCAGGAGCCCCGTCATCGCCACCGCAAGCACCGCAAGAAAAGCCAGCATCGTCGCGTAGGTCCTGCGGCCAAGGCCCGCGGTCAACTCGGCGCGGCTGCCGGCCTGCGCCATGCGCGCGTGCAACGCGACGATGAAATTGCGAAAACCATTGTCCTGCGGCGCCATCAGGGCCGCGGTCTGCCAGCTCGTCGAGAGGATCGCAATGCGGCCGCCACTGGCATGGCTGACATCGGCGCGAAAGCGGTGCTGCTGCATCGACACGGGGCGGAACGACAGCCGGATTGCACTGATCTCGTCATAACGCCACACCGAGCTACGGCCGGCGATGTGCCAGGACAGCCCCTGCTCCGTCAGCTCGAAGCGATGCGCCGAGCCGATCAGCGACGCCTTGTAGGCATAGCTCGCGCCCGCAGCCGCCTCAGCTCCCAAATCCTGCATCGTCACAATCGATCCAATCCGGGCGATCCAGTCTGCGATCCGCTTGCGTGAGCGCCCTGCCCCATCCTACAAGCGGGACATGGCTGAGACGATTTTTTTTCCGCGCCGCCTGATACTCGGCGCCGCCGTGATCTCCGGCGTGCTGCTCGCTCTCGCGGTGCACATGCTGGGCGCGCGCTACGGGCTCGACCTCGGCGGCCTCTGGCACTCGGACACCCACGAGTTCATACCGGCGGGCGCGGCGATCGCCTGGTGGCTGATCGCCTCCGTCGGCTTCTCCGGCGGCTATTTCACGGCGACCTTGATGCAGAGCGCCGTCTCGGGCCAGATCCCGCCGCGGATGCGGCAATTCCTGATCGCAGTCGGCGTGCTGCTGCTTGCGGGCGCGGGCCAGGTGGCCTCGGCGCCGAGCCCGGTGCCGACGGTCTCGGGCGTGCTGGCGGGGATTGCCGCGCTGGGCCTCGGTGCCGTGATGGCGTTCTGCGGCGCGCATTTCGCACTGCGCCGCGGCTGACCTCAGGCGGTCGCGCGCAACGGCGGCCGGTCCAGCATGATCGCGACATCGGAAGCGGGCCGCGGCTTGCTGAACAGATAGCCCTGCGCCTGGGTGCAGCCTTCGCGCCGGAGCAGCTCGAGTTGCCCGTCGTTCTCAACCCCCTCTGCCGTGGTGACGATGCCGAGGCTGCGGCCGAGGCCAGTCACGGCACGGATGATGGCCATGGAATCCTCGCGCGTCGCGAGTTCCGACACGAAGGAGCGGTCGATCTTGATCTTGTCGAACGGGAAGCTGCGCAGATAACTCAGGGACGAATAGCCGGTGCCGAAATCGTCGAGCGAGATGCGCACGCCCATTGCGCGCAGCTCGTGCAGGGTGGTCAGCGTCGCCTCGCTGTTCTGCAGCAGCACGGATTCGGTGATTTCGAGTTCGAGGCGGCGCGCGTCGAAGCCCGACAACGTCAACGCCTCGGTCACGGATGCGATCAGATTTGGGTTCCTGAACTGCACGGGCGACAGGTTGACCGCGACGTCGACATCGTCAGGCCAGGTGGCGGCGTCGGTGCAGGCGGAGCGTAGCACGAAATCGCCGAGATGGATGATGAGCCCGGTCTCCTCGGCCAATGGAATGAAGCTGAGGGGCGCGATCAGGCCGCGCTGCGGATGATTCCAGCGCAGCAGCGCCTCGAACGCGACGACGCGACCGCTGGCGACGTCGCGGATCGGCTGGTAGTACGGCTGGAACTCGTCACGTTGCAGCGCCGCGCGCATATCCATCTCCAGCAGACGCCGTGCTTGTGCGCGCGCATCCATGCCGGTCTCGAAGAACCGATAGGTGCCGCGGCCGTCAGCCTTGGCGCGATACAGCGCGAGGTCGGCGTTCTTCAACAGCTCGTCGGGATTGTCGCCGTCCTGCGGGGATAGCGAGATGCCGATCGAGACACCGATGATGATCTGATGGTCGTCGATCTCGTAAGGCGCCGAGATCACCTCGACCAGGCGGCCGGCAAGGGACCTTGCCGCGGTTTCCTCCGAACGTCCGATCTGGACCACGGCGAACTCGTCGCCACCGAGCCGCGCCACGGTGTCGCTCTCGCCGACAGTGGCCTTCAGCCTGCGCCCGACCTCCTTGAGCAGCGCGTCGCCGATGGGGTGGCCGAGCGAGTCGTTGATGTCCTTGAAGTGATCGAGATCGAGACAAAGCACCGCGAGTTGGTCGCCCGATGTGGTCCGTCGCAGTCCCTGCACGAGCTGCTCGTGGAACAGCACACGGTTCGGCAGGCTGGTGAGCGCGTCATGGCGGGCCATGTGCGAGATCTTGGCCTGGGCCTCCAGCCATTCGGTAATATCCTCGAAGGTCGCGACCCAGCCGCCACCCTGCATCGGCTGGTTGACGACCCGGATGGAGCGGCCGAACCTGGTCACGATGTCGGTCGTGGTGCGGCTCTCGCGCGCGTCGGCGACGAGGCGCGCGAAGAATTCGCCGGCATCGCCCTGCCACTGGCCCTTCGCCTGCTCCTCCCGCAGCACGTCGACCAGCAGTCGGCCGGTGAGCAGGATGTCGGTGCGGCCAAGCATCGCAGCATAACGCTCGTTGAACAGGATGATCTTGCCGTCCGCATCAAACATGCACAGTCCCTGCGACATGTTCTCGAGCGCGGTATCCAGCACGACCTGCTGGCGGCCCAATTCGCCCTTGGCGCGGCGGTCGAGCAGTGCGGCCACCAGCGCAATCGCGATGATCGCGACCGCGGCACCCGCGGTGAAGAAGGACAACGAGGCCGGCGGGATCGATAACCCGCTGGTCGCGAGCGTCGGATCCGGCGTCAGAACGACGGCGCCCATTGCGGTAAAATGATGTGCGACGATGGCGACCGTCAGCAGTGTGCTCGCGGTCAGCGCATGGAAGAGGTCGTCGCGCCGCGCAGCGACGAACAGCGCGAGCGCCGCGAAAACAATTCCGAACAGCACCGAAGCGGCAACCGTGCTCCCGATCCAGTCGACCCGTGCCGGCATCTCCAGCGCCGCCATTCCGGTATAATGCATCGTCGCGACCGCGGCGCCGACGATGGCACCGCCGAGCACGATCCACGGCGCGCGCGCGGAGGATGCCGCCAGACTCAGCCCCACGAAGGTTAAGGAGATCGCGAAGATCAGCGAAAGGATCGTCACCGGGATGTTGTAGGCGCCGGCACCGCCCGGCCCGTAGGCGAGCATCGCAATGAAATGCGTCGCCCAGATGCCGCAGCCGCTGACGGCGGCATCCAGGGCGATCCAGACCAGGCGCCCGGAGCCGTGCGTCGCGCGCGCCCGGTGAAACAGGCTGATCGCCGCCGCGCTTGCGAGCAGGCACACCGCGCCGCCAAGCGCGACGAGCCGCCAGTCGTGCTCCTCGGTGAGACAGTAGAGAACTTGATGCATTGCGGGCCCCTATCGACCCACACTTGAACCGACAGAGATGGACAGTCGGTAACCGGCTACGTGCCTGTTTCGGGGATGGTGAACGGAAGCTGTGTGCATTCGCTCGGATTGTTCATCCGCGCGCCGGCGCGCCGAGGCCGATCACGGCGGCGGCGAGCAGCAGCACGGCCGCCGACACGACCAGCGACAGGTGCAGGCCGGTCATGAACGCGCCCTCCGAGGCCACCAGCGAACCGAACAGCGCAACGCCGAGCACGCTGCCGGTTTGCCGCGTCGCGTTCAGGACGCCGGCCGCGATGCCGGAGCGCGCCTTCTCGACGCTGCCCAGCAGGGTCGAGGTCAGCGGCGGCACCAGCAGCCCAAGTCCGCTGCTGATCGCGATCATCTGCGCAAAGATCGCCCAATAGCTCGTGCCGGCTTCGATCCAGAGCAGGCCAACGCAACCGAGCGCCGACACGCAGGCACCGACGACGATGGTCGGGCACGCCCCGATACGCTCGGCCAGGCGCGGCGCCAGCAGATTGACCGGAAGCACCACGCCCATCATGGGCACGAAGGCGAGACCGGTCCACCACGCCGACAGGCCGTTGATCCTCTGGAAGTACAGGCTGAGCACGAAGATCAGGCCATAGATCGCGACGTTGACGAGCAGGCCGACGAGCGAGGTCAGCGCGAACAGCCGGTGGCCGAACAGCGACAGCGGCAACATCGGCTGTGCCGCACGGCTCTCGCGCCAGACGAAGAGCACGGCGAGAATTGCGGCTGCGACGAAGGCCGCGACCACGGCTGGATGGTCCCAGCCAAGCGCGCCACCTTCGATGATCGCGCCGGCGAGCGCCCCCAGCGCACCAATTGCCGCGAGCTGGCCCGGCAGATCGATCTCGCGCGAGCGCGCCCGCGTGGTTTCGCTGGCGTAACGCCAGCTCAACCACAGGCCAACGAGCCCGACCGGCAGATTGACCAGGAAGATCGCGCGCCAGCCGACCAGCGTGATCAGCGCGCCGCCGACGAAGGGGCCGGCAGTGAGCGCGAGGCTCGCACCGGCGGCCCAGATCGCAACGGCGCGGCCGCGCGCGCGGTCGTCCGGATAGGCATGATTGAGCAGGGCAAGAGAGTTCGGCACCAGGATCGCCGCCGCCAGCCCCTGGATCAGCCGCGCTGCGATCAGGGCAGCCGCATTGGGCGACAATGCGCAGGCGAGCGAGGCCGCGGTGAAGATGGCAAACCCCGCCATGAAGACGCGCTTGGCGCCGATCCGGTCGCCGAGCGCGCCGGCCGTCAGGATGAAGGCGGCAAAGGCAATGGTGTAGGCGCTGACAACCCATTGCAGCTCGGCGACGCCGCCGCCGAGCGTCCTGCCCATCGCGTCGAGCGCGGTGTTGACGATGGTGACGTCGAGCTGCACCACGCCATAGCCTAGGCTCATCGCGGCAAGGGTGAGGGACGTTGCGAGGCGGGAGCCGGCATGCGCCGCGCCGGCTCCGAAGGCTTCATATTTGAATTTGGCGGTGCTTACTCGCATGCTGCCACCTCGGTTGCAGCCCCATGCGAACGATACGCTTGCAGCCCCTCATCATGTTACGACAAGGATCGAATGATGGATGCTTGACGGATGCGTCATGTGCGAGCGTCGCGCGGACGACCGCGCGACGCTCTCTGCTGATCCTGGCTACGCCTGGTCCTAGCTGGCCGCGCGCAGATTCACCTTGCTCTCGGCGATCGTGGTCAGCTTCTTGTCGGTGGCCTTCTCCTCCTCGAGCGTCTTGGCGAGGACGCTGGCGCAGTCGTTCCGGCCGAGTTGCTTGGCCCAGGCGATCAGGCTGCCGTAGCGGACGATCTCGTAATGCTCCGCCGCCTGTGCCGCGTTGATCAGCGCGGCGTCGAGCACCGCCTTGTCGGCGACTTCGCCGGCGGTCTCGTCGGCTTCCTCGATGATGCCGTCGATCGCGGGGCAATCGACCGCCTTCACCTGCGCACCGTGCATCTTGAACACTTCCTCGAGCCGCTTGACGTGCTCCCTGGTTTCTTCAAGGTGCGTCAAAAAGCCCTGCTTCAGCTGCGGATCGGTCGCCTTATCCGCCATTTTCGGCAGAGCCTTGGTGAGCTGCTGCTCGGCGTAGTAGATGTCCTGGAGCTGATGCACGAACAGGTCGTTCATGGTTTTGATGTCTTTTGTGAACAATCCCATCGGTCCGATCCTCTCGGGTTGTGGGAACACGGAGGCACCGGCTCGCAGGAGGAGCCGGTTATTCCGCCATGTTCGATTGCTGATGCGGCACTAACGAGCGCGCGGCATCGTCGTTCCAAAAAAGCCCGCATCTCTTGCTGAACAATGCCGGCCATGCAGGATCTGAGACTATGTCACGGACGGACGCGACCGATCCCACGACTCATATGCTTAACGCGCGTCCGATGTGAACCGCGTATGACAAAGTCGCTGGTCCAAGCTGGTCCAAGGCAGAACCTATCCTTGTCAAGGGCTGCACAAGTCACTGTTTTTGCCTTAAATGAGCTACATCATGCCTAGCGATCCAAGCCCACATCGGGCACTGATCGCATCCGACCAGCCAATGTCTGGCCTGGTCGGTCTTGCCCCCCGCCGGGAGGATGAATGCACGGACTGCTGACCGCGCTGAAGCGCGGCTTCAAGAGATGGATCGGCTGGCGGCGACTCGGCGTTGCGGCGAGCGTCTTCATCATTGCGTTCGCGATCACCACGCTGGTACGGACGCTCAAGGGCATCGACACCGGGGTCATCCTGACCGCGCTGACCGAGATCCCCCGCGGTAACATCGGGCTGGCGGCGATCTGCGTATGCTTCGCGTTCTGTACGCTGACCTTCTACGATTTTTTTGCACTGCGAACGATCGGCAAGAAGCACGTGCCCTATCGCATCGCAGCGCTCTCCAGCTTCACATCGTATTCGATCGGCCACAATATCGGTGCCACCGTCTTCACCGGCGGCGCGATCCGCTTCCGGATCTATTCGGATTACGGGCTGAATGCGATCGACGTCGCAAAAATCTGCTTCCTGTCGGGCCTGACCTTCTGGCTCGGTAACATCTTCGTGCTCTCGATCGGCATGGCCATCCATCCGGATGCCGCCTCCTACATGGATCAGCTGCCGTCGTCGATCAACCGGCTGATTGCGATCGGCGGCCTCGCCTCGATCGGCGCGTATCTGGTCTGGCTGTGCATGGGCGAGAAGCGCCGCGAACTCGGCCAGAAGGGCTGGAAGGTGGTGCTGCCGTCAGCGCCGCTGACGCTTGTGCAGATCCTGATCGGCGTCGTCGATCTCGGATTCTGCGCGCTGGCGATGTACCTTCTGGTGCCGGCCACGCCGCAGATCGACTTCCTGTCGCTCTCCGTGGTGTTCATTCTGGCGACATTGCTCGGCTTTGCCAGCCACGCCCCCGGTTCGCTCGGCGTGTTCGACGCCGCCATGCTGGTGGCGCTGCCGGAGTTCGGCCGCGAGCAGCTTCTGGCCACGCTCCTTGTCTTCCGCATTCTCTATTTCGTGATCCCGTTCGGACTGGCCATCTCCATCATGGGCACACGCGAGCTCTGGATGAATGTGGTGGAGCCCTGGCAGGAGCGCCGAAGGCTGGCGGAGGCCTGCGCGCAGGCCAACCTGCCCAAGCAGGTGGCGGCGATGGAGCGCGAGCGGTCGCTGCGGCAGGCCAGCAAACGCTGAGCATGATCCGGAAAGCTGCGAAGCAGTTTCCCGAAAAGATCATGCGCCAACGATCGTCCGCTAGACGCCGGCCGACAAAACCGTCAGACCGATGTTGCAGGCGGAGAGCAGCTCTCTTATTTCCGCCTCAACTTTGCCGTTGAAAATGCGGGCCATGATCCCTGTATCACTTCGCCGTTTCCTCGCTTGTGCCCTGCTGCTCGCCGGGCTCCTGACCGCCTTGCCGCTGAAACAGGCGGCCGCGCAGGACGCGGGCGCAATGCAGATCAGCTGGGAGGTACGCAACCGCTTCCGGCTGTTCCGCGAGGAGCGCGACTTCCTGCTCCATGTCGAGAACGCGCGTAACCGCAGCATCCTCGCCGCCGAGCAATCGCTGGAGCTCCAGAGCGAGGGCCGCGGCTGGGCCCGCAACATGGTCAACCGGCTCTGCATCGACCTCCAGGGCCGGGTCAACCAGCCCTGCACCCGCGACAACACGAAGGAAAACTACCTCACCCCCCTCGACCATCCCGTCACTGTGCGCCTCGCCGGCGCGGTGCCGGTCGGCGCCACCTGCGCCTGGTCGTTCGACGACGGCGACGGGCCGCAACAATCCACCTTCGACTGCGCCGAGCCGATCAATCTGCGGGTCCGCTACGGCAAGCAGACGGTCGCGAGCGTCGACGTCTCCTCCGGCTCCGATCCGACCCAGCGGGTCCAGACCGAGATCCAGGTCCGCGACATCTTCGTCGCTGGTCTCGGAGACAGCATCGCCTCGGGCGAAGGCAATCCGGACCGGCCGCTGGCGCTGTCGGACGAAGGTTTTTGCTTCCGCTCCTATCTGGGCACCGCGGGCGCGCAGTATTACCGGCCGAGTCGCGCCGGCTTCAAGGGCGGCCGCGCCTGCGAAGCGCCCGATACGCTTGCCAACTGGCAGCGCTACAGCGCGCTCTGGTTCAACTCGCCCTGCCACCGATCGCTCTACAGCTACCAGGCCCGCACCGCGCTGGCGCTCGCGGTACGCTACACCCACGTCGCGGTAACCTTTCTGCCGCTCGCCTGCACCGGCGCCAGCATCAGCGACGGGCTGCTCGGCTCGCAGCGCGCCCGCGAATGCCCGCCCGGCAAGACCGGCGTCTGCAACATCAGCGTGAACGCGCAGGTCGCCGAGCTGCGCGAGGCGCTCACCGCCGCCAGGAAACGCCAGCCCGAGCGCACGCTCGACCTCGTGCTGCTCTCGGTCGGCGCCAACGACGTCTATTTCTCGGGCCTCGTCGCCGACGTGATCGTCGAGACCGCAACCGAGCGCGCGATATTCCGGCGCTCCGGCGTGATGGCGAGCGTCGATGATTCCCGCGATGCGCTGGCGCGCGAGCTGCCGCAGAATTTCGTCAAGCTGCGCGAGGCGCTGAAGCCGCTGGTCGGCGGCGACCTCTCGCACGTGGTCTACGTCTCCTACGCCAACCCGGCGCTCGCCGACGGCGGCGTGCCCTGCCGCGGCGGCCGCGCCGGCTTCGACATCCATCCGTCCTTCAACGCCGATCCGCAGCGCCTCGCCCGCGTCTCGACCTTCGTCGACACCGAATTCCTGCCGCAACTGAAGGGACTCGCCACCTGCACCCGCGGCGCGCTGTGCCGCGATCCCGAGGCCGACCGCATGACCTTCGTGGATTCGCATCAGGCGGCGTTCGCCGATCACGGCTTCTGCGCGCATTCGGGCAACGATCCCGAATTCGACCGCACCTGCTTTGCCGAGAACGGCCAGAGCTTCAATCCCGACATCGTGAGCGCGGCGAGCCAGCCGATGCTGTGCGGCCGCGGCGCCTCCGAATTCCGCGCCTATCTGCCGCGCGCGCGCTGGATCCGCGACGCCAATGACAGCTATTTCGCCGCGATGACCTATCCGCAAGGCTTGCCGGCAGCAAGCCAGCCGACCGACATCCACGACGCGACCTGGGGCGTGCTCTCCGCCGTCTATGGCGGCGCCGTGCATCCGAGCGCCGAAGGCCACGCCGCGATGGCGGACGCGGCACTGCCGGCCGCAAGCGCCGTGCTGGGGCTGGATGCGGCACCGCCGGGCGTGACACGCGGGCTGCTCGCGCCGCTGCTGCCGGGCGCGCGGCAGTAGACCGCAAAGCGGGCTCTCTCCACATCGTCATTGCGAGCGCAGCGAAGCAATCCAAAGTCTTTCCGCGGTGGAATTCTGGATTGCTTCGCTGCGCTCGCAATGACGAGATTGGGGCTCACGTCTCGGCACTCTCTCACAATCGTTCCTCCCACCTGCCGTTCCATCCATCCAAAAACGGCATCGATCGATACTGCCTTGAACTTGGACACTCTGCCGCGCGCACCTCTAGGAGTCGAAGGGGGAAACGTTTCGAGTTCTAAGGAGGCGCGCAATGAGCGCAGTGATGTCCGCAGCGGACGTGAGAAGGTCTCGCGTCAGGCTGTTCATCGTGACCATGCTGTTCCTGGTCACGACCGTCAATTATGCCGATCGCGCCACGCTGTCGATCGCGGGCCCCGCGCTCTCCAAGGAGCTGCATCTCGATCCCGTCGCGATGGGCTACATCTTCTCGGCTTTCGGCTGGTCCTATGTGGTCGCGCAGGTGCCGGGCGGCTGGCTGCTCGACCGCTACGGCTCCCGCCTCGTCTATGCCTTCAGCATCATCGTCTGGTCGCTGTTCACGACGCTGCAGGGCTGGGTCGGCTTCTTCAGCGCCGGCACCGCGATCACCGTGCTGTTCGGACTGCGCTTCCTGGTCGGTATCGCCGAAGCGCCCTCGTTCCCCGCCAATGCTCGCATCGTCGCGGCCTGGTTTCCGAGCAACGAGCGCGGGACCGCGTCGGCCTTCTTCAATTCCGGACAGTATTTCGCAACAGTGATTTTCGCGCCGCTGATGGGCTGGATCGCGCATGATTACGGCTGGCGCTACGTGTTCTTCGTGATGGGCGCGCTCGGAATCATCATGGGCCTGGTCTGGATCAAGACCGTCTACGGGCCGAAAGAGCACCCCGGCGTCAACGAGGCCGAATTCGACTACATCAAGGACGGCGGCGCGCTGGTCGATCTCGACGCGCCAAGAGACGATCTGAAGCAAGAGCGCGCGCCCGAGGCCGGCTCCGGGTGGGACCACATCCGCCAGCTGCTCTCCAACCGCATGATGCTCGGCGTCTATCTCGGCCAGTATTGCATCAACACGCTGACCTATTTCTTCCTGACCTGGTTCCCGGTCTACCTCGTCAAGGAGCGCGGCCTGTCGATCCTGCAAGCCGGCTTCGTCGCGACGCTGCCGGCGCTGTGCGGATTCATCGGCGGCGTGCTTGGCGGCGTCATTTCCGACGCCATCCTGCGCAAGACCGGCTCGCTGACGATGGCGCGCAAGATCCCGATCGTCGGCGGCATGCTGCTGTCGATGTCGATCATCGCCTGCAACTATGTCGACGGCCAGGCGCTGGTAGTCGGCTTCATGGCGCTCGCCTTCTTCGGCAAGGGCATCGGCGCGCTCGGCTGGGCTGTCGTCTCAGACACCTCGCCGAAGGAAGCCGGCGGCGTCTCGGGCGGCCTGTTCAACACCTTCGGCAACCTCTCCTCGATCAGCACCCCGATCGTGATCGGCTACATCCTGGCCGCGACCGGCTCGTTCAACGGCGCGCTGATATTCGTCGGCGGCAATGCGCTGGTGGCCGCATTCGCTTATCTCGTGGTTGTCGGCAAGATCGAGCGCGTGGTGCTCAAACGTTCCTCCTGAGGGCTCCCATGGGAGCTTGACCAGGCAACTTAACGGCGGCTTCACGGCCGCCGTCTTTGTTTTGGGAGTAATCGATGCTAGAAGCGCCGGGGAAACGCCTTATCCATCTAAGGCATGTATCGATGTTCGACCTCAATCAGCTCCGCTGTTTCGTCACGGTGGCGGAGGAATTGCATTTCGGCCGCGCCGCCGCGCGGCTGAACATGACCCAGCCGCCGCTGTCCCGGCAGATCCAGGTGCTCGAGCACATCATCGATGCGCCGCTGCTGGAGCGTACCAGCCGCTCGGTGCGCCTGACGCCGGCCGGCCGCAGCTTCCTGCCGGAAGCGCGGCGCATCCTGAAGCTTGCGGAAAGCGCCTCGCAGGTCGCCCGCCGTATCGCGCTGGGCAAGTCCGGCTCGCTGAAGATCGGCTTCACCGCGGCTGCCGCCTACGGCTTCCTCCCCGAGCTGGTCGCCGCCTGCCGCGCCAAGCTGCCCGAGGTGGACTTCTCACTGAAGGAGATGGTGTCGGGCGACCAATTCGAGGCGCTGACCTCGGGCCAGATCGATGCCGGCCTGCTCAGGCCCCCGATCGCGCGCCCCGAAATCGCCAGCCGCCGTGTCGTCGCCGAGCCCCTGCTCGCCGCGATCCCGAAAAAGCATCCGCTGGCGAATGCCGAGACCATCACGATCAAGGATTTCGACAACCAGCCCTTCGTGATGTATTCGCCCTATGAGAGCCGCTACTTTCACGACGTGCTGGTGGCGCTGTTCACCCGCGCCGACATCCTGCCGCGCTATGTCCAGCACCTGAGCCAGATCCACTCGATCCTCGCCATGGTGCGCGCCGGCCTCGGCCTCGCCATCGTGCCGGCGGCGGCGGCGAGCCTGAAGATCGCGGACGTCCGCCTGCGGCCGCTGAAGCTGCGCACCCGCGTCCCGGTCGAGCTGTTCATGGTCTGGCGACGCGACGACGAAAATCCGCTGCTATCGGCCCTCGTCAAGATCGCGAGCGAATTGTCCTCGGCGGAGGTGATGGAAGATTGATGCTGATTTCGCATCGGTCGATATAGGCTTTGGCTTGGACCCGCATCGAACGGTCTCCTAAACCACGGCGCATGGACGCGCAGCCTTTGCGTCCTCCACAACACGAGACCAGGGAGCAGCGCCCATGAGCAAGATGACCCCGCAGGAAATGGCCCAGAAGATCGGATCCGGCCTGCTGTCTTTCCCCGTCACGCCATTCAAGGCGGACTACTCCTTCGACGAGACGACCTACCGCGCCAACATGGACTGGCTCTGCGGCTATGACGTCGCAGGCCTGTTCGCCGCCGGCGGTACCGGCGAGTTCTTCTCGCTGACGGCGGCCGAGGTTCCGCAGGTCGTCAAGATCGCCGTCGACGAGACCAAGGGCCGCGTTCCCGTTCTCGCCGGCACCGGCTACGGCACCGCCACCGCGCGCGAGATCGCGATCGGCGCAGAGAAGGCCGGCGCCGACGGCTTGTTGCTGCTGCCGCCTTATCTCACCCATGCCGAGCAGGACGGCCTCGCCGCCCACGTGGAAGCGATCTGCGCCTCCGTGAAGATCGGCGTCATCGTCTACAACCGCGACAACGCCATCCTCCAGCCCGATACGCTCGCCCGCCTCGCGGAACGCTGCCCGAACCTCGTCGGCTACAAGGACGGCATCGGCGACATCGAGCTGATGACCCGCGTCTACACCAAGCTCGGCGACCGCCTGACCTATATCGGTGGCCTGCCGACCGCGGAGACCTTCGCGCTGCCCTATCTCGACATGGGCGTGACCACCTACTCCTCGGCGGTGTTCAACTTCGTTCCGGAATTCGCCACCAACTTCTACGCCGCCGTGCGCAAGCGCGACCACGCGACGATCCACGCCGGTCTGAAGGACTTCATCCTGCCGCTGATCGCGATCCGCAACCGCAAGAAGGGCTATGCGGTCTCGATCATCAAGGCCGGCATGAAGGTGATCGGCCGCGATTCCGGCCCGGTCCGCCCGCCGCTGACCGATCTCACCGAGCAGGAGATCGCGGAAGTCACGGCGCTGGTGAAAAATCTGCCCGCCATCCGATCGTCACAACAGGCTGCAGAATAACGGACGACACAGGGAGGAGCCTGCGATGGCCAAGACCGAGATCACTGGCGCACCGGTCGTCACCGCCATGCAGGTGATCCCGGTCGCGGGCCGTGACAGCATGCTCCTCAATCTGAGCGGCGCGCATGCGCCGTTCTTCACCCGCAACATCGTCATCCTCACCGACAATGCTGGTCACACCGGCGTCGGCGAGGTGCCTGGCGGGCAGAAGATCTGGCAGACGCTGCAAGACGCCCGTGATCTCGTGATCGGCAAGACCGTCGGCGCGATGAACAACATCCTCGCCGATATCAGGACCGCCTTCGCCGATCGCGATGCTGGCGGCCGCGGCAAGCAGACTTTCGATCTCCGCGTCATGATCCACGCCGTCACGGCCGTGGAGTCGGCGCTGCTCGATCTGCTCGGTCAGCATCTCAACCTGCCCGTCGCAGCCCTGCTCGGCGAAGGCCAGCAGCGCAACAGCGTCGAGACCCTCGGCTATCTCTTCTTCGTCGGCGACCGGCGCAAAACCAAGCTCGACTATGTCAGCGGCGAGACCGGCAAGAGCGAATGGTTCAACCTCCGCCATCAGGAGGCGATGACGCCGGACACCGTGGTGCGGCTCGCGGAAGCCACCCACGACCATTACGGCTTCGCCGATTTCAAGCTCAAGGGCGGCGTGCTGCGCGGCGAGCAGGAGATCGAGGCCGTCACCGCAATCGCCAAGCGCTTTCCGAATGCGCGGGTGACCCTGGATCCGAACGGCGCATGGTCGCTCGACGAGGCCGTCAGCCTCTGCAAGGACATGCACGGCATCCTCGCCTATGCCGAGGACCCCTGCGGCGCCGAAGGCGGCTTCTCCGGCCGTGAGATCATGGCCGAGTTCCGCCGTGCAACGGGCCTGCCGACCGCGACCAACATGATCGCGACCGATTGGCGGCAACTCTCTCATGCATTGCGTCTCGGCGCAGTGGACATTCCGCTGGCCGATCCCCATTTCTGGACCATGCAAGGCTCGGTGCGCGTGGCTCAGACCTGCCGCGACAACGGCCTGACCTGGGGTTCGCACTCCAACAACCATTTCGACATCTCGCTCGCCATGTTCACCCATGTCGGCGCCGCCGCCCCCGGCAAGGTCACTGCGATCGACACACACTGGATCTGGCAGGACGGTCAGGCCCTGACCAAGGAGCCGCTCCAGATCAAGGCCGGCAAGATCGCCGTGCCGGATAGGCCGGGCCTGGGTATCGAAATCGACAGGGCCGCCATCGACGCCGCGCATGACCTTTACAAGCAGCATGGACTCGGCGCCCGTGATGACGCTATTGCCATGCAGGACCTGATCCCCGGCTGGACCTTCGACGACAAGCGTCCCTGCCTGGTTCGTTAAAAACTCTGGAGGAAGCTATGACTGCGATCCTGAAGAACTTCATCGGCGGCGAATGGGTCGATGGCTCCGGCGTCACCAAGAACATCAATCCCTCCAACACCAATGATCTGGTCGGCGAATACGCCAAGGCCGACAAGGCGCAGACCGAGAAGGCCATCGCAGCCGCCAAGGCCGCCTTCCCCGCCTGGGCGCAGTCGACGCCGCAGGCGCGCTACGACGCGCTGAACAAGATTTCGCTCGAGATCATCGCCCGCAAGGAAGAGCTCGGCCGCCTGCTCGCTCGCGAGGAAGGCAAGACGCTGCCCGAGGGCATCGGCGAGGTCGCCCGCGCCGGCCAGATTTTTGCGTTCTTCGCCGGCGAGGCGCTGCGCATGATCGGCGAAAAGGGCGCCTCGGTACGTCCCGGCATCGACGTCGAGCTGACCCGTGAGCCGATGGGCGTCGTCGGCATGATCACGCCCTGGAATTTCCCGATCGCGATCCCCGCCTGGAAGATCGCCCCGGCGCTCTGCTATGGCAACACCGTGGTGTTCAAGCCTGCCGAACTGGTGCCGGGCTCGGCGCATGCGCTGTCCGAGATCATCACCCGTTCCGGCATTCCCGCCGGCGTGTTCAACCTCGTGGTCGGCTCGGGCTCCGTTGTCGGCCAGACCCTGATCGAGCATCCCGACGTCGCCGCGATCACCTTCACCGGTTCGGTGCAGACCGGGCGCAAGATCGCGCAGGCCTGCGTGACCTCGAGCAACATGAAGAAATTCCAGCTCGAGATGGGCGGCAAGAACCCGCTGGTGGTGCTCGACGACGCCGATCTGAAGACCGCCGTCGAAGTCGCCGTCAACGGCGCCTATTTCTCCACCGGCCAGCGCTGCACCGCGTCCTCGCGCCTGATCGTCACCGAAGGTATTCACGACCGTTTCGTTGCGGCGGTGACCGAGCGCCTGAAAGGCCTCACGGTGGACGACGCGCTCAAGGCCGGCGTGCATATCGGTCCGGTGGTCGACCAGAGCCAGCTCGACCAGGACCTGCGCTACATCAAGATCGGCCAGGACGAGGGTGCCAAGCTCGCCTGGGGCGGCGAGTTGCTCAAGCGCGAAACGCCCGGCCACTACCTCCAGCCCGCGCTGTTCACCGAGGCCAACAACAACATGCGCATTTCGCGCGAGGAGGTCTTCGGCCCGGTCGCCGCCGTCATTCGCGCCAAGAACTACGAGGAGGCGCTCGCGATCTCCAACGACACCGAGTTCGGCCTTGCCTCCGGCATCTGCACCAGCAGCCTGAAATACGCCTCGCACTACAAGCGCAACAGCGAGTCCGGCATGGTGATGGTCAATCTGCCGACCGCCGGCGTCGATTATCACGTGCCGTTCGGTGGCCGGAAGGGTTCGAGCTACGGTGCCCGCGAGCAGGGCTCCTATGCCCGCGAGTTCTACACGACGGTGAAGACCGCCTATACCTTCCCCGGTTGATAGATCGTGGATGTCGTAGGGTGGGTTAGCGCAGCGTAACCCACCTCTTCTGGTTCGACGGATGCAGACGGTGGTGGGTTACGCTGCGCTAACCCACCCTACACTTCGGAGTCCTTCCATGGACCAGTCAGTCGCAGCGAAAGAGCAGCCCCGCTACATCAAGCTCAACGATCGCGACAATGTCGCGATCGTGGTCAATGATTTCGGGCTTCCCGCCGGCTCCCGCTTCGCCAGCGGGTTGACGCTGCGCGCCTTCGTGCCGCAAGGCCACAAGACGGCACTGGTCGACATCCCGCAGGACGCCCCGATCATCCGCTATGGCGAGGTGATCGGCCATGCGCTCGCGCCGATCCTGGCCGGCGAATGGGTGGACGAAGCCCGCATCCGCATGCCGGAGGCCCCTGCCCTCGACAAGCTGGAAATCTCGACCGCTGTGCCCGCGCCGCTGCCGCCGCTGGAAGGTTTTACGTTCGAGGGCTTTCGCAATTCCGACGGCTCGGTCGGCACCAAGAACATCCTCGGCATCTCCTCCTCCGTGCAATGCGTCAAGGGCACGATGGAATATGCGGTGAAGCGCATCCGCGCCGAGCTGCTGCCGAAATATCCGAATGTCGACGACGTCGTGCCGCTGACGCATGCCTATGGCTGTGGCGTCGCCATCAACGCGCCTGATGCTGTGATTCCGATCCGCACGCTGCAAAACATCGCACAGAATCCGAATTTCGGCGGCGAGATCCTGGTCATCAGCCTCGGCTGCGAGAAGCTTGCGCCCGAGCGTCTGGTGCCGGAAGGCGTCAGCGATGCCATCGTCCGCATGCAGGACGAAGCGTTCGACGGCTTTGGCGCCATCGTCGACGCGATCATGACCCAGGCCGAAGCCCGCCTGAAGATCCTCAACACGCGCACCCGCGAAACCTGCCCGGCCGCCGATCTCGTCATCGGCCTGCAATGCGGCGGTAGCGACGCCTTCTCCGGCGTCACCGCGAACCCCGCGGTCGGCTTCGCCGCCGACCTGCTGGTGCGCGCCGGCGCAACGGTGATGTTCTCGGAAGTCACCGAAGTACGCGATGCGATCCAGCTGCTCACGCGGCGCGCCATCAACGAGGACGTCGGCCGCGCGCTGGTTCGCGAGATGGCCTGGTACGATTCCTATCTCGCCCGCGGCGGCGCCGACCGCAGCGCCAACACCACGCCGGGCAACAAGAAGGGCGGGCTTGCCAACATCGTCGAGAAGTCGCTCGGCTCGATCGTCAAGTCCGGATCAAGCGCGATCACCGGCGTGCTCTCGCCCGGCGAAAAGGCGACGCAGAAGGGCATGCTGTTTGCCGCAACGCCGGCGTCCGACTTCATCTGCGGCACGCTCCAGCTCGCCTCCGGCATGACGCTGCAGGTGTTCACCACCGGCCGCGGCACGCCCTACGGCCTTGCGGCTGCGCCCGTGATCAAGGTCGCGACCCGCAGCGAGCTGGCGCGACGCTGGAAGGACCTGATCGATTTCGATGCGGGAGGCATCGCCACTGGCGAGAAGACCATCGAGGAAACGGGCTGGGACCTGTTCCGCCTGATCCTCGACGTCGCCAGCGGCCGCACCAAGCCGTGGTCGGATCGCTGGGGCATCCACAACGATTTGACGCTGTTCAATCCGGCGCCAGTGACCTGAGCGCCGCGCGCGGACGCTGCCTCGCCGCGTGGATGCATTGGTGCCGTTTCGGCACGTAGGGCACCGACACGTCACCGCGCGACCACTCCCGCGAAACCGTCCGGAAACATTGGCGCGGAAAACTTCTTCCACGCTTCGTCGCTTCGACATCACGCAATCAAATATATCGAACGACGGCAATCGAATGTTCGCATACGAGCGAACCTGTTGCGGCATCGTCGCGACCTAACCTCCGATTGCCACTTCTCACGGAGATTTTCCAATGCGCGTTCTATCGATGATTGCCGTTGCCGCAGCGATGATTGCCAACTCGTCAGGCGCGTTCGCCGGCGAGCTTCCCTCTTACGAAGTGACGTCGTTTCCGATCTCGGCGACGCAAGTCCAGGTGCTCGGCGGTGCCGGCGTCGAGGAGCAGTCGACTGCGCCCGCGATGATCGTCGCCGGCATGCCCGCCTCGCCCGCGCAGATGTCGGTGCTGTCGCCACGCGTGAAGCGGCTTGCGAGCGTCAGCGCGAACAACGAGGCGCGCTAAGCCTCGACGTCATTCCGGGTTCGACGCTGCGCGTCGCCCGGGATGACGTTTCACTCTAGGTCATGCTGCCCGGCATGAAGCAGCGCACCCGCGGATGGCCGTCGATGTAGTGCTTCCACACCATGGTGCGGCCGATCTTGTTCGGCTCGGTGATGACGGCGCCGTCGGGCACGACCACCCATTCGCCTTCGAGATGCACGCGATAGCGGCCCTTGTCGGATTCCCAGTCGACATCAGCGACCACGTAGCCGTCGGCATCCGAGCAGCATTGGCCGTATTCGCTGTGCAGGCTCTCGAACCAGGGCTTTAACGGCGAGTTGGCGTAACGGCCGTCGTCGCGCGCCATCGTCGGGGCGGTCAGCAGCACCGTCAGAACCAGCAGCATGGCGGCACGCGGTATTGCACGTCTCATGTCGACTCCGCGGATCGAGGTCATCGCCGCGGGGCGATAGTTACCGTCCGCCTTTCGCGACTCGGCGAAGGCGTCAAGGACGGCGACTCATTCCCCCAACAGCTTTGCGGATAGCTATGCAAATCCGGCGCCACCGCGCATTCCGGGGAACTACTGGCGCGCGTCCGGCAGGCATTGGTCTTTCGACGGGTATGACCGCTACTCGCGCGCCAAGATCTCCGCTGTCTCAGCCGGCCGCCTGCGCGATTGCGCACGGGGGCCACGGACACCGCGCAAGAACGCGCAGAGGCTGCGGCGTACTGGAGTCCCCCGCCTTCGCGAGCAATGACGGCGGTGTATGGAGCTACGGAAGTTCAGACGGCACAGCGCGCGACGTAGACCCTACTGCTTCGGCGCCGGCGCCATCATCGCGCCGCCCTTCTTCGCCGCGGGCACGGGCTTGGTCGCGGCGGTCGCTTGCGCCGGGAGATATTTCGCGACGATGGCGGGATCGACCTGCGCGATGTTGGCGTCGGGAAGACGCGTCCAGGTCTCGTCCTTGCCGAACAGGGAAATGCCGAGGAAGCCGCGCATCGTCAGGGTCTGCCCATCCGGGCTGACCGACATCTTGGCCTTCCAGATGTTGCCGTCACGCGGATTGACCACGTTGCCGCCGTCATACTTCAAGCCGTCGCGCTTCATGTCGCGGATGAAGGAGAGGCCAAGCACCGGCGCGTTCTTGCGATCGTCCGTGCATTTCGCGCAGACCTCGTTCGGGTCGTCGCCTGGCCGCGGAAAGGTTTTTGCGATGACGCCTTCGAAGATGCCGTTGTGGTCGATGAAGAGAAACCATCCCACCGTCTTGCCGTCTTCGACCTTCTGCCAGAGGCCTGCGGCGGTCGGCTGCTGCACTTGCGCTGCAACGGGGCTCACCGCACCGAGCGACATCGCGAGCGCGAGGAGCGAGAACAGCCGAAAGCTGGAAAAGAGAGTCCGCATTATCATCACCTTGCTGAGCCAATCGCCTTGCTAAGCCGCCTACTGCAATGGCCGCAGACTACGGCGATTTCGCGAACTGTTCCAGCGCCAGAAACATGGGGCATTGCCCCCCGCCGTCAGTTGACGCCGAGCTTCTTTTGCAGGCTGGAGGACGAGGTCGTGTACTGGAACACGAGCCGCTTCTCCGGATAGACGTAGCGATGGGCTTTTTGCGACATCAGCGCGCCCTCGTGGAAGCCGCACAGGATCAGCTTGATCTTGCCGGGATAGGTGTTGATGTCGCCGATCGCGAAGATGCCCGGCACGTTGGTCTCGAACGCGGACGTCTCGACCGGCACCAGATTGTTCTCCAGCGCGATGCCCCAGTTCGCGACCGGACCGAGCTTCATGGTCAGCCCGAAGAACGGCAGCATGGTGTCGCAGGTGATTTCGGTCACGCTGTTGTCGTTGCCCTTGACGGTGGCGCCGCTCAGCTTGCCCTCGTTGCCCGACAACGCGGTGACCTGGCCGAGGCGCAGATCCATCTTGCCGGCTGCGACCAGCGCGCGCATCTGCTCGACGCTGTGGGGCGCGGCGCGAAAATCGTCGCGACGGTGCAACAGCGTGATGCGCTTTGCAATCGGATGCAGATTGAGGGTCCAGTCGAGCGCGGAATCGCCGCCGCCTACGATCAGCACGTTCTTGTCGCGGAACGTCTCCATCTTGCGCACGGCGTAGTGCACCGAGCTTCCTTCATAGGCTTCGATCCCCGGCACCGGCGGACGCTTGGGCTGGAACGAGCCGCCGCCGGCAGCGATCACCAGCACCTTGCATTCGAACACCTTGCCGGCGTCCGTGGTGCAGCGGAACAGGGGATCGCCGATCTTCTCCACGGTCTCGATCATCTCGCCGAGATGGAAGGTCGGATGGAACGGCTTGATCTGCTCCATCAGCGCGTCGGTGAGGCCCTGCCCCGAAACCTGCGGAATGCCGGGAATGTCGTAGATCGGTTTTTCCGGATAGAGTTCTGCGCACTGGCCGCCGACCTTGTCGAGGATGTCGACGAAATGCGTCTTCATGTCGAGAAGGCCCAGCTCGAAGGCGGCGAACAGACCGCAGGGGCCGGCACCAATAATCAGCACATCGGTTGTGATCGCGTCGCTCATGTCGTCTCTTTATCGGTGGATATCGGTGGGACGGCGCCCTGTGGGCCGAGGGGACCCTGCCTGTCTAGCCAACGGGGATGGATCAGGGAAGGCATAAAAGCGGGAGCGCCCCGCAGCCGCGCCCACTTGCCGGGTCAGGATAACTGGGCTGTAACGGGCAACGCTATGACGGAGATCAATCGGTGAACGCACCAAGCCGCCTCGATACGACGCCGCGCCTGGAGGATTATCCTTTTCGCCTCAGCGACAACGTCCGCTTCGGCGATCTCGACCCCAACCAGCACGTCAACAACGCGGTCTACGCCACCTATTTCGAGACCGGCCGTGTCACGCTGATGAAGCTCCCGGAATACGGCCTGACGCCGCCCGGACTTGCCTGGATCATGGTGCGGCTCGACATCCATTTTCGCGCAGAGCTGCACTGGCCGAACACAATCGAGCTCGGTCTCGGCGTCGTGAAGCTGGGACGAACGTCGGTGACGTTCGAGCAGGTGGTGTTTTCGGAAGGGAAGTGCATTGCATCGGCGACATCGGTCGCCGTGATGATCGACGAATCGTCGCGGCGGCCAACGCCGCTGATCGCGGAAGTGCTCGAGAAGCTCAGGCCCTGGCACAAGCGCGGCATCGAGGTCGCGCCGCCGAGCACATGATAGCTAAGAAAGTTAGGCCTGGCGTTCCGGCGTCGCCACCACGAGGCCGTCGAGATCGTCGGAGACCTTGATCTGGCAGGACAGGCGCGAGTTCGGGCGCACGTCGAAGCCGAAGTCGAGCATGTCCTCTTCCATCGGCGTCGGGCTGCCGACCTTCTCGCGCCACGCTTCATCGACATAGACATGGCAGGTGGCGCAGGCGCAGGCGCCGCCGCATTCGGCCTCGATACCGGGAATGCTGTTGCGGATGGCGGCTTCCATCACAGTCGCGCCGTTCTCGACGTCCACCGTACGGGTTTCGCCCTTGTGATCGACAAAGTGAATTTTGGCCATGTGTGCTCGTGCTGCCGCGATCTAGGGAATGAAGGAGGGTCCGGGCTGTCCTATAACGGGTCGATCAGCCCGGCGCCATAGCGTTTTGTTGAAGTCGAGAATACCGTTTCGCGGTAAGAAAACCCGTCAAAACAAAAGACTAGAGCACAGTTGTGGCCCTGTCGCCCTAAGGGTTCAGGATCGCCTCGATGGCGGCGCGCGCCTCGGTCACCGCCTCTTTCAGCGCGGCGAAGGCGTGTGCCCGGCCCTGGCCGGTCTGAATCGCGGTCTCCAGGCTGGCGGCGGCATCCGCGACCGCAAAGGCGCCGATCCCGCGCGCCGAGCCCTTGAGCTTGTGGGCCAGTGCGCCAGCCTCAGCCGGGAGCGCTGCCATTGCCGCGATCAGGCGCACCGCCTGCTCGGCAAACATCCCCAGTACTTCCTGTTTCAGCTCGGAATCGCCGAGCGTCATGCGGGAGAGATGATCGAGGTCGAGCGGGCTGTCGATGGGTGCAAGCGGCGGCGAGGGCATCCAGTCCATCCGTTGCAGTTCAGGCATCATGGCGCAGGCCCCGGCATCGCGCGATGTCCGCCGGTCCGGCGGCCAAGTTCCCTCCACCCAAGCACGGAAATGGTTAACGAAATGTTCCGGCCGTTTTGCGCAAATCTGCCTGTTTATTGACGAAAAGTTGCCGCAATCCGGCGAGTCCGGTGGAGAATTGCATTTATTGCTAAGGCCTTACGGCGCGATCCTGTTAACGATGATTAAGAATGTCTTAATCCCGGGCATTTCATTCGCGACGCTCTGCCAATAGGATGTTGGAGAAATTGGCGGACAAGCCGTCCGGGTGGGGATGGCTCGGAGATCCGCGCAAGCGGCATGATCCGGACTGTGGGCTTGCGTAGCGCGCAGAGCTTGCGGGGGGACGCGTACAAGTAACGAGGGCTCGGACTGAACATGGCAAACACTCCGAAAAAGGTCAAAGACCCCACAGAAGATGCGCTTTCTGCAATCCAGGAAGCCCTGAACATCAGCGACACGGCGGCGGACACCAGCCGCAACGCCACGATGCGCAGCGAAACGTCGCCCCCGGTCGCGCCACCGGCTCCCCCGATGTTCGACGAACCGAGCTTCGACGCGCGCCCCGCCGCGAACGAACGCGCGATGTTCGACCAGGTCGAGGAGCCGCGCTCCTCGCGCCGCGCCGCCAATGACGACCGTGCGACCATCGGCCAGCTCTTGCAGACGTTGCAGACGGGACGCCCGACCCGCAACATCTACACCGGCGCGACGATCTTCACCATCATCTGGCTGGCGGCCTGCGCCGCGCTGACGGTCGGCTTCCTGCCTTCTATCCAGGCGGCGATGGGCCAGAGCGGCGGCGTGTTGGCCATTGCCGGCCTCGTCACGATGTTCTTCGCGCCGATCATGCTGTTCTTCTTTCTGGCGAGCCTCGTCTGGCGCGGCCAGCAAATGAGCTCGGTCGCGCAGGCGATGGCGCAGGTTGCGATCCGCTTCTCCGAGCCGGAAGGCTCGGCTTCGGATTCGATGGTGACCGTCGGCCAGGCCATCCGCCGCGAGGTTGCGGCGATGGGCGACGGCATCGAGCGCGCCATCGCGCGCGCCGGTGAGCTCGAGACGCTGGTGGCCAACGAGGTCGCGGCGCTTGAACGCGCCTATTCCGACAATGAAGTGCGCATCCGCGCCCTGCTGCAGGACATCGCGCATCAGCGCGACAATCTGGTCGGCCAGGCCGAGCAGGTCCGCAGCGCCATCTCCGGCGTGCAGATCGATTTGCGCCATGACATCGCGCTGATCTCGGACGCGATCGCCTCGCGCGTCGACGAGGTCGCCAAGTCCATCACCGGCGCGCTCGAAGAGCGCGGCGCCCACATCACCGGTGCACTCAGCAACGCCGGCGACAACATGATCCTCGCGCTCGGCGAGCGCGGCGGCGACCTGCTCGACCGCCTCGAGGAGGCCAGCAACGAGACCACGCGCGCCGTGCTCGATGCCAGCGAGCGGCTGACCACCAGCCTCAACTTCAAGACCGGCCACGTTCACGACGAGTTCGTCGACCTCGCCGACCGCGTCCACGAAATGCTCAACGAGCGCATCGACCGCATCACCGGCGAGTTCGAGCAGCGCTCCGCCGCGATCGTCGACGGCATCTCCGAGCGCACCGAGCAGGTGCACGATAGCCTGAAGAATTCGTCGGACTCGCTGCTGCTCGAGCTCGAGCTGCGCTCCAACGATCTCTCCGCCAAGATCGACGACGCCGGCAACCGCCTCGCCGGCCAGATCATGACCTCCGGCGACAAGGCGAGCGAGGCGCTTGACGCCACCGTCAACACGCTGGTCGCCAAGGTCGTCAGCCAGACCGAGACCGCGCACGATTCGCTGTCGCTGCAGATGAGCGCCTTCGACGAGCTGGTGAAGAACCAGGGCACCGAGCTGGTCGAGAAGTTCGCCCGCGACTCCGGCACGCTGGGCGCATTGATCACCCGCCACATCTCCGAGTTCGACCGCACCGTGAAAACCTTCGGCGGCGAAATTGTCGATCGGATGGGGCAGCGTACGCAGGACATCCATGAGTCGCTGAAGACCTATGTCGACAATTTCGACACCCGCTTCACCTCCAACGGTGGCGCGATTACGGCTGTGCTCGACCAGCGCCTGGTGCAGTTCGAGACCACGGTCGGCGAGCGCGTCAGCAACCTCGATGCCTCGCTGAACGGCAAGATCTCCAGCCTCGACTCGACGATCGACGGTCACATCAAGACCTTCGACGAGCAGCTCGTCGGCCGCGTCGCTGCGCTCGAACAGTCGTTCGATACCCGTGCGAAGTCGGTCACCGAGACCATTGACGGACGGCTCAACACGCTCGCCTCGTCGCTGACCGACGGTGCCGCGCAGGCGATCCAGTCGATCGACTCCCGCCTCACCCATCTCACGACGTCGCTGACCGACGGCGCATCGCAGGCGATCGAGACGATCGACAACCGCCTCAACCACCTCACGACGTCGCTGACGGATGGCGCATCGCAGACCATCCAGACGATCGACACGCGCCTCACGCATCTGACGACCACCCTCACCGGCGGCGCGTCGCAGGCGCTCGAGTCCATCGACACGCGCCTCACCTACCTGACCACCGCGGTGACGAACGGCGCCTCGCAGGCCGTGCAGTCGATCGATACCCGCCTCACCCTCCTGACCTCGACGCTCACGGACGGCACCGCGCAGGCGATCGAGGCGGTCGACCGCCGCATCACCGGCGTTACCGAGATCATCGACGGCCGCAGCATGCACCTGACCGACACGGTCACGGCGCGCTTCCAGGACATCCAGCAGGCCATCGAGACCAAGGTCGGCTCGGTCGCCAGCGACATCGACGTGCGCGTGGCGCAGTTCGAGGACCTGCTCGGCTCGCGCGTCGAGGCCGTCGCCGGCCGCATCGAGAGCAGCGGACGCCAGGCCAGCGAGGACATGATGTCCCGTGCCGAGATGATCTCCACCGCGATCCGCTCGCATGTCGAGGACGCCGAGCGCTCGCTCACCAACCTCGTGGTCAACACCAGCGAGACCATCCAGACCGGTGCGCGCACCGCGCAGCAGTCGCTGATGACGGTTTCCTCCGACGTCAACGCCCAGCTCAAGATGACCTCCGCCGAGGTCGAGCGCGCGCTGACCGCGGTCGGCACCGGTGCCGCGAACTCGATCCTGACCAGCGCCCGCGAAGCGCAGTCGACGCTGGTCGCAGCATCCGGCGATGCCTCCAACCAGATCAAGGGGCTCGCGGCCGACGTCGAACGCACGCTGTCGTCGGCTGGCTCGGCGACCGCCGCCTCGATCCTGGCCGGTGCCCGCGAGGTGCAGACCACGCTCGTCACGGCGTCCTCGGATGCGGCCAACCACGTCAAGACCCTCACCGCCGACGTGCAGCGCTCGCTGTCGATGGCCGGCACCACCACGGCGGAATCGATCACCGCCGGCGCCCGCGATGCGCAGAGTGCGTTGATTGCGGCCTCGAGCGAGACCGCCAACCAGATCAAGGCGCTGTCCTCGGACGTGCAGCGCTCGCTCTCGATGGCCGGCACCGCGACGGCAGAGACCATCATGACCGGCGCCCGCGAAGCCCAGAGCACGCTCGTCAACGCGTCCTCGGATGCGGCGAGCCAGGTCAAGTCCCTCGCCGCCGAAGTGCATCGCTCGCTCTCGCAGGTCGGCCAGTCGACCGCCGAGACGATCACGACCAGCGCCCGCGATGCCCAGAGCACCCTGCTGGCGGTCTCCGCCGAACAGACCGGCCAGGTCCGTTCGCTGGCGGCCGAGATGCAGCGCGCGCTGGCGACCGCCGGCGGCGCCACCATCGAGGCGCTCACCAGCGGCGTACGCGAGGCCCAGGGCACGCTGATCTCCGCCTCGACGGACGCTGCGAGCCAGATCAAGTCGCTGACCATCGACATCGAGCGCACGCTGACCTCGGTCGGCGCCGACACCGCCTCCACCATCCTCAACAGCGCGCGTGAGGCGCAGACCTCGCTGACCTCGACCTCGGCGGATGCCGCAAGCCAGATCCGCACGATCTCGAGCGAGATCGAGCGTACGCTGAGCACGGCCACCGCGAACGCGACCAACGACATCCAGACCAGCGCGCTCAACGCCCAGAACGCGTTGATCAACGCCTCCAACGAGGCGAGCTCGCGGGTCAAGTCGAGCTCGGCGGACGTCGAGCGCTCGGTGCTCGCCGCCAGCAGCAGCTTCGGCCAGGCCATGACCGGCAAGACCGACGAGATCGTCACCTACGTGCAGCAGCAGTCCGACCGTCTCGCCAACATGATCGACGCCAAGCGCGGCTCGCTCGTGGACGCGATCGGCTCCAAGACCAGCCAGCTCACGCTCGACATCGACCGCGTCACGTCCGACGCGCTGAAGTCGATCGAGACGCGCGGACATGCGTTCTCGCAGACCATGATGGGCAACGGCTCCGAAGTGGCGCGGACCATCAACTCGGCGAGCGAGATGGCGACGGGTGCCGTCAACAAGTCGCTCAAGGACCTCGAGCAGGCCTCCCGCGCGGCAATCGACCAGTCGCGCCAGGTCTCGATCGCGGCCGTCACCGAGATGCAGGAGACCAGCAAGATCCTGCGCACCGACACGGTCGCCCTGTTCGAGCGCCTGCGCGAAGGCAACATCCTGCTCCAGGAGGTGCTGACCGGTGCGCACGACAACCTCAACTCGCTCGAGCGGGCGCTGGTGACGCGCGTCGCCGACTTCGTCTCGGCGATGAACGACGTCACCTCGCGCAACGGCGCTGCGACGCAGAACCTGGAAGACCAGCTCAACGTCTTCAACAGCAAGACCACGCGGGCGCTTCAGGATCTCGGCGAGCTGTCGACCCAGTTCGACGCGCACGGCAAGGCACTGGTCGAGGCCGCGCAGGTCGTCGAGCAGAGCAACAAGAACACCACCGCCTCGCTCGCCGAACGCAAGGAGGCGCTGGAATCGCTCGTCACCACGATCGACCTGCGCACGGCCGATCTCGATCAGCGCCTGTCGCGCTTCACCGGTCTGCTCGATGAATCGCTGGCGGCCGCCGAAGAGCGTGCCCGCGACATCGCCCGCGTCGTGGCCGAGACCGCCGGCGCAGGTTCCGCCGCAATCACCCGCCAGTTCGAGGCGGTGCGGTCGGCCTCCGAAGAGGAGCACCGGCAGACCGTCGAGGCCATGCACGACATCTACCGCCAGACCACCGACGAGGCGGATGCGATGTTCAAGCAGTCGACCGAGAAGTTCACCAACCTCGTCTCCAGCATGAAGCAGATGGCGTTCGAGATGCACAACGAGCTCGAAGCCACCCGCAACGAGCTGCGCCGCGGCGTGCTCGAGATGCCGCAGGAGGCCGCCGAGAGCACTGCGCAGATGCGCAAGGTGATCGTCGACCAGATCGAGGCGCTCGCCGAGCTCAACCGCATCGTGGCCCAGCACGGCCGCGGCCTCGACGTCTCCACGACGGGCCGCGCCAGCGTGCAGCGGCAGGAAGAGCCGATGCTGGCGGCCGTCGGCGCGCGCAGCACCGAGACGCGCATGCGCGAGAGCGCCAGCGCCTCGACGCTGCCGCCGCCGGATCTCGGCATGCCCGCCTCCTCGCGCCGCACCGAAGCTCCGCCGGTTGCACCCGCGGGCAACGACCAGGGCCGCGACGGCTGGCTGTCGGACCTGTTGAGCCGCACGGACGCCAACCAGGGTGCGCCGACCGGACGTGAGCCCCAGCGCGGCCGCCAGGCTGCACCGGCGCCGCAGCCGCAGGCTCCGCAAGGTGGCGGCAATCCGCTGGAATCGTTGTCGCTCGACATCGGCCGGCTGATGGACCGCAACCTCGCGTCCGAGATGTGGGACCGCTACCAGCGCGGCGAGAACAAGGCCTTCACCAAGCGCCTCTACACGCCCGCCGGCCAGAAGGCCTTTGACGAGGTCGCCCGCAAGTATCGCTCCGACCGCAACTTCAAGGCCACGGTCGATCGCTATGTCGCCGAGTTCGAACGCCTTCTCGACGAAGTCGCCCGCGACGGCCGCGGTCCGCAGGAGCTGCGCAACCACCTGACCTCCGAGACGGGCCTGGTGTACACGCTGCTTGCGCACGCAGCGGGCCGGCTGGGGTAAGCGGTTCGCAGCGATAGCGAACAGCGAATGAAAGACGGAGCCCTCGCGGGCTCCGTTTTGTTTTGGGAACGTCGTTGCGCCTCCACAAACTCGTCATTGCGAGGAGCTCTTGCGACGAAGCAATCCAGACTGCTTATGCGGAGGCAGTCTGGATTGCTTCGCTTCGCTCGCAATGACGGAGGAGAGGGTCGAGTGCAACGCGCCTACTACCGCCTGCGCTCCGGCACCGCAGGTTTCGGCGGCTCGGGCGGCGGTGGCGGCGCAGCCGCCGGTGCGTTGTTGCTGGCGCCGAACAGGACGCGGGTCGGATTGCGGTCGAAATTGTTGACGGCGCGGCTGATGTCGCCGAGCGTGCGGCGGCCGTCGGTCATCAATGCGCCGGAGCGCTTGTCGAAATCGTCGGCCAGTTCGCGGATCGACTTCACCGCCTGGAACAGCTCGCCGCCGTCCTTGCCGCCGGCGAGCGTGTTGAGGCCGAGCATGAGGCTGTCGGCCTTGAGCATGACGCCGTCGACCTTGGCCATCACGCCGTCGATCTTCTCCGAGTTGCGGGCGAGCGAGTTGGTGAAGGTCTCGAGATTCTTCAGCGAGTTCTTCACCGACTCCTGATTGTCGGCGACGATCTTGTTGATGTTCTGGAGCGTGCCGCGGATCGCCTCGGTGACGTCCTGGAGCTTGTTGGGATCGGCCGTCAGCGTGGGGATGCCGTCCTCGTCGAGCGGCGGCGACGGCGCGGCCTCCTCGCCGCCCTTGAGCGAGATCGCGGCAACGCCGGTCAGGCCCTGGAATTCGAGGCCGACCAGGGTGTCCTTGCGGATCGGGGCGTTGTTCTCGACCATGGCGAGTGCGACAACCCGCCGCGGGTTGTCGAGCTTCACCGAGACCACCTCGCCCACCCGGATACCATTGAAATTGACGCTGCCGCCGTTGCGCAGGCCCGCGGCCGGGCCCTCGAACACCACGCGCAGCGGGCTGCGCTGCTTGGTCGTGTGCAACGACTGAAACCACAGCACGAAGCCGATCGCGGCGGCGATCACCGCCAGCGTGAACGACCCGATCAGCACGTAATTTGCGCGCGTTTCCATCAGCTACTCCGGCACCTCAGCCCATCACCGCGCGAGCGCGCTTGCCATGGAAATATTGCCTCAGCCAGGGATGCTGCGAGGCCTGCATGTCGGCGATCGACCCTGCCGCAATGATCTTACCGTTGCCTAAAACGGCGATGCGGTCACATGCTGTGTAAAGGCTATCGAGGTCGTGGGTTACCATGAAAACGGTCAGCCCCAAAGTCCGCTGCAGCGTCCTGACCAGCTCGTCGAAGTCGCCGGCGCCGATCGGGTCCAGGCCCGAGGTCGGTTCGTCCAGGAAGACGAGATCCGGGTCGAGCGACAGCGCGCGCGCCAGCGCCACGCGCTTGATCATGCCGCCCGATAGTTCCGAGGGAAAGCGATCGGCGACCTCGGGCTTGAGACCCACCATGGTGAGCTTGGCGATGGTGATCTCGTCCATCAGCCGCTGCGACACCCGCAGATATTCGCGCATCGGAAACTGGATGTTCTGCCGCACCGTGAGCGAGGAGAACAGCGCGCCCTGCTGAAACAGCACGCCCCAGCGCCGCTCCACGTTGCGACGCTGCGATGTATTGGAGGCATCCAGGTCGACGCCGAACACCTCGATGCTGCCTGCGACCTTCGGCACGAGGCCGATGATCGTGCGTGTCAGCACGGACTTGCCCGCGCCGGAAGGGCCGACGAAGCCCAAAATCTCGCCGCGCCTGACGTCGAGGTCCAGCCCGTCGAGCACGCGCGTCGCGCCGAATTGCACGGTGATGTCGCGGACGCGAATGATCGGGTTCTGAATTTCGGGAGCCATCGTCACATCCCGATCGCGGCGAAGAAGATGGCGAACACGCCGTCCATGACAATGACGAAAAAGATTCCTTTCACGACAGACGACGTCGTGTGCTGCCCGAGCGATTCCGCGCTGCCCTGCACCGCCAGCCCCTCGACGCAGGCGACGATGCCGATCACCGCGGCCATGACAGGTGCCTTGACGATGCCGACGATGAAATGGTCGATCGAGATGGCGTCGCGCAGCCGCAGCAGGAAAGCCTCCGGCTGCACGCCCCCATAGAGCCAGGCGACGAGGCCGCCGCCATAAAGCGCGGCCATCGCGCCGAGGAAGGCCAGGATCGGCAGCGCCAGCACCAGCGCAAGCATGCGCGGCAGCACCAGTACCTCGATCGGGTCGAAACCCATGGTGCGCAGCGCGTCGATTTCCTCGCGCATCTTCATCGAGCCGAGTTCGGCGGTGTAGGCGCTGCCCGAGCGGCCCGCGACCATGATCGCGACCAGCAGCACGCCGATCTCGCGCAGCACCAGCACGCCGAGCATGTCGACGACGAACAGGTCGGCGCCGAACCTGCGGAAATGGAAGATGCCCTGCTGGGCGATGATGCAGCCGATCAGGAAGGTGATCAGCACGACGATCGGCACCGCGCGCCAGCAGACCTGCTCCAGATGATGCACGGTCGAGGTCAGGCGGAACGAGCGCGGATGAATCAGGGTGCGCGCGACCGCCGCGAGCACCGCGCCGAGCATGTCGATCAGGCCTGCGACCGTGCCGGCAACCCCGGCCACGGCCCGGCCGATCTGCTCCAGCATGCCGGTGATGGTGATCGTGCTGGGGTCGATGACGGGCGTCGCCCTGACCCGCCGCACCTCGTCCACGAGGCTCGAATAATTGGCGGAGAGGCCGGCGATCTGCGCCTCGACGGCGCCCTGCGTCAGGCTGCGGCGCAGCCGCTCGATCAGCCAGGCGCCGAAGGTGTCGAGCTTGGAGACCTCGGAAACGTCGATGAAGATGCTTTGCGGGCCGCCGGCGAGCTTCTCGGCGTCGGCCACCATCCGCTCCAGGACCGGCGCGAAGCTCGCGGTCCAGGTTCCGGTGGCGCAGAGTGCCAGCGCATTGCCCTTTGCAATCCGTTCCAGCTTCGGATCGCCGTTCAAGATGTCCGCTCCCGTGCCGGGGCGCGAGAAACGGTTGAAATCAGATGGTTGCGCACGCGCCCTTACCCGGAGAAGGTATCCCCAACTGGTTAACCTTAGTTGCTAGAGGTAACCAGCAGGTTCAGATTTCGCCAGAGTTCAAAATGACTTCCAGCAAAGTTCCTGCCCTCGCTGCGCGAATCGAGCGCTTTCCCATCGCGGGCAGTTTCACCATCAGCCGGGGCGCCAAGACCGAGGCCGTGACGGTCGTGGCCGAGGTCAGCCGGGACGGCCTGACCGGCCGCGGCGAATGCGTGCCCTATTCCCGCTATGGCGAGACGCCCGAGGCGACCCTTGCCGCCATCCAGGCCATGCAGGCGGCCGTGGCCCGCGGCCTCACCCGCGAGGCCCTGCAAGCCGCCATGAAGCCTGGAGCGGCCCGCAATGCCCTGGACTGTGCCCTGATCGATCTGGAAGCCAAGACGGCCGGCTTGCGGGCCTGGAGCCTGCTCGACCGCCCCGCGCCGGGCGAGCGCACCACGGCCTACACGATCTCGCTGGGCACGCCCGAGGCCATGGCGGCGGCGACTGCCAAAGCGGCGCACCGGCCGCTGCTCAAGATCAAGCTCGGCGGCGACGGCGATCCGGAGCGGATCACGGCGGTGCGCGAGGCGGCGCCCGAATCCGAGTTGATCGTGGATGCCAACGAGGCCTGGACCGAGGCCAATCTGGAGCACAATCTTGCCGCCTGCGAGGCCGTCGGCGTCACCCTGGTCGAGCAACCGCTGCCCGCCGGCAAAGACGACGCGCTGGCGCGGATCAAGCGGCCGCTCGTGGTCTGCGCCGACGAAAGCGTGCACGACCGCAACTCGCTCGCAGCCTTGCGCGAGCGCTACGACGCCGTGAACATCAAGCTCGACAAGACCGGCGGCCTCACCGAGGCGCTGGCCATGGCGGACGCCGCGCAAGCGCTCGGCTTCGAGATCATGATCGGCTGCATGGTCGCAACCTCGCTGTCGATGGCGCCTGCAATGCTGGTGACGCCGCAGGCGCGCTTCGTCGATCTCGACGGCCCGCTGCTGCTGGCGCACGACCGCGATCATGGCCTGCGTTATGATGACAGCCTGGTCTATCCGCCGGACTCGTCGCTCTGGGGGTGAGCTTTCAGACGGTGCCGCGCCGACCAGATCAGCAGCGCGCCGGCAGCGGCCATTGCGGCCATGACGTAATAGAGGCCGTCGCCGATGCGGGCGTAAATCGCGCCTGACGCGATCGAAGTTGTCGCACCCAGAAGCCCGTTGCACGCGGCGTAGTAGCCCTGCCCCCGCGCGATCTGATGCGACGGCACGCGCTGCACCAGCAGACTCATGGTGCCGAGAATGGTCATCCCGAAGGTCAGGCCGTGGCCGAGCTGCACGACCGCCAGCAGCACGAGCGGCGGATCGTGCGCGGTGACGACCCAGCGCACAACCGCGCTCGCGCCCCCGATCGCCATGAGCGCGGACGGATGCAGCGAGAAGCGCGGCGACAGCGCGAACACGATGATCTCGGCGATCACCCCCAACGTCCAGAGCCCCGCGATCGTCAGCCCGCCGAGACCCTGGGCCTGCCAATTGATGGCCGAGAACGTATAATACGCGACATGACTGCCCTGGATCAGCGCGGCCGAAACGATGATGGCCCAGAAGCCGGCATCACGCAGCAGCGCCTTGCCGGCATGCGCCACTGTCGTCCTTGGCCTGACATCGTCGAGCGGCTGCAGCAGCATGCCGGCGGCGACCGCAACAACAGCCCAGGCGACGATGATCCAGATCAGATCGCGCGCCGCGATGTGGTCCACGAGATAGCCGCAGGCGAGCGAGCCGGCCGCGAAGGCTGCCGAGCCCCACAGCCGCACCGGCCCGTAATCGAGGCCGTAGCGGGCGACACCACGCAGCGCATAGGCGTCGGTCAGCGGCATGGTCGGCGTCCACATTATGCAGGTCAGCGCATAGATCAGGAACAGCGCCAGCGGCTGCTGCTGCAAGCCGACCGCCGTAAACCCGATCGCCGTCGCCAGCACGGACACCATCATGCCGGCGCGAATCGCATGTCGCTTTTCGGCAAAGGCGGTGACCTGCGGCAGCGTGGTGAAGCGTGTGATCGCAGGCAGCGCGTTGATGAGGCCGATCCAGGCCGCGTCGATGCCGATCGCCTTCAGCCAGACCGGAAAGAACGGCAGATGCGTTCCCGACACCGCGAACACGGCCGAATAGAAGAGCGCGAGGCTCACGGCGAATCGCCGCTTCCGAGATGCTGCGATGGGGATTTGTGATTCGCCTGCCATCAAACCAATTGCGATTCGGCCGATATCGTGGTGATCGTTACAGTAACGCGTACTGATTTGCGCGACGAGATTGACATGGCCAACGAAGCATTCGCCCTCTCGCCTATGTCTGCCCGCGCGGCCGAGCCGAACGAGCAGGATTACGACGCGATCCGCGAAGCCTTCCTGGAGACCGCACGCGGCCGCTGGTTCCTCGGCGAATACGCCAAGCGCAACCGCAATGCGGATACCCGCATGGTGCTCGACGCGGTCGCGAAAATCGAAGAAACCCTTGCGGCACAGCGCCAACCCGTGGTCGAGGACCGCCTGCCCCAGGCGCTGGTCGCGATCCGGCACGCGATCCGCGAAGCCGAGACGATCGCGATCGCGGCGTTCGATCCCGGGGCGATCGAGGCGAGCCTCGCACCGATCCCGCGCGGCCTGCGCATCATCAAGGAGATCTCCTGGCGCTGGCGCGAGATCGGCGCCGACGGGCGAATCTGCGACCTGATTGATTCGCAGCTCGCCTCGATCGAGGCGGCCTGTGCGCAGGTTGCGACCATCGACCCCCGCGCCGACCTCAAGGCCGCATTCGATCTGCTCAAGAACCGGATCGACCAGACCGACGCTGACGCAACGCCGCAGGCCGCGCCCCCCTCGCCGGCTCCGGTGCAGGACGCACCCTCGCCCGTTGCGGAAGCTCCGCCTGCCGAGGCCGCGCCTGCGGCGATGGCCAGCGAAGCAACCGTGGCTTTTACGGAGGCGCCGCAGGACATCGCGGAGGCGATCGGGCCCGAAGCCGCCGTGGAGGCGGTCGACGTCGCTGCTGCCTTCTCTGTTGCCGAGCAGGCGACGGACGTCGCCCTGGAGCAGGCGACCCTCGCCGAGAGCCGGATCGCGCCTGAAGACATCGCTTTTGAAGAGCCGGCCACTGAGGCCTTCGCGGAGGTGACGGACGAATTTTCGCTCGACGCCGCCGCCGAGGACGAAGCCATCCTCGAGGCCATCGCGCTGGAGATGGCCGCGCCAGATCCGGAATTCGACGAGATCATCGAACCGGTCGAGATGGAAGCGACGGTTCCGGAGCCGGTGGTTGTGGAGGCCGCAGCGCCCATCGCAGCCGAGATACCGGAGCCGATCGCACCAGAGCCGGTCGCACCGGAGCCAGTCGCCGCCGCAGCGATCGTGGAGGAGCCTGTAGAGGAAGCGCCGATCGCGATGGAATCGCTGGCGCGCCTCACCAACGCCATTGCGGAAGCCGCCGCCGAAGTGATGGAGCAGCCGGCGCCGGTGATGGCCGCCACCGCCACATTCGGCGCGGCGCAGGCCACGACGCTGCCGATGCCCTCGCCGGTTCCGGAAGCCTCGCTCGGCGCCACCATCCTCGCCAGCGGCATCCTGCAAAAGCCCCGCGCCGCCGCCAACGATCCCATGGCGCCCATCCGCCGCATGACCCAGGCCGAGAAGATCGCGTTCTTCTCGTAAGGGGGCAACCATCTCCTCCACCGCAGACACCCTCACCCTCTGGCGTCCCGTCGGTCCGAAAGAGCTGGAGCTGATCCAGCAAACGGGCATGCGCGCGTTTCCGCCGCGCCTGCCCGACCAGCCGATCTTCTATCCAGTCTTGACCGAAGACTACGCCATCAAGATCGCGCGCGACTGGAATGTCCCGGCGAGCGGCTCGGGCTTCGTGACACGTTTCGAGGTCGAGCGCAGTTTCGTCGCCAAGTACGACGTGCAGGAGGCGGGCGGCCGCTCACATCTGGAGTACTGGATTCCGGCCGAAGACATCGGTGCCTTCAACGCCGCAATCGTCGGCCTGATTGAGGTCGTCCGCAGCTTCCCTTAGCCGCCGCGCGCTCAGACCATCACCCGCAATTCCACACCGCACCGATCGGCGTCCGCGTCCAGCACGGCCCAAAACTGCCGCCATTGTAGCGGCCGCCGCCGAAGCCGGGCCGGCCGAAATAGCGCCACTCACCATCCCAGCCGTAATATTGCGGGACCGGATCGATGTACCAATGGCGCCGGTCGCTGGGCGACATCCGCCGCATCGCTTCCTTCTGCTTATAGAGCGGAATGCTGTTGCTCAGCGGCTGGCGATAGCCGGGCAGGAAGCCATAGCCATGCCAGGCTTGCTTGGGACGCTTTTGGATCGAAGCAGCCGGCGCGACAGCCGGCAGCAGCGACAGGACGATAGCGACAGATAGACACATAAGGCGCGACATGGACCGACCATAAACAGTCGGATGCCGGCAGGCCATTCAAATTCGGGTGGGCGATGTAACAAAGCCCATCGCGAAACCGAAGAGATCGGGAACGGAAATCCATCACCGAGGGTCAGGGAAACATGATTGGCGAAGTGATTGTCATTGGCGATCTGCAATTGCGTGACGGCGCCTCTGTCGACGAACACGACCGGCTCGGCGCGCGCATGTACGACATCGTCAGCCGCCTCCCCGGCTTTCTGTCGGTCAAGTCGTTCAAGGCCGACGACGGCGAGGAGCTTACCGTCTTCCGTTTTGCCTCGGAGGAAGCGCTCGAAGCCTGGCGCACCCATCCCGAACATGTCGAGACGATGAAGCGGGGACATGCCGAATTCTATGCCAGCGGCTTCCTGCAGATCTGCAAGGTGATCCGCGAGGTCGGACCGTTCGCGCACGCGTGACGCGGTTCCGCATCGTTCGATCGTGCGCTACTAGCTGATCACGCCCTTCCTGATCAGGAAGCATCCATAGCCCCTGCTGTCGCCGACCTGCACGACGCCAAAGCTCGCCGCCGCCGCGCGATAAAAATCCGGCCGCGAGAGTTTTCCGGGCGTGACCGGCCGGCCGGCGGCGCGTTCGATTTCGGCGAGCACCGCGCGCTGCACGTCGGGGACGCGGTCGGGATCGTCGACCGGCATCATCACGCGCACCGGATCGGGATCGAAATCGTCGAGCGGATAGACCGACATGATGGCGCGGATCGCGGTCTCCATGCGCATGCCCGGCAACTGGATCAGGCGCCGCGAATGCGTGCTCTGCGCGATGCGTGCCGCCGGGTGATTGGCATCGACGAAAACGAGGTCGTCGCCATGGCCCATGGAAGCCAGCAGCCAGAGCAGGTCGGGCGTGAGGATCGGATCGATCGATTTCAGCATGTGACGGACTGTCCTCCCATTGCGCGCCCACCTTGGCAGGTTCCAAGCGTGATTCAGATCACGCAGCCTAGCATGGTGATGGGGATCACGGACCTCAAACTCGAACGCGGCCAAGCTTCCCGGCAACCAATCTCGTATCGAGATCAGTGCCAAAGGAGCACGCCATGTTCCGCCTAAAACCCTTCCTGATGACGGCCAGCCTGCTGGGAAGCCTGTTCGGCTTCGCCTGCGGCCCTGTTTCCGCGCAAGTCGCCCCGGTCGAGCCGGCCCCCACCGCGCTGCAAGGCCCGGAACAGCGGGTGGCGCTGGTGATCGGCAATTCGAACTACCAGAACGCGCCGCAGCTCGCCAACCCCGACAATGACGCGGAGTCGATGGCGAAGTTCCTGAATTCGGCCGGGTTCGAAGTGGTCGCCGCGACCGACCTCACCCAGAACGACATGCTCCGCGTGGTGCAGGACTTCTCCGCCAAAGTGTCAGCGCGCGGTCCGAACACGGTTGCGATGGTCTACTACGCCGGTCACGGCGTGCAGCTCGCCGGCGAGAACTACCTCGTTCCCGTCGACGCCAAGGTCTCGAGCCAGACAGAGCTCGTCAACAACTCCGTCCGCCTGGTCGACGTGATGTCGACGCTGGAGACGATCCCGAGCCGTATGCGCATCGTCATCCTCGATGCCTGCCGCAACAACCCGTTCCCGAACGTGAATGATGCCGGTCGCGGCTTGGCCATTGTCGATGCGCCGAACGGTTCGATTGTCGGTTACTCGACCGCGCCGGGCGCGGAAGCGCAGGACGGCACCGGCGGCCACAGCCCCTACACGCAGGCCTTCCTGAACGTCGCGCGCGAGCCCAACGTGCCGATCGAACAGCTGTTCAAGCGCGTGCGCCTCGAAGTGAACCAGACCACCAGCGGCGCGCAGATCCCGTGGGAGAGTTCGTCGCTGACGTCAGACTTCACCTTCTTCGGCGACACCGCTGTTGCCGCCAACCGCGCGCCGGTGAATGCGCCTGTGGTGCAGATGGCCTCCAACCTGCCGAGCCGCTCGACCCGCCAAGCCTATGATTACGTCGTGTCCGAAGCCCGGCCGGAGTACTATCAGGAGTTCATCACGATGTATCCGCACGACCCGCTGTGTGATCACGTCCGCTGGCTGCTCAACAACCTGCTGCTCACGCAGGCCTGGCACAAGACGGTGCTCGCGAACTCGCCGGTCGCCTACAAGAACTTCTACGACAGCTACGGCAACACGCCCTATGCGCAGGTCGCGCTGAAGCTCCAGATGCAGCCGAAGCAGATCCCCTTGATGCAGGCGACCAAGTTCCTGGCGCCGCAGAATATCGCCCCGACCTTCAAGATCGGCAATCTCGGCCAGCCCAAATACATGCCGCTGCAGCAGGGTAATGGCGGCGCGCAAGTGAACGGCAATTTGCCGATCGTGCAGAAGTCGGGCGACAACAACGGCATCGGCAAGCTCGGCAATGGCGGCCAGATCTTCAACCTGCCGGCGGGCAACAACCAGCCGAACGGCACGCCGTCGCAGACCCCGGGCAAGATCGTCACCCTGCCCGCGCCGACCAACAGCACCAACAACAATGGCGGCATCGGCAAGATCGTGACGCTGCCTGCGACCAACAAGACGCCGAACGGCACTGCCAACGGCACAACTAATGGCAATCCTGGCAAGGTTGTGAGCATGCCGGTGAATGTCGGCAAGGGCGGGACGACCATCGATACGAAGCCCGTCAACGTTCAGACCCAGACCAACCCGATCCGCATCAACAACGGCGCGAAGATCAACAACAACCCGGTGAACAAGGTGCAGGTGCAGAACAACAACCGCCCGCAGTTCAATGAGACCAATCGCATGGTCAACAATGGCGGCAACAACTTCCGGCAGTCGATGAACCAGAGCCAGGGCGGTAACGGCGGCAACAACCACCGCGGCTTCATGCACTGATCGCGGTCGGCCACACATAACAAGGGCAGAGCGGTGACGCTCTGCCCTTCTTCATATCAGAAGATTAGATTATCAGGCCACCAGCTCGGAAAACAGATCGGCATCGACATTGCCGCCTGAAAGCACAATGACGACGTTCTTGCCGGCAACATCAAGTCGTCCCGCAAGCAGCGCGGCAAGACCCACCGCTCCGCCCGGCTCCACCACGAGCTTCAGCTCGCGATAGGCAAACGCGACGGCCGCGCCGACTTCCTTGTCCGACGCGGTGACGCCGCGCGCGAGCAGCTTGCTGTTGATTGCAAACGTCATCTCGCCGGGAATCAGGGCCATCAGCGCATCGCAGATGGTGCGGCCTGCCGGCCCGTGCGGCTCGCGATGACCTGCGGTCAGCGACAGGCCGTGATCGTCGAATGCCTCGGGTTCGGCGACGACGATTTGCGCCAGCGGAAAACGCGCCTTCACAGCCGTTGCAACGCCGGCGATCAGACCGCCGCCGGAGGCCGGGGCGACCACGATGTCGGGCGCGAGACCGAGTGCCGCCATGTCCTCGGCGATCTCGCGGCCGGCGGTGCCTTGGCCGGCGATCACGAAGGGATCGTCGTAGGGCCTGACCAGCGTCGCGCCGCGCTTCTCGGCGATGCCGCGCGAGATCGCCTCGCGGTCGTCGCGGTCGCGGTCGTACAGCACGACCTCGGCACCGTAGGATTTGGTACGCTCGCGCTTCGACGACGGCGCATCCGCAGGCATCACGATGGTCGCCTGCATGTCGAGGATCTTTGCCGCCGCCGCCACGCCCTGGGCATGGTTGCCGGAGGAGAACGCGACCACGCCGCCGGCGCGCTTGTCCTGCGGGATCGAGGCGACCTTGTTGAAGGCACCGCGGAACTTGAACGAGCCGGTGCGCTGGAGCATCTCCGGCTTGAGATAGACCTTTGCGCCGACGCGTTCGTTGAGCACGGGAAAGGACAACAGCGGCGTGCGGACGGCGAAGGGGGCGATCACGCGCGCTGCGGCATCGATATCGGCAGGGCCGATCGGGAGGAGCTGTTCTGTCATGCCTGATGTTATCGCGGCGGATGAGGCGCGGGCAAGGCATCTCCGCGCGAGCATTCTGGGCTCTCAGGCGACGAATCGCGCCGGCTCCGCCCCGTTCCGGCCGGGCATCACGGCGCCGACCGCCAAAATGCTGTCGACAAAGGCCCGGGCCGAGGCCTCCCAGGTGTAGTTGGCGGCGAATTCGACGCAGTCCTGTCGGGAGATGTCGAGCGCGGCGAAGCAGGCGCTGCGCAGATCGTGATCGAGCGCGCCGACCGGCGCGTCGCCGATCACGTCGCGGGGCCCCTTCACCGGAAACGCCGCGACCGGCAGGCCGCTCGCGAGCGCTTCGAGCAGGACCAGGCCGAACGTGTCGGTCTTGCTCGGAAACACGAAGACGTCGGCGGCGGCGTAAATGTCCGCCAGTTCCTCGCCGTGCTTTTCGCCGAGGAAGATCGCGTCCGGATAGGCCTCCTCCAGCGCGACACGCGCCGGGCCGTCGCCGACGATCACCTTGGTGCCGGGCAGGTCGAGGTCGAGGAACGCCTCGAGATTCTTCTCCACCGCGACCCTTCCGACCGAGAGGAACACCGGCGCCGGCAGGCACAGATCGATCGCGCGGGGATGGAACAGATGGGTGTCGACGCCGCGAGGCCACAGCGCGACATTGTCGAAGCCGCGCTCGGTCAGCTCGCTGGCGAGCGCGGGCGTTGCCGCCATCACGGCGCGGCTGGGGCTGTGGAATCGGCGCAGCGCCCGCCAGATCAGCGAGCCCGGCACCGGCACGCGGGCGCGGACATATTCGGGAAAGCGGGTGTGGAAGCTGGTCGTGAAGGGCAGCTTGCGCTGGCGGCAATAGCGGCGGACCATCAGGCCGATCGGCCCCTCGGTCGCGATGTGGATGCTGTCGGGGTGCGCCTCTTCGATCAGCTTCGCGATTCTGCCCGGCCGCGGCATGGCCAGCCGCACGTCACGATAGCTCGGCATCGCAAAGGTGCGGAACGATTGCGGCGTCAGGAACGAGAATTCGACGTCGAGGCTTTTGGCGGCGTCCGCAAGTTTGGTCAGCGTCCGAACCACACCGTTGACTTGCGGGTGCCAGGCGTCGGTCGCGACCAGGATGCGCATCAGGCTGCCTTTGTCATGCGGCTCTGGCTGCGACCTGCGGGACCTGTGCCGGCTTCTCGGCCTGGTCCGCCCAGGTGATGATCTCGAAATGGCCGTCGTCGTGCTCGACCAGCGCCGTGCAGCTCTCGACCCAGTCGCCGCAATTCATGTAGCGGATGCCGCCCTCGTCGCGGATCACCGCGTAGTGGATGTGGCCGCAGATCACGCCGTCGGCGTCGTGGCGCCGCGCTTCGGTGGCGAGCGCCTGCTCGAACGCGCCGATATAGTTGACGGCGTTCTTGACCTTCTGCTTGGCCCATTGCGACAGCGACCAATAGGGCACCTTGAACATGCGCCGGAAGAAGTTGACGAAGCGATTGAGCTGGATCGCGAAGTCGTAGGCCTTGTCGCCGAGATGCGCGAGCCAGCGTGCGTTCTGCACCACGAGGTCGAAGATGTCGCCGTGGATGACGAGATAGCGCTTGCCGTCCGCGCCGGTGTGGACGGTGTTCTCGACCACGTCGATGCCGCCGAAATGCGTGCCGTAATAGTTGCGCAGGAATTCGTCGTGATTTCCGGGGATGTAGATGACCTTGGCGCCCTTGCGCGCCTTGCGCAAAAGCTTTTGGACCAGGTCGTTATGCGATTGCGGCCAGTGCCAGCTCGATTTCAGCGCCCAGCCGTCGACGATATCGCCGACGAGATAGATCGTATCGGCATCATGGAAACGCAGGAAGTCGAGCAGTAGGTCGGCTTGAGAACCGCGGGCTCCGAGATGAACGTCGGAGATGAACAACGTGCGAAAGCGCCGCTCGGGGCTCTCGTCACTCACATCGTAACTTCCCATGCGCCAGCCTGTAACAATGTCCCGTGACAGGGGGATGACCAATTGAACCTTTGAGGCACCTTCGGATACGAATCGCGCTTGCCTCGCCCACCCCGCGAATATCAGTCGCATGCGACAATCAGGCGACATGGCGTCGCAGCGCCCTCCGCAAGAACCCGGAGCTGCGGCGCGCTCGCGAGCGACGTCAGTAGAATTTATGGAAATGATGGATCGGGCCGTGGCCGTGGCCGACGCTGAAGCGATCGGCGGCCGCGATCGCGGCGCTGATCCAGGTCTTGGCGTTGCGCACGGCGCGCTCGAGATCCTCGCCCCTGGCGAGCCCGGCGGCGACCGCCGAGGACAGCGAGCAGCCGGTGCCATGGGTGTTGCGAGTGGCAACGCGCGGCGCGGCGAGCGCGATCGTGGTGCTGGCATCGACGAGATAGTCGATGCTCTCGGCGCCCGCGCCGTGCCCGCCCTTGATCAGGACCGCCCGGCAGCCGAGCGCCAGCAGACGGCGCCCCTGGCTCTCGATCTCGGCCTCGCTGGCCGCGACCGGTTCGCCGAGCAGAGCCGCGGCCTCGGGCAGATTGGGTGTGATCACCGAGGCCAGCGGCATCAGCTTGATGCGCAGGGCGTCGACGGCATCGGACGCGAGCAGGCGATCGCCCGATGTCGCCACCATCACGGGATCGAGCACGATATGCCGGGGCGCCCAGCGCGACAGCGCGGCCGCGATCGCATCGATGCTGGCGGTTTGCGCCACCATGCCGATCTTGACCGCGCCGACCTCGAGATCGGAAAACACCGCGTCGATCTGCGCGGTGACGAATTCGGCGGGCACCGCGTGAATGCCGGTGACGCCGCGGGTGTTCTGCGCCGTCAGCGCCGTGATGGCGGACGCGCCAAAAACGCCCAGCGCGGCAAAGGTCTTCAGGTCGGCCTGGATGCCGGCGCCGCCGCTCGAATCGGAGCCGGCAATGGTCAGCGCGACGGGGGGCGTCATGGGGCGATTTTCCGCGTTTTCGAAGCCATGGCCCGTCCTAGCGCGCCGCCCCCAGCCCAGCAAGTTCGCTTGCTAAATCCGGCCGGGTTTGGCCTATTAGCCGCCAGATATGCTTTCGGAGTGAACGCGATGGTTCCCTTTTTCGTCCAGATCAAATGCAAGCTCGGTCAATCCTATGTGGTCGCCAATGCGCTTGCCGAAGCCGAGATCGCCTCCGAGATCTATTCCACGGCCGGTCAATACGACCTGCTAGTGAAGTTCTACGTCGACAACGACACCGATATCGGCCACTTCGTCAACGAGAAGGTGCAGGTGCTGCCCGGCATCCAGGACACCCTCACCATCATCACCTTCAAGGCGTTTGGCGCGAGTTGACCGTCCGAAAAAGGGCGGGCCTGATCAGGCGCCGCCCTCCTTGCGCTTGGGGCGCGGCGGACCGTCCACCGGCGGCAGCGATTTGAGATAGTCCGCCATCGCCGCGAGATCGTCGTCCGGCAATTGCGAGGTGTTCTTGATCACCCGCGTCATCGCGCCGCCGACGCTGTCGCCGTCGGGCAATTCGCCGGTCTTCAGGAAATACGCAATATCCTTCGCGCTCCACTCGCGAAGGCCCTTCTGGGTGATGTTGGGCACCCACCCCTCGCCTTCCGGATTGGGACCGCCGGCGAAGCGTTGTCCGGCGATGATGCCGCCGAGCGCATTGCGTGGACTGTGGCACTCCGCGCAATGGCCAAAGCTGTTGACGAGATAGGCGCCGCGATTCCACTGCGGCAACTTCGTGCCGTCGGCGACGAAGGGTTTGCCGTCCAGAAACAAGAATTTCCAGATGCCGACGTTGCGCCGGATGTTGAACGGAAAGCGCACGTCGTGGTCGCGCACCTTGCCTGCAACGGCCGGCAGCGTTTTCAGGTACGCAAAGAGATCGAGCACGTCCTCACGCCTGGCGTGCTGATAGGACGTGTAGGGAAAGGCCGGAAAATAATGCTGTCCGTCGGGCGAGACCCCGTGCATCACCGCGTTGACGAATTCGGCCTCGCTCCATTTGCCGATGCCGTCGGTCGGATCGGAGGAGATGTTCGGCGCGTAGAACGTTCCGAACGGCGACTTGATCGCGACGCCGCCGCCGAGCCTGAGACGATCGGGCTGGTCGGGGACGGCATGGCATGAGGCGCAGCCGCCGGCGTTAAATATCACCTGGCCATTGGCAAGATCAGGGACGCGGGCAGGCGCGGTGCCGGCGGCCGCCACCACCGGCGCGCTGAGCCACCAATAGACGCCGGCTGCGGCGAGTGCGGCAAGCAGCGCCACGGAGATTGTTCGTCGCAACATGCGGTCCTTTCGTCGTCGCGGCGAAGCTTATGACCGATGTCCTCGCGGCTCCAGCCACGAAGAATTTAGCCCACCGCGGCCGGAAACGGGAATAAACTGAAATGCCGGCTGTTGGAAGTTTGGCAGCCCAAACGGGTCAGCAGGGAGAAAAATCATGAACAAGATCGTCATCGCGATGTCAGTGCTTGGCGCCGTTGCTTTTGCGGGTTCGGCCAGCGCGGAAAAGCTGAAAGCAACGCTCGACGCCAAGTCCGAGGTCCCCGCAACGACCAGCAGCGGCACCGGAACGGCCGATCTGGATTACGACGCCGCCAGCAAGAAGCTGTCCTGGAAGGTCACCTATTCCGGTCTGTCCGGCCCCGCCACCGCCGCGCATTTCCACGGACCCGCCGAGCCCGGCAAGAACGCCGGCGTCGCGATCCCGATCCCAGGCGCTGCCACCAGCCCGGCCGAGGGCTCGGCGACACTGACCGACGCGCAGGCCGCCGATCTGCTCGGCGGCAAGCTCTACGTCAACATCCACACCGCGGCCAATCCGGGCGGCGAGATCCGCGGTCAGGTGACGAAGTAAACTTCGCACAGACCAGCAAAAAGGGGCGGCTGCCATCGCAGCCGCCCTTTTCGATTCCCGTAACGCTGGCGCAGGCGTCACACCTCAGGCTCGGCTGCGTTCAGCGCCTGCGCGAGGTCGGCGATCAAATCCGACGGGTGTTCGATGCCGATCGACAGCCGGATCGTGGAATCGAGCACGCCGATCTTCCTCCGGATGTCGGCGGGAACGCCGGAGTGGGTCATGGTGGCGGGCAGGCTCGCAAGCGACTCCGTTCCGCCGAGGCTCACCGCCAGCTTGAGGATCTGCAGTGCGTTGAGGAATTTCATGGCCGCGGCCTTGCCGCCGACAATGTCGAACGAGAACGTCGATCCCGCCCCTGTGCATTGCCGCGCGAACACAAGTCCGTCCGGCGACGCCGCCTCGTGATGACCGAGATAGTGCACCTTGGCCACTTTGGGATGATCACGCAGATAGTCCGCCACGAGGCGCGCATTCGCATCGGCCTTTTCCATGCGCAGGCTCAGCGTCTCGAGCGACCGGTTGATCATCCAGCAGGAATGCGGATCGAGCTGGGTGCCGATGGCGCCCCGCAGCGCCTTGATGCCTTTCACGACCGCCTTCGCGCCGAGCGCGGCGCCCGCGATCAGGTCTGAATGACCGCCGACATATTTCGTGAGCGAGTACAGGGAAATATCGGCGCCGTGCTCGATCGGCCGCTGAAACACCGGCCCGAGCAGCGTATTGTCGCAAGCGATGATCGGAACGTGTCCTTGGGTCTTTCCGATGGTGTCGGCGACACGCCGCATCATCGCGATGTCGACCAGCCCGTTGGTCGGGTTGGCCGGAGTTTCGATCAGGATCATCGAAACCCTTCCCTTGCGCATGGCCTCCTCCGCGGCCTGGCCGACCACGGCTTCATCGACGCCATCGGCAAAGCCGACGGCGCCGATCGACAGACGCGCAAGCGTATTCGTCAGCAGCGTTTCCGTGCCGCCATAGAGCGGCTGGGAGTGCAGAATGACATCGCCGGGGCGGACGAACGCCAGGATCGTGGTCGCGATGGCCGCCATGCCGGACGAGAACAGCGCGCAGCTCTCGGTGCGCTCGTAGATCGCGAGCCTGTCCTCGACGATTTCGCTATTGGGGTGATTGAAGCGCGAATAGACCAGGCCCGCGCCCATCCCTTCCGGCGGCTCGCGCCGGCCGGAGACGAAATCGAAGAAGTCCTGCCCGTCCTCGGCCGTCTTGAACACGAAGGTCGAGGTCAGGAACACCGGCGGCTTGACCGCGCCTTCCGACAATTGCGGATCGTAGCCATAGGTCAGCATCAGCGTTTCCGGATGCAGCATATGGTTGCCGATGTGCGTCTTCGACGGGAACGGTTTGACCATGGCTTGTCTCGCTGTTGCTGATTGAGCTGCTCGCCGCGGGTTGGAACTCCTGATGTCATGAATGAGTCAGGAGCGGGATGCATCAGCGTCAAAAGCTCACGCCGATGCCGCGGCGGCTGGAGCAAAGATAACTGCTTCGGCGGCGATCCGTCAGGCCTTGCGAACAGAATTTCCAGCGCTGCGCGCCGACATGAAAAAAAGCGGCTGCTGTCGCAACCGCTTTTTCCCGATTCCCAGTAGCCGGATGGAGCGCAGCGCAATCCGGGCTACGAACCTTTTTCTTCCGTCAACCGTTCTTCACGCGAAAGGTCTCGTGGCAGCCGCCGCATTCCTTGCCGACCGCGGGGAAATTCGCCTTGAGCGAGTCCAAATCCTTGATCTTGCCCTTCGCCTCGCCAACAACCTTGGCGAAGCTCGCGACCTTGGCATCGAACCCGGCCTTGTCCTCCCACACTTTCGGCGAAGCGCTGTAGTCGCCCTCGGGCTTCATGCCCTTGGCGCTCGCGGGAAACAGGTTCGGCAGCTTCTTGGCGGTGTCCCCGAACTGCGCCAGTGCGCTGTCCACCGTGGCCTGATCGTAGGGCTTCTCGCCCTTGACGATCGCCGCCACCGCGCCGGCGTTCTTGCCGTTGCCCTTCATCAGCATCTGGACTTCCTTGACGGAGTCCTGCTGTGCCCAAACCGCGCCCATACCGAGCAAAAGCGCGCCCCCAACAACCAACACTCGCTTCATTCGCAAAATCCCTTTCCTTGATGCAGGATCGTGCTGACCCCTCAATGGGGCCAACACCGCTTGGCAGATTTCATTCCGTGAGAAATTGTCACAGGCTGTGACGGCGATGGTGCTCGTTGACGGCGATCCACACCCGCTCCGGGGTCGCCGGCATGTCGATGTGGTCGATCTTGTATTCGCGCCAGAGCCCGTCGACGATGGCGTTGACGACCGCGGGGCAGGACCCGATCGCGCCGGCCTCGCCCGCGCCCTTCACCCCCAGCGGATTGGTCTTGCAGGGAACGTTGGCCGTCTCGAACACGAAGTCCGGCCCGTCCGCCGCGCGCGGCAACGCGTAGTCCATGAAGGTCGCTGTGACGAGCTGGCCGTCGCCCGCGCCATAGACCACCTGCTCCATCAACGCCTGGCCGATGCCCTGCATGGCGCCGCCATGGACCTGGCCGGCCAGCAGCAGCGGATTGAGCGTCATGCCGAAGTCGTCGACGATCACGTAGTTGACGATTTTGATGATGCCGGTGGCCGGATCGATCTCGACCTCCGCGACATGGGTGCCGTTCGGATAGGTGCCGTCGGCGCTGGCAAAGGTCGCGCTCGCATTGAGCTTCGACGGATCGACGCCGGGACGCTTGGCGAGATCGGCGAACGAGATCGAACGGTCGGTGCCGGCGATGCGCACCAGGCCATCGGTGATCTCGAGATCGCCGGCACTCGCTTCCAGCGCCTGTGCTGCGATCTCCTTGAGCCGCGCGCCGAGCTCACGGGTCGCACGCTCGACGCTGACACCGCCTGACGGGATCGAAGCCGAGCCGCCGGTCCCGAGCCCGGTGGCGATCATGTCGGTGTCGCCCTGGTGGACGTGCACGCGCTCGGGCGCCACGCCGAACTGCTCGGCAACGATCTGCGCATAGGCGGTCTGATGGCCCTGCCCGCTCGACTGGGTGCCGATCAGGACAGTGATATCGCCATTGGGGTCCATCCGCACATTGGCGGTCTCCTCGCCCATCGTGCCGCAGACCTCGACATAGCTCGCAAGTCCGATGCCGCGGATCAGACCGTTCTTCTTGGCCGACTTGGCGCGCTTGCCGAACTCCTTCCACTCGGCGATCTCCATCGCGCGCTTCAGATGCGCGGCGAAGTCGCCGGAATCGTAGACCTTGCCGGTCGCGGTCTTGTAGGGCAGCGTCTTCGGCTGGATGAAATTCTTGCGGCGGATGGCATCCACCGTCATGTCGAGTTTTCGCGCGCAGGCGTCCACCAGACGTTCGATGACGTAAGCAGCCTCAGGTCGCCCCGCACCGCGATAGGCATCGACCGGCACGCTGTTGGTGAAGATGGTGCGCACCCGGCAGTGGAACGCCTGGATGTCGTAGAGGCCCGGCAGCATGCCGGCGCCGCCATGCGGGATATAGGGCCCGAAGGTCGACAGATACGCGCCCATGTCGCCCATCAGGTCGCAATCCATCGCGAGGAACTTGCCGTCCTCGGCCAGCGCCATTTTTGCGGTGGTGACGTTGTCCCGGCCCTGCGCGTCGCCCATGAAATGCTCGGTGCGATCGGCCGCCCATTTCACCGCCTTCTTCAGCTTACGGGCGGCGACTGCCAGGAGGGCGTATTCCCGATAGGGAAACAGTTTCGTGCCGAAGCCGCCGCCGACGTCGGGGCAGATCACCCGCATCTTGTCGGTCGGAATGTTGAGCACGTTCTGGCAGAGGATGTCGCGCAGGCGATGGCTGCCCTGGCTACCGACCGTCAGCGTCAGATGGTCGCGCTTGGCGTCGTATTCGCACACCGCCGCGCGCGTCTCCATGAAGTTCGCGACGACGCGCGGATTGACGATCGAGATCTCGGCCACGGCATGCGCCTTGGCAAAGGCAGCTTCGGTCGCTTTCTTGTCACCGATCGAGACGTCGAACAGCACGTTGCCAGGCTTGTCCGGCCAGACCTGCGGGGCGCCCTTCTTCACGGCGTTGACAACACCGGTCACCGCCGGCAGCGGGCTCCATTTGACCTCGATCGCCTCGATCGCGTCGCGGGCCTGGTCGATGGTCTCGGCCACGACGAAGGCGATGGAATCGCCGACATGGCGTACCTCGTCCTTGGCGAGGATCGGGTAAGGCGGCCCGGTAAAGGGATCGGTCTCGAGATTGAACAGGCAGGGCAGATTGCCAAGATCCCCAACGTCATCGGCGGTCAGGATCAGCGCGACGCCGGGAAGCGTGCGGGCGCGGCTTGCATCGATGGTGTATTTGGCATGCGCATGCGGTGAGCGCAGCATCAGGCAGCGCAAAGCGGCCTGCGGCGCATAGTCGTCGGTATAGCGGCCCTTGCCGCGGATGAGCGCGTCATCCTCCTTGCGCAACACGCTTTGGCCAACGCCAAACTTGATGGGAGCCGCCATTTTCTCGTCCCGTTTCTCATGGTTGTTTTGCCGACATATTGCCGTGGAAAAACTGGCAAGGCAAACGGGTTTAGGCGGGCCGCGCCTGTCAAGGCCGATGATTCGAAGCCGCCCTCGACGGGCTTCGGGCGACCGCGCCCCTCAATTGCTGAATTTCCTGACCATGAGGTATTTGTCATACGTGATATGACCTATGCGGACTGCAGCGGGATCCGTGCCGTAGACCTCGAATCCGTTGCGCTTGTAGGTCCTGATTGCAGCAGTTGCTTCGAGCAGAACCTCAAGATGTACCTGCTCGACGCGTGCCTCGGCATGGGCAAGAAGCTCCTTGATGAGTCGATCTGCGATTCCTTTACCTCGGCCGTCTTCCCTCACGTAAACCGTGAAGATGTGACCCCTGTGCTGCGACCGAAGAGCTGGCGACACGTAGAAGCCCGCGACTCCGATCAGATTTCCCCGCCAGAAGGCCCCAAGGATCGCTCCGCTGAGCCAATGGCGATAGGCAGTCAGCATCGCCTCTCCGCCTTCGTCCTCTTCAGCAGAACCAAATGTTTGAGGGTGCGTCCGAAGCGCCTCCGCGCGAATGTCGCGAAAGATCTCCAGATCGTCCACAGTCAATCGTCGGATGTCCGCGTCCATCAGGGCAGCGGCCGAATGGGGCGTCATGATCGCCGTCCTTCTAGTGCCTCAGCTAGGATTTATCGTCATTTACATCACACCACGGCCCCACGGCTGCGACGCGCGATCTCTCAGGGCATCGATAGCCCGTTCCGGCGTGAAGTAGTCGATCTCGCCGCGCGTCAGGCCGATATCCATCAACTCCCGGTCACTCAGGTCCCGCAAGGCGATTTGTGGGCCCTGCCGCCCGCGCCAGTCCTGGAGCGCACGCCAGTATCGCGCGAGCAAGCCTAGGATGCTGCGCGTCGATGCAAGTTCGAGGGGGAGCCCCTCGGCCTCGGATGTGATGTTCGTCTGTTGGGGTGGCATCGCATGCTCCTGCTGTTGTGCCGGCAGGGAGCGTGGCCAAACAAAAGGCCCCGTCCGATGCCGGCGGGGCCTGGTGGAAAAGATGTCGTCGTCGAATTCTAGCGCGCGACTCCTTCCACGGCCCAGCCGAAGCGGGTCATGTGAATGCAGTTGAGTTTGCGCACTGATTTGATCATAGGCTGCGATTACCACAGCAATCGCGCAAAATCAAGAGATGTGTGGAGGTTCGCTGCATCCTGGAGGCGAGTCCTCACCCGAGGGTGCCGGGCGCCGAAGCCGACGACGCCCGTCAACGCCCTTCACGCCTTCGTCTGCTTCGCTTCCACGTATCGTGCGAAGTTGTCGAGGATGGCCTGCCAACCGCCTTGCTGCTGCTCGACCGAGTGCGTCGATTCGCCATCGAAGACAACGCGAACGAGAACGCCGTTGGGGCCGGGCACAAACTCGACTTCGGCTTTTCGCTCGCCGAACGCGTATTCGATCCGCTTGTGCTCGAGGATTTTCGTGTAGGTACCGGCGAAGTCAAAACCCATGCTGCCGTCCTTGGCCTCCATGCGAGACGAGAAGACACCGCCTTCTCGCAGATCGACGGTGGCCTTGGTCGTATGCCAGTCGTCGGACGCGGCGTTCCACTTCATGATGTCGGCCGGCGTCGTATAAGCGCGCCAGACCTGATCGATGGGGGCTGCGACGTTGGTTTCGACGGTGATCCTCATAAACAGTGCTCCTGGTTCGATTTTTGCCGGTTCGAGGTGACGGCATCACGTCAATTGTGCGGGGTCCATCCGCCGCACTTCCGAGATGTGTCCATCCAAGGACGATCGAGACTGGTCCGTGCCGACAAGGTCGAGCCGTCAATGCGTTGAAATATGAAAAAGTTAACCCCGCACCAGCGAGACCAGCCAGCGGCGGCCGAACAGCGCAAGGATGGCGAGCGCATAGACGATCGTGCCCCCGACGGCCAGCAGAAGCAGCGTCAATTCGTCCCGGAAGTGCATCGACCCCAACCAAGGACCGCCAAAGCGCGCGATCAGCCAGAAGGCGGCGGCCAGGATGATCCCGGTCAGCAGGAATTTGGCGAGCGACAATAGCCACGCGCGGTCCGGCACGAGAAAGCCTCGCCGCACCGCGAAGAACAGCACCAGCAGCAGGTTGGTCCAGACGCCGACGGCGGTTGCCAGTGCAAGCCCGATTTGGGCCAGCGATCCCATCAAGGCAATTTTCAAGGCGACGTTGACCGCGATGCCGGTCAGCGACGCCCGCACCGGTGTCGCCGTGTCCTTGCGCGCATAGAAGGTCGCGACGGCGCTACGGATCAGCACGAACGGGATCAGACCGATGGCATAGGCCGCGAGCGTGGCGCCGGCGGCGGCGGCATCGGCTTTCGAGAACGCACCGCGGGCGAACAGCGCGCGCATGATCGCGTCGGGCACGGTGAGGAAGGCGGCGACGAACGGCACCGAGAACAGCAGCGTGAAATCGAAGGCGCGGCGCTGCGCCTTCATCGCGCCGTCATGGTCGTTGGCCGTGATCCGCCGCGACATCTCCGGCAGCAGCACCGTGCCGATGGCAATGCCGATTACCCCGATCGGGAGCTGGTTGAGACGGTCGGCATAATACAGCGCCGACAGAGCGCCCGCCGGCAGGAAAGTCGCGATGATGGTGTCGGCAAACAGCGCGAGCTGCGTGCCCATCGAGCCCAGCGTCGCCGGCCCGAGCGCCCTGAAGAATGCGCGGACGTCTTCGTCGAGCTTGAGCGGCGCAAAGCGCGGCAGCCCGCCATGGCGGGCGAGATCGCCGGCGAGCAGGACATATTGCAGGAAGCCGGAGATTAGGACGCCCCAGGCGGCGGCGTGGCCCGCGCTGGGAAACCAGGCGGCGAGCGCCAGCGTCATCATCATCGAGATGTTGAGGAAGATCGACGCCGCCGCAGCGCTGGCGAAGCGCTGCATCACGTTGAGCATGCCACCATAGAGCGTCACCAGCGTGATCAGCAGCAGATAGGGAAAGGTGATCCGGGTCAGCTCGATCGCGAGCTTTCGCTGTTCGGCGTCCTCGGAAAAGCCCGGCGCCAGAAGGCTCATGGCCTGCGGCATGAACAGCCAGGCGACGATCAGCAACACCACCTGCGAGGCCAGCAGCAGCGTGAAGATGCGGTCGGCGAACAATCTTGCCGCCCCCTCCCCGCGCTCGCCATGGACGTGCGCGTAAGCCGGCACCCAGGCGGCATTGAAGGCGCCCTCGGCGAAGATGGCACGGAAATGGTTGGGCAGCCGCAGCGCCACGAAAAAGGCGTCGGCCACGGGGCCGGCGCCGAGAATCGCCGCGAGCATGATGTCGCGGGCAAATCCCGTCAGCCGCGAAAGCAGCGTGTAACCACCAACCGTGAAGATACGTCCGAGCATGCGTCTGTTTTAGAGCATGGCGAGATTAGGTCTAGGTGCAAGCTGCGGCGCAGGTGCGCTCCCTCCGCCGCCTGCGGGGGAGGGCTGGGGAGAGGGTGTTTCCACAAGCGATCTCCCAGAGGAGAGAGCCCTCACCCGGATCGCTGGCGCGATCCGACCTCTCCCGCAAGCGGGAGAGGTTAAGCCAGCCAGCAGCAGCGAGATCAGCCCGCGATCGCGCCGCGCACGGCCGCGATGATTCGCTCCTGATCGGCTTCGGTCAGGTAGGCGTGCATCGGCAGGCTGATGACGTCCTGCGACAGGCTCTCGCAGCCCGGCAGGCCGCCCTCGGCCACCGGGTACTGCTTGTAGGCCGTCTGCTGATGCATCGACTTGCCGTAATAGATCGCCGTCGGCACGCCCTGGGCCTTCAGCGCGGCGGCAAAGCCGTCGCGGTCGGTGCCCTCAGGAAGGCGGATCGTGTACTGGGCCCAGACCGAGGTGTTGCCGGGAGCAACGCGCGGCACGGTGACCACATTGCTGAGTCCTCGTGCGTAGCGCTCTGCGACCTTGTTGCGGGCGGCGATCTCGTCGTCGAAGATCTTCAGCTTCTCGATCAGGATCGCGGCCTGCATGGTGTCAAGCCGGCCGGTCAGGCCGAGGCGGACGTTGTCGTATTTGTCGACGCCCTGCCCGTGCACGCGGATGCTGCGCAGCGTCGCCGCGAGCTCGTCGTCATCGGTGAAGATCGCGCCGCCGTCCCCGAAGCAGCCGAGCGGTTTTGCGGGGAAGAAGCTGGTCGCGGTGGCGAGCGCCAGGGTGCCGAGCTTGCGGCCCTTGTAGCTAGCGCCAAAGCCTTGCGCTGCGTCGTCGAGCACGAACAGGCCTTCGGCCTTGGCGATTTCGGCGATGGCGTCATGATCGGCAGGCTGGCCGAACAAATCGACCGGAATGACCGCGACCGGCTTGAGGCCGGCCTTGCGGGCGGTCGCGATGCCGCGCTTGAGCGATTCCGGGCTCATGTTGAAGGTGGCTTCGTCGACGTCGACATATACAGGCGTCGCGCCGGTCCGCGCCACCGGCGAAGCGGTCGCGATGAAGGTGAAGGACGGACACAGCACGGCGTCGCCCGGCCCGACATTCTTCGCCATCATCACCATCAGGATCGCGTCGGTGCCGCTGGCGCAGCCGATGACGTGCTTGGCGCCGCAATAGGCCGCAAGCTGTTTCTCGAGCTCGGCGACTTCAGGGCCGTTGACGAACTGACAATGGTCGAGAACGCGCTTCACGGCTGAATCGAGCGAGTCGCCGAGCCGGCGGCGCTGCGACGCGACGTCGATGAAGGGAATGGGTTCGGAACGCAGATGCTGGTTCATGGCCGGGTTCTTGGCGCCTTCTTGAGTGGTCGGCATGGATGAGGAATCAGCCGGCGACGCGCCGCGGACCCTTGCGGGCCGACGACGTGGCGGCCGGCCGCGACGGCGTTTCCAGGCACTGCGTGGCGATCTCGAGGCTGGCGACGCCTTCGTCACCGGTGACCGCCGGCGTCTCGCCGTTGCGCACGGCCTTGAGGAACGCGATCAGCTCGGCGCGGAGCGGCTCGTCATGGCCGACCGGCAGATGCCGCATCGAATAGCTGCCGTCAGGCTTGAAGCCGAAACATTCGGTGACCTGGCGCGTCAGGAGATCGCCCATCACGTATTTGCCGCGAGTCGCAACCGTGACGCTGCGTGCCTTGAACGGCGTCAGCCAGTTGGTGTTGATGTGCGCGAGCACGCCGTTGGCGGTGCGGAACTGCAACAGCGCGATGTCCTCGCGCTCGGCGACCGCACTCGACAATTGCGGCTGCACCTCGACGATGTCGGACTCGGTGAACCAGCGGATCAGATCGATGTCGTGCACGGCAAGATCGATGACGACGCCGACATTGGACATGCGCGGCGGGAACGGGCCGACGCGCGTGATCGCGATCGACAGAATATCCTCGCCCGCGATCGCCTGCTTGACGGCGGCCACAGCCGGATTGAAGCGCTCGACATGGCCGACCATCAGCGTCACGCCGGCCTTTTGCGCAGCCGTGACGATCTCGCGGCCTTCCGCGACCGTGGACGCAATCGGCTTCTCGACCATCACGTGGATGTTCTTGGCGATGCAGGCGAGCGAGACCTCGTGATGCAGATGGGTCGGCGCCGCGATGGTGACGGCATCGACGCCTTCGGCCAGCAGCTGGTCGAGCGTCTCGAAGCTCGCGCAATTGGCAAGCTCCATCGCCCGGGTGCGATGTGCCGGCGAAGGATCGACGACGCCGACGAGGTTGACGCCGGGAAGACCGCTAAGCACGCGCGCGTGGTTGCTGCCCATCACGCCGGCGCCAATGACGCCGACGCGCAAGCCGGCCTTTGCCGGTGCAGATCCTGTGGAACTCATTTGAGCAAACCCCGATTCAACGCAAATCCCCGGGGCGCTTCTAGCACGGGCGCCACATTTGTGGCGAATGCGGAGCTAGCGGTCCGGACACGATTTGATTCAAACAGTTACACGTTCCCGGGCCTTAAGCCTCTGAAAGAGACCGCTCTTTTGGTCCGGGTCGCGTGATTCGGAGTGTGCTGGTTACGACCTTTGATAGTCGTCTTCAATCCGGATGATGTCGTCTTCCCCGAGATAGCTTCCGGTCTGGACCTCGATCAGCTCCAGCATGATTTTACCGGGGTTCTCCATCCGGTGCACCGCGCCCATCGGGATGTAGATGGACTCGTTCTCGTGCACGCTTTTGACGGTCTCGTTGACGGTGACGCGGGCGGTGCCGCGGACCACGATCCAGTGCTCGGCGCGGTGATGGTGCTTCTGCAGCGACAGCCGCCCGCCCGGCTTCACCACGATGCGCTTGACTTGGTGGCGCTCGCCATTGTCGACCGACTGGTAGCTGCCCCAGGGCCGATGCACCTTGAGGTGCTCCTCGGTGACCTTCGGCGCGACCGCCTTGAGTTTTGTGACCAGCCGCTTCAGCCCGTTGGCATCCTTCTGGCGCGAGACCAGCACTGCGTCGGCAGTCGCAACCACGACGAGATCGTCGACGCCTTCGAGCGCGACCAGTGCAGAGTCGGTGGTGACGTTGCAATTGCGGCTATCTTCGAACACGGCGGTGCCGTGCGAAGCATTGCCTTGCGCGTCCTTGTCGGACAATTCCCACACCGCGTGCCAGGAGCCGACGTCGGACCAGCCGCACGACACCGGCACGACCGCGGCGCGCGCGGTCTTCTCCATCACCGCATAGTCGATCGAGATTGCCTTGGCCGCGCCGAACGCCTCGGGCTCCAGCGTCACGAAGCCGAGATCTCGGCCGGCATGGGTCACGGCGCTTGATATCGCCTCCACGCTCGCCGCATCGACCTTGCGGTATTCGTCGAGCAACACAGTGGCCGGGAACATGAAGTTGCCGCTGTTCCAGAGATAGCCGGAATTGACATAGTCGGCGGCCTTCACCGCATCCGGCTTCTCGACGAAGCGCGCGACCGCGTGCACCTCGCCGGAGATGACCTCGCCCGGGCTGATATAGCCGTATTCGGTCGCCGGCCGCTCCGGCTTGACGCCGAAGGTGACGATGCGCCCGGCGCTCGCGGCGGTGAGGCCCTGGCGGCACGCCGCGACGAAGGCGGCGTTGTCCTGCACCACGTGGTCGGCGGCGAGCGCGAGCACGATCGCCTCACTCGCGCGGTTCTGCGCGAACACCGCGCCGGCGGCGATCGCCGGGCCGGAATCGCGCCGCATCGGCTCGAGGATCACGTCTGCCTCAATGCCGATTTCCGCGAGCTGCTCCAGCACCATGAAGCGATAGGATGCATTGGTGATGACGATCGGGCGATCGAACAGCGAGGCCTCCGAGACGCGCAACAGCGTGTCCTGAAAGGTCGAGCGGGTGCCGAACAGCGGCAGGAACTGCTTGGGGCGCACCTCGCGCGAAGCCGGCCACAGCCGCGTTCCGGCACCGCCGCACATGATCAGGGGGATGATGCGTTTGTCCATCGTCATTTCAAACCTTGAAGTCGTTCCGATACCAGGTGACAAAATTACGAATTCCGTGCGCGATCGGCGTTGACGGTGCAAAGCCGGCGCCGCGCATCAGATCCTCGACATCCGCGAACGTTTCCAAAAGGTCTCTCGGCAGCAATTCTTTGATCGCCGTCCGACCCAGCCCCTGCTCCAGAATCCGACGACTTGCATCAGCTCTTCCGGATGGTGGTTGCCGACATTGTAGACCTTAGACGGCGCATTTGCGGCGGCCGGCTCATCGGCGGGCACCAAGCCCATGAAATCGGCGGCGCCCGTGACCAAAATCGCCTGATTCCTCATCCTGTTCCCAAGGTCTGCTTCGCCCAATCAGTCGCTCGGTCTCTCGCCCGCGGCGTCCCTTTAGCCTCCGCATCGACGGGGTCGCAATAGCTCCGCTGCCCTGCATGAGGGCTCTCGATCACCGCTATTGCAAGATCGGCGCCAAAACCATACCAAAGCGGCCGAATTCGGCGCCTTGCGTCGGGTTGCTCAAAACCCTTGTTCATGCGGACGAAATGCGCCGAATCCTGCTGTCGACGGCCAAGATCCTGATTTCCGGAGCGCTGCTCTACCTGGCGCTGCGCAAGGTCGATCTTTCCGAACTGTTTTCGCGCTTCACCGTGACCAGCCTGTTCTGGATCGGCTTGGCGATCGCGATCGCGTTCCTGCAAATCTTCGTCGGCGTGTTGCGCTGGCGCGAGGTCAGCGCCGCATGCGGCGCCCCGCTCGAGCTCGCCCGTGCCATGCGCTACAACGTGATCGGATCGTTCTTCAACCAGACCCTGCCCTCGGCAATCGGCGGCGATGCGGTCCGGCTGTGGCTCGTCGCGCGCGCCGGCGCCGGCTGGCGCGCTGCGACCTACTCGATCTTCGTCGATCGCGCGATTGGTTTGATCGCGCTCGCAATCATGATCGTGGCAAGCCTGCCCTGGAGCTACAGCCTCATCGCCGATCCGCACGGGCGCTCGGCGCTGCTGTTCGTCGACCTCGCGGCGCTCGCGGGTGGTCTCGGCTTCCTGGTCTTCGGCGCGCTGAAATGGCACTGGCTGAGAACCTGGTGGGCCACGCATCACATCCACGCCTGTGCCGTGATCGCCAACCGCGTGATCTTCAGCCGCTCGCGCGGACCGGCCGTCGTGATCCTGTCGCTCGCCGTGCATGTGCTGGCCGTCGTGGTCGCCTGGTGCGTCGTGCTGTCGATCGCGGCGCCGGTCGGCTTCAGCGACGTCTTTATGCTCGTGCCGCCGGTGATGCTGATCACGATGATGCCGATCTCGATCGCCGGCTGGGGCGTGCGTGAAGCCACCATGAGCCTCGCGTTCGGCTTCGCGGGGCTGGCCGCCAACGAGGGGGTCAACGTCTCGCTGCTGTTCGGCGCCGTGTACTTCATCGTCGGCGCGATTGGCGGCCTGGTCTGGATCCTCAGCGCGGAGAAAGCCGCGCAGGGATCGGCGCCGCTCGGGGTGCCGGAGTGAACGCGGCCGTTGACGCGCTCGGCGCCGTACCTTCGCTGCTGGCCCTTGCGATTGCCGCACTGCTGTCGGGCGTCATCACCTGGACCAGCCGCCCCCTGCTCCAGCGTTACGCATTGGCGCGGCCCAACGCGCGGTCCTCTCATCGCATCCCGACCCCGCAGGGTGCTGGCATCGCCGTGATTTCAGCGACGCTGCTGGTCGCATCAGCCTGGGCAGCCTGGGCGAACATCGCGATTCCGCCGGCGCTGATCGCTGCAACGGTCTTGATCGCCCTGGTCGGATTTGCCGACGACATCAAGTCGCTGCCGGTGCTCGTGCGCCTCGTGCTGCAGGCCGCAGCTGTCGGCGCCGTCGTGTTCACCACGCCCGAGACCGCGCGCATCGTGCCGGCGCTGCCGCTCGCGCTGGAGCGCGGGCTCATCCTGCTGGCGGGCGTGTGGTTCGTGAACCTCGTCAATTTCATGGACGGGCTCGACCTGATGACGGTGGCGGAAGTGGTGCCCGTCACCGCGGCGCTGCTGCTGCTGGGACTGCTCGGCGATTTGTCGTGGCCGGCCGCGCTGATCGCCGCGGCGCTGTGCGGCGCCATGCTCGGCTTTGCGCCGTTCAACAAGCCGGTCGCAAAAGTCTTCCTGGGCGATGTCGGCAGCCTGCCGATCGGTCTTTTGCTCGGCTGGTGCCTGCTCGAGCTCGCCTGGCGCGGGCAGCCCGCCACGGCGCTGTTGCTGCCGGCCTATTACCTCGTGGATTCGACCGTCACGCTGTTCCGGCGCATCGCAAGGCGCGAGCAATTCTGGTCGGCGCATCGCTCGCATTTCTACCAGCGTGCCACCGACCACGGCTTCACGGTCTCTCGCGTGATCGGCGAGGTGTTCGCGCTCAATCTCGTGCTCGCCGGGCTTGCCATCGTCACCGCTCGCGCCGGCTCGATGACGATCACGCTGACCGCGCTGCCGGCGGGCGCAATCGCGATCGGCATCGTGCTGCGGCGGTTCTCCCCCCCTCAGGCGTCCTGATCCGTCAGCGCCAGCCGCAGCCCCTCGTCGAGAGACACCGCCGGCTGCCGCCCGGTCGCGGTCGCCTTGGCGAGGTTGAGCTCGAGCGAGCCGATCAGGCTGTCATTCGTATCCTGCCGGCCCATCACGCGCAGCAACGTCCCGAGCAGGTCCTGCGGCATGCCGAACAGCCGCGGGTTCTTGCCGGCAGCCTTGGCCAGCCGCGCGATGAACTCGGGCGTCGAGACCTGCTCTCTGTCGGCCACCAGGAAGATCTCGAAATTGCTCGCGGGATCTGGATGAGAGAGCCGGCGCAGGATGAACGAGGACAGGTTCTGCACGGCAAGGAAGGCGCGGTGATTGCGGATCGCGGCAAAGGGCAGCGGCAGCCCGAGGTTCACTGCACGCGTCAGCAGCGCGAAATTGCCCTTGGCGCCCGCACCATAGACCAGCGGCGGCCTGATCACCGAAACTTTCATGGCGCTGTCGCGCGCCAGCGTCTTCAAGCCCGCTTCGGCCGCGGCCTTGGACATGCCGTAGAGACCGCGCGGCGTCAGGACATCGTCCTCGCTGAACGGCGCGCGGCCCTCATTACTGCGACCGTGCACGAGAACGGTGCTGATGAAAATGAACTGCCGCACGCCGGCCATCGCCGCGCTGCGCGCCAGGTGCAGCGTACCGGCAATGTTGACGTTGCGGTAGAGCTGGACCGCGTGCTCTTCGTGCTTGTGATGCACCCGTGCGGCGAGATGAACGACGGCGTCGACGCCTTAAAGCGCGGCCTGCCAGTCGGTTTCGGGGCCGATCGATTCGATCACGACCTCGTCGCCCATGCCTTCCGGCCTGCGGACCGCGCGGCGGATCGACCATCCCTCGCGCACCAGTGCGGGCACGACATGACGGCCGACGAAACCGCTCGCACCCGTCACCAGCACGACTGGCTTGCGCTCGTTCATCGTTGCTCCGGTAGTTCGGGGTTGCGCAACAATTCGTCGACCAGAGCGGCATAGGCGTTCATCGCGGTGACGCGATCGAACTTCGCCGCCGCCTTCACCGCGCGCTCCGCAATGGCGACACCGTCAGAGCAAGACGCCGCGCGGATCGCCTCGGCCAGTTGATCGGCCGGGCCGGGCGTCACCACCCAGCCCAGCCCGTTCTCCACCACTGTCAACGCGGCCTCGGCCTCCGGTTCGGAGACCAGCACCACGGGACGGCCGACCGCCAGCAGATTGTAGAACCGGCTCGGCACCGAAACCCCCGCAACGTCCTTCCGGTACGGAATGATCCAGAGATTGGCCGCCGCCAGGAATGCCTCGAGCTCGGCGTCCTCGACCCGCCCCACGAAGGAGACATTGGGCAATTTCGCCTCAGTCTGCAACTGCTTCAACCGTTCGAAGCCGATGCCCCAGCCGGAGAGCACAAAGTGGATGCCAGGCTCGGCCCTCAAAAGGCGCGCCGCCTCGAACACGATCTCCGGATCATGGGTGAAGCCGAGATTGCCCGACAGGCCGACAACGAAATCCGCCGAGAGCGCTTTGCGGAATGGATTGTCCGCCGTCACCGGCCGGCGTGCGGCCACGAGCGTCGCCCAATTCGGGATGAAGCGGATCTTGTTCCGCGTCATGCCGGAATAGCTCAGCAGCGGCCGTTCCGCATCGCGGCCGATGGTGATGACGGCATTGAGCGCACGAAACATCAGGCTGTTGGCGGCACGCATCGTCATGGCCACGATCGAACCGGGCTTCAGCAGGCCCGCCATCACCAGCACGTCCGGGAAGAGGTCGTGCATGATCAGCGCCGAGCGCGCGCCCTTCAGCCTCGCCGCCGCCGCAACTGCGTAAGGCAGCATGAACGGTGCGGTGACGGTGAGCACGACGTCGCCTCGCCTCAGCTCCCGTGTCAACGCCAGGAACGTGCGCGCCGCGAACAGCAGCTCGGAGGCGCCGCGCCGCACCAGCGCCGCCTTGCCCGCCATCCGGTTCTTGACGCCGACGACCCGCGGCTTGCCCGGGCCGGTCTGCGAGGCCGGCAACGGGCCTGACGAGCCCGACAGCACCACGACCTCGTGATCCCCGGCGATGCGGCAGGCGATCTCGGCCATGATCGCCGCCGTCGTGCTCGGATCAGGCGGGTAGTGCTGGCTCGCCACCACGATCTTGCCCCGAGGCTGCATGATCAGGCCGCGGTCGACCCGAATTCCGGAACCGCGTCCTTCAGAATGGTTCTGATGGTGGCCCGATCGTCGCGCGCGATCGCCTGCTCCAGCGCCGCAATCCATTTGCGCAGCGTCTGCATCGGGGGCTCGTTCGGCTGCGCGGCCATGATGCCGGCGACGCCGATCTCGCGGGTCGGCTCCTCGGAGGCGAACAGGATTTCGTGCAGGCGTTCGCCGGGCCGCATGCCCGTGAACACGATTTCGATGTCGTAGCCGGGTTGCAGGCCCGAGAGACGGATCATGCGCTCGGCAAGATCGACGATCTTCACCGGCTGGCCCATGTTGAGCACGTAGACCGACACGTCCGAACGCTGCGTTCCGAGCGCATGCGTTGCCGCCGTGATGACGAGATCGCAGGCCTCGCGGATGGTCATGAAGTAGCGGACCATGTCGGGATGCGTGACCGTCACGGGACCGCCGGCATCGATCTGGGCCTTGAACTTCGGCACCACCGAGCCGTTCGACGCCAGCACGTTGCCGAACCGGACCGAGATCAGCCGCATCGATCGCCTGGCGCCGCCGTGACCCGCCGCAAGTTCATGGTCGAGCGCCTGGCAATACATCTCGGCGAAGCGCTTGGTGAGGCCGAGCATCGACACCGGCTCGATCGCCTTGTCGGTCGAGATCATCACCATGGCTTCGGCGCCGGCGCTGTGCGCGGCATCGGCAACGTTGATCGAGCCGAAGATGTTGGTCTTGACGCCCTCGCTCCAGTCGCGCTCGAGGATCGGCACGTGCTTGAGCGCGGCGGCATGGAACACGATGTCCGGCTTGAACTCGGCCATCAGGCGCATGATGCGCTCGCGGTCGCGGATGTCGGCGATCCGCCCTTCGATCGAAGCGGCGGTGCCGAGCGCCGCGAGCGTTTCCGTGATCGCGTAGAGCGCCGGCTCGGAATTTTCCACGATCAGAAGACGCGCGGCGCCGAACGCGACGACGCGCTCGCAGATCTCGGAACCGATCGAGCCGCCCCCGCCGGTGACGATCACCGCCTTGCCCTCGATCAGGGCCTCGAGCCGCGCATAGTCGATCTTTTCGCTCGGCCGCAGCAGCAGGTCCTCGACGGCGACGGCCGTGAGCCGTGGCGTATCGCCGCTCTCGAGCGAGGGCATGCGGCTCACGATGACGCCGAGCTTGCGCGCCCGCATCAGGATCGATTCGGGATGGGCCTCCGGCTCGAATGCCGTCGGCGTCATCACGACGCGCGCGATCCCTTTGCCGCGCTTGGTGAAGTCGGCGACGACATCCTCGATGTCGTCGACGCCGCCCAGAACAGGGACGTTGCGGATGGACTGGCCGCGATCGGAAATCGACGGCGAGAGCACACCGACCGGCCAGATGTGCTTGATCGCCCCGCTCTCGATTCCGCGCAACAGCACCTCGGCATCCGCGGCGCGGCCGATCAGCAGCGTCGGCGCGGCATCTCCGGTGCGGGCGTGACGCCGAACCCGCGTATAGCGGAAATAGCGGTAGGCAATGCGTAACGCGCTGAGGAAGGAGATCTCGATGAACCAGTAGAGGACGATGGTCACCTTGCCGAGGAAGAAGGTGCCGCGGACGTTGGGGGCGACGAAGATGTAGTCGAGCACCAGGAGTGCAACCGTCAGCACCGTCGCGACGCGGATGATGTTCAGCGCGTCGGGCAGCGAGATGAAGCGCCATTTCGTCGTGGTCAGGTTGAAGACGAAGAACACGACCACGCTGAAGGCGAGGAAATAGGGCAGGATCTGGATCAGCAGCGGCAGGCGGTCGACGAAGCCGTCGCCGCCCTCGAAGCGCAGATAGAAGGCGGCGAAGAGCGCCGCCGTCGTCGCCAGCAGGTCGTGGAGCGCGATCATGAAATTGCGCAAGGTGAGATGCGAAAGACGCGTCATCCGCTGACCGAAAACCCAGTTAAATGCAACCTGATCGCGCTGATAACCCATCTCGGCCGGACATGCCAGTCAAGGCTTGCCGGTCAGGTTTGCCGGTCAAGGTTTGCGATCCGGGCGGCCGTTCAGGAACCGGCCACTGTCGCCTTCGCTTCGGCCTGCTGGGCCCGGATCACCATGCCGCCGGCAGCGCCGACACCGATGACGTACATCCAGCCTTCGTGGAAGTCGAACAGATGGGAGTTGAACAGCGAGGTGAAGACGTTCTGGACCACGACCAGGAGGCCGACCCAGTTTGCGAGCCCGTCGCCGCGAAACAACCGCAGATGCAGGATCCAGATGGCGTAGAGAACGGCGACGCCGATGATGCCCCATTGCACGGCCACGTTCAGCGTCTGGTTATGCGGGTTGCCGATCACCTCGGCGGACGCCAGGTTCTGATTGCCGGGCGTCGCGGCCCGCTCGAACAATCCACGCGTTGAGCCGGTGCCGTGCCCCTTGACCGGCGCCTCCGCGAAGAAACCGAGGGATTTTCGCCAGAATTCGAGCCGCAAGCCGGCCGAAGTCGACTCGCCTTTTTCCACATAGCGTGTGTAGTCGCTGGCAAAGCTGTCGGCGGTCTTGCGCAATTGCGGCGAGGCCTGCCAGGCGAGAACCGCGCCCACGAGCAGGGCCGCGGAGATGATCGCGATGCTGCGCCATCTCAGATGAAGCAACGCAAACACGCCGAACAGGACCGGAATGGTGACGAGCGCAGTGCGCGACACCACCACGAAGGCCATATTGACGAAGAAGGCGAGCGCAAGCGCCGTGAGCAGCCCTGCGATCCAGTAGCGCTTCTGACGAAGCAACTGCACGATCGGATAGGCGAGCGCGACCGCGCAGAGCGCAAACTCCTGGCTCTGGTCGATGTAGTTCTTGACGAAGATGCCGCGCTCGCCGCGGTCGGATTTGAGCGCGAGGTCGGGGTAGAAGGCGACCAGCCAGGACATCACCGACAGCAGCGCGCAGGACACCAGGAAGGCGACGAACACCCAATGTCCGCGCGGCGAGCGCGTAAAATGATAGAGCAGGACCGGCAGCACCAGCAGCTTGACGGTCGGATTGACCGCGTAGAAGCGCGCGCCCCAGGCCGCGTCCGACCACAGCGTCCCGACCAGCGCGAGCAGGACCAGCGCAATCGGCGCCGCACAGATCGGACGCTTGAGCGATTGCAGGAACTCACGGACGTCGAGGAACGGCACCATGCAGAGCAGCATCAGGACATTGAATATCGCCGCAAGCGACGTCGACCATGGCAGCGAGGCCGCGGTCAGGATCGCAAACAGGTCGACCGTCTCGGACCAGGCCGCCGGACTGCGCAGACGCCGCCACAGCACCTGGCCGGTCGTCTCCCCGGCGAGGGTCGTCACTTGCTCTCCCCCCGCGCGCGATGAACCAGCGCCGTCGTGCTGAAGCCCTGGAGAATGTCCACCAGCACCACCGTCCCGCCCGCGGCTTCGACAACCTCATGACCGACCACCTGCTCGCGGGTGTAATCGCCCCCTTTGATCAGCGCGCTCGGCTTGATGCGGGTGATCAGGTCGATCGGCGTATCCTCATCGAAAATAACCACGAGATCGACGGCTTCGAGCGCCGCCAGCACTTCCGCACGCGCTCGCTCGTCCTGAACGGGGCGGTCGGCGCCCTTCAGCCGCCGTACCGAGGCGTCGCTGTTGAGGCCCACGATCAGGCGGTCACACGCGGAGCGCGCCGCTGTCAGCACCTTGACGTGGCCGGGATGCAGGATGTCGAAGCAGCCATTGGTGAAGCCGACGCGCTGGCCTTGCTTCTTCCATTCCGCGAGCTGCGCGTCGAGCGTATCAGGCTCGAGCACGATCTTCTCTTCGGCCGCGAGATAAGCATGCGGCAATATCTTTCGCTTCAGCTCGGCCGCACTCACGCTGGCGGTGCCCTGCTTGCCGACAGCGACGGCGGCAGCGGCACTGGCCATGCGTAGCGCCGTGTCCCAGTCCGCGCCCGTGGCGAGCGACACCGCGAGCGCCGCCGCAACGGTGTCGCCGGCGCCGGAGACGTCGCGCACCTTGACCGGGAACGCCGGGACGTGAACGGCCTCGCCGTTGCGCGGCACCAGCGTCATGCCGTGCTCGCCTTGCGTGACCAGGATCGCTTCGCAATCGGCGAGCCGCATCACGTCCTCGCTGGCATCGACGATGCTCTGCGGCGTGTCGGCGCGGCTTCGGGTTGCTTCCGAAAACTCCTTGCGATTGGGCGTAAGCAGCGTCGCGCCGCGATAGATCGCCCAATTCAGGCTTTTGGGATCGACGATCACGGGCTTGCCGAGTTTTCGCGCGGCGTCGATCGTGTGGCGGATGACGCGGGCGGTCAGCACGCCCTTGGCGTAGTCGGACAGCAACACGACGTCAGCGCGCGCGATCTGCGGCAGGATCGCTTCGATCAGCTTGGTCTCGATCGTATCGGAAGCAGGCTGTGCCTGCTCCCAATCCGCACGCAGCATGTGCGTGGAAAAATGCTCGGAGACGAAACGGACCTTTCGCGTGGTTGGACGCGAGGGGTCGCACACCAGCACGCTTTCGATTGCGCCCTGCTCCGCAAGCGTCGAGGCGAGCTGCCTGCCCGCATCGTCCTCGCCGACGAGGCCGACGAAGATGCAGCGCGCGCCGAGCGCGGCGACATTGCGCGCGACGTTGCCGGCACCGCCGATATGGATCTCGCTGCGCTGTGCCGCGATGACAGGCGCCGGCGCTTCCGGCGAGATCCGCGACACCTCGCCATAGACGAACTCGTCCAGCATGATGTCGCCGATGCACAGGACCGTGCGGCCCGAGATGGCTTGCGCGAGGGCATCGAAATCGAGAATGGGCGTCGGCATGGTGATGGGCCTCAGCGGAAGCGGTCGGGCCGGTCGAGATAATCCCCGACATAGGCCTTCACCGCGTCCTCGAGCGTCGTGAAGCCGCCATTATAGCCGGCGCGGTGGAGGCGATCGACCTCGCTCTGGGTGAAATACTGGTAGCTGCCGCGGATCTGCTCGGGCATGTCGATGAATTCGATGTTAGGGCTGGCGCCGAGCGCGGCATAGGCCGCCAGCATCAGATCCCTGAAGCTGCGCGCCTTGCCGGTGCCGACATTGAAGATGCCGGACACCGAGGGCGTCGCCAGCAGCCACATGATCACGCGCACGACGTCGTCGACATAGATGAAATCGCGGCGCTGGTCGCCGTCGGCGATGCCCTCGCGATGCGACTTGAACAATTGCACGACGCGGCCCGCTTTGACGTCGTCGAAGCGGCGCGCCAGCACGCTCATCATCGAGCCCTTGTGGTATTCGTTGGGACCGAACACGTTGAAGAATTTCAGCCCGGCCCATTGCGGCGGCAGCTTCTCGCCGTTCGCCGCGCGCTCGGCGACGGCGAGATCGAACAGGTGCTTGCTCCAGCCGTAGAGATTCATCGGCCGCAATTTCTTCAGCGCAGGGACCGAGGCGTCGTCGTCAAATCCTGCCTCGCCGTCGCCATAGGTCGCCGCCGAGGAGGCGTAGATCAACGGCACGGCGTTCGCCGTGCACCAGTCCAGGAGGCGCATCGACAGGCGGAAGTTGGTCTCGAACACCAGGTCGCCGTCGGTCGCAGTGGTCGCAGAAATCGCCCCGAGATGGATCACGGCATCGAGCTTGCGACCCTTCAACCAGTCCGGCAGCTCAGCCGGCGGCACGATATCCACAAGCTGCCGCTTCGCGAGATTGCGCCATTTGCCCTCGGTGCCAAGGAAGTCACAGACCACGACGTCGCTGCGGCCAGCCTCATTCAGCGCGGCGACGACATTCGATCCGATAAAACCGGCCCCGCCGGTCACCAGCAACATTTCACCTAGCCTGCCCGATGTTTTGCGACCCGATCTTGCCCTAGCGCATGATCCTCAAAAGTGTAAGCGGTTTTGGGATGGCCGCTCTGCCGGCTTTACCTGCCGGCCCGGAGCGGCTAACCGAACCGCCACATCAGCGCACCCCGGCCCTATTAACGAATGAACCAAGATTCGCAACTTAGTGGAGAGGCAGATCGGGGCGACACGCGCCCGATCCTGATCGTCCCCTACATGTGGATCGGCGATTTCGTCCGGAATCACACCGTCGTGCGGGTCCTCAACGAGCGCTGGCCGAACCGGCCGGTCGATCTGCTCACCACGTCGCTGTGCGCCCCCCTGGTCGATTACATGCCCGGCGTGCGCGATGCGATCGTCTGGGATCTGCCGCGCGGCCGGCTCGCCGTGGGCCGCCAGCTCGGCCTGGCGAAGCTCCTGCGCGAGCGGAACTACGGCACCGCCCTGGTGCTGCCCCGGACCTGGAAGGCTGCCATCGCGCCCGCTTTGGCCGGGATTCCGGAAAGGGTCGGCTTCGTCGGCGAGTTCCGATTCGGCCTGCTCAACCGCTGGCGCTGGGGCGAAAAGAAGCTGCCCCGCTTCATCGACAAGAACGCCGCCCTCGCCCAGCCCGATGGCGCCCTGCTGCCGCCGGAATGGCCGGTGCCACAATTGCGGGTCCCGGCCGAGGACATCGTCCGCTGGCGGCAGGCCAACGGCCTCAGCGCCGGCGCTGCCGTAGCACTCGCCCCCGGCTCGGTCGGCGTCTCAAAGCGCTGGACCTACTATCCCGAGGCCGCCCGCCTGCTCGCCGAGCGCGGCCTCGAGGTCTGGGTTGTCGGCGGCCCCGGGGAAAAGGGCCTGGCCCAGGAGATCGTTGCGGCCGGCGGCGCCGGGACCGCCGGCGGCCCTGGGGTGCGGGACCTCACCGGCAATGATCTGCGCAACGGCGTGCTGGCCATGGCTGCAGCCGGCGTCGCGATCTCCAACGATTCCGGCCTGATGCACATCGCAGCCGCCCTGGGCACGCCGACCATGGGCATTTTCGGCCCGACCAGCCCCTACCTCTGGGCCCCCCTCAACGGCCTCGCCGCAACCGTGGTCCAGGACAAGAGCGTGCTGTCCTGCCAACCCTGCCAGAGCACGATCTGCAAGATGAACGACCACCGCTGCATGCGAGATATCGCGGCGAGCGAGGTGGTGGAGATTGCGCAGCGGGTGCTGGGTGAGGTGGGGATGCAGGCTGGGACCTGAAGGCGTCGAGGCTGCACCGATGATGACATCATGCCGGTGTTTTGCCCGACGAGTCAAACTGGTTTCGTAAAATCAGAAGCTCATCAACCCCAACCGCCAAGCCATTGATTTCGTTGCCACCGGCTACTGTGCATGGGGTTGTTTTCGCGGTTTTTGTTTTTGATGCCGCTACGGCAGTGGCTCAAAGCAGCGGCCGATAGACCTCACCGATCCGCGCGGCCTCGGCATCGAGGCTGAATCGTTCGAGCACCCGTGCCCGCCCGCGCTCGCCCATCGCAGTTGCCGTGGCCACGTCACGCATCAGCGGTTCGACCGCCGCAGCCAGCGCATTGGCATCACCGGTTGGGATCAGGACGCCGGTCACGCCATCCTCGACCACCAGTTCGGCCGCACCGGCGCGCGCGGCGACCAGCGCGCTGCCCGCCGCCATCGCCTCGATCAGCGTCAGGCCGAAACCTTCGTTGCGCGAGGTGAAGGCGTAGACGGTCAGCCGCTGATACCAACGTTGCACGTCTTCGATCGGCAGTTCGCCAGTGATGACGATGCGCGATTGCAGGCCGGCGGCCTCGATGCGCTTCTTCAGGTCGTTGGCAAAAGCGGTTTGCTCGGCCGTGACCTGGCCGACGATGACAGCGGTGAAATCCGGATAGCGCGGCAGCAAACGGCACATCGCATCGACGAACACATCGGTGCCCTTCTGCGCGCGCACCCGGCCGAAGCAGCCGATCGCGTAGCGGCCCGGCAGCGCGGCTTCCGCGAAGGCCGCAGCGCGATCCGCCGGCGGCGCATAGATTTCGGTGTCGACGCCGTGCGGGATCACCGTCGCCTTCACTTTCAGGAACGAGGCCGAAAGATCCGATGTCGCGATGATCGCGTCCATGCGCCGGATCAGCCAGCGCGTGATCCAGCTATGATGGCGTTGCGCCGCCGAAGTGAAGACGAGCTTGAGCGGCCAACCGAGCGCGCGCAACAGCACGCCCGCGATCATCTCGTTGTTGCGGCGCGCGTGCCAGATCACCGGCGCCTTGCGGCGCCACAATCTCAGGAGATCGGCACCGCCCAGGCGCGCGATCCCCTCCGGCGCGTCGGAGCCGAACCACGCGGCGCGATAGAGCTTTGCCAGCCGCGGCGCCACCATCCGGTTGGTCGCGGTGACCCCGGAATAGCGCCTGTGCAGATTTGGCACGATCACTTCGAGATCGCTTGGGGAATTCGCCACGCCACGCTCCGTTTCGAAAGTCCCTATACGCAACATTAAGCATAGTGACCAGTTCAGCCGCGCCGATACCCACTCTTCACCACGTAAACGTTAGCGTGGAGCGTTGATCGAAGACGGGTGAGATCATGACTGTGCTTGTCACCGGCGGTGCCGGCTATATCGGAAGCCACACGGTTCTGGCGCTGGCGGAAGCCGGCGAGGACGTCGTCGTGATCGACGATCTCTCCACCGGTTTCTCGGCCTATCTGCCCGAAGGCGTGCCGCTGTTCATTGGCGATGCCGGCGACGAGAACCTGCTCGAAGGCGTGATCGCCCAGCACAACATCGAGAGCATCATCCATTTCGCGGGGTCGGTGGTCGTGCCGGATTCGATGCGCGATCCGCTCGGCTATTACCGCAACAATTTCACGACCGCGCGCAACCTGCTCAATGTCGCGGTCAAGCGCGGCATCGACCGCTTCATCTTCTCCTCGACCGCGGCGGTCTACGGCGATCCGGACCAGGTGCCGGTGCCCGAGCATGCGCCGACACGGCCGCTGTCGCCCTACGGTTCGTCGAAGCTGATGACCGAGATCATGCTGCACGACGTCGCCGCCGCCTACGGCATGCAATACGTGGCCCTGCGCTATTTCAACGTTGCGGGTGCCGATCCGCAGGCCCGCATCGGCCTCGCCACCGTCGGCGCCACGCATCTGCTCAAGATCGCGGTGGAAGCCGCGACCGGCCAGCGCGCCAAGATCGACGTGTTCGGCACCGACTATCCGACCCAGGACGGCAGCTGCATCCGCGACTTCATCCATGTCACGGACCTGTCGCAAGCGCATCGCTCGGCGCTCGCCTATTTGCGCAACGGCGGCGCCTCGACGACGCTCAATTGCGGCTATGGCCGCGGCTACTCGGTGCTGGAGACCATCGACGCCGTGCGCCGTGTCTCGGGTCGCAGCTTCGCCGTGCAATACGCCCCGCGCCGGCCCGGCGACATCATGACCATGGTCGCCGACACCAGCCGCATCCGCGGCCTGCTCGACTGGAAGCCGCAATACGACGACCTCGAGACCATCGCAGCCCATGCGCTGGCCTGGGAGGACAAGCTGTTCCGCGAGCGTCACGGCGAGCTCCGCCACGCCGCCTCGGCCTAGATTCCATTCCAGCGCAAGCCCTTAATTGGGCTTGAAAAGCGCTGGCTTAGCGGGCACAGAGGCAGTTCGATCCCTGACGTGCGGGCAGGCTTTCCTTGCGCCGTCAATGGACTGCGGATGGCTCAGTTTCCAAAGAAAATCACCGACGATCCCTATGCGGCAGCGGTGCTGATTCGCCGCCTGGTCACGGAACAGGGGATCCTCTACTGGCGGCGCTATCTCGTCGCCTTCGCGCTGATGGCGCTTGCCGCCGGATCGACCGCGGGCGCGACCTACGTGCTCGGCCAGGTCATCAACCAGGCCTATGTCGACAAGAACATCCCGGGCATCGCGATGTTCTCGGGCATCACGGTGATCCTGCTCTTCATCAAGGGCGTGGCGACCTACGGCCACATGGTGATCCTGACCAAGATCTCCAACGCCATCCTCGCCACCAACCAGCGCCAGCTGTTCGCCAAACTGATGCGCGAGAGCGTCGGATTCTTTTCCGAGCGGCATTCGTCGGAATTTCTGGCGCGGCTGACCGCCGGCGCAAAGTCCATCACCGATGTCCTCAACATGCTGGTCAATGCGGTCGGGCGCGACCTCATGATGTTGCTCGCCATGATCGGCGTGATGGTGTGGCAGGATCCGGTGATGTCGTTCATCGGCCTCGTCGCCGTGCCGCCGGCGATGCTGGTGCTGCGCAAACTGGTCAAGCGCATCAAGGGCCTCGCCTACAACCAGTTCACCGGCACCGCCGACATCCTGGAGACGATGCAGGAATCGCTGCAGGGCATCCGCACGGTGAAAGCGTTCACGCTCGAAGACACCATGCAGACCCGCATCGACGAGAACATCGCGATCGTCGAGCGCAACGCCAACAAGATGGCCCGCGTGGCCAACCGCTCCAACCCGTTGATGGAGATGCTCGGCGGCTTCGCGGTCGCCGGCTGTTTGCTTTATGGCGGCTATAGCGTGGTCGCGCTCAACGCCACGCCCGGAGCATTCTTTTCCTTCATGACCGCCTTCCTGATGGCGACCGAGCCGGCAAAGCGGCTGGCGCGGCTCAACATCGACCTTAACAGCCAGCTCGTCGGCGCCCGCATGCTGCTCGAAGTCGTCGACAGCCCCGCGAGCGAGCATTCCGACGACGACAAGCCGGCGCTGAAACTCTCGAACGCACGCATCGAGCTGCGCGACGTCAGCTTTTCCTATCGCAACGGTGAGACCGTCCTCAACCGCATGAGCTTTGTTGCCGAGCCCGGCAAGGTCACCGCGCTGGTCGGCCCCTCCGGCGGCGGCAAATCGACCGTGCTGGGGTTGCTGCTGCGCTTCTACGAGGTGACGCAAGGCGACATCGTGATCGATGGCCAGTCGATCGGCGCGGTCTCGCGAAAATCGCTGCGGGCCCAGACCGCCTATGTGGGCCAGGACGTCTACCTGTTCCGCGACACCATCCGCAACAACATCGCCTTCGGCCGCGCGGGCGCGACCGAAGAACAAATCATCGATGCTGCGAAAGCTGCCTGCGCGCATGATTTCATCATGGGCTTCCCGCTCGGCTACGACACGCCCGTTGGCGAGCACGGCACGCAGCTGTCCGGCGGCCAGCGCCAGCGCATCGCTGTCGCGCGCGCGCTGATCAAGAACGCGCCGATCATCCTGCTTGACGAAGCCACCGCCGCGCTCGATTCCGAGTCCGAGCGGCAGGTGCAGGAAGCGATCGAGCATCTCTGCCAGAACCGCACCACGATCGTGATCGCGCATCGCCTGCACACCATCATGCACGCCGATGCGATCCTGGTGGTCGAGGGCGGCGAGATCGTCGAGCAGGGCCGGCACGACGAGCTGCTCCGCCGCGGCGGCCGCTACGCCTCGTTCTTCCGCCTGCAGCATCACGACGCCGGCGCTCTGGCGCCGATCAGCGCAACCGCATAGAGTTCCTTTCACCTCAAGAGCAGCGAGATCGCACCATGAACGCCGCCTCCTACGTCATCCCGCTTCCGCCCCAGGCTTCGCTTCCCGTCGTCGGGGAAAGCGGCCGTTATCCCGTACGCCGCATCTGGTGCGTCGGCCGCAACTATCTCGAGCACATCCGCGAGATGGGCAATGACGAGCGCGCCCCGCCGTTCTTCTTCGCCAAGCACGCCGACATGCTGGTGCCCGATGGCGCCACCATTCCCTATCCGCCGCTGACCAAGGATCTCCATCACGAGGTTGAACTGATCGTCGCAATGAAGAGCGGCGGCCTCAACATTCCCGCCGAGAAGGCGCTCGACCATGTCTACGGCTATGCCGTCGGCATCGACCTGACCCGCCGCGACCTCCAGATCGCCTCGCGCAAGAAGGAGCGTCCGTGGGAGGTCGGCAAGTCGTTCGACCATTCGGCGCCCTGCTCCGCGGTGCAGCCTGCATCGAAGATCGGCCATCCCGCCAAGGGCAAGATCTGGCTCACGGTCAACGGCAAGGAAGCGCAGAAGGGCGACCTCACCGAGCTGATCTGGAACGTGCCCGAGATCATCTGGCAGCTCTCGCAGCAGGTGAAGCTCGCCGCCGGCGACATCATCATGACGGGCACGCCGGCCGGCGTGTCGCAGCTCCAGCCCGGCGACAAGCTCGAATGCGGCGTCGACGGCGTCGGCACGCTGAAGGTGAGCATCGGTCAACCGGAATAAGGCTGAGCTCGAGATTACGGGAAAGCAAAGCCCCGGGCGTCGCGTCCGGGGCTTTTTTGCGGATTCAAGTTCGTCGCTCGTACGCCCCCGCCGCGTTGATGTCCTTTCCGGTGTAATCGGTCATCATCGCGGTCGCGACCAGCGTCACGACCGCGCAAATCGCGATGTAGACGGCGATCGCGGTCGCCGAGTGGAACGTGCCGTACAGCCACGTAGCGATCAGCGGTGCGGGGCCGCCGGCGATCACGGATGCGAGCTGATAGCCTAGCGAGGAGCCGCTGTAGCGCAGGCGTCCGGTGAAGCTCTCGGCGATCAAGGCGGCTTGCGGTCCATACTGCATGTCGTGCGGAATCAGCGACAGGATGATCGCGAGGAAGATGATGGTCAGCGAGCCCGTATTGAGCATGGCGAAATAGACGAAGCCGAAGATGCCCGTCACGGCAGCGCCGAGCATGTACATGTTCTTGCGGCCGATCTGATCGGAGATATGTCCGCACAGCGGGATCGACACGAACGACAGCACCGAGGCCGAGAGCACCGCGGTCAGCAGGAAGTCGCGCGATACGTGCAGGGTACCGATGCCATAGGAGAATACGAACGCCGTGAAGATGTAGAACGGCGCCTGCTCCGACATGCGCGCGAACGCAGACAGTAGAATCTCCTTCGGGTATTCCCGGATCACCGTGAGCATCGGCGTGCGATCAACCTGGCGCTCGGCCACGAGCTTGGAGAACACCGGGGTTTCGAGAATGCCGAGCCTGATATAGAGGCCCACGCCGACCAGGATGATGCTGAGCGCGAAGGGAATACGCCAGCCCCATGCCAGGAACTGATCACCCGCCATCTGGCTGAACACCAGCACGGCAAGATTGGCCAGGAAAAGCCCGCAGGGCACACCGAACTGCGGCCATGATGCGATCAATCCACGGGATCGGTCGTTGCGCGCCCATTCCATCGACATCAGGACCGAACCGCCCCATTCACCACCGACTCCGACGCCCTGAATGAACCGCAGCACGGTCAGGATGACGGCGCCCCAAATACCGATGCTGGCATAGGTCGGCACGACCGCCACCGCAGCGGTCGCCAGTCCCATCAAGAGCAGCGTCGCGATCAGCGTGGATTTACGTCCGATGCGGTCGCCATAATGGCCAAAGATTGCCGCGCCGACGGGCCGCGCGGCGAATCCGACCGCGTAGATCGCAAACGCCTCCAGCGTGCCGACCCAGGGATCGGAGTGAGGAAAGAACAGTTTTGCGAAAACCAGACCCGTGACGGTGCTGTAAAGAAAGAAGTCATACCACTCGATCGCGGTCCCGATTGTGGAGGCGATCACGGCGCGGCGAAGCTGGCGCTGATGCTCGGGGGCAGAAAGTCGGGTGGCGTCGAGATCAAGTGTTGCCATGGGAGCGCATCCTCAGATTGGCCCCCGCTTGCGTGTTTTCACCTGTTATTTGTTGCCGAAAAACGACGCTGGGTTCCAAGAGTTCCAACCGACTTGGAATGAGAGGCTAAAACTTTAGTCGGCCGATATGCCCGGCGAGGCGCACTACCAGGCCTTCACCGGCCGATCGGCGTGGCTTGCCTGCGGCACACCGCGATTGAGCGACATGTGGGAATGCACGCACAGCCAACCATCGCCATGTCTTGAAAACACCATCGTGGCCCGGCCGGGGCGCGGAAACGCGCTGCCGTCGGGATGATAACCTGTGCTCGTCCAAGGCACGATCACGGTCGCCATCGTGCCATCGGACGATGCCAGAATCGAGGCCTGCTCGATAACGAAACGGAAGTCGCCCGTCTTGGGCCAGACGTTGTCCCATTGCGTGGTGACCCATTGCTCGAGGCCGGGAATGACGTCGTTGTGCGTGCCGAAGGCCAGCACATCCGGATGGAACAGCGGCCGCGCCGAAGCGTAGTCGACCTCGCGGACATAACCTGCAAAGGTCTCCAGCCATTGGCGAAAGAACTGCGTGATCTCGGCATTCGCGGTCGGCAAGGAGGCCATTGCCTGCTCCATGTTCGGCAACTCAATCGCGGCAATCTTTGTTGCCATGAGGCGAACCGTCCAGCAAGATGTGTGGAGAGCACCGGTGGAGATCGATCGATGAACCGGGCCGATTTCATGGAGCCAGACTCATGAGACGCCTTCTCCTGCTTGCGGCCACGCTTATCGTCTCGTGCAACGTTGCCAGCGCGCAGTCCAGTCAGCCCTATGCCGGCCTTGAGCATCGCCCCATCAAGGCGCTGTCGCAGCATCAGATCGACGATCTTCGAGCCGGACGTGGCATGGGCCTGGCGCTTGCCGCCGAACTCAATGGATATCCCGGCCCGAGCCATGTTCTTGAACTCGGTGATCGGCTCGATTTGACCGCGGATCAGCGCATCCAGGTTCAGCGCCTCTTCGATGCCATGAAGCAAGAGGCGGTCCCGCTGGGTAACAAGCTGGTCGAGCAGGAAACGGAGTTGGACCGCCTCTTCTCCGCCCGCGTCGTGACATCGGAGTCACTCAAGGCGGCCCTCGTTGCCATTTCGGAAACCCAGGCACTGCTCCGCGAAAGCCACCTCAAATATCATCTGTCGACAACTGCCTTGCTCGACCGGAGCCAGATGCAGCGATACGCGGAGCTGCGCGGTTACCAACGCCCTGATGGCTCCGAAGCACACAAGCACCATCACTAAACGCGGTCATCGCAGCGCCGACAGCACGACCGCGTGATCGCGCTTCAGGTCAGCGGGCCGGCACCCGCCCTCGGCTACAGCTTCAACCACATCAATCTCGGCGACAGCACCGAGAAGCTGATGGCGCAATTCGGCGGCCTCTTCCATGTCGGGCCGAGCGGGCTGGAGAAGACCGAGCTCTGGACCTATCACCCATGGCCCTTCTCATTCGAAGTGCAGGCGGACCGTGTCACGTCAATCCGGATCAGCGATCCGACCATCCAGTAATAGATTGTACGGGGCCCTGGTCACCCCCGGGACAGCGCCTGGAGACCCTTGAAGGTCAGGCGCTTGGGGTCGGTGACGCCGGCGAGATACAGGCGGCGGATGAACGCGATGACGGCGTCGCGGTCGCAATCGGTCAGCGCGACGACGGCGTCGACCGCGATTCTCTGGGCTTCCATTGGGCTCACCTCGGCCTTGCAAGTAACCCCGGCCGAGACAGGCTAGGACTCCGCGGTTAATCCGCCGTTAACCGTTCGGGCAGCATGGCCGATTCACCCGACCCGCCGTATACGCGAAACAACGCATTGCCCGTGCGCGCAGCGGCTCACCGGGAACTGATGCCCTTCTTGAGCTGAGCAAACTGCTTCTTCAGGCGCGGCACCGCAAAGTCCGTGAAGGTCCGGACCTTCGGGACCGAGAGCCGGCCCTGCGGACAGATCAAATGCGCGGGCATCTCGGGATCCTCGTCGCCGGCCAGGACGATCTCGAGCTCGCCGCGCGCGACCTGCTCACCCACCTGGTACGAATACATGCGCGCCACACCGCGGCCGGCGACGGCCGAGGCCACCGCCGCATAGGTGCTGTTGACGACGAGCCGCGGCGTGAACTGCACCGTGCGGGCAGCCGACGAGCCGGCTTGCGGCGCAAAGGTCCAGGAATTGGGAAGGTGGCCCATCGCGACGATCTGGTGCTTGGCGAGGTCGCCCGGCTCGGTGATGCGCGGGTGCTGCTTCAGATAGCGTGGTGATGCCACCACGACGCGGCTGATCTCGCCGACCCGCATCGCGACCATTGCCGAATCCGCGAGATGGCCGATGCGGAGCGCGACGTCGACCCCCTCCTCGATCAGATTCACCGCGCGATCGAACAGCAGGAGTTTTGCCGACACGGTCGGATAGGCATCGAGAAACGCATCGAGGATCGGCCGCAGCACCATCTCACCCGACACCACCGGGGCAGTGATCGTGAGCAAGCCGCGGGGCGCCGTGCGCGGTCCGGCCGCGATGTCGTCGGCCTCCTCCAACTCGGTGAGCACGCGCCTGCAGACCGCGACATAGCGCTCGCCCTCCTCGCTCAGCTTGATGGAACGTGTGGTCCGGTGCAGCAGCTCGGCACCGACCCGCTGCTCCAGGAAAGCAATGGCGCGGCTGACCGCCGCCGGCGAACGGCCAAGCTTGCGGCCCGCAGCCGCAAGGCTGCCCTCGTCGACCGCAAGGACAAAGACCTTCATCGCATCCAGACGATCCATGCGTTTCCCGCCAGCCCATCGAGCTCCGAATGCAAGCTAGGCGTTCGCTCCCGCTGCGACAACCACCGCCGAGCGCCGGTCCGGCATTCGTTCGCGCCGCGAAAGAGTGTCTGCCGGACAGCGCGTATTCGCAGCCGGGCTGCCGCGTCGTACCTCATCCGCCAAGCCAGCCCCCGCTGGCGCAGGTTCTGAAAGCCAGCAACAGGAGCCCATCATGGGTATCGAACAGAAGGTTGCCATCATCACCGGTGCTTCGCAGGGCATCGGCGCTGCCTTAGTCCAGGGTTTTCGCGATCGCAACTATCGCGTCGTCGCGACAGCGCGCTCCATCAAGCCGTCGGGCGATGACGATGTCCTCGCCATTGCCGGCGACATCGCCGACCGGAACACCGCCGAGCACGTGGTCTCGCAAGCCGTCACCCGCTTCGGCCGCGTCGACACGCTGGTCAACAACGCCGGCATTTTCGTCGCAAAGCCGTTCACGCAGTACACGGCGGAGGACTATGCGGCGGTGATGGGTACCAACGTCGCGGGCTTCTTCCACGTCACGCAGCTCGCCATCGCCGAGATGGAGAAGCAGGGGTCCGGCCACGTTGTCCAGATCACGACCACGCTGGTCGACCAGGCCAATTCGAACGTGCCCTCGGTGCTGGCCTCGCTGAGCAAGGGCGGGTTGAGCGCCGCCACCAGATCGCTCGCGATCGAATATGCCAAGCGCGGTATCCGCGTGAACGCGGTGTCGCCCGGCATCATCAAGTCGCCGATGCATCCCGTCGCGACGCACGCCCAGCTCGATGCGCTGCATCCTGTCGGCCATATGGGCGAGATGTCCGACGTCGTCGACGCAGTGCTCTATCTCGAGGGCGCCTCCTTCGTCACCGGCGAAATCCTGCATGTCGACGGCGGCCAGAGCGCCGGCCACTGAACGCACCAGCGCCTTCGCGCACGCGAGGACGGCATGAGACGCAGATGCCAAGCAACAAGTCCAACCCGACCGCATCAGCGGTCGGGTTCGACATCGGGCACTTCTTCACAGGCGTCGTCGTGCTCGCACTCGCGATTGATCTTTGCGCTGCCGCTTGCCACGCGCAAAGCATAGAACGCCGAGGTCGTTGCGATCAGGAATATTGCATCACGCCGTCGTCGATCCGGCCGAACCGCAAGGAGACGATGTCGAGCGCGTAGTTCTGGTAGAGCCGCCACGGCTGCTTCGAACCTTGCTTCGGCATCTTCGCGACGGAGCGCTGCACATAGCCCGAGGTGAAATCGAGCGATGGCTGCGCGGTAATCGTGGGATCGTCATTATGCGGCATGCACTGCCGGAAATTGTGCCGGTCCATGTAGTTGATCAGTCGACAGACATACTCGCAGGTGAGGTCGCATTTCAGCGTCCATGACGCGTTTGTGTAGCCAAACGCGGAAGCCATGTTGGGCACGTCGGCATACATCATGCCCTTGTAGGTCAGCGTGCTCGCGAAATCGACGGCGCGGCCGTCGACGCTAACCTCCAACCCGCCGACCACCTGGAGCACCAGCCCCGTCGCGGTCACGACGATGTCCGCCGCAAGCTCGCTGCCGTCCTTCAGGCGGATACCATCGTGCGTAAAGGTGTCGATCTCTTTGGTGACCACGGAGGCGCGCTGCTCGCGGATCGCTTTGAACAGATCGCCATCCGGCACGAGGCAGAGCCGCTGATCCCAGGGATTGTAGCGCGGCGTGAAATGGGTCGCGACGTCGTAGTCGGGGCCGAGCGCCATCTGCACGCCCTTGAGAACCAGCTCCTTCACCTTCGCAGGGCGGCGTCGACTGAGCTGGAAGAAGAACATCCCCCACATCACGTTGCGCCAGCGGATCAGGTGATAGGCAAGGCGCGTCGGCAGATTGCGCCGCAATTTGTTGGCGACGGGATCCTGCGCCGGGCGCGACACCACATAGGTCGGCGAGCGCTGCAGCATGGTGACCTGCGCGGCCGTCTTGGCCAGCTCCGGCACCAGCGTCACCGCGGTCGCGCCCGAGCCGATCACGACGACGCGCTTGCCGGCGCAGTCGATGTCGTCGGTCCATTTCTGCGGATGCACGATGCGGCCGGCGAAATCCGCGACGCCCGGAAACTCCGGCGTATATCCGGCCTCGTATTTGTAATAGCCCGAGCACATGAACAGGAAATTGCAGGTGAAGCGCACGAGTTCGGCCGCGCCCTCGCCGGTGATGCGCTCGGCCTCGACGGTCCAGCGCGCCTCACTCGTCGACCACGCCGCACGTTTGACACGATGGTGGAAGCGGATGTGCTTCTCGATGCCGTTCTCGGCCGCGGTGTCGCGAACGTAGTTGAGGATTTGCGCGCCGTCGGCGATCGCCTTCGGATCGGTCCACGGCTTGAAGGAATAGCCGAGCGTGAACATGTCGCTGTCGGAGCGGACGCCGGGATAGCGAAAGAGGTCCCAGGTGCCGCCGATGCAGTCGCGGCCTTCAAGAACGACGTAGGTCTTGCCCGGGCATTTGGTCTGAAGATGATAGCCCGCGCCGATGCCGGACAGGCCGGCACCGACGATCAGCACGTCGAAATGGTCTTGAGCCATTGTTTCCTCCGCTGCCAAGGATTGTCTGACCGGGATCATTGCTCGTCAACTGGCAATCGGCCTGAGACAACCGCGAAGAAACACGTGCGTCGCGCTCGAGACAACAAAGCCCCGGATCGCTCCGGGGCTTTGCGTCGAAAGTAGATACGATCAGCGGATCAGTAGCGGTAGTGGTCCGACTTGTACGGACCTTCCTGCTTGACGCCGATGTAGTCGGCCTGATCCTTGCGCAGCTCGGTGAGCTTGACGCCAATCTTGGCGAGATGCAGCCGGGCCACCTTTTCGTCGAGCGACTTCGGCAGCACGTAGACTTCCTTCTTGTACTTGCCGTCCTTGTTGTTGGCGAAAAGCTCGATCTGCGCCAGCGTCTGGTTGGTGAAGGAGGCCGACATCACGAAGGACGGATGGCCCATCGCATTGCCGAGGTTCACGAGGCGGCCCTCCGACAGCATGATGATGCGGTGCTTGTCGGGGAATTCGATCTCGTCGACCTGCGGCTTGATGTTGGTCCACTTCAGGTTACGCAGACCCGCGATCTGGATCTCGTTGTCGAAGTGACCGATGTTGCAGACGATGGCGCGATCCTTCATCGCGCGCATGTGCTCGATCGTGATGATGTCCTTGTTGCCGGTCGCGGTGACGAAGATGTCCGCGCGGGGCGCAGCGTCTTCCATCGTCACGACTTCATAGCCTTCCATCGCCGCCTGCAGCGCGCAGATCGGATCGACTTCGGAGACCATGACGCGACAGCCGGCCTGGCGCAGCGAGGCGGCCGAACCCTTGCCGACGTCGCCGAAGCCCGCAACCATCGCGACCTTGCCGGACATCATCACGTCGGTGCCGCGGCGAATGCCGTCGACCAGCGATTCACGGCAGCCATAGAGGTTGTCGAACTTCGACTTGGTGACGCTGTCGTTGACGTTGATGGCCGGCCATAGCAGCGTGCCGGCCTTCTGCATGTCATAGAGACGATGCACGCCCGTGGTGGTCTCTTCGGAAACGCCCTTGATGCTCTTGGCGATCTCGGCGAAGTAGCCCTTCGGCTTCTCCTTGAGCTGCTTCTTCAGAAGCGCGAAGAAGACTTCCTCTTCTTCCGAACCCGGCTTGTCCAGGAACTTGGTGTCGCCGTTCTCGGCGCGCAGGCCGAGATGGACGTACATGGTGGCGTCGCCGCCGTCATCCAGGATCATGTTCGGGTGACCGCCGCCGTGCCAGTCGAACAGCTTGGCGGTGTAGTCCCAGTATTCGGTAAGGCTCTCACCCTTGACGGCGAACACCGGAATGCCGGCGGCTGCGATCGCCGCCGCGGCGTGGTCCTGCGTCGAATAGATGTTGCAGGAGACCCAGCGGATGTCGGCGCCGAGCGCTGCCAGCGTCTCGATCAGCACGCCGGTCTGGATCGTCATGTGCAGCGAGCCGGCGATGCGCGCGCCCTTCAGCGGCTGCTTCGGGCCATACTCTTCGCGGGTGGCCATCAGGCCGGGCATCTCGGTCTCGGCGAGCGAGAGCTCCTTGCGGCCGAAATCGGCGAGCGAAATGTCCTTGACGATGTAATCGGTGAAGCCGGGCTTCGCATTCATTGCGGGCGTCCTGTTGTTGAATTGGTCGTTCCGGGTCGCCCTGGAGAGGCGAACCCGGAATCTCGATGCGATGGATTAAGAATTCCGGGTTCGCCACTGTCGCGGCGCCCCGGAAATGACGTCGGCGATCAGACCGCGCGCTTGAGCGCTTCGACGAGATCGGTCTTCTCCCAGGAGAAGCCGCCCTCGTTGTCGGGGGTACGGCCGAAATGGCCGTAGGCGGAGGTGCGCGCGTAGATCGGGCGGTTGAGATCGAGATGGCTGCGGATGCCACGCGGGGTGAGATCCATCGCCTTGGCGGCGGCCTTCTCGAGCTCAGCCTCCGACACCTTGCCGGTGCCGTGGGTGTCGATGTAGATCGACAGCGGACGCGCCACGCCGATGGCGTAGGCGAGCTGCAGCGTGCATCGGTCGGCAAGACCGGCCGCGACGATGTTCTTGGCGACGTAGCGGGCGGCGTAAGCCGCGGAGCGGTCGACCTTGGTCGGATCCTTGCCGGAGAACGCGCCGCCACCGTGCGGGGCCGCGCCACCATAGGTGTCCACGATGATCTTGCGGCCGGTCAGGCCGGTGTCACCATCAGGACCGCCGATGTAGAACTTGCCGGTCGGGTTGATGTGCCAGATCGTCTTCGCCGTAATCCATTCCTTCGGCAGCGCCTCGCGCACATAGGGCTCGACGATGTCGCGTATCTGCTTGGACGAGATGTCCTCGACCAGATGCTGGTGCGACACCACGATCTCGCGCACGCCGACCGGCTTGCCGTTCTCGTACTGCACGGTGACCTGGCTCTTGGAGTCCGGGCCCAACACTTTCTCGCGGCCGGAGTGGCGCGCTTCGGAGATGAGGCGCAGGATCTTGTGGGCGTAGAAGATCGGCGCCGGCATCAGATCGGGCGTCTCGTTGGTGGCGTAGCCGAACATGATGCCCTGGTCGCCCGCGCCCTCTTCCTTGACCTCGCCCGGCTGCAGCGCATCGACGCCCTGGGCGATGTCGGCCGACTGCGGATGCAGCAGGATCTCGATGTCGGCCTTCTGCCAGTGGAAACCTTCCTGCTCGTAACCGATGTCCTTGATCGCGGCGCGCACGACACCTTCGATCTGCTCGTTGGTGACGGATGCGGGACCGCGGGTCTCACCGGCGATCACGACCTTGTTGGTGGTCGCGAGTGTTTCGCAGGCGGCGCGGATTTGCCAGGGATCGATGCCTGCTTTCGGTCCTTCGCGGTAGAACAGATCGACGATCTCGTCTGAGATCCGGTCGCACACCTTGTCCGGATGGCCTTCGGACACGGACTCGCTGGTGAAGAGATAGGACGCGCGCATCAGTAACCCCTTGTTCCGCCGCTAGCTGGCGGGCGTTTGCGATGTTTAGCTTTGAATGATGTCAATCACGCCGGCGCGAGATGACGTAGGATTCGTCGAGAAACCAGAGCCCATTGTACTTTCGCAGCACGTCCCTGGCGGCATCCAGAGTGCGGCCGTTTTGAGTCATTTCCGTCAACCGGTCGTCCTCAATCTGAGCCACATACACCGCCGCATTCCAGGCTGCAAAGGCCGTCGAGGTTCCGATAGTGCCCGTCACCTCGTTGGGCAGCGCTTCCATATCATACCTGAAGATCGAGCGGTTATCTGCGTAAGCATTAAAATTTAGGTCGCGGCCCACCGAGCCGAGCTCGTACTTCACCGCGCGCAATAGCTCATGACGGCTCACCGAGAAAGGATTTTCTCCGGGCCAGATCGCCTGGATCATCTCCATGCCCGGATCCTGGCCGTGGGAGTGAATTCCGATCAGGCGGCCGCCTGCCCGCAAGGCCCGCGCCAGGGGCGCAATGATCCGTTTTGCCCGGAAATTGACCGAGGACAGCGCGCGGTATGGCTGGGATGCAATGACGAGGTCGAAATTGGCCTCGGCCTGACCCGGCCGTGGAATGGTCGAATCGAGCAGAAATCGCTGGTCTTCACGGTAGAGCACCAGCACGACAGGCCGTTCATAGAGCGGCATCCCCGTGCGCGGGCTGACCGCCGCGCGCCAGTTTTGCTCCAAAAACGGCTTCAACTCCGCGATTTGCGTCTCGAACTCGCCCGAGGAAGCCCCCCGCAGGGGGACCTCATGCCAGACTGTCGCGGCTGCCGCCGCGGGCGATGCCGGCGTGAGCCAGGGCGCCTCCGCGTAAAGCATGTTGGTAAAAACGAACACCGAGGCCGGATGCTCGAAAATGCGATCCGGCACCTTGTCCAGCGTCAGGCGGAGGTCCTCGAGACTGAGCTCCTTGCCGGCGACGTAGAACGGCATGTGCGGAAAGCGCTGATGCATCGCGCGCAGCACGCGCGCCAGCACCGTGCCGTCGCCAACGCCGGCATCGAACACGCGCAACGCCGGGGGCCGGGGATGGATGCTGGCGAGCTCCAGCGCCACGCGCTCGGCGACGACCCGCTTCTCACTGCAAGTGTGGACGAACAGCAGGTATTTCTGGCGGTTCTCGAAAAAGCGGAAATTGCCGCGCGGATCGCGCTTTTCCGGGGGCACCTGAAGCCCCCGCGGCGGCGGCACGCCGCCGGCCATCGATGCGGCCATGTAGGCCTGGATCCGGTCCAGGGTATCGATCGTGATGCGCTTGCCCTCGCGCAGGCGGTGCACGAGCTTCCCATCGTTCACCGCGCGCCGGCCGAACGTCGACTCCGCCATGTCCGCCTTACGGCAGAACTCGGTGATTTGGCTCAGGATTTCGTCATTCTTCATAAAGTGGGACGCAGTGGGCAGAAGGATTGGGTAAGGCCTCGTAGCAAAATCTGCCCACCGGGGGAATAGGGGATAGAGTCGCCGCCGTTGCCGTGTGCACAACAAGGAGGCCGTGAACCACCTTCCCTTGCCGGGCAACAAACAGACGCCCCTCCTCACCGGGACCACCGCCAATGCGTCGCCTGCTCGTCGCGCTCTGCCTGCTCGCCGCAACCCAGGGGTCGGCGCCCGCATTTGCGCAGGCGCGCAACCAGCTTGGGCCGCTCTGCACCACCGACACCACGCCGGCGGACCAGATGATCGACGCCTGCAGCAAGATCATCGCGCTGAAGGTGTTCAAAGGCGAGCAGCTCGCGACGGTCTACTTCTGGCGCGCGGTGGGCTGGAATAAGAAGGGCGACTACCCAAAGGTCATCACCGACGCCACGGAAACGATCCGGCTTCAGCCGAACCAGGCGGCCTATAATCTCAGGGGATCGGCCTACTACGACAGAGGCGAATACGAGATCGCGATCGCCGATTTCGACGACGCGCTGAAGCTGGGCCCGCCCAGCGGCATCATCTTCCACAATCGCGGCAATGCCTGGCGCGGCAAAGGCGATTACGCCAAGGCGATCGCCGACTACGACATGTCGATCAATGCCGACCCTAGATCGGCATTCTCGTACCAGAACCGCGGCATCGCGAAGGAGGCTCTTGGCGATCTCGACGGCGCTCTGACCGACATCAACCAGGCGATCCGGCTCGACCCGACGCTGCCGCAGCCGCTGATCAACCGGACCGCGATGTGGCGTGTCAGAGGCGATTACGATCGCGCGATTGCCGACGGCAGCGAAGCGATTCGGCTCGCGAAGGAGAAGCCGCCGGTCAACATCATGACGCCGCCGAACAGCGTGCTGATCTCGGGCTACACCCATCGCGCGCTGGCCTATGAGGCGAAAGGCGATTACGCGCACGCGAGCGACGACTACAAGGCAACGCTGGCGATCGCGGCGTCCGATGCCGGCAGCAAGGCCAATCAGGCCACGGCAAAGGTGCGGCTGTCGCTGATCACCGACGCAAGCGCACCGATCCCGCGCGATGCGCCGTCAACGACGATCGAGCCGGCAAAGGCACCGGCTCCCCAGCAGACGGGTGCCGCGCCGCTCCCCTCGCCTGCTCCGGCCGCGCGCGGCACGCGCATGGCGCTGATCATCGGCAATGGCGCCTATGCGCATGTCAAGGCACTGCCCAATCCGCCCAATGACGCGCGCGCCGTTGCGAAGAGCCTGCGCAACATCGGCTTCACAGTATCGGAAGGCGTCGATCTCGACCGCGCGGCGATGCAGAAGATGACGCGTGACTTCTTGCGGGAGGCGGCACGGGCGCAGGTCGTGGTGGTCTATTATGCGGGCCACGGCGTGCAGGTCGACGGTCGCAACTATCTCATTCCCATCGACGTCGAACTCAAGCCGGGCGCGAGGATGACGGACGCGATGATCGACATGGACACGATCATGGCCGGCCTCGACGACCAGGTCCGCACCAACATTTTGATCTTCGATGCCTGCCGCAACAATCCGATGGCACAGCAGGTCGCATCAGTCGGCACCAGCCGCGCCATCGAAGCTGCCTCGGGCCTCGCAGCGCCAACGAGCCTCGGAGCCGGTGCGACGCTCGGCGCCGGCACGCTGATCGCTTTCGCCACTGCGCCGGGCCAGGTCGCGCTCGACGGCGAAGGCGCCAACTCGCCGTTCTCCGCCGCGCTCTCCCGCCATCTCGGCACGCCTGGGCTGGAAGTGCAGCAGATGCTGACGCGGGTGCGGGCCGAGGTGGTGTCGACCACGAAGAACAAGCAGGTGCCGTGGTCGAACTCGTCGCTGCTGGGCGAGGTTTATCTGGCGGAGAAGTGAGGGTCGTGTGCCTCACCCTCAGCTGTCATCGCCCGGCTTGACCGGGCGATCCAGTACGCCGAGAAGTCAGCGATTCTCCGAGAAGCTGCGGCGTACTGGATTCCCCGCCTGCGCGGGGAATGACAGCGGAGCAAAGAGGCTTATTGCCCCCACACTTCCTTTGCGATCTCCACCGCGAGGCTGAGCTTGGCCCACTGCTCCTCTTCGGAGAGGACGTTGCCCTCTTCCGTCGAGGCAAAACCGCACTGCGGGGAAAGCGCAAGCTGCTCCAGCGGGGCGAACTTGGCGGCTTCCTCGAGACGGCGCTTGATGGCCTCCTTATTCTCGAGTTCACCGAACTTCGAGGTGATGACGCCGACCACGACGACCTTGTTGCCCTTGGGCAGGAAGCGCAGCGGCTCGAAGCCACCGGCACGGTCGCTGTCGTATTCGAGGAAATAGCCGTCGTAATTGGTGCCGGCGAGCATGGTCTCGGCAACCGGCTCATAGCCGCCTGACGAAATCCAGGTCGAACGGAAATTGCCGCGGCAGACATGCGTCGTCACCACCATGTCGGCGGGCTTCTCCGCCAGCGCGTAATTGATGACGCGCGCATAGATCTGCTGGAGCCCCTCGGGATTGTCGCCCCGCTCGCGCGCCTTCTGCAATTCGTCCGGCGAGCAGAGATAGGCCCACACGGTGTCATCGAACTGGAGGTAGCGGCAGCCGGCCTCGTAGAACGCCTTCACGGCCTTGCGGTAGGTCTTGCCGAGGTCTTCGTAGAAGGCGTCGAGATCGGGATAAACGTCCTTGGAGATCGCCTTGCGGCCGCCACGGAAATGCAGCACCGCCGGCGACGGGATCGTCATCTTGGCGGTGACGTGGGCCTGGTCGGCGACCTTCTTCAGGAAGCGGAAGTGGTCCAGCATCGGATGGTCATCGGGGAAATCGAGCTTGCCGATCACGCGGACCGCGTCGTGCCGCGTCTCGACACCGGCGAACTGGATGCCGGTGTCGGGGTGGAACATTTCGCAGCCGGTGAGCTTGGCCAGGAAATCGAAATGCCACCAGGAGCGGCGGAATTCGCCGTCGGTAGCGAGCTTCAGGCCGAGCGAGGCCTGCTTATGCACGACCTTCTCGATCTCCATGTCCTCGATCTTGCGCAGATCGTCGGCCGAGATCTCGCCCTTCTCAAGCCTGGCGCGGGCTTCCTTGATCTTGGCGGGGCGCAGGAGGCTGCCGACCTCGTCGGCGCGGAAGGGGGCTTTGGTTCGCTGCATTTCTTACTCCCAGTTATTTTTAGTGGGCCGCCGCCCCTGCGACGCCGAGGTGGCGCTCGAGGACCGACGGGTCGGCCTTCAGCGCGGCGCTCGGGGCGTCGTGGACGATCGTTCCGCGCTCCAATATCACAACACGGTCGGCCAGCCCCAGAATCTTTTGGGCATTCTGCTCGACGATAATCGAGCAGATGCCGCCCGCCCGGGTGATGGTCCCGATCGCCTTCAAGAGCTCCTCGACGATGATGGGGGCAAGGCCCTCGGTCGGCTCGTCAAGGAGAAGCACTTTCGGATTGAGGGTCAGCGCGCGGCCGATCGCCAGCATCTGCTGCTCGCCGCCGGAGAGCTGGTTGCCAAAATTGCTCCGCCGCTCCTTCAGCCGCGGGAACATCTCGTAGACCCTCTCGACAGTCCAGGGACCGGGCTGGGCCACTGCGGACATGTTCTCCTCCACCGTGAGCGAGCGGAAGATGTTACGCTCCTGCGGCACCCAGCCGATCCCGGCGCGCGCCCGCTGGTCCGGCCGCAAAGTCGTGACGTCGGTGCCGGCCAGCCCGACGGTGCCGGAGAAGCGACGGGTGACGCCGACGATCGAGTTGATCAGCGTGGTCTTGCCGGTGCCGTTGCGCCCCAACAGCGCCAGCACCTGGCCCTCGGCGAGACGCAGGGACATGTTGGGCAGCACCACGGCCTCGCCGTAACCGGCGCGAAGGGAGTCGATCGCGAGCAGGTCAGACATTGACCGCCTCCTCGCCGAGATAGACCGCCTTGACCTGCGGGTCGCGCGCGACCTGCTCGGGCGGGCCCTCGGTGAGCAGCGCACCGGAGACCAGAACAGAAATGCGGTCGGCGAAGGAGAACACGAGGTCCATGTCGTGCTCGATCAGCAGCACCGTGACGTCGCGCGGCAGGCTGCCTACGACGGCGAGAATGTCATGGCGCTCGCTCTCGGGCACGCCGGCGGCGGGCTCGTCCAGCAGCAGCACGCGCGGCTTGGCGGCGATCGCGACCGCGATCTCGAGCAGGCGCTGCTTGCCGTAAGGCAGCGTCACGGTCTGCTCGTTCATGACGTCGAGCAGGTGGAAACGCCTCAGGAGGTCCGCGATCTCGCCATTGACGTCGCTGCGCGTGCCCATCCGCCGCCACCAGTCGCCGCCATGACCGAGGCGCTCGGAGACAGCGAGACCGATGGTCTCGAGCGGGGTCAGGTCGGGATAGAGTTGGTTGATCTGGAAGGTACGGGACAAGCCGCGCAACACGCGCTTGTGCACGGGCAGATCGGTGATGTCCTGGCCTTCGAGCAGGATACGGCCCGAGTTCGGCTTGAGCACGCCGGTCAGCTGGTTGATGACCGTGGTCTTGCCGGCGCCGTTCGGGCCGATCAGCGCGTGGCGGGCGCCTTGTTCGATTTTGAGCGACAAGTCGCGGGTGACGCGCAGACCACCGAACTGCTTTTCGAGATTCTGGGTTTCGAGCGCGATGGTCATGCATCGCTTTCCGGCACGGCGACGACGGCCTTGCGCCCGGCTATCTGCTTGATGACCAGATTGGGCACATACAGCATCCAGCGATGCAGGCGCTGGCGGCCGACCAGGACAATCACGACCAGCACGAGGCCGATCCAGAACTGCCAGTATTGCGGGGTGATGGTGGAGAACAACTCCTGCAGCATGCGGAACAGCACCGCGCCGATCAGCCCGCCATAGAGATAGCCGGTGCCGCCGATGACGAGCACCAGCATCAGGTCAGCCGAGCGCTCGAAGGCGAACACGTCGAGCGAGGCGATCGCGGTGGTCTGGGTGAACAGTGCGCCTGCGATGCCGGCATAGAACGCCGCGAGCGTGTAGATCGCAATCAGGCGGCGGTTGACGGGAATGCCGATCGCGGCCGCGCGCACTGGATTGTTCTTGATCGCCCGCAACGACAGCCCGAACGGCGAATGCACGACGCGGCGGGCGAACAGGAACAACAAAAACAGAACGGCGAGCGAATAGAAGAAGCCGGTCTTGCCGAACATGTCGAACGGGATCTCACCGAAAATCGGCTGCATCTCGATACCCTGCAGGCCGTCGGTGCCGCCGGTGATGTTGGAGAAGCGTTCGGCCAGCGCCTCCAGCAGCAGCGCGATGCCGAGCGTGACCATCAGCCGAGTCAGGTCGACGCCGCGGATCACCAGGAAGCTGGTGGCGAAGCCGAGCACCATCGCGACAAGGCCGGCGACGACAAGCGCAAGTACGGGCTCGTTGATGATCCCGTGCAGCGCAAGAAGCCCGGCGGCGTAAGCACCGACGCCGAAGAAGGCGGCATGGCCGAGCGAGACGATGCCGGCATAGCCGAGGACCAGATCGAGCGACATCGCAAACAGCGCCAGCCGCAGGATATCCGTCATGATCAAATAACGCGTGGGAAATACGAAGCCGCAGGCCAGCACGATCAGCCAGAAAGCGGCCTCGCCATAATGCCAGCGTGCCTGGCGCTGGGCGTGATAGCCGACGTCGGAGGAGGCGCTCATCGGCGAACTCAACGCGCGGCCGTGCGGCCGAACAGACCGTTCGGGCGCCAGATCAGGATCACGATCATCATGGTGTAGATCACGAAAGGTCCCATCTTCGGAACGTAATATTTGCCGGCGACGTCGCCGATGCCGAGCAGCAGCGAGGCCAGAAACGGGCCGGTGATCGAGGACGAGCCGCCGACGGTGACCACGATCAGGAAGTAGATCATGAACTTCAGCGGAAAGTACGGGTCGAGGCCGAGGATCTCGGCGCTCAGCGCGCCGCCGAGACCGGCCAGGCCGCAGCCAAAAGCAAATGTGAAGGCGAACACCTGCGGCACGTTGATGCCGAGACCACTCGCGGCGCGGGGATCGTCGACCGCGGCACGCAGGCGGCTGCCGAACCGCGTCTTCGCGAGCACCATCTGGAGAGCAATGGTGAGCAGTCCGCAGATCACGATGATCATCAGCCGGTAACGGCCGATGCCGACGCCGAACACGTCGAACTGGCCCTGGAGCGCAGCCGGCAAGTTGATGAAGACCCGCGAGGAGCCCTGGATGTAATCGACGGCCGCGACCGACATGAACGTGAGGCCGATCGTGAACAGCACCTGGTCGAGATGGCTGCGCGCATAGAGGTTTCGGTACAGCGTGCGCTCGAGCACGATGCCGATCGCGGCAGAGGAGACGAAGGCAAGCGGCAACGCAGCGAAGAATGGCCAGCCCATCCGGTTGACCAGCACCATGCAGACATAGCCGCCGGCCATGGCGAAAGCGCCATGGGCAAGATTGACGAAGTTCATCAAGCCGAGCGTGACCGCGAGCCCGCAAGCCAGCACGAACAGCAGCATGCCGTAGGCAACGCCATCGAACAGGTTGGTGAGGATTGAGGTCATCGTCTCAGCTTGGAGTTGGGCGTCATGGCCGGGCTTGTCCCGGCCATCCACGTTCCTGGTTCGGCTCTCGCGTGGATGCCCGGGTCAAGCCCGGGCATGACGAGAGTGGCGGGCGAGATCCCCGATGCGTGCTAATGCGCGCTCGGGGATGACGCGCTTTCGCGCGTCACTTCTTGGTTTTGCCGAGATCCTTGACGGCCTCGAAGGTCGCGAACTCGACGTTGTAGAGCTCGCCGTCGACCTTCTCGACCTTCCGGATGTAGATGTTCTGCACGATGTCGCGGGTCTCGGGGTCGATCGAGATCGGGCCGCGCGGGCTCTCCCACTTCTGGCCCTTCATGGCTTCGACCAGCTTGGTGCCGTCGGTGTCGCCATTGGTCTTCTTCAGCGCTTCGTAGATCAGGTGAATGCCGTCATAGCCGCTCACCGCCATGAAGCCCGGCCGGTTTCCGTACGCCTTCTTGTAGGCCGCGACGAAATCCTTATTCATCTGCGAGGGATGCGCCGCGGAATAGAGGTGAGCGGTGACCGTGCCCAGCACGGCGTCGCCCATATTGTTGAGGAGGTCGTCGTCGGTCACGTCACCCGGTCCGATCACCTTGATGCCCGCCTTGTCGAGTCCGCGTTCGGCATACTGCTTCATGAAGTTGCCGCCCTGGCCGGCCGGCACGAACACGAAGATCGCGTCAGGCTTGGCATCCTTCATACGCTGGAGGAACGGTGCGAAATCGGGATTGGCAAGCGGCGTCTTCACCTCTTCGACCACCTCGCCGCCACCGGCGGTGAAGTTCTGCTTGAAGAAGTTGAGCGCGTCATTGCCCGGCGCATAGTCCGAGGTCAGGGTCGCCACCTTCTTGATGCCGTTTTTCACCGCCCAGTCGGCGATGATGGTCGAGGACTGCGCCAGCGTGAAGCTGGTCCGCACGATATAGGGCGAGCGCTCGGTGATGATGGAGGTGCCGGCCGCCATCACGACTTCCGGGATCTTGGCTTGCGTGGCCAGCGGCGCCGCCGCGAGCGCGGCCGGCGTCACGCCGAAGCCGGCGATGAAATGGACCTTGTCGTTGACAATCAGCTCCTGCGCGGCAGTCTTGGTCTTGTCCGGAATCGCAGCATCGTCCTTGAGGATGATCTCGATTTTCTTGCCGGCGACGGTGTCGCCCTTCTGCTGCATGTAGAGCTTGATCGCGTTCTCGATCTGCTTGCCGGTCGAGGCCTGGCCGCCGGTCATCGGCAGGATCAGGCCGACCTTGACGCTGTCCTCGGCCTTGGCCGGAGCGATGGCAGCGAGGCCCGCGATGGCGGTAGCTGCTGCGGCCCAAATAGTCCTACGAGACAGTTTTTTGCGTTCGAACATCAGATGTCCCTCCCCTTCATTCCTGATCTCTTGTGCGCCGGACCGAGTGCCCGGTCCTTGCCTTAAGTCGAGCTCACGCACGCGTGATGTCGCGCGCAACATGGCGTCTTCCGCGCCCTTATTGTCAATCGGACGTTTGGCGACCATTCGGCGCAAGCCAAGCGTTCCGATTGCCGTCGGCCAGAAGCGATATCGGGTCACGTCCGGCATCGTGACTGCGATCGCTTTCTTTTGTACAATTGTACAAAATTAATGGACCTGTCAACGAAAAAGCCCCCTCTCCGACCGAGCGACTTTGTCGCGAGCCCTTGCCGCAGTCTAGAAACGCTGCCAGCCGGGTGCATGGAGGATTTCGTCTTTTGTTTGCAGAATCTGAACATCGGCAGGGCTGGGTCGATACACTCCGGTATCAAATTACCTACCTCGAATAAGTCTATTTTACCTGTTGAAGGCTACTCTCCCGACGACAGCCTGACCTGGCGTCCAACACGACTGACCTCGCCTCCGTACAATGCCCAGATCCGCCCGTCCCCTCCTGATCCTCCTCGCGCTCTCCGCGGGCCTGTCCGGCTGCGGCACCGTCAACGAAAAGCTCTCGTCCGGCATGGGCGACTACGTCCCGCAATGGGCCGGCGGCTTGCCGGCGGACGCCCCGCCGCGGGCGGGCACGCCGCAATACGATGCCTTCATGAAGGAGCGCGAGCGCAAGCGGCTGATGCCGGCAGCGGATCGGGAAAAGGAAGAGCAGGCGCAGAAGAGCGCAACGGGCTCGGCGTCCGGCACGGCGGTACGTTAAGTCGTGCCCCTCGACGCTTGCGGCGAGAGGTGAGGCAAATCAATCCACGAACACCACGGTCTTGCGGCCGTTGAGGATGACGCGGTCGTTGAGATGGTAGCGGATCGCGCGCGCCAGCACGCGGCGCTCGATGTCGCGGCCCTTGCGGACGAGATCCTCAGGCGTGTCCCGATGGCTGATGCGCTCGACGTCCTGGTCGATGATCGGGCCCTCGTCGAGGTCGCGCGTGACGTAATGCGCGGTGGCCCCGATCAGCTTGACGCCACGCTCATGGGCCTGGTGATAGGGTTTTGCGCCTTTGAAACCCGGCAGGAACGAGTGATGGATGTTGATGCAGCGTCCCGACAGATTTGCCGAGAGGTCGTCGGACAATATCTGCATATAGCGGGCAAGCACGACGAGATCGGTCCCGGTCTTGGCGACGAGATCGAGGATCTGCGCCTCCTGCTCGCGCTTGGTCTCTCTCGTAACAGGCAGATAGTGGAACGGAACCCCGCCGAAATCGAGCCCGTCATAGACTTCGCGCGGATGGTTGGAGACGATTGCGGCCAAAGTCATCGGCAGCTCGCCGGTCCGCCAGCGATAGAGGATGTCGACCAGGCAGTGATCGGACTTCGACACCAGCAGCATCACCTTGCGATGCGCGGCCCGATCGCGCATCTGCCATTCCATGCCGAAACGCTCGGCGATTGCGGCAAAGCCGGTCTGGAGCGCCGACAGCTCCACGGCGAGATCGGCGGCGGTGAACACCACCCGCATGAAGAACTTGTTGGTCTCGGTGTCGTCGAACTGTTGGGCGTCGAGGATGTTCTGTCCGGAATTCGCCAGGAAGGTCGACACCGCCGAGACGATGCCGGGACGATCCGGACAGGACAGGGTCAGGACATATTGATGATCGGGCATGGTCTTTGAAACAATGGGCCTTGATGAAGGTTTGGGCAGCGGCAGCGGAACGAGCCGCGATTTGCGCCCTGCTCTATCACCGACCCCACCCTTGCGCCAATCCCGACCGTGGAGTCAGGATGAACGCACCATTGCTTTGACTGACCGGAGTAGGCTCATGGCCGACCGCTTGAACGGCACCCGCATCCTGATCCTGGAAACGCGCGAGGAGGCGCAGTTTTCGAAGCTGCTGGCCGAGCAAGGCGCCGAGGTCGTGCAATGCCCGATGTTCACCATCCAGGATGCACCGGACCCCGCCCCGGTCGAGGCCTGGATCCGGCGCGCCATCGACAAGCCCTTCGACGACCTCGTGTTGATGACCGGCGAAGGGCTGCGGCGGATCATGAAGCTCGCCATCGCGCGAGGGCTCGACCAGGCTCTCATGGCGGCGCTTGCCAGATCAAGAAAATTCACCCGCGGCCCCAAGCCCGGCAAGGCACTGCGCGAAATCGGACTCGAGGCGCAGCAGACCACGGACAAGCCGACCACCGAGGGCGTGATCGAGATGCTCGCCAAGCTCGATCTGAAGGGGCACCGCCTCGGCCTTCAGCTCTATCCCGACAAGGATCACAATGCGCTGACCGATGCGCTTGCCGCGCAAGGTGCCGAGGTCGATGCCGTGCTACCTTATGCTTACGATTCCAAGGCGGCGGATGCCAACATCGTCACCGCGATCGACGACATGGCCGAAGGGCGAATCGATTCGATCGCGCTGACCAATCTTGGCCAGGTCCGCCGGCTCATCGAAGCTGCGAGAGCCCATGGCAGCGAGGCGAAGCTGCGCGCGGGCCTCGAGCGGACGCTGATCGCGTCGGTCGGGCCGGCGGTCTCGGGCGAGCTCACCGCGCATGGTTTGCGCACAGACGTCTCGCCTGCCGATGAAGCCTACTTCATGCGGCCGCTGATCTCGGCGATGGCCACTGCGCTCCTGGAGCGGAAATCGAGAACCGCTGCGAGCTAGGAGCAGAGCGCGGGAGCGGCCTGCAGCTGCCCCCGATTGACACAAGCGTCACCGGCGCTACGGTCTCGCACAGAAGAAGAAACAACAAGGCAAGGGAATCGCCGTGATACGCGCCATCGCGCCTTGAGCACACCCGCACGCCCCTCCGCGCTCGCGCCGTTTCGTATCCGCAATTATCGTTTCCAGTGGCCGTCCGATCTGCTCACCTCCTGGGCATTCGAGATCGAGACGCTGGTGCTCGGCTGGTACATCATGGTCGAGACCGGCTCAGTGCTGCTGCTCACCGTGCTTGCATCGCTCCAGTTCGTCGGGACATTGGTGGCGCCGGTGTTCGGCATGATCGGCGACCGCATGGGTCATCGCGATCTCCTGGTCGCGATGCGTCTTGCCTATATGGTGCTCGCGTCGACCATCATGACTCTGGCACTGACCGGTCACCTGACCCCGCCAGGCGTCATGATCATCGTCGCAATCATGGGCCTGATTCGCCCTTCGGACCTCGGCGTTCGCGGCGCGCTGCTTGCCGAGATCATGCCGGCCGAGCAACTGGTGGGCGCCATCAGCGTTGCGCGCACGACCCAGGACAGCGCGCGCATCGCCGGCGCATTGACAGGCGCCGGACTGTTCGCGGTCCTCGGCATTGGCCTCGTTTACGTGGTGATCGTCTGCCTCTATTTCGTGGCCGCGCTGCTCATGCTCTGCCTGACCCGGCCGGAACGGACCATTGCCACAACTGATCTTCCGGCAGACAGCCGCGCTGTTTCGAGATTGCTGGGCGATTTGAAGGAAGGGATCGTCTACGCCTGGAATGGACCGGGAATGCGCGCGGCGCTGTGCGTCGCCTTCCTCGCCAACCTGACCGCATTTCCCTTCACCGGCGGATTGCTGCCCTACATCGCACGGGACATCTTTCATACCGACCAGACCGGCCTCGGTTATCTCTCCGCGAGCTTCGCCGTCGGCTCGCTGATCGGCTCCATCACGCTCAGCCTCGTCAGCGGAGTGCGCATTGCCCGGCTCCTGATCGGCGCGACGCTGGCCTGGTACGCCATGCTGCTGGTGTTCGTCGAGATCAGGACCATGCCGGTGGCGATGGCCTGCCTTGTGCTCGCCGGCATCGCCCAGAGCATGTCGATGATATCGGCTGCCGTGATCCTGATGCGGACGGCCAGCGCACATCTTCGCGGCCGCGTCATGGGCGTGCGCATGATGGTGATCTACGGCCTGCCGATCGGGCTCCTCGCGGCCGGCAGCCTGATCGACATCATCGGCTATACCGCGACGGGCTCGCTCTATGCCGTCTCGGGGTTCATCGCAATGATGGCGATCGCCGTGCGCTGGCGTGCCGACCTCTGGCCGGTGCACGCCCCCGCCAATACGCGATGACGAACGAGGAACTCTAGTCCCCGTAACCGCGCAACCGCTCGATATCGAGGATCGTGACGCCGCCATACTCCAGCCGGAGCAAGCCCTCTTTCTCCAGCCGGTTCAGCGCGCGGTTGGCATTCTGGCGGGACATGCCGGAAAGCGCGCCGATCTCCTCCTGGGTGATCTCCAGATGCGCGGTGGATTCCGGATAGAGGATCGGATTGAACAGCGAGGCGATGCTGCGAGCAAGCCGCGCAGTGGCATCCAGCGTGCGGTTGACCTCGAGCATGCCGATGAACTGGCCGAGCCGCTCGTTGAGCTGGCGCACCAGGAAGCGGTTGAAACCGACGCTATTCTCGAACAGCCACATGAAGGCGCTGCGTTCCATCAGTGCGACGCGGCTGTTGCGCAGCGCGACCACGTCATAGCGGCGCGGCTCGTTCTTGAGCACGCTACCCTCGCCGAACCAGGCCCCCGCCGTCAGCCCGGCAAGACTCGTCTCCTTGCCGTCGCGCGAGACCCCGCCCATCCGGGCAAGCCCAAAGACCATGCCGGCCCAATAGTCGAACGTGTCGCCGCGCATGAAGACGGTCTCGCCGGTGCCGTAGGACCGCTCCGTGATCCCGGCACGAGCGACCGCGATCTCCGCTTGCGTGAGCTCGCGCGACCAGGCAGCGACGCGCTTCAGTTGATCCTCTGAAATCATGATCCCGAAGCCAGCCGCACCGTTCGTCACTCCTGTTATGCTGCAATGCAGCATGACCGTTTTGACTACCATCCGACGAAAAACGGAGGTTGCTCCCACCCGAAAACTTTTGTCGCAGAATTGTCAGGCGGGAGACATTTCAAAATAGCGCTTTCCCCTATTGAGGACCACCTCGGGCGATGCGGCTTTTGATCCCAAACGGGAACGAGAGCGGCGCGGCTCCGGTCGAGACCATCTGCTGCATGGCCTCACCGGCACGGTCGTACTAGGATCGCCCGACAGAACGGATGAAGAGCGCCACTGAATGCGCCATCACGGGGAGGGATCTGTTTGGTGGCTACCAGTCTTGAAGTGCGCGGCGTGTCCTTGCGATTCGGCGGCGTCCGTGCGCTGACCGACGTCGGCTTCGCCATCAGGGAAGGCGAGCTGTTCTCGATCATCGGCCCCAACGGTGCCGGCAAGACCTCGATCGTGAACTGTATTTCCGGCCGCTACAAGCCGACCGAAGGCCAGCTGTTCTACCAGGGCCGCGACATCACCGGCCTGACGCCCAACGCGCGCGCTTCGCTCGGCATCGGCCGCACCTTCCAGAACCTGGCGCTGTTCCACCACATGAGCGTGCTCGACAACATCATGGTCGGCCGGCATCACCTCCTGAAGAACAATTTCCTCACGGGCTCGCTGTACTGGCTCACCGGCGCGCGCAAGGAAGAGCTCGAGCACCGTCGCAAGGTCGAGGAGATCATCGACTTCCTCGATCTCCAATCGGTCCGAAAGGCGCAAGCCGGCACCCTCTCCTATGGCCTGCGCAAACGCGTCGAGCTCGCCCGCGCCATGGCACTGGAGCCGCGCCTCATTCTCCTCGACGAGCCGATGGCCGGCATGAATTTCGAGGAGAAGGAGGACATGGCCCGCTACATCGTCGATCTCAACGAAGAGTTCGGCATGACCGTGGTGATGATCGAGCACGACATGGGCGTGGTGATGGACATCTCCCACCGCGTCATGGTGCTGGATTTCGGCCGCAAGATCGCCGAAGGCGATCCGGCCGCCGTGCTCGCCGATCCCCACGTCAGGCGCGCCTATCTCGGCGAAGAGGACGAGGTGCTGGTCGATCCTGACGATGCTCCGCCGGCGCAGGAGAGCGCGGCATGATGGATTACGCAGGCCGCGTCGCGCAGGCCGATACCTATCCGAAGATGCTTCGGCTCAATGCGAAGGAGTACGGCAATGAGATCGCGTTGCGCGAGAAGGATCTCGGGCTGTGGCGCCCCTTCACCTGGAACGCCTACCAGAGCCGGGTGCGCGATTTCGCGCTCGGCCTGATCGAACTGGGCCTTGGGCGCGAAGATGTCGTCGGCATCATCGGCGACAACCGGCCGGACTGGGTCGCGGCGGAAATAGCAACCCACGCGATCGGAGGCTTGAGCCTCGGGCTCTATCGCGACGTGCTCGACGAGGAAGCCTCTTATCTCCTCAATTATGGCGAGGCGCAGCTCGTTTTCGCCGAGGACGAGGAGCAGGTCGACAAGCTGCTTACGCTGGCCGACCGCGTCCCAAAGCTGAAGCACATCATCTATTCCGATCCGCGCGGCATGCGGAAATACGACGATCCGCGCTTGATGTCAGCGGAGACGTTTGCCGAACTCGGCCGGGCGCGGGCTACGCGCGAGCCGGAACTTTACGACCGGCTGGTGGACGCGACCAAGGGCGAGAACGTCGCGATCCTCTGCACGACATCAGGCACCACCTCGCATCCAAAGCTCGCAATGCTCGCCGCCGGCCGCGTGCTCGGCCATTGCGCGACCTATCTCGCTTTCGACCCGAAAGGGCCGGATGACGAGTACGTGTCGGTGCTGCCGCTGCCCTGGATCATGGAACAGGTCTATGTACTCGGCAAAGGTCTCTTGTGCCGGATGAAGATCAACTTCGTCGAAGAGCCCGAGACCATGATGAACGATCTGCGCGAGATCGCGCCGACGTTTGTCCTGTTTGCGCCGCGCGTGTGGGAATCGATCGCCGCCGACGTCCGCGCCAGGGTGATGGACGCAACGCCCTTCAAGCAGAGCCTGTTCGACATCGGCATGAAGAGCGGGCTTGCCGCGCTCGAACAGGGCGAGCGTTCCGGCTTTGCCGACGCGATCCTGTTCCGTGCATTGCGCGACCGCCTCGGCTTCACCCGCCTGCGTTCAGCCGCAACCGGCGGCGCGGCACTCGGGCCCGAGACCTTCAAGTTCTTCCAGGCCATGGGCGTGCCGCTACGTACGCTCTACGGCCAGACCGAGCTGCTGGGGGCCTACACGCTGCATCCCGCGGGCAAGGTCGATCCCGACACCACCGGCGTGCCGATGGCCGACAGCGTCGAAATCCGCATCGACAATGCCGACGTTCACGGCGTCGGCGAAATCGTGGTGCGGCATCCCAACATGTTCCTCGGCTACTACAAGAACCCGGAGGCGAGCGTCGCTGACCTCAGGGATGGCTGGATGCTGTCCGGTGACGCCGGCTATTTCAACGCGAATCGCCAGCTCGTGGTCATCGATCGCATCAAGGATCTCGCCGAGACCTCGCGCGGCGAGCGCTTCTCGCCGCAATTCATCGAGAACAAGTTGAAGTTCTCGCCTTATATCGCGGAAGCCGTGGTGCTCGGCGCAGGCCGGGACGCGCTCGCCGCAATGATCTGCATCCGCTACTCCATCATCTCGAAATGGGCGGAGAAGAACCGGCTCTCGTTTACGACCTACAGCGACCTGGCCTCGCGGCCCGAGGTTTATGCGCTGCTCAAGAAGGAAGTCGAGACCGTCAACGCCACTCTGCCGCCGGCGCAGCGCATCTCCCGTTTCCTGCTGCTCTACAAGGAGCTCGACGCCGACGATGGCGAACTCACCCGCACGCGGAAAGTGCGCCGCAGCGTCATCAACGAGAAATACGAAGGCATCATCGACGCAATCTACCGCGGCCAGGCCGACATCCCGGTGGACACCGTGATCCGTTTCCAGGACGGCAGCACGCAGCGCGTACGTACAACGCTGAGGGTTGTGGACCTGGGTGGCCACGGGCACATGGCGGAGGCGGCGGAGTGAGTCTGTTTCGAAGCAAGACCGCGATGCTGGCCGATGCGCCCTCTCCCCTTGTGGGAGAGGGCATCTCCGCTATCCACCACATCCTCACTCGGGTGAGGGGTCCTCTCTCCGCACCTCCCCTGCCGAGCCAACCCCTCACCCGTCTTCGCTTCGCGAAGCCACCCTCTCCCACAGGGGGAGAGGGGAAGAGCGCGCCGGATTTGTCAGCGAGCACCACTTCATGAACACCGCCTTCCTCATTCAGCTCCTGGTCAACGGCCTCGTGGTCGGCACGCTCTATGGCGTGGTCGCGATGTCGTTTGTGCTGATCTACAAGGCTAGCCAGGTCGTCAATTTCGCGCAGGGCGAGCTCTTGCTTGTGGGCGCCTGGGTGTGCTGGACGCTGCTCGCGAAATACCAGGTGCCGTTCTGGATCGGCATGCCGATGACGTTGGTGTTCATGTTCGTGTTCGGCATCGCGGTGCAGGTCCTGATCCTGCGACCGATGATCGGCGAACCCATCATCTCGGTCATCATGGTGACGATCGGCCTCTCGACCGTGCTGCAGGCGACGCTCAAATGGATGTTCGGCGTCAATCCGCAGCCGTTCCCGCGCGTGTTCGAGAGCCAGTCCGTCAGCCTGCTCGGGCTTCAGATCCAGACCGTCTATGTCATGAGCCTCGTCGTCTCGATCGCGATGATGATTGGCATGGCCTGGTTCTTCCGCGCGTCAAAGTACGGTCTTGCGATGCGCGCCACTGCGTTCAACCAGCAGGTCGCGCAATCGCTCGGCATTTCCGTGAAAAGCGTGTTCGCGATGGCCTGGGCGATCTCCGCAACGGTGTCAGCGGTGGCGGGCGTCGTCGTCGCGGTCGTGAACGGCGTATCCTCGGGCCTTGCCGCCTACGGCATTAAAGTGTTTCCGGCTGCGATCCTCGGCGGGCTCGATTCCGTCGGCGGTGCCGTGCTCGGCGGCATCATCATCGGATTACTCGAGAACATCGCGCAATATGTCGACAGCGAATACCTTCACTGGGGCAATCTCTACGAGATCGCGCCGTTCTACGTCCTCATCATCGTGCTGATGATCAAGCCCTACGGCCTGTTCGGCACCCACGACATCGAACGGATCTGATCCATGGCCGGCCCCGCCCTCATCCCTGCTGGTGATTTCCGCACCTCTTACGCGGCCGACACCACGATCTTCCCGACCGCCACCAGCCGCAATTTTGCGATCGCTGGCGTGCTGGCGCTGTGTCTCGTGCCGCAATTTCTTGGCGGCTATTGGCTCAGCATCCTGATCCAGATCGGCATCTTCTCGATCGCTGCGCTGGGGCTGAACATCCTGGTCGGATTCACCGGCCAGATCTCGATCGGCCACGCCGCTTTCTTCCTGCTCGGCGCCTTCACGTCTGCCTACATCTCCAACAGCACATCGATCCCGGTGTTCTTCGCGATCCCCCTCGCGGGCGTCGTCACTGCGCTGGTCGGGCTGATCTTCGGCATCCCAGCGGCGCGGCTGAAGGGGCTTTATCTTGTGATCGCGACACTCGCGGCACAATACATCCTGCTCGACTTCTTCTCCCGCGCCGAATGGTTCACCGGCGGCTCGGTACCGGCCAGCGCCAATCCGTTCTCGATCTTCGGCTACACGCTGCGCGGCGACAGGCAATATTTCTACGTCGTACTCGCCTACGTAGTTGCAAGCTACGTCCTCGTCACCAATCTGATGCGCACCCGCGACGGCCGCGCGCTGGTGGCGATCCGCGACCATTATCTCTCCGCGGAGATCATGGGCATCAATCTCACCAAGTATCGCACGCTGTCATTTGGGCTCGCCGCCTTCTTCGCCGGCATCGCCGGCGCGCTCTATGCGCACTACCAGCTCGTGGTGTCGCAAGAAGGTTTCGGCATCGAACGCTCGATCCTGTTCCTCGCCATGATCATTATCGGCGGCACCGGTTCGATCATGGGCACGCTGATGGGTACCGCGTTCGTGGTGCTGCTGCCCGAGACGATGGAGTTCCTCAGCGTGGCGCTGAAGGGCGGCGCGATCGACAAGGCGCTGTCGCTGAACAACAACATCACCTTCCTGCGCGAGATCGCGATCGGGGTGATCATCATCGCGTTCCTGATGTTCGAGCCCGACGGGCTCGCCCATCGCTGGCGACAGATCAAGGCGTACTGGAAACTCTACCCGTTCTCGCATTGAGCGCGGGCAACTCTCTAACCAACAAATAAACAGGAGGAGGCAACCAATGAAGACAAAATCCTTTTTGAGCACCGCGTCGCTTGCGCTGGCGATCGCCGCATTCTCGTCAGGCGCGCAGGCGCAGATCGCGATCGGGCATCTCGCCGATTATTCCGGCGGCACGTCCGACGTCGGCACGCCCTACGGCCAAGCCGTCGCCGACACCTTCGCCTGGGTCAACAAGAACGGCGGCGTAGGCGGCAAGCAGATCAACGTCGATACCAACGACTATGGCTACCAGGTGCCGCGCGCGATCGCGCTCTACAAGAAGTGGTCGGCGCCGGACTCCAAGGTCGCGGCGATCATGGGCTGGGGCACGGCAGACACCGAGGCGCTGACCGGCTTCCTCGCGCAAGACAAGATCCCCGATCTCTCCGGCTCCTACGCCGCCGCCCTCACCGATCCCGAAGGTGTCAGCGGCAAGGCCAAGCCCGCGCCCTATAATTTCTTCTATGGTCCGAGCTATTCGGACTCGCTGCGCGCGATGCTAATGTGGGCAGCCGAAGACTGGAAGGCCAAGGGCAAGTCCGGCAAGCCGAAATTCGTCCACATGGGGGCCAACCACCCTTATCCGAACGCGCCGAAGGCCGCCGGCGAAGCCATGGCGCAGGAGCTCGGCTTCGAGGTGCTGCCCCCGCTGGTGTTCGCGCTCGCGCCGGGTGACTACAGCGCGCAGTGCCTGAGCCTGAAATCCTCGGGCGCCAACTACGCCTATCTCGGCAACACCGCCGCGTCCAACATCTCGGTGATGAAGGCCTGCAAGACCGCCGGCGTCGACATCCAGTTCATGGGCAATGTCTGGGGCATGGACGAGAACGCCGCCAAGACCGCGGGCGATGCCGCCGACGGCGTGATCTTCCCGCTGCGCACGGCGGTGAGCTGGGGCGGCGATGCCCCCGGCATGAAAACGGTGATGGAGATCTCGAAGATGTCCGACCCGACCGGCAAGGTCTATCGCCCCGTGCACTACATCGCGGCGGTCTGCTCGGCGCTTTACATGAAGGAGGCGATCGATTGGGCCGCCAAGAACGGCGGCGCCACCGGCGAGAACGTCGCCAAGGGCTTCTACCAGAAGAAGGACTGGGTGCCGGCCGGGATGGAAGGTGTCTGCAATCCCTCGACCTGGACCGATAAGGACCACCGCGGCACGCTGAAGGTCGACCTCTACCGCACCAAGATTGCGGGCGCGACCGACGGCGACCTCAACGACCTCATGGCCAAGGGCGCGATCAAGCTCGAGAAGGTCAAGACCGTCGAGCTGCCGCGCAAGCCGGAATTGCTGGGCTGGTGAGCTTAGCCCTCACCTCACACACAAATGTCATCCCCCGCCTTGTGCGCAGCGCGCACTGGAGCGGGGGATCCAGTACGCCGGGGCCTCTCCGCGAGTCTCAGGCGTCTCTGGAATACTGGGTCGCCCGGTCAAGCCGGGCGACGACAGCGGAGTACGAGGCATGACCGAAATTCACGAAGCAGCAGCTCGTCCCTCCCCCGGCATCGTACCCGCACCGCCTCTCCTTGCCGTGCGCAACATCGAGGTCGTCTATGACGACGTCATCCTGGTGCTGCGCGGTCTCAGCCTCGACGTGCCCAAGGGCGCGATCGTGGCGCTGCTCGGCGCCAACGGCGCCGGCAAGTCGACGACGCTGAAGGCGATCTCTGGGCTGCTCAAAACCGAGGACGGCGAAGTCACACGTGGCGAAATCTTGTTCGAAGGCGAGCGGATCAATGGCATCGACCCCGACAAGATCGTCCGCCGCGGCATCTTCCAGGTGATGGAGGGCCGGCGCATCGTCGCCGACATGACCTCGCTGGAAAACCTCAAGCTCGGCGCCTTCACCCGCCGGGACCGCGACGTTGGCGCCGATCTCGACATGGTCTTCAACTATTTCCCGCGTCTGAAAGAGCGCACCGGGCTTGCCGGTTATCTCTCCGGCGGCGAGCAGCAGATGCTCGCGATCGGCCGCGCGCTGATGGCTCGCCCGAAGATGATCCTGATGGACGAGCCCTCGATGGGCCTGTCGCCGCTGCTGGTGAAAGAGGTGTTCTCAATCATCCACAAGATCAACCGTGACCTCGGCGTCACCATTCTTCTGGTCGAGCAGAACGCCCGCGCTGCGCTGTCGGTGGCAAGCCACGGCTACATCATGGAGCAGGGCAAGGTCGTGCTCGACGGCACCGCGGACGAATTGCGCGACAACGAGGACGTCAAGGAATTCTACCTCGGCGGCGCCGGCGACCAGCGCAAGAGCTTCAAGAACCTCAAGAGCTTCAAGCGGCGCAAGCGCTGGCTTTAACCATCCAATACCTGTTCCGCTTCCGTGACTGCGCAGAGAACATGATAGAACGACGACGCAGGAATGGTGTCGATCAGCGATTTGCCGTCGCGCTCGAACTGGTCGTACCAGCCGCCCCGCACGGGATGACTGAGATAATGGCGTTCGAGCCGCGCCAGAGCCATGCGCGCCTCGTCCGCCGCGCCCGCCTCGCCGGATTCGGCCTGCGCGATCCACGCCTTCGCGATCTCGGTCTGTGGCCACAGCCGGCGCGTAGTGCGGCGAATGTTGCCGGCGTCGTCACCCTCGTCGATCAGGCAGCCGGTGGCCTCGTCGCGATAGCGCAGCGCGGTTACCAGCAGCTCGGCGCGCCGCTGTCCGGTCGGGCAGCCCGTGATGCGTTCGAACCCCTTCAGCAACCAGACCCATTCCGCCTGGTGGCCGGGCTCGATGCTGACCGGCGCGATCTTCGACCAGTCCTCCTCGAAATATTCGCCGAGCGCGCGCGTCCGCTTGTCGTAGAGATTGGCGAGGAACAGTGCGAAGAACTCGCCGGCGCGGTTCTGGAACGACAAATCGTGGGTCGCGTCAAAGCACGCGATCATCGCCTCGAACAGATGCATGTGCGGGTTCTGCCGGCGCGGCAGCGAAACCGGAAGACCTTCGTGGACGCCGCCGTGCGGCGAGCGCAGATGACCGTCGAGGAAGGCGAGCAGCGCGTCGATCTCTGCGCGAATTTGTGCGTCCTGGTCGAGCGCGTAGACTGTCGCGAGCGCAAACAGGATGAAGGCGTGGTCGTAGGCATCGCGGCGGGCGTCCAGCACCGCGCCCTCCGGCGTCAGACGGTGCACGTAGCCCGGCCGGCCGTCGGGCGCCTTTGCTTTGGCGAGCAGATGCTCGAGCCCCTTCAGTGCGATGGCGCGCCCCTCAGGGTACCAGCCGATCTGCGCAGCCTTGGCGTAGCACCAGATCTGACGGGCCTGCACGAACACGCGCCGCGGCGCGGCGCTGTCCGCCGTGCCGTCACGATGCAGCCGATCGATGAAACCACCCGCGCCATGGTCCCAGCCGACCGTCGACCACAACGGCAGCGCCTCGTCGATCATGCGGCGCTTCAGGCGCGGCACGACGTCCGACGCCTCGTCCGCCGCACTGATTCCCTCGTCCGCCATCGCGTCCTCTTCAAACCTCGTCCATGGCCGTCTGATACCCATGCCGGCGGCGGTGCGCAACGGATGCCAACACGGAAAGATCAGCCATGACCGCCCATTACGACGCCCTCGAGACGCGCGAGCAAGCCGCGCGCGAGGCCGATCTGTTCGCCCGCCTGCCCGGCGTGCTGCGCTCTGCGATGACCGCGCCCGCCTATGCCGATCGGCTGAAAGGCGTGGATCCGGCTACCGTGACCTCCAGGGCGGCACTGGCGGGCCTGCCGGTGCTGCGCAAGTCGGAACTGCCGGCCCTCCACAAGGCGTCCACGCCCTTCGGAGGGTTCGTCGCGGCGGCGCCCGGCTCGTTCGCCCGCCTCTTCACCTCCCCCGGGCCGATTTTCGAGCCGGAGGGGCGGCAGGCCGACCCCTGGCGCGGCGCACGGGCGCTGTTCGCGGCCGGGTTCCGGCCCGATGACATCGTGCTCAACACCTTCAGCTACCATCTCACCCCCGGCGGCTTCATCTTCGATGCCTCGGCCCGCGCGCTGGGTTGCGCCGTGATCCCGGCTGGTCCAGGGAATACCGAGCAGCAATTCGAGCTGATCGAGGCCTATCGTCCCGTCGGCTACAGCGGCACGCCGGATTTCCTGAAGATCTTGCTCGATGCTGCCGCAAGCTCGGGCCGCGACGTCTCCTCGATCAAGCGCGCGGTGGTCTCGGGCGCGGCCTTCCCGCCCTCGCTCCAGGTGGAGATCAAGGGGCGTGGCATCGACGCCTACCAAGCCTTCGGCACCGCCGATCTCGGCCTCATCGCCTTCGAGACCGTTGCGCGCGACGGCATGGTCGTGAACGAGAACCTGATCATGGAGATCGTCCAGCCCGGGACCGGCGATCCCGTGGCGCCCGGCGACGTCGGCGAGATCGTCGTGACCTCACTGGACCCGCACCATCCCTGGATCCGGCTCGCGCTCGGCGACCTCACCGCGACAATGCCGGGCACCAGCCCCTGCGGGCGCACCAACATGCGCATCAAGGGCTGGATGGGCCGCGCCGACCAGACCACCAAGGTCAAGGGCATGTTCGTCCGCCCCGAGCAGGTCGCCGAGATCAGCAAGCGCCATTCCGCGCTCGGAAGATTACGCCTCGTCGTCACGCGCCAGGGCGAGGCCGATGCAATGACGTTGAAAGCGGAGACGGCGGTCGCGAACGACGGGCTGCGCGAGGAGATTGCAGGCACCTTGCGCGCAGTGACGAAGCTCGGAGGCGAGGTTGAATTGGTGAGACCCGGCGCGCTGCCGAACGACGGCAAGGTGATCGCGGACGAGCGGTAGAGCTGACCTTGTTCGGGTAACAGCGAATATTTTGCAAAAAACAAGTTCTGTTCCGGCGAAACTTGCGCAAAACGCCCGGATTATCCGAGGCTTACGCGCTTCCCAGATGCAGGGTGGTCGAAAATAACAGGGAATTCCGAGCTGCGATCAGGGAATTTCCCGTCCAGCAACAGGGAAGCTGCGGAGCCAAAGCAGGGAAGCCACTCGGGTAGGCCTTGGAGAAACGCCCCAAGGGCCTTCTGAGCTCCCGACCTGCCAACGCTCGGGGGTTCGTCATCCCAAACCAGCAGGATCGCAAACTAGCAGGGTCATCTCGGATCTGCCTCTCACGTCGGAGTCCGGCCATACTTGTCACGCCCTTGTGATAAAATCCGAAAACGCAATAGGAGGCCTCTGCATTCGCCAATTGGACTCGACCGCTACCCCCATGGCCCCCCGAATCCGCAATATCGGATTTTGAGCGTTTACCAACGCCATCGGCCCCGTTCTGCCGCAGCTCCATCTTGGGATAGCGTTCTCCGGACCAACCCAAGGAGAAATGAGCATGGGCATTCCGTTCGATCAGCAGCAGCTTCGCAACGATCCGCCGTGGTCCGTCCGACACGAGCTTCCCACCCGCAAGCGCCGCGGTCGCCCGTCCAACCATCCGGCACAGCAGGACTTTACGCTCGAGCAGATCGACAGGATCTATCCGTGGCTGTGCGGGCGGCTTAGGGCACATCAAGCTGTTCAGGACCGCACCACCGATCATGTCGCGACCAGCGAACGCGCCTACCGGCTGTTGGCATTTTGGGCACGCAAGCGCCTGGCGAATATAGATTGGACGACCCTCCGCAATAATCACAGCTCTTGGAAGGGCGGCCGCCTTCACCCCGAAGAACGCTGCACGGATTCGGAGGACTTCGATGCGGAGATTGAACGCCAGTTTTCGCGCCCTTCCGATCGTGCACCGTAACCGCCAATTTCCGTGAGCGAAGTGCGAGCCGTGATCTGCAAAAACACCTCTCCGGGGCAATCCGCCCAGAGCGAACTCAACAGGAGAAAACCTTGCAGATCGAGGACATGTCAATTGAAGCCTTGAAGCCTTACGCGGGGAATGCGCGCACCCATTCTGCAAAGCAGATCAAGCTGATCGCACAGAGCATCGAACGGTTCGGCTTCACCAATCCAATTCTTATCGATGATGCAGGTCAGGTGATTGCGGGCCATGGACGCCTCGCGGCTGCAAGCCTGCTCAACCTAAAGACAGTCCCCTGCGTCCGCCTCTCGCATCTTAGCGAAACGGATAAGCGGGCGTACGTTCTTGCGGACAATCGCGTAGCTGAAAAGGCGGGCTGGGATAACGCGATCCTTGCTATCGAACTTAAGCAGCTGGCGGAGGTGGGGTTCGATCTCGATCTGAGCGGTTTTGAAGCCGCCGAAGTGGACTGCATCATCGAAAACTTCGACGATGACATGGAGCAGCCTGAAGACCGCATTCCTGACCGTGGTGAGAGTCCCATCGTGAGTCGCCTCGGAGACATATGGCGGCTGGGTAAGCACGTTCTATTCTGCGGTGATGCAACGAACCCCGCCGTCTACGAAACTCTCATGGATGACGAGCGGGCCGATTTCGTTTTCACCGATCCGCCGTACAATGTTCGCATTGGCGGCAATGTATCGGGGCTGGGGGCGATCAAGCACCGCGAATTTGCGATGGCTTCAGGAGAGATGAGCGAGGAGGAATTCACCCGGTTCCTCTCCAAGGCCTTCCGGCTGCTTTGCCATTATTCGAAGGACGGCTCGATCCACCAGATCTGCATGGACTGGCGGCATATGCGGGAAATGTTGCTTGCAGGGGATCGGCACTATCCGGAGCTCAAGAACCTCTGCGTTTGGAACAAGACGAACGCCGGCATGGGGTCGTTCTACCGCTCCAAGCATGAGCTGGTCTTTGTCTGGAAGAACGGATCGGCTGCCCATACCAATACCTTCGAGCTGGGTCAGCACGGACGCTATCGGACCAATGTCTGGGATTATGAAGGCGCGAGCAGCATGCGGCTCGGTCGCATGGACGAACTGAAGCTTCATCCTACTGTGAAGCCCGTGGCGATGGTGGCCGAAGCCATGAAGGACTGCTCCAAGCGCGGTCAGATCGTGCTTGATCCCTTCTGTGGGAGTGGGACGATCCTGATTGCAGCGGAAAAGACTGGCCGCATTGCGCGAGCCATCGAGCTTGACCCCGCTTACGTCGATGTCGCGGTCCGGCGTTGGGAGCAGTACACTGGAAAGAAGGCCTGGCTTTATCCAATGCAGGAAAGCTTCGAGGAGCTGGCGGAAGTCCGGGGGGCCTAATCCATTTGGTTTCAAAGCGCCCACCCGAGCCTTTCGACCCAGACGCCGGCGCTATCGGAATTCCCTCGGCATTGTCGTGAGCGCTGAGTCTGCTTCGGTCGTGCTATTTGTCTCCCAGCTCAAACCAGCGCGAGGACGCATGGACGACCACGCCAATTCAATCACGCCCACAGAGCCCGATGGTGCTTCGCCAGGTTACGAGATCGGGTACAAACGTCCGCCCAAGCATGCGCAATTTCCCAAGGGAAGAACAGGAAACCCTAAGGGCCGTCCAAAGCGCCCCGATGGGATTAGCCTAAAGGAGCTCTTCGATGGTGTTCAACGCACAAAGGACGGGAGCACGCTCTCTCGAAGAGAACTAATGGTGCGCCGAATCCTTCACGATGCGATGGCAGGAGATTCTCGTGAGTTTAACAGGTTTATCGACCTCATGGAGCGCTCCGGACTAATCCGGCGAGCCACTCCGAAGAGCACAGGTCCCATTATCGTGAAGCGCGTTTAGGCTATCAGTTCGAACGTTCAAGTCCCGCAGGCGCACGACAGGATGAGCTAGGGAGACATTGAATGGACGGCAGAATGGATGAACGACAATGACCGAACGTACGAAAGTGAACTGCGGGCAAACCCGTCGTGCCTCTTGCAGGAACGCGACGGAAAGCGTGATCGCCATCTTTAAGCGGCTCGCAATGGAGTCCGTGATGCTCACCACAGATGGCCGTCGGCAAAAGGTCCCCCGAGCCGTAGCTATCCTCTTGAAAAACTACAATGCGGCTCTTCAAGGCGACAAGAGCGCCCGGAACAATGTCTGGCGCCTTTTGGAGCGAACCGGAGAGCTGATCGACCAGAATGATCCGGCAATAGCAGGCAAGCCAATAGTCGTTCCCGAGAAGATTTGGGATACGGAAAAGCTCCTGGAGGAATACGGCATCAGCATCGTTGAGGGTAAACCTAGCCGAACAGCCTGATTAGCGCTTCGCCGCGTTGCCGGCCAATTCCATCGCTAGATCCAGAGCTGCGACTCCAATCTGATCTGAAGACTGAGATCTGCAACGCCGGTCCATCCAAACAACAATCGCGGAGAAATCGCCGCCACCGACAATTTCCCTCTCGGCACTCACGTTTAGACCGCTGACGAAGCCCACGACCCAGGATTCAAAGGCTGCCTTTACGACTAAGTTCTTCTTCCTATTCAGCCAGGCGGTACAAGATTGCGAGCCAGCGCCCACAATCGTTGATCCGGCGTTCAGCGACGTCGGCAAGAGTAGCATCATCACTATGGCAAGCGCTCGTCTCATCTCTTCCTCGACCGAAAACGGCTACTTCCAAGGAGGCTCTATCTGATGCTTTGCCCGACGGCGCAAGCTCAGGTTTTTCGATTTGCCTGCGCATGCTGAATGGACGCTTCTACGGCCGATCGCTATCTCAGGCTCGAATCCGGCCAGTGACGAACCTCATTGGCGCGGCGGGATCGACGCGAGTTCTGCCGCACCATTGCGTAGAGCACAAACAGGCCGATGGTGATCGCGACAGCCAGCAGTGGGAAAATGTAGTTCATGCAGCCTCCAAGACTTGAAATACTAGCAGCGCGACCAATCGGCGCGACGCTCTCCGGCCTGAGACCCTACACTGCCAGTTTCCTACTCAGCTCGTGGTTCTCATCCGGCATTCCGCTTGAAATGTTTGAGCCCCCGCCGTTGCCGCGAGAGAGCAGCCTTCTCATACCGTTCCAAGCTCGACAAATATCTCATTTGCTTTGGTTCCGCGCCCTCGATCACCGCCAACATCAGAATTAACCTAAGAGCTCGCAGGCGATCCTGGCGGCTCCTAGCTTGAGCCAAATCTTGACCTGCGACATGCATGTCCGTACCTTTGAAGCCTTCCGCAAGGACTGCATCGAAACCAGAACCGGCGGGTTCGTCCCAACGAGATAAGCCATGCCGATAGGCGTTGCGGCTCGATGCTGCTTTGCCGACGCTTGTTTGCGGCCCGGTACTCCTCGCTGCGTTTGCGCGATTGGCTTCGATTTGTCGCTTTGACGCCAACTTGCCTCCTTGATTTCACTATCTCGCAATCAAGCGATCCGCTTTATCGCGAAGACCACGGCCTCAATCCTCGGTTGCCGCGCCTCGGCGATGCGACGGAGGATACGACGGATCCGGCAACAACGGCGCAATGAACGTATGTAGGTTTGATCCATCAAACAGATAGGCGGCTATTCCGGCCGCTTGTGCCGCAGCAAGATCGCTCTGCTTGTCGCCGACCATGAAGCTAGCATCGATATCCACCGAATACCGCTCAAGGAGGGCTCTGATCATCCCCGGCTGCGGCTTACGACAGCTACAGAGGACACGGTAACGCTCAACCAGACCATCGGGGTGATGGGGGCAGAATTCGAACGCATCGATACGGGCACCAACCATAGCAAGTTCACGCAACATCCATTCGTGCAGATTGCGAACATGCCGCTCCTCGTAAAACCCCCTCGCGATTCCTGATTGGTTCGTCACGACAAACGCAAGATACCCAGCGTCATTGACTGCTTTGACGGCCTGCTGGGCTCCTTCCACCCACCGGATCTGGCCGGGTTCGAAAGCGTAGCCGTCGTCCTCATTGAGGACGCCATCACGATCGAAAAATACTGCCGGACGCTTCAAATCTCGTAGGCCCAAGTCGGAGGGGACACCCTCTGATCTTCCGACAATCACGGCTTCATTTCAACATGTCATGCGACCGGACAACATCGTTCGCTGCGAGCGCGCCCTTTTGCATCCACGTCTTTGCTGTTCATGCGTGAATTGGCTTCGTTTTGTCGGGATTATACCGATCAGCCTCGTCCCGTCCCCGCCCTAAGCGCGTGAGAACAAGAGCCATTCCTGCCGCTAAAACGAGCAAGATTGTTGCTGCAGAAAGGACTGGCCTTCATCCGCGATTGGAGCGTTACTGATTCGACTGGGCGCCACCTTCGATCGTAGCGCCGGTATCTCGCCTCGCGGAAGCGGGGCTTCAGGCAGTGCGGCATGTAAAGCCGCTTGTTTTTGCGAAGGAGATACCGGTGACAACAGTTCAATCAAACGGCGCTGATGCGCCCAATCACATTATCAGATTTAACCCCAATGACCGCCGCCACTTCATCGGCGGCTCGGATGCGCGTGTCATCATGGGCGACGATCAGGACAAGCTCATTCGCCTGTGGCACGAGAAACGTGGAGAGGTCGCACCAGAAGATCTCTCGGATAATCTCATCGTCCAGCTCGGCACGATAACAGAAGTCCTCAATCGCGCCTGGTACCAGCGCTCGACCGGACAAACCATTTCGGACATCCAGAAGCGCGTTCGGCATCCCGTGCACAAATGGATGGCGGCAACACTCGATGGCATGGTCGAGCAGACTGGAGCGGTGTTCGAGGCCAAGTTCATGCTGCCCTGGGCGTTCACGGAGGAGGCCGCCGCCGAAAAGCACATGGCCCAACTGCAGCATAATATGTGGGTGGTCGCCGCTCGCTCGTCCGTACTCTCGATCATCACCGGCGGTGGCAAATGGGTTGAGATCAAAATCCACGCCGATCCGCTCTATCAGCATTTGCTCCTCACGGCCGAGAAGAAGTTTTGGCGCTGCGTTCAGAGTGGCGAACCGCCTCTGCTCTTCAACATCGAAACGCCGCGACCAAGGCTGGAGGCCGTTAAGGTCGTCGATATGTCTTCGTCCAATGCCTGGGGCGAGTTCGCAGCAACCTATCTCCGCAGCAAGGACGCCCACGGGGAGCACGAGCTCTCCAAAGCTGAGTTGAAGAAGCTCGTGCCCGACGATGCCAAGGAGGCAAGCGGGCACGGGATCAAGGCCAAGCGCTCCAAGTCCGGCGCCATCAGCTTCGACGCTCTCGCCTTGGAGGCTTCCGATGCATCAATCCAGTGAGCGGATCGGGGCGATCGCGGGTGCCCTCGCCCGGGCGCAGGCCGAGCTAACCAACCCGGAAAAGACCCTCACCGCGATCATCCGCTCCCCCTTCCCGCGAGAGGACGACCGGACCTTCCGCTACGCCTCCTTGGCCTCGGGCCTGGACATCGTCCGCAAGACGCTAAGCCAGCAGGAGATTGCAACCGTCCAGACTACACGGATCGACCCCGCGAGCGGGCAGGTGCATCTCACGACCCTGTTGGCCCATGCCTCCGGCGAATGGATTTCCTCCGATTGGCCGGTCTGCGCCGCAAAGGAGGTTGAAGCCCCCCACCGTATGGGCGCCTCGTTGACCTATGCCCGCCGATATGCCCTGTTCGCTCTTGTTGGAATTGCCGGTGAGGACGATCTGGATGCGCCCGATGCGGTCGCTGGCCCTCAGAGTGCCATCCAACCTCAAGCCGCTCCAGCTGCCCAGCGGAGGACGTCCAAGGGCACTTTGAACCGCCCTGCGGTTCTATCAACGGAACGCTCGGCCGAGTTATTGGACCGGCTTTTGAACGAGCTTGCCGTTCTGGATGCCGGCGACGGCCTACTCGCATGGGCCAGGACGAGCCTCCCTCTCAAGAACACCCTACTAGAGGCGGACGCTCACGTTCTAGAAGCTGCCTTCCAGATGAGGTTCGAGCAAGCTGTTGTCAGCGAACGCGAACAGCAGGCGAAGGCAGGATCCTGTATCGGGACCGACAGGGATCATCCACAGATCCTCAACAGTGACGACCGCCAAGGTACCGACGCTAAAACCGCCAACTCGCAACCAGTCGGCCTCGCGTTTCCGAAAGAGTTGCCACGGAAGAGAAGCAAAGGCCACCTCGCGTTCGTTCGCAGTCAGGGGTGCCTGGTCTGTAACAGGAGTCCTTCGGATGCACATCACCTGAAGTTCGCGCAATCACGCACGCTGGGACGCAAGGTCAGCGATGAATTCACTGTTCCACTCTGCCGGTCGCATCACCAAGCCCTCCACCGACACGGCGACGAGAAGGCGTGGTGGGCGAACCTACAGATCGCACCGCTATCAATTGCAAAGGAGCTATGGATTGTCAGTCCGGTCCATCCGACGGACGCAGCAAACATCACCTTGCCTGTGCCCGCCCCCATTTCCTGAGACGCCTCGGCAATGAACGCTGAACTTGAACGACTTCAGACGCAGACTGTGGCTGCGATGCCAACCGAGATAGAGGCCATGCGCCCGCCGCCCCAGCTTCTTCCGGGAGAGAGTATCGACCACTATCATAACCTTCAGGCCGCGGTCTTGCGCGATATCAATCCTCGATCAGCGATTGAGTGGCTCCTGGCTTTCGACATCGCCGAATTGTCTTGGGAGATGCTGCGGTATCGCGTTTTGCGCAACAGGCTTCTCAGCACCTACCGGCAAAAGGCGATCGAAACAATGCTTCGTCGTGTGGACGTAGCCGGCATCGCGCCCGCCCTGCAAGACCTTGCCGAGATCTACACCATAAAGAACGCCCTGGATTGGCGACTCGACCCATCCGCTGCGCTCGACATCGAAGCCCGACTCGGAACTCAAGGTTACGACCAATACGCCATCAGCATGGAGGTCTACGTTCAAGCACGTGAGACCCTTCCCCTATTCGATTCGCTGTTGAACGGAGCACAACTTCGCCGCCTGCTGTTGTTGAAGGAGGTAAACAATCTGCGCCGAACTAGGGTGGATGTTAGGGTTGCCGCCGAGCGCCAGCGCCGATCGAAATCTACTGGGTTGGCGCGAACTCCAGGCAGATGAGGCCTGACCTTAATCCAGTTTGAAGTTCGTTCTGACCCAAGACGAGGTCCAGAGCATGAAGCGCAAGCGGTTTGCGGAAGAACATATCATCGGGGTTTTGAAGGAGCACGAAGCGGTGGTTCCGGTCGCCGATCTCTGCGGCAGCATGGTGTCAGAGATGCCAAATCCACATGGAAGGCCGGGTTCGCAGGATGGTCGTCTTGGAGGCCAAGCGACTGCGGTCGCTGGAGGACGAGAACACGAAGCTGAAGCGCGTTCTGGCTCACGCCATCTTGGACAATGCGGCGCTAAAGGATCCCCGACCACCTTAAGCCGGCGCCCCTTTGCGCGCACCCAGCTCGCTAACGGGTGGCGGCCGTGAAAGACGGCATCATGAGCGCGATTCGCTCAAAGATCCGCGCGTTTTGAATCAAAAGATTATGTTATTTAACTAGATGGGTCGGAAACCACCAAACCTCACGTGCGGCACTGGATCGCCGGTCGCCTAGCCGGCCTTTAACTGTTTTTTCTTCCCAACGAAATCCCACTGAAACAGACTAGGTCGATGCTGGCCGGATCGAAACCCGGGGTACGAGCATGCCAGCCCTGATGGACCTGATCTGGCGGCGCGTTGCCTACACGATGCTGATCGGCATGCGGTCCAGGTTAGTTAGGCAATTACCGAGGAGGTCGCGCGAGTGCGAGCGGCCGCGAGTCCGAAACAGGAACGAAATTGAACCTTCTGATCTTAATTCCCGCGCACGGAGGATACAGTGATGACTGCAACGATTGTTTTGGTTCTATTGGGGATTGTCGGTATTGACGTCGCACTCGGGTACGCTTTGGCCCGCTGGAACATCGATCTTTGATGGATATCCGGGAGCCGAAAGAGGCCGCAGCTAGTACTGCGCCAATAGTTCGGCGTAAATGCCCAAGATTGCGGCCGTGAAATAGACGTAGACACACCACATCATCCATGTGCGGGGAATGAGCTTAGCTCCTTTGGGCGACGCGACATCCAATATCTAAGCTACCCAGGGGCGCCGCGCCAGTGTGAGCGCGGGCGTTTGTTGCGGGGCCAAATCCCGATTCAGTGTAGCAGTTTGGCAACAGCACTTAGCGCGGAGCGCTGCTAAAGCACGCCGGCAATTCGCGGAGTCGAGCATGTCAATCGATCGCAAACAGACAGTCGAATGGAACGGCGAGACCTTGACTGGGTGGGTGGCCATCGATGGAACGCCAAAGAAAGTCTCGGCAGATCGTGCAACGATCCACGCTCAAGCTCCCGGGTTCAGTGATGCGTTAAGTAGGGAAATCGACCAGCACCGGGTCGAGATTTTCGAGAAGCTGCTGCCTTACTTTCGGCGGCACGGCTAGCTCCCTGAAAGATTTAGCCCACCGGGTCGGGCAAAGAAAACCCGCCGACCTTGTGAGCGAGCGGGAGTGGGTCGCAAGATTTTAGATGGGTGGGCACCCGATCTCTTTGGAATCAGACATATCATGATCGCCCGCCAGCGTGAACTGGCGGCCTCAGTGTGTGGGAGCTTCGCCTATAGTCTCAGATTACCTGCTGACTCCTTTCCGCGATCGCTCACGATTTCGTAGCTCACCTTTGCACCTTCCGCCAAACTACTGAACCCGGCCTTCTCCACAGCTGAAATGTGCACGAAGACGTCCTTACCGCCGCCGTCGGGCTGAATGAAGCCATAGCCTTTGCTCGCGTTGAACCATTTCACAATGCCTGTCGCCACGGACGTCTCTCCTGAAAAATGAACGTCATAACATGACAGAAGCTGAGAAAAACGGAAAGCCAGCATCTCACGATTCTAATGCACTTTTATTCTCGGCGTTGACGGCATCTCAGACTTCAACGCGCTGCACTCCCGAAAGCACGAATACGAGGCGCAGCTCTAGGCCTTCGACGTGCTGGCGCTGGCCGGTGACGATCTTCGCGACCTGCCGCTCCACCTGCACCAGGCCAACCTCCAGAGACTGCTAGCGCGACGGCCGGACGGGATCACCGTGGCGCCGTTTGAGCGGGGCGAGATCGGTCCTGACCTGTACCATGCCGCTTGCCGCGTGGGCTTGGAGGGGCTGGTCTCCAAACACTGCAATCGGCCGTACCGCGGCGGCCGACAGAAACATTGGGTCAAGGTCAAGAACCGGAGCCATCCGGCGATGACACGCTTGATGGAAGCCTCCAGATGAGAGAGCTTGGTCAGATTTTGATCGCCGGGGGATGCGGAGCACTGATCCGAGACGCCCGGGGGCATGTTGGGTTGATGAGCGGTAATGCCGAACTGAAGCAGCTAGTAGTCCGCCGAAACCGATCGTATATGGTGCGACGATATCCCACCGCGCGAATCGATCAGTGATGCGTTACGCTCCTTTGTTGTGCTTGCTCCTGACTGCCTGTTCTTCAATGTGGGCCGACACGTCAGGGCCCGTGCCGGAGTTACAGCCGGTGCAGGCACCCACCGAAGAAGCGATAAAAAAGGGCGTTCAGATTGCCGCCAAAGCAGCAAAGCTAGCTACGCCGGTTGAGGTCTCAGCCCTACGGAAGGCTGACCACGGACCAGGCGATTACTTTGTCTGCCTGAGAGAGGCGAGCCCGTTGCCTGACCAGCCACGCCCGACGTATTCCGTGTTCTTCGATGACGGGTACAAGGACTTTAGAATGTCCGTCATCCTAGAAAAGTGCGAGCAGCAGTCGTATTCGGCGACGAACTGAGACCTGAGGACGGAGGCTCGCCGGCAGTCCCTATGCCTCGCTCTGTCCGACGACACACGCCTACCCACGTCCTCTGATATCGAGCCGTGCTTGGTATGCGCCGAATGCGGCAACCGAGGGGCTCAGGTCAGACCGGATTTTGGCACCGGCAATCCGCCGCAGTTTGCGGGATCTAACGCGGCTTCGCCAGCCGCGGTCGCGCTTTCGCTCAGCCCAAAACGATAGTTTCAACTCTTATGTTCGCTTGTCTGATATCGAGCCACACTTCGTTTGCGGCGGATGCGGCAACCGATGGGCTGACGTCAGGCTGGATTTCAGCAGTGGCAGGCCGCCTCAATTTGCGGCCTCGAGCGCCCGTTGGCTACCCGTAGATCTCAGTCCCGAGTGAGTTGTTGGGCAGAAGACACCACCCCGGCAACAAGGGGAATGGCCAAGGCACCGTCTGATGTGTGCTGATAACCCGGCGCGGTGGAGGCGTTGTTAGCAAGCTGCTGCCGTTTTTCGACATGCCCGACCATTAACGCCGGATCTGGTGCCATTCTCCGCGCCCGGTTTCACCTTGACAAGCTTTGAGCATTGCCGAGCGCAGCGGTATCGCCCGGACACCTTACGCCTGAGGCGGCAAATTGGCAGAAATACGCACTTGCTTCACCGCCTTGAATTACCTTCGTAGGCGAAACTATCGTGCCGATCATCGCCGCCAAAAGCGGAAGAAAAAGACCGACAGTCGTGGCAGCAGTTGCAGTTATGAAACCTGCAGCAATTGCAGATTGCTCTTTCATATCGACTCCCTGAAATCGGCCAGCCGGATCACCCGCGTGCTGTGACCTTCGAAACGGTTTGCTAGATTTCCGGGTCTCCAGGCGATAGAAGATAAAGTCTCATGGTTAAATAATTGCTTACAGCTCCCCCTTAGACTAATCAGGTAAACGACCTTGGTCAGCATTCCCAATCGGCGCGAGGATGGACGTCTCAGAGGCCAAGCGACTGCGGTCGCTGGAGGACGAGAACACGAAGCTGAAGCGGCTTCTGGCTGACGCCACGTTGGACAATGCGGCGCTGAAGGATCTCCTGGGAAAGAAGTGGTGACGCCCGCAAGGAAGCGGAAAGCTGTCGCTCATCTGGTGGATGCCCGTAGCAACCATTAAGTCTGGATGACGTTTTCGCGCCAGGGCGTACCTCTGGCAACGACAGTGTTGGCATAGATCAGGAGCTTCCTGGCGCAAGCCACCATAGCGACGTTGTGGGCTTTCCCCGCGGCCGTGAGACGGCTGTAGAGGTTGATCAAGGCCTTATTCCAGCGGAAGGCTGCGGGGAGCGCGGCGGCGTAGAGGGAGCGCCGAAGACGGCCCCGGCCCCCGGCGATGTGACGCTGGCCTTTGTATTTCCCGCTGTCGTCGTCGAAGGGAGCAAGACCTGCGAGCGCCGATGCCTGCTCCCGGTTGATGCGGCCGAGCTCGGGCATCCGGATAATCAGGGCAAGCGCGGTGCGTTCGCCAATGCCCGGAACGCTTATGACGAGATCAAGTCGGGCAGCCAGGTCGTGGTGATCGCGCAATTGCTTGGCAATGAGGCGTAGCTGCGCCAGTCTTCGCACCTTGAGCCGCGCAATGTCGGCGAGAACCATTCGTTTCAGGCGCGGTTCGGCAATGTGCTCGAGCCGGGTCTTGAAGCGAGCGATATCCTCTTCGATTTGCTCGACGAAGGTCAGGCCGTCGGCAAGTGCCGTCAGTCGCTGGTCCGCCCCTATCTCATGTGGTTCGATTGCGGTCGCACATGCGGCAATCAAAGCCGCATCGAGCGCATCATTTTTAGCCCTCTGGCGGTGCATGCGCGCAAAGGCCCGCACCTGGATCGGTTGGAGAACCAGAACGAGAAAACCTGCCGCCTGCAGGTGCCTGACCACACCACGTTCGTAACCACCGGTCGCCTCGATCCCGACGCGTTCGACTCCGGCCTTTGTCAGCTCCAAACGAAGTTGTTTCCAACCCCGCATTGAGTTTGCGACTTGTAAACGCTGAGTCTGTCCGCAAATCGCAACGTCCAGCTTGTCTTTGGCCGTATCGATGCCGGCCACAATCATGCTAGTCTTTTCCATCTTCCTCGACCCTGCCTTGTGAAGCGAACCAAATTGTTCCGGCAACCATCCGGGTCCGATGAAGGTGCTGGCGCGATCACGCTACGGGGCAGCCACAAACTGCTCAGGATGGGTACGATCCGATCGCCAGCGGCCTGCTGCGGATTGCAGTCCGCAGCAGGCCATTCCTCACGGAACGGGTCGATGATATTCGATTCCGCTATTACAAGGATGACCGAACGGCGGGCGTGTAAAGTCATGGGCTGCTGCCGTATGACGATGAGATACCGGATGACCCGTGCCGACGATATCGGTCTTCGCCAGCGCATGAGGGCGATCGCCCAGCAGCGCCGCCGCTTCGCTACCGGCTGCATGTTCTGCTCAGGCGGAGGGGTATCTGGTCAACCACAAGAAGCTCTTCCGGCTCTATCGGGAAGAGAAGCTAACGTGCGTCGCCCAGCATGGTGGTCAGCGACAACGGCAGCGAGCTCACCAGCAACGCGATTCTCGCATGGGCCGACCAGGGCCGTGTCGCGTGGCACGACATCGCGCCGGGCAAACCCATGCAGAACGCCTTCATCGAGAGCTTCAAAGGTCGGCTGCGGGATGAGTTTTTGAACGAGACGCTGTTCACGTCATTGGCCCAAGCCCGCGTCGCGCTTGGATGCTGGCGGGCCGACTACAACGATACGCGACCCCACTCGCAGCTCGGATGGAGAACCCCGTCCGAGTTCGCGATGACCTGTCACTCACCGCCCAGCAGGCAAATCCAACGGCAAGGACGAACTCAGAACTGGATAAAACCTAGGGGCAAGGTCACTCTTAAGGTCTGCGCTGATCTTCAATCACTGGCTCAATTCCGCCTTAACCGGACGCAACATTTCAGGCTGCTTGGTCAACCGAGACTTAGCTCCTGTTATCGCTCCGACAGCCTAAGATGGGAGCACCGCGATCTCGAGGAGCCCACGGCTAACGCGCGCAAAAAGCAAGGAAAAACCGTACCAATCTGCTTTTTGCAACCTGGTGCGCGGCGCTCGGTTGTTCTCTTGCGGAACGAACAGCTCCGTCATTCTCGTTCCGCTCTCCGGTAGCACAGTCGCACACAGGCCGATGTTCGTGGCAAATGCACGCTAGCGATCCATCGCCATTAAGAATGGTCATAATGCAATTCCCGACCAATAAACCCATCAAAGGACGCAATGTCCCTCGCAACACTGCAGGACGAACGCGGCCTCAGCTTGGAACTATAAGCTAAGGCACTCTGTGTCTAGACAGGTGGACCACGGAACCTGGCGGTCCCACACAACTTGCTTTCGGGGCCCGACCTTGCGATGGTCCGTGCGGCGAGAACGGCAGATTCTCGCAATCTTGAGCTGCCCCTCTGTTGCAATTATGGCGACGGGCAAGAGCGGCGGAGGCGGCTAAATTGAAGGCGTACGATGCGAACTTTTGAACCATGCTGGATGAATGCTGTCCCGCTGGCAGTTAACTGAGTCATGCAACGGATATCCCAACTCACTCGACGCAACATTTTTATTGCGCTGCACGATCTGCTAGCCACCGGCTTAGCACTATTCGGCGCGGTCTATCTTCGATTCGAAGGGCGTGATGGTTTTTCTGCAAGCCTGCCCCTGCTGCTTGAAATCCTTCCTTACTTCCTGGCTTTGACGGCGGTTGTTTGCCTCAGCTTCGGACTAACTGCAACGAAGTGGCGGTTCTTTTCCCTACCGGACGCCATCAATGTCGTGCAAGTATCTACCGTTCTCACCGTAGCTCTCCTCGCGGTTGATTACATACTTGTGGCCCCCAATGTACTAGGCACATACTTCATCGGTAAGATAACTCTGGTACTATTCTGGTTTCTTGAAGTTTTCTTTCTCAGTTTTCTACGAGTCGCTTACCGTTATTTTCGCTATACGCGAGTTCGTCGGCATGCACGGATTGGCGAAGCCACGCCAACGCTTTTGATCGGCCGTGCCGCGGATGCCGAAGTTGTCCTACGTGGGATCGAGAGCGGAGCAATAAAAGGCATCTGGCCGGCCGCCATCCTTTCGCCCTCAAACACCGATCAAGGACAATTAGTTCGCGGTTTGCCCGTCCTAGGCAATACAGAAGACCTCGAGGAGGTCACGAACGATTTTGCGCTGCGTAAGAAGTCGATCGGACGCATTGTCATGACACCTTCGGCCTTTGAAGCGGAGGCGCAGCCAGAGGCGACTATTATGCGAGCTCGCCGCCTCGGCTTGATAGTCAACCGACTGCCTTCGCTGGAGAGCGGAGACGTACCGCGTCTTACGAACGTTGCTGTCGAAGATTTACTGCTCCGCTCTAGCGCGCAGGTTGATTACACCTCTCTGGAGAAGACAATAGCTGGCACCTCTGTTATTGTTACAGGCGGGGGAGGCTCGATTGGTTCGCAGATATGCGAGCGGGTTTTAGCATTCGGGGCCGCGCGGCTGTTAATCGTCGAAAATTCCGAACCGGCTCTGTACGCGGTTTCGGAAGCTCTGGAAGCTCTCCATAGCGGTGCTACTATCGAGGGACGCGTCGCTGATATCCGTGACCGCGAGCGCATGATGCAGCTGATGGCTGCGTTCAAGCCTGATCTTGTCTTTCATGCAGCGGCATTAAAACATGTCCCTATCCTCGAACGCGACCCTGGTGAAGGCGTTAAAACCAACATTTTTGGGTCGATCAATGTGGCTGATGCAGCTGTTGCGGCCGGCGCCAAGGCAATGGTGATGGTTTCCACCGACAAAGCCATTGAGCCGGTTTCAATGCTGGGCATGACCAAGCGCTTCGCTGAAATGTATTGTCAGGCGCTCGATCATGAGCTGGCCCTAGAAGAACACCCCGGAAGACTGCCTACACGGCTTATATCTGTCAGATTCGGTAATGTTCTGGCCTCGAATGGATCAGTTGTGCCGAAATTCAAAGCGCAAATTGAGGCAGGCGGCCCCGTCACGGTTACGCATCCTGACATGGTAAGATATTTTATGACGATTCGAGAGGCCTGCGATCTCGTCGCCACAGCGGCCGCACATGCGCTCCTCACAAAGCGATCGAAGGTTTCGGTTTACGTACTGAACATGGGCCGACCGGTTAAGATCTTGGACCTTGCCGAACGCATGATCAGTCTCTCAGGCCTTCAGCCGGGCCGCGATATTGAGATTATCTTTACTGGTATGCGTCCTGGGGAACGCCTGAACGAGATCTTGTTTGCTTCCGAAGAACCCGCGGTCGAAATAGGGATAGCGGGTGTCTTGGCCGCTAAACCGAACCAACCTCCTATGCATGAGTTGCGCAAGTGGATCACGTTGCTCAGGCGGGCGATTAAGCAGGATGACTCGCTGACGCTTCGGACCGTCCTCACGGCAGCCGTACCGGAGTTTAATCGTCTAGATAGTCGCATTGCCTCACCGGAAGTTCGTACTTCGGAATAAAGAAGCTCGCCGGTAGACTGACGGGATTGTCGGTAACGGAAAGGTCGATGCCTTGGCAAATAGATAGCCCGCGACTATTGAGCGGCTCGACGCGATCGACGATGCAAGGAGTAGGTACAGGCCAACTCGATCGCGCCAAATCGAGCTGATCCGACCCTGTTTGTGGTCTTGGTCCAATGAGATCTTACGACCCGGGCCGACATCACATCAGCATTGGTACGCCTTTGAAAGCGCTGCGGCGGCAGAAGCTCGATAGGGCAGAGCGCCCTTTTCCTTAGCGCGTTCGAATGCCTCAAACGCTTACGGGAGGGTAGAGAGTTTGGACAACTTCGTTCATGCCCGGCGGCGGGAAGGCCGGCAGCGGCTTGTCCCGGCGCGACACGTCGATCAGCTTTGGATCCGCGCCGTTCGTCGCGAGGATTCGATGAACGCCGTCCAGCGCCAGCGGCTTGTTAGCGATCGCGATGATGGTCAGGAGGATCAGCTCTAGATTCAGGACCAGGCTGCGCTTTTCAACATAGAAAAGGCCAAGACGACTTTTCCATGGACGAATGATTTGCTCGTAAAGCAGGTCAGGATCGGAAGAACCGCGCAAGATTTCACCTTCATCGGAGAATACGATCGAAGCGAGATCGGTAATTCCAGGTCGCACAGTCAACAGCTTTTTCTCGTCCGAGCTGTAACCACCAACGGCTTGGAGAACGTTCGGACGGGGGCCAACGAGGCTCATGTCTCCCTTCAGCACGTTCCAAAGCTGCGTGATTTCGTCAAGCTTATATCGTCGGATTAAATGCCCGACACGCGTGATCCGCATGTCAGTATTGGAGGTCGAAGCAACGCCGGTGCGATCGGCATTCTTGACCATCGAACGCAGCTTGACCATCTCGAAAGCCCGCCCGCCGCGTCCGGCACGTTCGGCGACGTAGAACGGAGAAGAGCCATCTTGCCACCAAACCGCTATCATCGCCGCCAGAATGACAGGCGAAAAGACGATCAGGCCGATCAGCGAGAGAACGATGTCGCATGCGCGCATCGAGACGGAATACATGACCTCCAACCGGCCTCTCTAGCCGCTCCCTAACCAAATAACTCGCGAACTGCCTCACAAATCGCCGACGCATCGACCTTGTAGTAATTGCGCAGAAACTGCTGATCTCCGACTACTGCGGAATATACACCGGCCAAACCCAGACGTCTGAATTTGACACCGATTCCAGTCTCGACGCAGACTTCGGCCACCGCACCGCCCAGTCCACCACTCACTTGATTTTCCTCGACGGTGACAATCGCCTTCGTCGTCGCGATAGCATCACGAATTTCTTCAGCGTCAACAGGGGTCAATGTGTGCATGCTCACGACCCTCGCAGAGATATTCTGTTTCGACAATTCATCGGCTGCGCCAAGTGCATCGGCCACAACGCCGCCCGCGCCGATAATCGTCACGTCTCGCCCCTCGCGTACACGCCGCGCTTTCCCAAGCTTGTAGGGAATGCCCGAGACGGATGTATCGATTGGAACCTGCTTTTCGATACGGAGATAGCCGACGCCCGGCGCAGCAATAAGGGCACGCACGGCGTGGCGGGTTTCGAACCGGTCGCAAGGCGCGACTACAGTCACCCCCGGAAGCGCGCGCATGATCGAGATATCCTCGGTCGCGTGGTGCGACATACCGAGATTCCCATAGGTGAATCCACCACCGCTGCATATAACGTTAACGTTTGCGCCGTGATAAGCCGCATCGTTCCGGATCTGCTCAAGACAGCGAAGCGTGGAGAAATTGCCAATGGAATAAGCGAATATCTTCCAACCATCCAGCGCAAGACCAGTACTGATCCCGATCATATTTTGCTCAGCAACGCCGACATTAATAAAACGATCCGGAAACCGCGCGATAAATTCGTCGAAGATACCAAAGCCGAGATCGGCAGTCACGAGCATGACGCGCTCGTCCTCTCCAGCAAGCTCAACTAACGTACCAATAAAGCCGTCTCTCATGGCTAGGGGCGCGCCCTTTCAAGCTCCGCTACCGCGGCCACATACTCGTCACCCTGCGGGGTGCGATAGTGCCAAAGCACGGAATTTTCCATAAAACTAACGCCGCGTCCCTTGATTGTGTGGGCGATGAGAAGGCTCGGCTTGCCGCTCTCGAACGGGACACGGGCAAGCTGGCGCACCAGTGCCGCGTGATCGTGACCGTCGATCTCCTCCACGGCCCAGTTGCAGGCCACCAGTTTGTCTCGCAGCGGCTCGAGCCGCAGCGTATCGTCGACTGAACGCAGACTCTGGAGCTTGTTGTAATCCACGATCGCGACGAGATTGTCGAGCTTGTGATGCGCCGCGAACAGGAACGCTTCCCAGTTCGAACCTTCATCGCATTCGCCGTCGCTCATTAAAACGAAGGCACGATGCGATGCCTTGCGCTTCTTTGCGCTCAGCGCCATTCCGGTTGCGACCGACAGCCCGTGCCCCAGAGAACCGGTCGAGAGTTCTATTCCCGGAATGCCTTTGTGCGAGATGTGGCCCGATAAAAGCGAACCGTTGATGCAGTATTTCTTCAGCTCTTCGGTCGAAAAGAACTGCATCTCGGCCAGCGCTGCGTAGAGAGCGCAACCCGCGTGGCCTTTGCTCAGTACAAAACGGTCGCGTGCAGGGTCACTTGGATTGAGCGGATCGACGGACAGAATGGAATCGTACAGCACCGCAACGATATCGGAGATCGAAAAAATCGAGCCGATGTGAGATGTCTTTGCGCGATTGACCATATCGACGGCATGACGGCGAATTCGCCACGCAAGCTCAGCCGAGGACTCCCAGCGATTAGCCTGTTCGGGATGTGTGCTACCGATCATGGTCCGAAGGTCCTCAGTATCGCGCCGCCGAGCCTTGACAGCCGGACTAGTCTATTACCGCATAAGCAATATAGGGATCGAAGGAAAGACGCCTCAACTGCAGCTTCTGGCGCTGACAGAATTCAACCATGGCCAGCGTCTCGCCTGGCCACAGTGGATTGTCCAGTTCGTCGAACGCTATGATGGCCCCCTTCGGCATTCGTGGAACGAAACTTTCCAACGCTACCTTAGTCCCCTCGTATAGATCGAAGTCGAGGAACAGCAGCGATACCACAAGGTGCGGATGCTCGTTAACGAACTGCGGGATGGTTTTGGCGCCATCGCCCTTGATCAGCTTGACCTTTGGGATGTGTCCGATGAAGCGCGTGGAATCGTGAATCGCACTGAGTTGCATGATTTCGTCGTAGCTGTCGGCGGCGAGATCACCTGCCTTCACATGTTTGCTGGCATCCGCGATATCCTTCGAGTCGAGATCGGGAAATCCGCCGAAAGTATCGAAGCCGTAGATTCTGCGCGTCAGATTGACCGGCTCCATGATGGCCGAAAGCTTGGCCCAGGTCATGATTCCGAACCCCTGATGCACGCCACATTCGATAATCGAGCCCTTGACCTCGACGACTTGCTTGAAAATCTCGTAAAGTGCGAGGAAACGAGTCAGGTTCTGCCGCCGGACATACTTCGGGAAGTTCTCGATCTTCTTTTCCCACGGCAGCGCATTGGCTTCGAACAACAGCTTGTTGCCCGCAGCCTCGTGCTGCTCCGCCTCGGTACGAAAGCCGCCGGCCACCGCGGGCTCGTTGTGAGTCATATTAAGCTCTCGAATACAGGATCAGCGTTCAGGCGTTCCACGCCGATAGAATTCTGCAATGGCGCTGCTGATATATGCCACGGCCTCGTCATCCACTGACACATTCATGGGCAAAAGCAAATACCGTTGTGTCATGCTCTCGGTGTACGGCACATTGCCGCTGAGCCCCAGCTTCTCGAACTGGTGAATGGTATAGCCGCCCCACTGGATGATTGTGCCGACGCCCCGGTCCTGAAGATACGCCTTAAGTTCGTCGCGATCTTCCGCCTCGATCTCGTAGTTCTGGAAAATGTCATAATGGTCCGGCTCGGAATCAGGAGGCGGCGGCAGCCTGAGTTTCTCGATAGTCTTGAGACGCTCGTGATATTGCCGCGCAATCGAGCGGCGACGTTCGACTTCCTTGTCGTAGTAGCGGAATTTGACGTTGAGAAGTGCAGCCTGAATGTTGTCGAGCCGCGAATTATAGCCCCAGGCCTCGACCTTGCCGGATTTTCCGCGGCCATGATCGCGCAGCATACGGGCGTTATCTGCGATGGAATCGTCGTCCGTGATGATGGCACCGCCATCTCCGAAGCAGCCGAGCGTCTTCGACGGGTAGAACGAAAAAGCCCCCACTGCGCCGAACCGGCCCGCCTGTTTACCTCGGAATTTCGCACCCAAGGCCTGGCAACTGTCCTCAATAACCTTGAGGCCATGTTTCGCCGCAACTTCGCAAATCGCGTCCATGTTGGCCACGCGACCATTCAGCTGGACCGGCATGATCGCGCTAGTTCGGTTCGTGATCGCCTTCTCTGCGGAGGCCACGTCCATCAGGTGATCCGGGCCGCAGTCGACGAGAACAGGTACCGCACCCGCGTGATGTGCCGCAGCCGCGCTTGCTACGAAGGTATGCGACGGCACCAGAACTTCATCCCCCGGCCGGATCCCGGCAGACCTAAGCCCGATCAAGAGGGCCATCGTTCCGTCGGCGACTCCGATCGCATGCTTCGCGCCGGTATATTCGGCGAGCGTCCTCTCGAAGTCATCCAGATCCTTCTGCATAATGAAGGCGCCGCGCCCGCTCGCATTCCGAAATGCCTCGACGAACTCGGCCTCATAAAGACGGAACAGTGCCGGATAGTCAAAAAACGGTATCTTCTTCATTTGTGATCCGTGCCGAGGCACACTCCTGAAATTCAATGACGCTGGGCTGCGCAGTAGACTACCCTGTGCCGCCGGTCGGGAACGCCAGCCGGAATTGGCACCGCCCGCTCATATTCGATCATCCCTTCGCTAATTTCGATCGGCATGCGTACAAGGGAGCCGAACACGATCCGCTTCAAGAACTTCTTCCCGTTCATCGTCTTCGGCATCAAATTCAAGCCCACAACCGCTCTCTTCACTGGAACCAGCGCCCGCTGCCATAGAGGCGCGGCTTCATAGGTCCAGTAGCCGAAAAAGGTTGTCGTAAACGCGTCCGGATCGAACAAGCGGCCGAGTTCCTGTACGCCATGGTAGGTGTGCGAATAGGGGCTCGGATTGAAATCCGGCATGTCTTTATTAGAATTCGTAACCAGGACATAGCCGCCTGAGCGAAGCACGCGGCGGCATTCAGCAACGAACGCTGAAGGGTCCGGCAAGTAGTACAGCGCTTCGAAAATAACGATCACGTCGAGCGAGTTGTCCCCGAAAGGCAGCGCCTGTGCGTCGATCACTTGGGTCGGAACCCGGCGGCCATAATGGGCAGTCACCCGTGCCACCAATGTGGGATTGATATCGCCAGCATAGATAGTTCGGGCCCGCTGCGCCAGGTAGCCCAGCCCGAAACCGCTACCGCAAGCAACTTCCAACACATCCTTCTCTTCGCAATATGCTGCCGCCCAATAATAGCGATGACAAGCGCTCGCAACCTGCTGTCGAGTCACCTCATCGCCAGCAAGTTCCGTGATCGTGCTGAAATCCGCAGCCGTTTGCATGCGACTATCAAATCAACTGTTGTTCGAATGGGTTACAGGGTGCGGGGCAGCGACGACACCAGCGCCCTACGGGTCTTAAAGCAACTGTCCCCGATTTGCAACAAGCCCAATTCCGGCGATTTTTGGTAATATGCAGAGATCATTGCGCTTTCACCGCGAGTGCCATATGGCTCCCACAGGTTGATCTCCGGATCCGAGATGGAATCAGAACGCGCTCCATGACACTTCACTCGCTCCCTGGGTACGCGCATGGCGCGTTCTGGAAAGTTCTCGCGCTTCTGGCAAAGGCGGCATTCGTCTTCCTAATCATTCCGCGGTTAGCAGATGGCGTTTTCGGTGGATATAGCCTCGCCTCGACTATTACGATGCTTGTGGCAGTCGGGTTGTCCCTCGGGGCACTCGATGCGCTTCCGGTGTTCACGCGCGGCCGGAAGGCTATCGAACGGAGCTTGGCCCCGCTCTTTCATATGGTCCTGATCGCTGCAGGCCTTTGTCTCGCGGCTTATGCGATTGTAGGCGGCATCGTGTCGATCGCTGCTGCTGTGGCGGCCGCCAATCTCAGCTACTTGATCTTATCGGGCATCCTGCGTTCAAGCCGGCCGCATTACTATGAACTGCTGATTAACTTGCCCATTCCTCTTTTCGTTGGACTTTGCGCATTTCTTCTGGCTCCCGATCTCGAACGACTCCTTTTGCAGTTTGCATTGGCACACCTGGCGGTTGTGATTGCGATTGGCGCCTGCGGCGGCCTTCTATCCCCAAGCAGCCATAGGCAACGCATCTACTCGATCTCGATCGTGCGTCGCCTGCTGAAGACGGGCAACATCAAGAGCGTGTCGGCGATCCTCCTTCTCGTTGACTTTAGAGCTCTGATTTTGGTGCCCGGGATCCTGTTTGCCACCGTGCCCGCCGACGCGCTGGCCATGGCCCTCACGCTAGCGGAGGCTGTTTGGCAGCTTGGCATGGTCGTTGTGAACCGAAATTATTCGCTCTACTGCAAGGGGGTGGGAACTCTTAGAGATTCGGTCAGGACTGCCTGTTTGCTCCTTACCTGTTTTGTCCTTTTAGGATGTGCGTTCATCTTGCTCCCGATACCGTTCACCATCCGCCGCTTCGACTGGCACTTGATCGGCTGGGCGCTTCTGTTTTTCGCTGCAATGATTAGTCTGCTAGAATTACGTTACTTTTTTTGGTCTCGCGGCCAGTACGACTATCAAATTGTGCTGGCGCAAGTTGTGATCGCGAGCGTTCAGGTTGTCGTTGTCGCAACTCTGCCGGAACAATTCTGGCTTCCTGCCTCAGCTCTGATGGCTCTGGCGGGAACCGTGGCATTGTTGGCTCACCTCCTGCGAACCAAACTTGGCCTCTCAACACCAGCGGGGTCTCCAAAAACCACCCATTGCTAGTCTCACCTACTCCTGTTGACCCGTCTAACTTTTGTGTGCGATTTGAAAGCACCCTTGCAGAAGTGATTTCTCCAGCTTCTTTGACGTTGGCCGTTTGCACCGGCGCACCTCGGTGGGACCGAAATGCTGCACAACATCTCCTTGCCTAAACTGCTTGAACGGCGAGACCTCCTTGGGGCATTCGCCTTCGCGGTCGCAGCAATCTCCGGCAAGCTTTCTGCAACGAGGTTCATGGGCGAGGTATTCCCTCCGTGGCTTCTTGAAGTGCGGCTATGGACCACCATCGTGGCCGTAATTCTCCTGCTCCCGTTCGCGCGCTTGATCGACTGGAATCGCTGGAATAGCTTCTCTTTCTGCGGTGTTTTCGTCCTGATTGTCTATCTGATCCTACGCGCACCATTCGGCGCCGCCGACCTCACGGCCCGGAAAGTTGTCGACCTGATCTATCTGATCATTCTCTGCTACTTGGCTGTAATCGTCGCTTCGGATGCAGCCAGATACAAGATTTGCGGCGCGACGGTTTTGATCGTCAGCGGAGCCCTCTTTCTGCTTGCTCTGACGGGCGTCGCAGCGAACCCGGAATTGAATGGGTTGGGTTGGGCCGCAGTCGGAGGTCCTTTGACATTTTACCGGCTCGAATTCCTGGGTTTCAGTTGTGCTTTGTGGATGATTTTGCACAACAAATGCCATCTAGCTTTCGGAAGTATGCTCCTTGGCGTTTTTCTGTTTGCGACTTTGGCCTCGCTGTCGAAGGCTGCTTATGGAGCGGCCGCGATTGCTATTCTGGTGCTGACGGCAGGACTGATCGCACAACGTAATTGGCGCACCCTCACGATGCTTGTGACGATCTCCATCTTTGTTTTTCTCGGTTGGCATGAATTTCTGGCAAGCAAATTCTACATGCGCGCCAATACTGCGTTCGCCTCCCAGCAAACCGCTCCAACCGAAAGTGATCTCGCACAAATAGAAAAGCGCTATCAATTGGTAGTTCCTTCAAACAAGACCAAGAGCGCCCTTCATGAGCCTGGGATCACAGAATCCGAAAAAGGAGCCGCTGCAGGCCACTTTCTTGCTCCTGGTTTCAGTTTCTCGACTGAATTTCGCTGGTGTGTCTTGGACGATCAGAACGGCGGCGAGAAAGCCAGAGTGACTTGCCATGAGAGGACATTGATCGACCAATCTCAGCGCCTGTTCTTCCTATTTAAGGCCCTAGAGCAGCCCACACTGTTCGGTCACGGAATCGCGAACTTTCGTGTGCTAGCGCTGAATCCCGGCGCGGGGTACAGGCTTGAGCAGTACAACTACCCGCACAACATCATCCTTGAACTACTCTACGATTCTGGAATCGTGGGTGTCGGTCTTCTTGTCGTTGCGCTAGTTTTCGCGCTTGCAGGGTTCTTTCGGTTTGTCGGGCGCGAGCCCGCCTTGCTTGCCATCGGGGGTTTTGGATTGTTTATGTTCATTTCTGCCTTGGCAGGCGGCGATTTCTACGATTTTCGGCTGTTCTGGTTGGTTGCATTGATGTGGAGTACATACGCTGGCGCTTGGAGTCAGGATGCACTGCTGATGCAGGCTACGAATAAAGAACATCTCGCCTGACAGCCGCTTTAGGCAGAGACGATATGAGTTCCAATCAATCCTCGCTTGCCGCAAGCGTTGCGCGTATCGACCACAAGACGCGCCCACTTGACCAGCGCTGCATAATCGACGTCGTCGTGATCAGTGGCGATCAGCACCGCATCATATGAATCGATTTCCGGACCGAACGCGATAGATTTCCTGTTGGCCAGGTCTCCGTGTTCTCGCGTCGGAGGAATAATCCGAACATGGGGGTCATAGAACTCGACAGTTGCTCCGCGCGCTTCAAGTAACTCGATCAAGACGAGAGATGGGCTCTCCCGGATGTCATCGATATTCTTCTTGTAAGCCAGCCCCAGCACTAGAATGCGCGAGCCATTTAACCCCTTCCGGAACTCACGATCGAGCGCGATCGCCAGCTCGCTGATAACGTGGCTAGGCATGTTGGAATTGATTTCGCCGGCCAGTTCGATAAACCGCGTCGCGATTCCGAACTCTCGAGCTTTCCAGGTGAGATAGAAAGGGTCGATCGGGATGCAGTGACCGCCGAGACCCGGGCCGGGATAGAATGGCATGAAGCCAAACGGCTTGGTCTTGGCCGCTTCGATCACTTCCCAGATGTCGATTCCCATTTTTTTGTATATTATCTTCAGCTCATTTACGAGGGCAATATTGACGGCGCGGAAAATGTTCTCGGTAATCTTTACCGCTTCAGCGGTTGCAGCTGACGATACTGGAACTGTCTTCGCAATGAAGCCGTCGTAAAGGGCGACCGCCAGTTCGCGTGCGAGTAGATCATCGCTCCCAATGACTTTTGGAATCCGAGTGGTGCTGAAATCCGGATTGCCGGGGTCCTCGCGCTCGGGAGAAAATGCTAGAAAGAAATCGACACCGTTGCGGAGTCCGCTTTTTTCGAGGATGGGCTGCAACACCTCACGAGTTGTCCCGGGAAACGTTGTCGATTCCAGAACTACCAACTGGCCTGCACGCAAATTCGCGGAAACCACAGCCGCTGTGGACTCTACAAACGACAGATCAGGCTCGAGATGCGCCGTCAAAGGAGTCGGAACGCAGATGAGGATGGCGTCGGCTTCGCGTAGGCGGGAAAAGTTTGATGTTGCTTGGAAGCGGCCGCTCTGGTTGGCCAACGCTATCTTGCTGGCTTCGATGTGTTTGATATAGCTTTGTCCATTTGCCAGTAGCTCCGGCTTTTCAGGATCAATGTCAAAGCCAATCACGCGCGAACCAGATTCGGCTATAGCGATGCAGAGCGGAAGGCCGACGTAACCAAGCCCTATAACGCCGACAATGGCCTTCCGGCTGCGAAATCTGCCCACGAGATTATCAACTGACATGTTCAGCTTTCTTTCGTATGTAAGTGCCGCTAGGTACACACTAAGGGCTTGGCCAAGAACATAAATCGTCTGTGGAATAGCCTATAAAGCCATCGGACGATGGGACGCAACATCCTTCTGAGGGGACGCCGTAGCGGCAATGTGCTCAAGATGCAGGCAAAAGCTGTCGTAGATTCTTTCAGGATCGAAGAGTTCTTTGTAAACCTCTAGCGCCTTCTGTTTTTTCATCCCGAAGGAAAGACGGTCGGCCGATATAAGTTGCAAGCACTTGGCGACCGAAGTCTCATCGCCCTCACTGTAGAAGTACCCCAAACCGCGCATCTCCAACAGCGAACGGACCAGCCCCGTTAGACCGGTCATGATCGGCAGCCCTGCACCGAGGTACTCACCCACCTTGTTAGGATAATGCACGACAAAATCTGCCGTCGAAAAATAGGGTACGATACCATAGTGGCACCGCCGCAGTAGGACATGGATTTCGGCGGCTGTTCTCCAGCCTGCGAAAACGATGTGCTTTTCGTTCCGGCCCAATCTGCGCAATTCCTCGTCCTGATCCCCCTTACCGCAAATGACGAGTTTCGCCCTTTGCTTTTCGGCCACCGGAAGCTGGACCGCCCCCTGTACCAAAGTTTTCAGGTCCAGCCGATGACTTAGTGTCCCGGCGAAACATCCAATGATATGGTCACTGCTGGATGCAATGCCCATCTCATCCCAGAACCGTTCTGCATCGCGGATATCCGACTTCGCCGGCGGAGTTGGATTGATTGCTAGGTGAAAGGCTCGATCGAGGGGGCCGCGCCGACGACTGCCTCGCTGCAACGCCCAATCCACGAAGCCATCAGTCACACCGAGAACCGCAGTCGCATTCCGAACGGTATAGCGAAGCGAACGGTTCCAATAGGCCAAAGCCGGAATCGCCGCAAGGCGGGTAAGGCCGGACGTGTGATCGGCGATGATGTCCGGCCACATATCTCTGAAGTCGATAGCGATAGGAATATTTTGCGATACGGCAAACCGAACAGCGGCTTCGGCCAGTTCGATTGGAGGATATCCGCAAAGAATGATGTCAGGACACGGCAGCGTCGGCGCAAGGCGAGCGAATTCGCGAGCATTCTGAATTTGACTTACGATACGACCGAATGAGACATTCTTTGGGTAGAGTCGACCGTACAGCAGCACTAACTTGTAACCTTCCGGTCTGTCCGCAATCGACGTTGTCGAAGCGCGTTGCTCCTTTCTCTGGTGATTGACCGTGGAATTCCACCATGTCACTTCGTGCCCACGGAGAGCCAATCGTTCCGCCATAATACCGGTTCTCAGGAGACGCGGCTTACCGGCATCCGAGGGTATTTCCTCTCCTGTGTTGACTAACCATATTCGCATGTAAAATCACCTACGGAGGATTGCTAAATTCGCGGTGTCGGTCGCCGCGACCGGAAGATCGTTGCTACAAGGAACCCTAATGTAAGTTTTGGCCATCAACGTAATTCGACGGCCGATGCAAATCTATTTGAGGATCGGCTTCCAGAGAATATGAGTTTCATCTTCGTATTCTGTGTGGCTCTCCACTACCTCCGTATAGGCGGACGGAAAGTTCAGGCCCAGGGCTCTCATGACCGTGTCGGGAATCGACCGATGGCCCTTTGGAGCTGTTAATACCCATGCGCCACTGAGTTGATCGCGCGGCACAGTTTCAAGCGCCCGTCTCGTGAATTCTTCACTGTTAGGATAACCACCCAACAGCCAAGCGGAGCCGATCGGCAATCCGTCTAAAACGAATATTGTAGTGGGAGCGGTTCCCGTCAGGTCGATGATCGGTGTCAACCTTTCAAAGCCCGACGCAATCGCTGCCTTTTCAATTCGTTGGAAATAGCTAGCGGAGGCGGGGTCGAGACAGATCGGGAGACTTGAATGTCTGATAGAAACGCACTCACTTTGCTCCCACAGCGGATGCATCAAACGATAGGGGTGCGATGCCGCGCCGACCAGTGCCGCAAACGTGGCGAAAACGTATCCCACCCCTATCCATTCGACGAGTCGAGCATACGTAGTCGGAAACAGAGCGATTGCTATTAGGAATGCAGCTCCGATCCAGAACACCGAAGCAAGCCCGCTCATTAGATCAATCGCGTTTCCGCTTCCAAATCCGAAGGCGATCGGAATCCAACAAAGCAGCAGCGCCGTCCAGCACGCTGCCGCTCTGGCGTCATCATAGAGGGATCGGCCGATTAAAGCTAGCAGCGAACTGGCCAAAATCACCATCGCTAGAACAGACGATAAGCCCTGCCAGACAAGCATCGAAATTAGAAAAAGAACGGTGATGAAAGCGAGATTGGCCTTCGATGTTCGAAGGATGTAGGCCGCCAGAACCGCGATGACCGTAGTCAAAGGTATTAGGCGCGCGACCGATCGATTACCCTCGTCAGCAGCAATTGTTACTCCGATGCAGATGGAGACTGCAATGAGAGCAAGCGCGACGAACAGATGGACGAATGGCCCCGCTTTGTTCATGCCTCCCAATTGAACGACCACAACAGCAATTGCGGTCGCACCGAGAAAGAAAGCCCAGTCGAAATACGAAAACGTGTACCAAAACTGATCCTTGACCGAAGGCAAGAACGGAGGCCTCAACAGACTAATTAGGTCAAAACCCAGGCCGTAGCGCGCGATCAAACCTTGGAAAGACCCGCCAATCACGTGCGCGATCGCCGCGCTGAAAATGAAGGTCAGGAAGGCCGCCCACATCACCGACACAAAAGCTTCGCGCCGCTTATGAACAGCCAGAAAAACCATGGCGAACAGCGCCATTGGGAAGACAGTCGAAGGCCTTGCCATCCAGATCGCAATCGCGCCGAAGCTGGTTAAGGCAGCACTCGACAACATGCGAGGGCTATAACTGCGGCCAGCAGCGCCGACGCTAAACAACAAACCGGACGCGAACAACAGGCATCCTGCAAAATTCAGGAGATTGTATCCAGGCGAAGGCAGCCACCAGCTGTAAAAAAAAAGCGCGACGATCGACAGAAAAAACAGAGCAGACACCGGCAGATTCGGGCCCTTGGGTAGCAACCTGTACGCATAAGATCCGACGCCGCAACCGAAAACAAAGCCAGATCCCAAGACCATCACGCCCGCGACTAAGCGCCACGCGACGATGTCGTCTGGAAAAATTAGCGCGAGAGGATGAAAGAAAAACCCGGTCGCAGTGAGAAAAAAAGTGTATTCCCAGGGATGCTTGGTCCAGTTCAGGTAAAAACCTTCGTCGGTCAGATCAAGCCCCCGCATTAGCAATGCTGCAAAGAGGACGAGAGTCAGTGCTGCAAAGATACATCCAGCAATGCGCCACCAGTTCCAGGCCCGCTGTACTTTGATGATATCTGACTTCGAACCCACGCAGCATCCCTGTCGCAATTGGCTCCGCCCCGGCCGGCGACAGCAATCTGGGCTCTGATTAGGCCGGAATGCAACAAATTGCAAAATGTTCCACACGGCAGGATTTTATGGTATCCGGGGCAACTTACTCCGAACGCATCAGTCGAAGCGACGGCAGCTTACCAAACAGTGAAATTGAACGTGTTGCGATTGACAGGTACGGCAGACAGCCAACGGAATGCCCGACTAGCAAAGGTGCGTGGAGCACTCTGCTGTCCTGCATGTCGCGCGGATCTCCTCGACTTCCCTTCTTTCCTGCGCTGCTCTTCATGCTCCGCAGAGTATCCCGTCAGGGACGGAAAAATTTACTTCATCGAGGTTCCCAATGCGACCGACGAACTTGACAGCGTCAAGTACCGGCTCAAGAAGGCCCTTGGGAAGGCCTACTACTCTGTGGGCATTGCAGTGTTCGCGCCGACGTTTCCGTTCAACTATCGGGCCGCCGTTCTGCGGTTCGTAGAGCCGGACAAACAGCTCGTCATCGATATCGGAGCCGGCAATCACCGTATAGATCAGCGGATCGTTACTATCGATCTGTTCGATTACGTAGCGACGGACATTGTCTGCGATCTGAGCAGCCTGCCGTTCCGGGATGAATCCGTCGACGCTTTCATATCGCGGTCCGTTCTTGAGCACGTCCCCCGACTGACGCAGATTTGCAAGAATCTTGCGCGAGCGACGCGCAAGAACGGTTTGGCCGCGCACCTGATCCCTTTCATGTTTCCGTTTCACGCATCCCCACATGATTATCAGCGGCTCACCCATATCGGCGCCGCCACTCTCTTTCCAGGTTTTGAGCTGCTTGAGCAACGTAACGCAACGGGACCCTTTACCCTACTTACTCTGCTATTGACCGAACTTTTTGCCGTGATTTTCTCGCTCGGCAACGAGCGCCCAAAGGCTTTTCTTTACCTCACTTTCTGTTTGATCTTTTTTCCAATTAAGTTTCTGGATTTTCCGTTCGTCGGACGACCGTCCATGCTGGGAATTGCGCCGACAATTTTCACCGTGACACGCAAGACAAGAAGTCAAACGCCATGCCCCCTGTGACGACGGTGCGAGAGCACACTCAAACCGCGGAGACGCCGCTTGAGGATCTGATCTTCAACTATGCGAGACAAGATGCAGATGCACCGCGCGGTCGCAATCTCACTTCGCACCTCCGGCGGCTGGAAGCGGAGTCGATCGAGATCATGCGCGAAGTCATTGCCGAAATGGCCAACCCTGTCTTCCTGTATTCCATCGGCAAGGACTCGACGGTGATGCTTCACCTCGCTCTAAAAGCCTTCTTCCCGGACAAGCCGCCGTTTCCCTTTCTTCATATCGCAACGACCTGGGACTTTCAGGACATGATTACATTCCGCGATCTAATAGCGATCGCGCTTGGTATCGAACTGAGGGTCCATACCAACGAAGATGGCTTGCGACGCGGCATAAATCCCATCGCTTCCGGTGCAAGCACGCATGCGCAGGTCATGTGCACGGAAGGTTTGCGCCAAGCCTTTGACAAGTGGAAGTTCGACGCTGCTTTCGGCGGCGCCCGCCGCGACGAAGAAAAAAGCCGCGCCAAGGAACGGGTATTTTCGTTCCGCAACACTTCTCATGCGTGGGATCCCCGCAACCAACGTCCCGAACTCTGGAATCTATACAATACGAGACTTAAGGATGGGGAATCGCTCAGGATTTTTCCCTTGTCAAACTGGACCGAGCTGGATGTCTGGACTTACATCAAGCTGGAAAAAATCCCGGTTGTACCGCTATACTTCTCCCGCGTAAGACCCATACTCCATCGCTCGGGCGCTCTCATCATGCGAGACGACGAACGCATGCCCTTAAATTTAGGCGAAACGCCTGACATGATGCCCGTTCGATTTCGGACTCTTGGATGCTATCCGCTCACTGGCGCAATGGAATCGCGAGCTGTGAACGTCGACGAGATCATTTTGGAAATGCAGACCTCGGCGATGTCGGAGCGTCAAGGACGCCTGATCGACTATGATGAGGCAGCATCGATGGAACGGAAGAAGCGAGAGGGGTACTTCTGATTACCGGGCCTTCCAACGAGACATTCGATCGCGAACCGACGCGCGAAGGCGGACTGCTCCGCCTTCTGACCTGCGGATCGGTCGATGACGGCAAATCGACCCTGATCGGCCGCCTTCTTCTCGATTCGCAATCGATCTTTCAGGATCAGTTGTCCGCCGTCGAGCGAGACTCGGCCCGCCATGGAACGAATGGAGAGGACGTCGATCTCGCGCTGCTTCTCGATGGCCTCGAAGCGGAGCGTGAACAGGGCATCACGATCGACGTCGCCTACCGGTTTTTCACGACCCGAAACCGCAGCTTCATTGTCGCGGATACGCCGGGGCACGAACAATATACGCGCAATATGGCGACCGGCGCCTCGACCGCCGATCTTGCGATCATTTTGGTCGATGCCCGCAAAGGCCTCCTCACCCAGACAAAACGGCACAGTTTCATCTGCGCACTGCTCGGCATCCGGCACGTCGTTCTCGCCGTCAACAAGATGGACCTCGTCGGCTATTCGCAAGAGGCATTCGACCGGATCGTCGAAGCCTATCGTACGTTCGCCCAGCCCCTGGAGTTTCGCTCGGTCGCGGCGATTCCGATATCCGGCCGTTTCGGCGTGAATGTCGTCAGCCGTTCGCCGTTGACCCGATGGTATGAAGGTCCCACCCTCGTGGACCATCTTGAACATGTCGATGTCTCCGCGCATGCCGACGTCCAGCCGTTCCGGTTTCCGGTCCAGCTTGTAAGCCGCCCGCATTCGGATTTCCGCGGCTATGCCGGCACCGTGGCGAGCGGATCGGTGAGCCGTGGCGACGACGTCGTCGTGGCGAGATCGGGACGCAAAACCGTCGTCTCAAAGATCGTCACGTTCGACGGCGAACGTGAGCAGGCCAAGGCAGGCGACTCGGTCACGCTCGTGCTTGGCGACGAAATCGATATCGCGCGCGGGGACGTTTTGGTCGACCCTCAGAACAGGCCAGCAGTCGCTGATCAATTCGCGTGCAAGCTGATCTGGATGGATGACAATCCGATGCTGCCGGGACGATCCTATCTCCTGAAATCCGGCACCCAAAAGATTCCGGCGCGGATCACGACGCTGAAGCATCAGGTCGACGTCAACACGCTCGACCAGAGGGCCGCCCGGACGTTGAGCCTCAACGAAATCGGAATCTGCAATATCGCGACATCGGCGCCGCTGGTCTTTGATCCCTACGCGGACAACCGGCGCACGGGATCATTCATCCTGATCGACCGGTTCACCAACACCACGGCCGGCGCCGGCATGATATCTTTTCCGCTTCGCCGCGCCACCAACATTCACCATCATGATCACCTGATCAGCAAGACGCAACATGCGGCGCTGAAACAGCAAAAACCCACCATCCTTTGGTTCACGGGATTGTCGGGTTCCGGCAAATCCACGATCGCCAATCAGCTCGAGAAGACGCTTCACGATCGCGGCTATCACACGTTCCTTCTCGACGGCGACAACATCCGTCACGGCCTCAACCGCGACCTCGGGTTCACCGACGCCGACCGCGTTGAAAACATCCGACGCGTCGGAGAGGTCGCCAAGCTTCTGCTGAACGCCGGGCTGATCGTCATTTGCTGCTTCATTTCACCGTTCCGGGCCGAGCGGGACAGCTTGCGCGAGTTGGTCGGCGCAGACGAATTCCTTGAGATATTCGTCGATACGCCGCTCGAGGAATGCATCCGGCGCGACCCGAAAGGGCTCTACGCGGCGGCCCTTGCCGGCAAGATCAAGAACTTTACGGGTGTCGATTCGCCCTACGAACCTCCGGAAAAGCCGGACATTCACATCAGGGATACTGAGGAAGCGACCGATGCCGCCTCTCGCGTCGCAGCATGGCTGCTCCCCCGGATCAAGAGCGTCTAGTCCACAACTATGCCCTTCCGGCCATGGACTTGGTCCGGGATGAAAGTTAAGCAGAGGTTCATTCCAGAGGCCAGCAGGCACATTCCGTACGGTTCGAGATGACCAGCGAGAGACCACGTCCAGCGCGGCTGACCTTGATTACTCCGGTATTCAATGAATCGCCGAATATCGAAGCGTGCGCCGAGGCGGTCAACCGGGTGATCTTCGCCGATCGCGACATCGACGGCCGCGTGATTTTCGTCGACGATGGATCATCCGACGACAGTTGGGCCAGGATCGAAGCGCTGGCCCGGACATCACCTCGTTTTTCCGGGGTTCGACTGTCGCGGAATTTCGGCGCCCATTACGCACTGACGGCTGGCTTCGATCATGTCGAGCCGGATCAGGACATTGTGGCCACGCTGGCTTGCGACCTGCAGGATTCCCCCGAAACAGTTCTCGATTTCATCCGGGAGTGGCGCAACGGCGCCGACATCGTCTGGGGCGCACGCCGCGAACGGGCCGATAGCTGGCCGCGCAAAACCGCGTCGCATATCCTGAACTACGTGCTAAAGCGCTATGCGATGCCGAAGAACTCGAGGTTCAGAACCGGCAGCTTCCTCCTGTTGGATCGCACCGCGTTCGACTGCTTTCTGCTATATCGTGAACATAACCGCGTCACGTTCGCGCTCGTCGCCTGGACGGGTTTCAATCAGGCGACAGTTCCTTACGATCGGAAAGCGCGCGTCCACGGCACCACGCGATGGTCGTTCGGTCAGATGCTGAACACGGCCTACGACGTCTTTATCGGCTTCTCGCCAGTTCCTGCGAAGTTCGTTGCGATGCTCGGCTTCAGCGTCTTCACTGGCAGCATACTGTTCCTGCTCTATCTCTTGATAAGCTGGTCGATCACCGACGTGGAACCCGGCTGGACCGGAATCATGACCATGATGACCGTGCTGTTCGGATTGCTGTTCATGATGGTCGGCATGCTTGCCGAATATCTCTATCGCATCTTCATCGAGACAAAGAAGCGCCCGCTCTATTTCGTTTCGAAGCGAACCAAGCCGTCACCGATAAGGCCGGCAGGCGATGTCTGAGACCTCGCTGACCAAGGTACGGCTAAGCGGCCAGGACCTACCGGCGGCGGCGTCCTGGGCCGACGGGCTCGATATCATGTTGCCGGCCCAGATGGCCGCGCTGATCGGCCATGGCCACGTCGACTGGAGCGACTTCACCGTGCAGGCGCAAGCGCAGGCCAGCGCGGTGCACCTCCGGGAACGTAATGCCTACCTGTCGAGGCCGCCGGCATCGGCACGGCTGCCGGTGAACTATCGAACTATTCCGGGGCCACTCCGCCGCGCCATCGGGCGCGGCATCGGACGGATGCAGCGCTATCGGCAATCCCGGTGGGCCAGTTTCCCGGGCTGGCCGGTGGACCTTTCGGCGGATGCCGCGGCAGATCTCGGTGGCGTGCCGTTTCCAAGGCCGGCGCGAACGCCGGTTCTGCTCACCCACGACATCGATAGCGCGGAAGGACTGACCAATCTGGTCAAATGGTTCCTGCCGATCGAAGAAGCCAGCGGCGCACACTCGGCTAACTATATCGTGCCCTGCGCCTGGCCGATCGACAGACGCCTAACCTCGGAGATTGACAGTCGCGGTCATGAAATCGGCATTCATGGCTACGATCATTCGAACCGGACGCCCTTCGCGCCTGCGGCAGAACGGCACGCGCGCCTCGCAGCCGGTGCACAGGTCGGAGCTGAATTCAAAACAGCCGGGTATCGCGCCCCATCGCTGGTGCGCACGAAGGTCATGATCGAGGAGCTTGCGTCGCACTATCGCTATGACAGCAGCATTCCGACGTCCGGCGGGCTGTTTCCGGTTCCCAACAACGGGTGCGCCAGCGCCCGTCCCTGGAAGATCGGCACTATGTGGGAGCTTCCGCTCTCGATGCCGCGCGACGGCAGCTTGCAATTCCTTGGCTATAGCCCTGCCCGGATCCTGTCGACATGGATCAGAGCCGCTCACCTGATCGCCAGCAGCGGCGGCATCGTATGCCTCCTGACGCACTGCGAGCGCGGCTTTTCCGGAAATTCGCCGATGCTCAAGATCTATCGGGACTTCATCGAGACAGTCGCGGCCGATGACAGCTTCGAATTCCTGCGGCCGATCGATCTCGTCGAACGCCTGGATCGGCAATCCGCGTGACCGGCGAAGCGGGCCGACCGTTTGAAAAGGCGGCCTTCTCCGGGCGCAAGGATAGCATTCGCCTGTTCCTCGATGCCGCGCTTGCGCGCATGCCTGAGAGCGACGCGCTTCGCGTTCTGGATCTCGGGTGCGGGGCCGGCGATCTCCTTCTCGCGGTTCGCCGATACAGACCCCGCGCATCCCTGACCGGCATCGATATCTCGCCTCTCAACATCCAGGCCGCTGTTGCGCGCGCCAAAGCCGACCCCTACGGCCTTGAGAGTGTAACATTCGAGGCTGCTGATTATTTACGAGCTCAGTTCGAAACGTTCGGCGTCATCCTGGCGGAAAGTGTGCTCCACCTCATCGCCGATGATCATGATGGGCTTGCCGCCAAGCTTGCGGCGGATCTGGCTCCGGGCGGCCTCCTTATCGCAACAATGCCGCAGGATAATTTGACGAACCGGATACTGATCGGTCAGCGACGTCTGTGGCGGGCGATGCCGCCGGCCGCCGACTCCCTTGCCGTCAAAATCGCTCGGACAATCCATCCGACTGAGCCCGCGCATATCATCGCGGAACGCGTTCGTTATCTGCGGATCATCCCTGAACGTCTGCACGGACCGCAATGGATTAGGCAAATGCAAATGGCAGGCCTCGATCTGGTGGAAGATTCAAACTGGCCGCGGGCAACAATCCTCAAGCCAATCCATCGCCTGCTGGTTTTCAAGCGACAGATGTCGGCAGGTGAAAACTAAACCGTCGGCACCGAACACACGCGCCGCGATCGCGACCTCAATCCGCGAAAAACGAGAGGACTTCGAGAACCCGTTCCACGTCCGCATTCGTCATGCCGGGGAAAATCGGCAACTGCAGCGACGACGAAGCCACGGCTTCTGTATGCGGCAGCTTGGCATTCATATGACGATAGGGTTCTTCAAGGTGCGAGGCCATTACACCACGACGCGTCGCCACGCCATGCCGATAGAAGTGCTCCATTAGCGCATTTCTCGTCGATAACTGGCCGTCGCGCACCCTGACCTGGAACGATTGCCAGTTGGGCGTGACATGCTGCGGTACGGTCGGCGCGACGACGACCGCGTGATTCTTCAAACCATCGAGGTACGCCTGTGCAATCGCACGGCGGCGCGCAAGAAAGGCATCGAGTTTCCCGATCTGCGCGACTCCGACCGCAGCCTGAATGTCCGTAATGCGAAAATTATAGCCGATCTCCGGATAGGATTCGAACGTGGTCGGCGAACTCGCATGCCGCTGATAATCGCTGAGCGACATCCCCTGATGGCGCAAGCGGCGCAATTTCGCCGAGAGCTCGCCATCTTTGGTGACAATCATGCCACCCTCGCCAGTCGTAATTACTTTTCGGGCATGAAGGCTGAAAACCGAATGCGGCGCCTGCGAGCCGACCGGTGCCCCGCGGAATTTGCTCCCGAACGAACAGGCGGCGTCCTGAATAAGGATAAGGTTGTTGGCCGCCGCGAGCGCCTGGAAGCGGTCGATATCGCAAGGCAAACCTACCTGATCGACCGGCAGAATGGCATGCGTCTTTGGCGTGATCTTCCGCTCAGCGTCATCCGGATCGATATTGAATGTCACCGGATCAATATCCGCGAAAACGGGCGTGGCGCCCGCGTGCACGATGACGTTGACGGAGGCGATAAACGTCAGAGAAGGTACGATGACCTCATCGCCTGGACCGACTCCCAGCGCCTTCAGCAACAGAAATGCTCCTGTCGTCCACGACGAAACCCCGACAGCAGCTTCGGCGCCGCAGGCTTCGGCAAACCGGTTCTCGAACTCGGCCAGCCTGGGTCCGCCAACCACCCATCGGCTACGGATCGCCTGCGCCGCAGCCTCTTCTTCCTCGAGGCCGAAGCAAGGCTGGCTGAATGCAACGTCAGGAGACGACGACATCGACATCGCCTTCCATCACCCAGTTTTCGATCTTTTCTTCCAACAGATCCTTCGGATCGATCGTTCCGCGAACCCAATCGATGTAATCGCGCACCCCCTCGCGAAGCTCGATTTCGGCACGATAGCCGAGCAAGGTCTTTGCCTTTACGGTGTCGGCGTGCAGATAAGCTACATCGCCCGGGCGGTCGCCACGATATTCGATCGTTAGATCATTTCGCGAGAGAGCCGTCAGGACTTCCCGGGCTAGGTCACTCACCGTGACCGGCATCCCGCGGGCGATGTTGACGCGGTGGCCGATGACGGCATCCGTTTCGCCAGCAAGCCTGATCCCACGGGCGATTTCGGTCACATAGGTAAAGTCGCGCGCGTTGGTGCCATCGCCGAATACAACCGGGCGAAGCCCGTTCAGAACTCGTCCGACGAAGCGCGGCAATACCTCGGCACGAACCCCAGTCTGGTACGCCCGGGGGCCATATGCATTGAAGGGCCGCACAACGGTCGTAGGCAGCCCGTAGGTTCTCAGGTAAGCTTCGGTGTACAACTCGCCCGCCAGCTTCGACGCGCCGTAAGCCGTCATCGGGCAGCAGACTGTGAGGTCTTCGTGCAGCTCCGCGCGTGACGCATTGCCATACACCTCCGAGCTGGAGCAATACACGAAGCGACCGATGCGGCGGCGTCGCGCTTCCTCCAAAAGGGTGATCGTTCCGGTCGCATTCACATCGTGAGATTCCATTGGGCGCGTGAGAGACCGGCGCACACATTGAGTCGCAAGATGATAGACTATCTCGCAGTTCTCGAACGCATCCGCCACCGCCCGGGGATCTGTCACCGACCCGCTCAGGATGCGAACGTCACCATTTCCGTTCGCCTCAACGAGGTTGCTTTCAGAGCCGACAGAGAAATCGTCCAGAACGGTTACTGGTCTTCCCTGTTCGATAAGCTGATCGACCAGGTGACTACCAATGAATCCGGCGCCGCCGGTTACGAGAATTCGCGCCGTCATCGCGGCTCTTCCCGCTGCGACCGCACGCGCTTCAAATTGCTGTCCAGGCGCGCCTGGGCCAATTCCAGGGTCCGCACGATCTTCAATCCTTCGCTCCCATCCATGATGGAGGATGCCTTGCCCTTAATGACGTCGGCAAAGTGCTGGGTGACGCCAACGAGCGCCTCCATCTTCCGCAGCCGCGGTGAATGGATATCGCCGATCCGGTATTGCGGAATGATCATCGAGCGCTGCTCTTCAGGCTGAAAATGGATGCCGGAACTGTAGATCTTGATCTTCTGGTCTTCGTCAAGATCGTCCCACACGAGCATCTTGTCGGTTCCGCCAATCGTGAAGCGGCGGATCTTGACCGGGGACATCCAGCTCAGATTCAGATGCGCAATGCAGTTCTTCCGGAAATGCAATGTGAGATACGCCATATCCGGCGCATCCTGATTCACGTGGCAATAGCCCGAGGCCTCGACGTCAATCAGTTCGTCATCGATTAGATGATTAATGATCGAAAGATCGTGCGGCGCCAGATCCCAGAGGCAGTTCACGTCCGGCTGGAACAGACCGAGGTTCACGCGCAACGAATCGAAGTAGCAGACTTTACCGAGCGCTGAACGCGCAACCAGTTCCTTGATCATCTGGACTGCGCCGGTGAACAGAAACGTGTGGTCGACCATCAGAACGAGAGAATTCCGCTTGGCCCGCTCGACGAGATCGCGAGCCTCATCCGACGTTGCACACATCGGCTTCTCAACCAGCACATGTTTTCCAGCATCGAGCGCACGGCGCGCGATGTCGTAGTGACTTGCGACAGGAGTCGCTATGACCACTGCATCAACCTCAGGAAGGGCGATGAGCGTTTCAGGGTCGTGGAATGTGCGGATATCGGGAGATGAGGCCGAGATGCGATCGCGGGTCTCGAGCTTTTTATCGGCAACTCCGATGACGCGGCAATCCGTATTGCTGCGAAAATTTCGAAGCAGGTTTGGTCCCCAGTAGCCATAGCCCACCAATCCAATTCCGATAGTCATTGTGCCGCCATCCACCTCAGCGCGCGATGCGCAGATCCCGCATATATATCAGACAAACTGTTCGCTACGGGCCTGCCGGCGGCCACAGGGCTGTCAGGTTAGCTAGCTAAACTCCCCAACCGGAGACATCAACGCCGGTCAGATCGTGAAAATCCCGGATTTCAGGAGCGAAATGCTCACGAAGCCGCTCCGCGGTTCGGGGATCGATGGGCTTATCGGCTTCCGTCGCGTTGACGCGACCTGTCTGCAGAACGGACCACGGCAGTTGTTCCAACCCTGCAAATGCCTGGATACCAGCAACGAAGCGCTCCGGACTGCTGAGGATATCTTCAAAAATGAAAAACCCGATGCGCTCGCGGCCCAAGGCGTCGATCCAGGCTCTCGCAAAGCTCCCATATCGCCCGCGCGTGGTGTAGTCGAACGGCCGTGCGGCTTCCCTTCCTGGTGGCAGCGGACTGGGCCGCTTGCCCTCGAGATTCAATGCTTCCTCGAAGTCCAGCGTCTCAAGACCATTCTTTCGCGACCAGAGCCAGTTGGAATAAGCACGATCGACGGGATTACGCAGCAAGATGATCAGCTTGGTTTTTGGCAACAATCGCGCGAACCGCACCCGCGCATCTTCATTCTCAAAATAGTTGGTGGTCTTCTCGATCTTCACCGAGTTCGGCGCGGAATTGGCGAAATAGTTATCGTACCTTTTTAGAATCCCGGCATCGCCATCCAGATGCCCCGTCAGCAGAACTTTCGGCTCCGGGGCGATCGGCTTCGCCAGATGCACCCGGGGATGCTTGTCGAGGACTTCGCACAGGAACGTCGTGCCCGAACGCGGCGCTCCGCCAATGACGACGTCGGGCAAAATCGGCATATAAAATCATCTCCTGCGGATCGCGGCCGCCCGCGTTCCGGATCAACGATAGAACGTCGCGACGGTCTTGACGACGTAATCAAGCTGCTCATCCGTCATTCCGACAAACAACGGCAACGAAAGACCTTCGTCTGCCCACCTGTCGGACACGGGATAGGCTGTACCGGGTTTCACATAGGCCGACATAGCGGGCTGTCGGTGCAATGGCACCGGATAATGCAGGCCCGTCTCGATCCCGGATTTCGACAGCGCGTCACGGAGCAAATTTCGCGACGGCGTGCGCACGACGAAAAGATGCCAGCAGTGCGTCTGATGCCGAACAGACGGGATTTCGAGCGGGAGCCCCTCAAGCTTTGCAATATACTGATTGGCGAGTTCGGTCCGCCGCTTCGTCCAGGCGGACAACAGCGGCAGCTTGTGCGTCAGAACGACGGCTTGCAGCCCGTCCATCCGATAGTTGAACCCGAGTTCCGCATGTACATATCGATCGGTCTGCGCATGATTGCGCAAGGAGCGTAAGCGGCCCGCGTATCTATCATCTGAGGTCACGATCAATCCGGCTTCGCCCGCGGCCCCGAGATTCTTGCCCGGATAGAAGCTGATGCAACCCAATTCCCCCAGCGAGCCAGTCGAACGCCCGTTCCAGGTTGCTCCGATCGACTGCGCGGCGTCTTCGATCACCTTCAGGTCGTAGTCAAGGGCGAAGCTGAGAACCGCATCCATGTTCGCCGGCTGACCGTATAGATGGACAGGAACAACGGCGCGCGTCCGCGGAGTTACAAGTCGACGGGCGACCTCGACGTCGATTGTTCCGGTCTCGTCATCGACATCGCAGAAGACGGGGATTGCGCCAATGTACAGGATACCCCAGGCGCTGCCGATAAACGTGTGAGCAGGCAGCAGGACCTCATCGCCGCTCCTTACGCCGGCGGAGAGAAGCGCGAGATGAAGCGCCGACGTTCCGGAATTGACGCCGATCGCGTGCGGAACCCCCAGCCATTCCGCGATCTGACGCTCGAAGGCTTCGACGAACGGGCCCGACGAGAACTGGCTGCTGGCAAACACCCGGTCAAAATCAGACCTGACGCCCTCTTCGATATGACGCCACTGCCATGTCAAATCGTTGAAAGGTACTTTCACAAGTTATCCAGTATGGCTAGCGTATATTGCGCTTATCGCGGATATCGCCGATCACCCGCGCAGGGTTTCCAGCCACGATGGCGAATGGCGGGACATCATTCGTCACGACGGAGCCGGCGCCGATCAATGAAGAGGCCCCGATTCTGACAGGCAGGATGACAGCCCCGCTGCCGATTGACGCGCGGAGCTCCACCGAGGTGCGTGACATCACCCACTCGTCCGTTATTCGCCGCCCGCACTCGTCTGTAGCACGGGGCAGAAGATCATTGGTGAACACAACGCCATGACCGACGAAAACCTCATGCCCGATGTCGACGCCTTCACAAACGAAAGAATGAGACTGAATCTTGCAGAGACGGCCGATCACCGCCCCCGCTTGAATTTCGACGAAGGGACCAATGAACGTGTCGTCTCCTATGCAACATCCATAGAGATTTACTAGATCTGGTAAAGGAATCCGCGTCCTTTCTCCCAGTTGAACATTGGCAGCAATGGGCAAGCGACCGCTCCTTCTTCGGCCTTCAAATGCCAAGTTCGCTAAGCCCGGTCAACCAAATACAACTGTCGCGTTCAGATATCCGTCGGGCTTGATCGGTAAGTTCTCTTTTCGTTCCAGTTGCAATAGTCCTAAGATTGTGAGGTTCTGAACTTAAATTGGGCAAGTCGATGAAGCGGCACGTTCTGTTTTTATGCACTGGGAACTATTATCGAAGCCGCTTTGCGGAAGAGGTGTTCAATCACTGCGCCAAGCTAAATGGCTTGGATTGGATCGCATACTCGCGCGGCCTAGCACTGGAAAGGGGCGCCTCGAACGTAGGTCCCCTGTCCCCGCATACCCAAGGTGCGCTCAAGGACCGCGGCATCCTTCCTCGGGGTAAGGATCGCCTCCCCAAAGCATGCACAATAGACGACCTGCATCGTGCGCACATGGTTGTGGCGCTGGATGAGACCGAACATCGCGAGTTGGTTCATGCACGGTTTCCGGAGTGGAAGAGTCGCGTCAACTACTGGAACATTCACGATGTAGATCTCAGCGAACCAGTGAATGCCCTCGCATTGATTGATCTCGAAATCTCGCAGCTCATCGACCGTCTACGGGGTGGACTCACCTCATAACACTGCCTTAGCGTCTCAAACTCTTCAACACCTACTTGGACCTTAATTTGTTGAGCCTGACACAAAAAACGCAGTCTTTGAATCGACTAGGGCGCGATTGGAACTGCATTTCAAACCGATCTAGGATCGTAGATTATCTTACAATCTTGATGGCGGCGTCCCTGCCTTGGTCGACAACGATCTTTGGCATCTTTGCGACACTTTGGCTGATCGCGGTCGCCACCGTAATCGACATGTCTCATTTTTTGAAGCACCTCCGCCGTCCCGCCTGCTGGCTCCCAATCTCATTGTGTAGCCTTGCAGTGGTCGGGATGTCATGGGCCGACGCTCCGTGGGAGGCGCGGTTTCATGCTACAGGATCAATGACGAAGCTAGTGGCTATTCCGCTCCTTATTTATCACTTCGAGCGCTCGGAAGGCGGAATGAAAGTGCTCCTCGCCTTTCTCGCCTCGTGTACAATTCTGCTTGCGCTGTCATGGCTTAACTGGTTCGAGCCACGGACCATCCTCCTGTCGGTTAGAACGGTTGGTGTTCCCGTCAAGAACTGGATCACGCAGGGCGTCGAATTCACGCTTTGCATTTTCGGTGCCACCGCTCTGGCCGCGACGATGTGGAGGGATCGTCGACCGTATCTCGCGCTTGGCTTCCTCGCTTTGGCGCTCGCGTTTCTGCTTAATCTCGCTTTTGTGGCATCATCCCGAACTTCGCTGATTTCGCTTCCTATCTTGCTGTTGATTTCGACCGTCAGATATTTGGACTGGCGTCGCGCCCTCCTCCTGTACCTAGCGGCTTTTGCCGTTGCGATACTCACCTGGTGCCTTGCCTCGAATCTTCGGTTGCGCATCGAAAGTCTCCAGCAGCAATACACATCAACAAACGGCCAACCGACCTCCGTAGGTATACGATTGCTGTATTGGTCCAAGGCGCTGACGTTCATCCGCACTGCCCCACTGGCTGGTCACGGCACGGGCTCTATACGCACGATGTTCGAGCGCGATGCAGCTGGAAAGACGGTAGTCGACGAGCAGATCGTCGCGAATCCGCATAACCAGAGTCTCTATTTCGGCATCGAGTGGGGCCTGATTGGAGTGGTCCTGCTGTACTGGATGTGCATCGTGCACTTTATGACGTTCACAGGAGCGCGCTGGATCTCCTGGCTCGGAATGATCGTGGTGAGCCAAAATATCTTCGACTCGCTCTTCAATTCGCACATTTCGGACTACGTGGAGGGCTGGATCTACGTGCTTGGAGTGGGCACTGCCGGTGGTATGATTTCGAAGCTCAGCAAACCACACCCGGATGCCGTTTCCGCCAAGTGATGGATGATCAGTAAGACTCCAATCCCATCGATCAATCGCCCTAAGGACAACCGGCCGCAAGCCGTTCGAAGGTCATCACCGGCCTGTGCCGAGCTCGCGCCGAAATTTGCCTATGTTCTCGGCGAGATCCGCGCCGCAACTATGGAAAACCATGACCATCATCCTTGGTTATGCTTGTATATTCGTGGCATGTTTCGCGTGAAAGAGAATCTGGTTCTCGTCTCCACAACATCTTGCTCCTCCAGTTACCCCTTGAAGTATCGAAGTTGTGCCTCTCCGATCGCCACCTGCCGCCAATGCAGCACCGGCAGGAGCATCCGCGAACTCATTTTTAGGTCTTCCTGGCTGCGCTCAGCTTCCTAAGCGAGGCTGACTGGCGTTGTCCCGGCACCTCATAGTAACCCTCCCGTTGATGTTCGCGCGAATGGCCTGGAACGCACTTCAGCGAAGATGGCGGCATCGAACTCGACAACGCTGAGGTCGAACGATCAATCCGTGTTGTCAATCTCGGCCCGCACGCGCTGTTTGCGCGATCCTACGGCGACGCTGAACACTGGCTCTAATCTCGTCGCTGATGTGAGCTGCAGACTCAACGAGGTCGATCCGCTCGCCCATCTGGCCGAGATCCTGACCGGGACTCCACGACTATCCAAATCACATCCGCCAGCTACTACCTGGCACCTACGCCTGAAGCCCTCAAAACCCGTCGCCCGAGAACGACACTTACTCTGACTTAAGATGGAAAGTCGACAAGAACTCCGTTCATTATCGCCCGCCCGTTTATCACCGCGCTCGGCGTTCAGCTAAGGAAGAAGCCGTCGCTCGATACGAGATGATCGACGTGACTATCAGCCTGGTAGTGCACCGTCGTATCAGGTCGGGCATCCGAACGAAAAACTATTGTTGTTTGTGGACTATCATGGATGTCTTGGTTCGAGTGATCGTATGGAGCCGCCGGTGGATATACCGCTAATGCAGGTGAGCGACTGTTGTTGAGAGGCGGAGCTCCCCAATCTTCCCATGGGGAGAAATTAGAGCCTGTCGAAAGCGCCACATACGCGGTCCCTCTGTTGAATTGAAGTAGATCAAATTTGCCATCCCCATTAAGGTCTGAGAACTTATCGCCAGAAGTGGCACCGATGGCCCAGTCTTTCCAAGGGCCGAATTTTGTACCGTCTGACGTCGCCACAACCTCTCGCCCATTATAAATTTGCACTAGGTCCGCCTTGCCATCTCCATTGACGTCGACGAACTTGTCACTAGAGGTTGCTCCGCCGGTCCAGTCACGCCACGGCCCAAACTTCGTGCCGTCCGATAGTGCAACTACCTCTCGCCCATTATAGCACTGCACGAGGTCGGCCTTGCCATCACCATTGACGTCCGCGAACTTGTCGGCTTCCGTCGTCCCACTCGCCCAATTCGCCCAGGAAAGAAACTTGGTACCGTCCGAGAGAGCGACGGTCTCCTGACCGTTGTAGAACTGCGCGAGATCCGCTTTTCCGTCCCCATTAACGTCGACCAGCTTGTCGGCCGCAGTTGCGCCACCTGTCCACCCCTGCCAAGGTCCGAACTTAGTTCCGTCGGACAAGGCGACGACCTCTCGGCCGCCGTAGAACTGCACGAGGTCAACCTTACCATCGCCGTTGACGTCCACGAACTTATCGGTCGCAGTCGCCCCTGTGGCCCAGTCCACCCACGGACCGAACTTGCTGCCTTCGGACAACGCAACCACTTCTCGACCATTATAGAACTGTATGAGATCTGCCTTGCCGTCTCCGTTGGCATCAGCCCGAACATCCGAAGAAGTTAGCCCCGTTCCCCATGGACTTTCAGCGGAAAAAGCCGACCCTGTCGACAGTGCTATGAAGCCAGTCTGGCCAACAAGATGAAGAAGGTCCGCTCTTTGGTCGCCGTTAAAGTCAGCAATGAATATGTTATCCGGGTCAAACGAAGTCACAGAAAGGGTACTGGTGCCATCACCGAACTGAAAATTCTCCACACCCGTCACCGTATCTGTCCCATCGGGCGAGCCGGAACGCTGGTCCACAATGGTGAAAGTCTGCGTCATCGAATTGTAGGAGATGGCGTAGTTGGCTTCGTTGCCTGAATAGACTGCCGTGTCGGTGCCCGAGCCTCCATCGATTGTGTCGTTCCCTCCCCCGCCGGTGATCGTGTCATTTCCGCCACCGCCCTTCAGCGTGTTGGCGATGGCGTTGCCCAGGATCGTGTCGTTGCCTGACCCGCCCGTGGCGTTGTCGATGTAGGACCGCGCGTCGTTGTTGTAGAGATAGGAATTGTAGACGTTGCCCGACGCGTAATGGCCGTTGCCGAGATTGGCGAGTTGAACCGACGAGAACAGAGACGACGCACCTGGATTGAGGTTGATGCTCAGGTTCGTCGTGTAGTTCGACAGGTCGTAGGTATCGACGCCGCCACCATCCCAGATCGTCTCGTAGATGCGATTGGCCGAGCCACCGGCACCGCCATTGTCGGCCGGCTGGCCAACGCCGTTGATGAACTCCTGCCCGGTGGTGGAGCTCCATGTATAGACGGTGGTCCCGCCCTGGGTGGTGTAGTCGGCGCCGTACATCGTCTGCAGCGCTAGGATATCGTTGGCCATATAGGTCTGCGGATATCCATAGGCTTCGTTGGTGTAGCCGCTCGTGGTCGAAGCACCGACATAGCTGCGATAGCTCATGACGGTGTATTCGCTGTCATCATGCGCGCTCGGCACCGCGACATTGGCGGGTCCGCCTGCCTCCTGACTGTGCTTCAAGCCAAGGGCGTGTCCGAGCTCGTGCAACGCAGTCGTGAAATAGTAATTGCCGAGCGCAGCCAGCGAATAGTTATAGCCGGTTCCGAACCACACATCGCCGCCGGACGCGTAGTTGCCAGGGTAATAGGCGTAGGACGTCGGGTTGGCCGCCGGCGACTGCGCGACCATGATGTCGGCGCCGTTCGTCCCGGCGTACTGGATGTTGGCATTGGTGTAGCCGAGGATCAGTCCAATCGCGTAATTGATCGCCGCCTGCATCTGACTCGGCGCCGAGGCAAAACCCGAGGTCGTCGGCTCACTGCTGCCGCCGCTGTAGGGACTGGCGTAGTCGTTTGCAGCGTCCGGAAAGCTGTAGGTGATCGCGCCGGTCCATTTATAGCCTGAAAGCAGGCCGTCGATCTCGGCGTTGTTGGTGGCACTGACGTTGACGGCGGTGGCCAAGGGAATCTCCGAAGCAGCAAACCCCGTTCGATTCGGGGCGCGTCAGGTGATTCTAGCTTGAGAGTTAAACGTTTGGTTTAATTTGGGCGAACCGGTCCGGACTCCTTCCGTAAGGCCGTGTTAGCCATCAAATCCCGTAGTCATACGGGCCAGACCAAGGGATGTCGGTTCCGGCGACTTACTTGTTGCGAGTGAAATCATGAAACGAGGTCTATTCTCGGCCGGTCTGTTCGGCGCCCTGATGGCGCTTGCCGGGCCGGGCCATCTACCTTTCGGAGGACTGCCTGCCATGGTCGGAGAAGCCAATGCGGATGGGAGCGGCAAACAAGGCTGCACCGCGGGGCGCGCGCCCTCCGTTCCAACCGCCCGCGACCCCTCGGCTGCGGTCGCGGAGGAGTACGAATCCGCCCGTCGCAAGGGAACGCGGGAGGCGTTCGAGCTGTTCATTGCGCGCCACGGCGATGACCCGCTGGCCGAGCAGGCGCGCGCCGAGCTGAAACAGCTGGCGCGCTGATCCTTCGCGGGCGCCCCTCAGGCATTGCACTTCGACAGGCGGCATCCCCGCGGCCCTGACCTGCCGCGTGATGTCTTGCCGCATGGTCATTCGGCACTATGGTAGGCCCGCAATTTGTCCCGGAGCCCATCAAGATGCCCTTTCCGCATGCCTCGGAAGCCCTGTCACGCTTCACCGTGCTCGATCTGACCCGCGTCCGGTCCGGGCCCACCTGCGTGCGGCAGCTCGCGGACTGGGGCGCCAACGTGATCAAGATCGACGCGCTCACCGCGGATGCCGGCGGCGAGCAGCCGGGCGGGCCGCGGCGGGGCTCCGACTTCCAGAATTTGCATCGCAACAAGCGGGCGATGACGCTTAACCTGAAGGACGAGCGCGGGCTCGCCGTGTTCAAGCGCCTCGCTGCCAAGGCCGACGTTGTGGTGGAGAATTTCCGTCCCGACGTGAAAAAGAAGCTGGGCATCGACTATGAGGGCCTCGCCAGGATCAATCCACGCATCGTCTACGGCAGCATCTCCGGCTTCGGCCAGGACGGGCCCTACCACAAGCGGCCGGGCTTCGATCAGATCGCGCAAGGCATGGGCGGGCTGATGTCGATCACGGGCGCGCCGGGCGAAGGCCCGATGCGGGTCGGCATTCCGGTCGCCGACCTCACCGCCGGTCTGTTCTGTGCCATGGGCATCCTCACCGCACTGCTGGAGCGCGAGGTTTCTGGCAAGGGCCAGTGGGTGCACACGTCGCTGCTGCAGGCCCAGATCTTCATGCTCGACTTCCAGGCCGCACGCTGGCTGATGGAAAAGGAAGTGGCCAAGCAGGCCGGCAACAACCACCCGACCAGCATTCCGACCGGCGTGTTCAAGACCTCGGACGGCTACATCAACATCGCCACCACGGGCGGCCGGATCTGGGAGCGCTGCGCGCAGGCGATCGGCGCGCCGGAACTCTACAGCCATCCCGACTATCTGACCGCGCCGGCCCGCTCCAAGAACCGCGACGCGCTCAATGCCGAGATCGAGAAGCGTACCTTGACGAAGTCCACCGAGACCTGGGTCCGTGAACTCAACGAGGCCGGCGTGCCCTGCGGGCCGATCTACGCCATCGACCAGATGTTCGAAGACGAGCAGGTCAAACATCTCGGCATTGCGCAGGAGGTGCCGAATGACGAGGGTCGCGACATCCGTCTGGTCGGCCAGCCCCTGACGCTGTCGCGCACGCCGAGCAGGATGGTGGCGCGGCCGCCGGAATTCGGCGAGCAGACCGACAAAGTGCTCGCAGAATTCGGTTTTGATCAAGACGAAATTGTAGCTCTCAGGGCGGCGAGGGTCGTGTAGATTCAAAGTGAGCGCGCAGAAAGCGACATGAAAAAGCACGCGAAAGCACGCTCGTCTCAGGTCGCCTAGTGAACGCGCTCGCGCACAGTCCGGTACCCGGCGCGTGTCGCCTTGGAACAAGGTGGTCAGCGAACGGAAGACGCTCGTTCAGCCTGCGTTTACTGACCGGCTCCTCGTTGAAGGTCGCGAGTTCACAATTGTGTCTGCGGGGCGCACCCTGGGGACGGCCTTGTGCTTATGGGTGAGGCCGTGCTTTTGTGGGGCGGATGCTCGAGCGGTACGGTCCGGTATGATACTAAGTACACACGCGATTGTTGGCGGCGCCATCGCTTATATGTTGCCCTCCCATCCAATCGCGGTCGCTGTCGCTGGATTTGCGAGCCATTTTGTGATCGATGCAATTCCACACTGGGACTATCCCCTTCAAGCAATCTCAGTTCGCAAGGATGCCGATAACCAACTGTTGAAGGCGGATCGTCGATTGTGGATGGACCTGCTCACGATTGCGAGCGATGCATCGACTGGATTCGCGCTGGCGATCCTTCTATTTTACCCAAGCGCGCCGATTTGGCTGATCGCGCTGGGGGCGGCCGCCGGCATGCTGCCCGACCCGCTCCAGTTCGTGCATAGCCTCTACAGGCGAGAACCGCTCGTGATGCTTCAACGCTTCCATGTCTGGATACACACTAAACGTAGGCTGAACTGGCAGATTGGTATCGTGTCGCAGGCCGCCTTCGCCGCACTCGTTGCGGCAACCGCGCTAGTCGCGAAGCAATAAGCGAATAGAAGACCATGCGGTTTTCTATCGCCTCCTCGATTGTAGATGTCCGAGGAGACGATCGAGTACCGGCCAAAACAGCAGCACGATCGCCAAGGTCGTGATCGAGCCGACCAGGCCGTTCGACCAGAACACCTTGAGGTCGCCGCCGGCCCCGATCATCGACAGTCGGAAGGCATCCTCCGCCCGGTTGCCGAGTACGAGCGCCAGCGTGAACGGAGCGAGCGGAATGCCGATCTTCTTGAAGACGTAGCCGACGACGCCGAAGCCGAGCATCAGCCAGATGTCGAACATCGCGTTCTGGATCGCATAGGCGCCGATCGCGCATGACACCACGATCATCGGCGCCACCGCGGCGAACGGCACGCGCAGGATCGAGGCGAAGATCGGCACCGTCGTCAGCACCAGCACAAGGCCGACGACATTGCCGAGATACATCGAGGCAATCAGGCCCCAGACGAAATCCTTGTGCTCGACGAACAGCAGCGGTCCGGGATTGAGCCCCCACACCATCAACCCGCCGAGCAGGATCGCGGCGGTGCCGGAGCCGGGAATGCCGAGCGCCAGCATCGGCAGCAGCGCCGCGGTGCCGGAGGCATGCGCCGCCGTCTCCGGCGCGAACACGCCCTCGATGCGGCCCTTACCGAAGCTCTCGGTGTCCTTGGAGAAACGCTTTGCCAGGTTGTAGCCCATGAAAGAGGCCGCGATCGCGCCGCCCGGGGTAATGCCGAGCCAGCAGCCGATGAAGGAGGAGCGCAGCAGCGTCACCCAGTATTTCGGCAGGTCCTTCCACACACTCAGCACGACGCGCAACGAAATGCTCGCCGCGTGTCCGCGCAGCGCCAGGCGCTCCTCCATCGTCAGCAGGATCTCGCTGATGCCGAACAGGCCGATGACGGCGACGAGGAAGTTGATGCCGCGCAAAAGCTCGGACGAGCCGAAGGTCATGCGCAGATTGCCTGACACCGTGTCCATGCCGATGCCGGCGAGCAACAGCCCCAGCGACATCGAGATGAGGGTCTTGTGCTTGGCCTCGCGCCCGAGACCGACGAAGGAGCAGAAGGTCAGCAGATACACCGCGAAGAACTCGGGCGGGCCGAATTTCAACGCAAAGGACGAGATCATCGGGGCGAGGAAGGTGATCAGGAGCACCGCGACCAGCGAGCCTATGAAAGAGGACGTGAACGCAGCCGTCAGCGCCTCTGCCGCCCTGCCCTGCTGCGCCATCGGATAGCCGTCGAAAGTGGTCGCGACCGACCAGGCCTCGCCCGGGATGTTGAACAGGATCGAGGTGATCGCGCCGCCGAACAGCGCGCCCCAATAGATGCAGGACAGCATCACGATCGCCGAGGTCGGGTCCATCGTGAAGGTGAGCGGCAGCAGGATCGCGACGCCGTTGGGTCCGCCGAGTCCGGGCAAGACGCCGACGAAGATGCCGAGCACCAGCCCGACCATCATCAGCACGAGCGTCTTCCACGTCAGCAGGACCGCAAAGCCGTGAAGCAAGAGACCGAAAGCTTCCATCGCGGGCCCGCCTAGTAGCCGAAGGCCGCTTCGAGCGGCCCTTTCGGCATGATGACGTCGAAGGCGATGTCGAAGGTAACGAACATGATCGCCGTGAATACGACAGCGGTGAGCAACGACTTCCACAGCGCGATCTTGCCGACGAGACGCATGAAGCTGGCGATCAGCAGGAAGCTCGCGACATAGAGGCCGAGAAACTGCGTCGCCAGGCAGAACAGCAGCGTCGGCACGAACACCGCCATCACGCGGCGGGCTTGCGCGCGCGTGACGAAGGTTTCGGGTGCCGCGCGGTGCGCGACCAGCGCCACGATCAGGCCGTAGAGGCTGGCACCACCGAGAATGACAGAGAGATAGAACGGGAAATAGCCGGGCTCCGGCCCGGTCGAATCCCAGGAGGCGCCGGTGCGCCAATTGTCGTAGCCGAGCGTGGCGGCCAGCGCGAGCAACAGCAGACAGACGAATATCTCGATCGTGCCGGAGGAGACGACGGAAGGCGAGTCGTCTTCGGGCGCGGTCGGATCGTCGACGACGATTTCAAGATCGGTTTGGGGCATAAACGAACAACAATCGCTGTGGCCAATCCCCTCTCCCGTCCACGGGGAGAGGGTTAGGGTGAGGGAAGTCTCCACGAGGACGGCGATAGACGGACTCGCGGAGAGTCCCCCTCACCCGCATCGCTTCTTCGATGCGATGCGACCTCTCCCCGCAAGCGGGGCGAGATGAAGCAATCACTTCGCGACAAACCCGGCTTCCGTCATCAGCGACTTGTTGACTGCATCGTCCTCCTCGAGGAACTGCACCATGTCCTTCCCGGTGAGGAAGATCGGCTTCAGCGCCTGCTTTTCCATGTAGTCCTTGTATTCCGCGGTCTGCGTCACCTTGTGGAACAGCTCGACATAGAACGCCTGCTGTTCCGCCGTGACCTTGCCGGGCAGGAACATCGCGCGCAGCATCAGATACTGGACGTCGACGCCCTCCTCCTTGCAGGTCGGGATGTCGGCCCAGGACTGCGTCTCCGTCACCTTGCTGGTGTAGGAGATTCGCTCCTTGTCAAACACGCAGAGCGGACGCACCTGGCCCGCGCGCCAGACCTCAAGATTCTCGGATGGATTGTTGACGTTGGATTCGGTGTGGTTGCCGACCAGCTGGGTCGCGGCCTCGCCGCCGGACTTGTAGGGCAGATAGGAGAATTTTGCGCCGGTCTTCTGCTCGAGGAACACGGTCAGCACGTGATCCTCGCGCTTGGAGCCGGTGCCGCCCATCTTGAACGGCGCGCTCGCCCCCTTCGCGGCCGCGACGAACTCCTTCACCGTCCTGGGGCCTGTGCTGTTGTCCCACAGCACGAACTGGTCGAGTGCGATCACCGAAACCGGGGTCAGCTCACGCCAGTTGAACGGGATCTTCGCCGACAGCGGCAGCATGTAGATCAGCGAATAGGCGATCAGCACCTTGTTGGGGTCACCCTCGCTGGACTTCATGTACATCAGCGCTTCCGCGCCGGAAGCCCCGCCCTTGAGCGAGACCACGATCGGCTGCTTCATCAGATTGTTCTTCTGGATGGCGGCCTGCATCATCCGCGCCATCTGGTCGGAGGCGCCGCCCGCGCCCGCCGCGACCACGATCTCGACCGGTTTGGTCGGCTCCCAGCCGGCAAACGCCGGCGTGCTCAACGATAGCGCCGCTGCGACGCCAACAGCTTTCACTAGAATTCGCACCGTTTCGTCCCCTGGTTATTGTTGGCTTTGTATTTGCCAGGAATTTATCGACGCATTGTGCGGACTAATGCGAGCGAGTTCAAGCAGGCGGGCATGCCGCTGCCTATGACTTTCGGCTGACGAAGCCAAGCCGGAGCCGCGCTACTTGCCCTTCCAGTTCGGCGTGCGCTTGTTGAGGAAGGCGTCCATTCCCTCGCGGAAATCTTCGCTCATATAGGCCTTGAGGATCAGATCCTCGCCCTCTTCGCGCGACAGCGTGCGGCGGATGCGGCGCACCGCCTCCTTGGTCGCTTCAAGCGTCAACGGGGCGTGGCTCGCCACCAGCCTGGCGGTCTCGTCGGCGCGGCGCTGCAGCGTCTCGACGTCGGGAACGATCTCGTTGAGGAGGCCGAGGGCCAGTGCTTCCGGTGCCTCGACGAGGCGCGCCTTGAAGATCAGATCCTTGGTGCGGGCGGGGCCGACCAGCGAGACGACGCGGCTGATGTTCGACATCGACAGGCAGTTGCCGAGCGTGCGCGCGATCGGAAACCCGATGCGCGTCGTTTCAGTCCCGATGCGGAGGTCGCAGCACGCCGCAATTCCGGCGCCACCGCCGGTGCAGGCCCCCGCGATCGCCGCGATCACGGGCACGCGGCACTGCTCCAGCGTGCCGAGCACGCGATCGATGCGGGCCTCATAGTCGAGCGCATCCTGCGCGGTTTTGAACGCACGAAACTGAGAAATGTCGGTGCCGGAGGCAAACGCCTTGTCGCCGGCGCCGGTCAGGATCAGCGCCTTGATCGAGCGGTCGGCGTTGATTTCCTGGCAGATCTCCGCCATGCGCTCGTACATGGCGAAGGTCAGTGCGTTGCGCGCCTGCGGGCGGTTGAAGGTGATCCGCGCGATGCCGTCGGTGACGGAGTAGAGCAGGTCTTCGTTGGCGGTCGTCGGTGCGTTCATCGCGCGCTCTCTTTTCTCTAGGTTAGTTCAGGCAACCTGGACCTTCAGGCAACCTGAGCTTTGGTCATCGGCACCGCGTCGCGTCCCTTCAGGACGTCCATGGCCGCCAACACGCCACCGCTCCGGTGCGGGATCTTTGCAAGATCGAGGCCCATCTCGACGCCGGCGAGCGTGCCCATCAGCATCAAATCGTTAAAATGGCCGATATGGCCGATGCGGAACACCTTGCCCTTGACCTTGTTCAGGCCGGTGCCGAGCGACATGTCGAAGTTTTCCAGCACCACCTTGCGGAAGGCGTCGGCATCGTGGCCATCAGGCACGCGCACGCCTGTGAGCGCCGGCGAATGCGCGGCAGGATCGGCGCACTGCGTCTCCAGGCCCCAGACCTTGATCGCGGCACGGGTCGCCGCGCTGTGGCGCTTGTGGCGGGTCCAGACGTTCTCGAGCCCCTCCTCTTCCAGCATCTTGATCGCCTCGCGCAGGCCGTAGAGCAAATTGGTGGCCGGCGTATAGGGGAAGGTGCCGAGCTTGTTGAAGCCGATGACCTCCTGCCAGTCCCAATAGGAGCGCATGCCGGGGTTGGCCTTCGCCACCGCGAGCGCCTTCTCCGAGACGGCGTTGAAGCCGAGGCCGGGCGGCAGCATCAGGCCCTTCTGCGAGCCGGCGACCGAGACGTCGATGCCCCAGGCATCGTGCTCGTACTCCATCGAGCCGAGGCCGGAGATGGTGTCGACCATCAGCAGCGCGGGGTGCTCGACCCGGTCGAGCAGCTTGCGCACCTCCAGCGGCGGCGTCACGCAGCCGGTCGAGGTCTCGTTGTGGACGACACAGACCGCCTTGATCGTGTGCTGCTTGTCGGCGGCAAGGCGCTTCTCGATCTCGGCGAGATCGGCGCCATGGCGCCAGTCGCTCGGGATGAAGTCGACGTCGAGCTTGAACTTATCGGCGATGCCGCGCCACAGCACGGCGAACTGGCCGGTCTCGCACATCAGGACCTTGTCGCCGGGTGCGAGCACGTTGACCATCGCAGCTTCCCAGGCGCCGGTGCCGGACGAGGGGAAGATGATCACGGGCTGCTTGGTGCGGAACACCCGCTGCATTCCGGCGAGGACGGCGAAACCGAGCTCGGCGAACTCCGGACCGCGATGGTCCAGCGTCGGCATGTCCATCGCCCGCAGCACCCGGTCGGGCACGTTGGTCGGTCCTGGAATCTGGAGAAAATGCCTTCCAGTATGCACGGTCATCGGCGTCCTTCCCGGTCTTGCCTTGATTTTGATGGCCGCCGAATAGCACCATTTGACCGGCTTGTCCCCTCTCCTAAAGGCGCCTCCCATGCATAACCGGCGGGCGGCCACCCCCTACTCCGCGGCCAGCACCTTACCAGACGGCAGGCCGCTTTCGGCCTCCGTGAACGGGCGCTCCGGATGCATCAGGAAGGCGGAAAAGCCGCCGAGCAGCAGCAGACCCATCGACATCAGGAACGGCAGGTACCAATTGCCGGTCGCGTCGATGACGAAGCCCGCGACCAGCGGAGATACGATGGCGGCAAAGGCCGAGCCGGTGTTCATGAGTCCCGAGGCGGTCCCGGAATGTTTCGGGGCGATGTCCATCGGGATCGACCACATCGGGCCGATCACCAGCTCGGCGCAGAAGAAGCCGGCCGACAGGCACAGCGCGACGATCGTGATGTCGTGGACGAACAGGATCGGAAACAGCGAGAGCAGCGCCCCGGCAAATCCCGTAACGGTGACGCTCAGCCGCGCCAGGCGGACATTGCCGGTGCGGTCGAGGATCTTGTCCGAGAGCACGCCCCCGACGCTATCGCCGATCACGCCGGCAAAGAACACGCCGGAAGCGAACAGCGCCGAATTCTTGATGTCGAGATTGTAGTTGTTCTTGAAGAACAGCGGCAGCCAGTTGAGATAGAGCCACAAGCACCAGCCGTAGCAAAAATAGGTCAGCGTCACCGGCCACATTCGCCTCAACAGCGGGCCCCATGGCACCTGCGGCCGCTCGCGGGTCGGGCGCGGCGGCAGTGCGGCGAGCTCGGCCTCGGTAATGGAGGCGTGCTCCTTCGGCTCGTTGCGGAAGTACCAGACCCAGACGACGCCCCAGACGAGACTGACGAAGCCGAGCGCGACGAACGCGCCGCGCCAGGTCAGCCACAGGATCAGCAGCGCCACCACCGGCGGCGTTACCGCATTGCCGAGCCGGGCGAAGGAATGGGTCAGCCCTTGCGCAAAACCGCGGCGGTTCGCGGGCGTCCAGTATTGCATCGCACGCGTCGCGGTCGGAAAGGTCGCGCCCTCACCGAAGCCGAGCGCAAAACGGGCGATGAACAGCGCGGCGAGGCCATGTACAAAGCCGGTCGAGATGGTCGCTACCGCCCAGATCATGCCGCACCAGAACAGCGTCTTGCGCGGCCCGAAGCGATCGCCGACCCAGCCCCCGATCACCTGGAACAGCAGATAGGGATAGGCGAAGGCGGAGAAGACGAGGCCGAGCTGGGTGTTCGACAGACCGAGCTCCTTCTGGATCTCGCTCGCCGCGGTGCCGATGTTCACCCGGTCGACACAGGTGATGAAGTACATCGCGCAGAGCATCGCCAGCACGACATGCGTGGCCTTGAACCGAATTTTCATCTCCACCCCTCCGTGTTTATCTTTTTTAGTGGTTGTCGCCCGCGTGTCCCCGCGCGGTTTAAGTGCCGACCACTTTCAGATGCGGCGACGCGTTGCGCTGCGGGCGCTGCTCCAGCAGCTTCATCGCAGCGTCGACGCCACCGGAGCGGTGCGGCACGCCCGCGACCGACAAGCCCATCTCCACGCCGGTGAGCGCGCCGAGCAGCGTCAGCGCATTGCATTCGCCGAGATGGCCGATGCGGAAGACTTTGCCGGCGACCTTCGACAGGCCCGAGCCGAGCGACATGTTGTAATTGTCCAACACGATCTTGCGGAACTGATCGGCGTCATGCCCCGGCGGCATCAGCACTGCCGTGAGCACCGGCGAAAATTCCGACGGCTCCTGGCAGAGGATCTCGAGGCCCCAATGATTGACGGCAGCACGGGTCGCGGCAGCCAGCCGCTGATGCCGCGCGAAAACGTCGTCGAGCCCCTCTTCGAGCAGCATCGCGATCGCCTCGCGCAAGCCGTAGAGCAGATTGGTCGCCGGCGTGTAGGGGAAGAAGCCGTTTGCATTGGGCTTGAGCATCTCCTCCCAGTCGAAATAGGAGCGCGGCATCCTGTTGGTCTTCGCCGCAGCGCGCGCCTTCTCAGAGATCGCGTTGAAGCCGAGGCCGGGCGGCAGCATGAAACCTTTTTGCGAGCAGCTGACGCTGACATCGACCTTCCATTCGTCGTGGCGGTAGTCGACCGAGCCGAGCGAGGAGATGGTGTCCACCATCAGCAGCGCCGGATGGCCGGTGCGATCGATCGCGGCGCGAATCTCGGCGATGCGGCTGGTCGCCCCGGTCGAGGTCTCGTTGTGCACGACCATCACGGCCTTGATCGCGCGCGCGGTGTCGTCAGTGAGTCTCGCCTCGATCACGGCCGGATCGGCGCCGCGGCGCCAGTCGCCAGGAACGAAATCGACCTCGATGCCGAACCGTCCCGCCATTTGACGCCAAAGGGTGGCGAAATGGCCGGTCTCGACCATCAGCACCTTGTCGCCCGGCGACAGCGTGTTGACGATCGCGGCCTCCCAGGCGCCGGTGCCCGACGAGGGGAAGATCACCACCGGGCCGGCGGTCTGGAAGATTTTCTGGCTGCCTTCGAGCACGGCGCGGCCAAGCTCGCCGAATTCCGCGCTCCGGTGGTCGATGACAGGCATGTCCATGGCGCGCAGGACGCGCTCGGGGACCGGGCTCGGGCCCGGAATCTGAAGGAAATGGCGTCCCTGATGCATGAAAACCTCCCTGTCGGCGGATTTTAGCCGGCTCTGGAGCCTATTTTGCATTCATTTTTTGTACTTTCAACAGATTTTTGGTATTCGATTGTGGACATCGACGCGACCAAACAGGCAAACTACTGTGCTGCAAATGAAATCCACGATTCCCGACACCGGGGTTCCGATTGCCCCGCCCGCCGCAAATGGCGGCGACCGCCAAGAGGCCTCGCTTCACGGCGAGATCCTGCTGCGGCTGCGCGACTACGTGGTTGAGGGCAACATTCCCGACGGCGCGCGCGTTCCCGAACGGCAGCTCTGCGAGATGTTCGGCATCTCCCGCACGCCGCTGCGCGAGGCCTTGAAAGTGCTCGCCGCCGAGGGCCTGATCGAGCTGCTCCCCAACCGCGGCGCACGGGTCCGCCAGCTCAGCCAGCGCGACCTCGAGGAGCTGTTCGACGTGATGGCGGGGCTGGAGAGCCTTGCCGGGCGCCTGGCCTGCGAAGCCATTACGGATGCGGAAATCACCGCGATCGAGCAGCTGCACTACGAGATGTACGGCCACTATCTGCATCGCGACATGCACGGCTATTTCCAGACCAACCAGCGCATCCACGAAAGCATCGTCGCGGCCGCGCGCAGCGAGACGCTGAAGACCGCCTACGCCAACTTTGCAGGCCGCATCCGCCGCGTCCGCTACTCCGCCAATTTCGCCCGCAAGCGGCAGCGCTGGGCGGAAGCGATGCGAGAGCACGAGGCCATCCTCGATGCGCTGCGCCGCCGTGCCGCGAGCGAGCTCAGCGACATCCTGTTCCAACACCTGCGCAACAAGCGGACGGCCGCGCTCGAGCACCTGACCGAGCCCCAAGCGGACGCTCCGGCCTCCCCTTGAGGATAGCCGGCTTGCTCATTTTGAATTCATAATATAATCGATGAGAAACAAGAATGAATACTCCAGCCCGGCCGTGCGCCTCGCTGGATCAGTCCGGGACCAGGGATGACAAACGCCTCCTCGCTCGAACGGCGCCTGCGCGCGGAAATGACCGGCGACGTCCTGTTCGATCGCTTCAGCCGCGGCCGTTACGCCACCGACGCCTCGTTCTATCAGATCGTGCCCGCGGGCGTGGTTGTGCCCAGGACCATGGACGAGGCCTTGCGGGCGCTGGCGATCGCCCGGGACGACGGACGGAAGGTCACCCCGCGCGGCGGTGGCACCTCGCAATGCGGCCAGACCGTCAATGACGGCCTCCTGGTCGATCTCTCGAAGCACCTGAACCGGATCCTGTCACTCGACGTCGAAGGACGCACCTGCGTGGTCGAGCCGGGCATCGTGCTCGACGACCTCAACCGCCAGCTGAAGAAACACGGCCTCTGGTTTCCGGTCGACGTCTCCACGGCCTCGCGCGCCACCATCGGCGGCATGGCCGGCAACAATTCCTGCGGCGGGCGTAGCCTGCGCTACGGCACCATGCGCGACAACACGCTGTCGATGGAGGCCGCGCTTGCCGATGGCACGCTGAGCCGCTTCGGCGAGGTGTCGCGCGATCTTTCCGATCTCGATGCGAACGACAGCGCCCGCGCCCTGTTCCGCGATATGCTCGATCTCGGCGCCCGCGAGGCCGGGGAGATCGCCGCACGCTTTCCTAAAGTGCAGCGCCGTGTCGGTGGCTACAATCTCGATGCGCTGGTGCCGCGCAATGCACGCAACAACATGGCGCATCTGCTGGTGGGCTCCGAGGGAACGCTTGCCTTCACCACCAAGGTCGAGCTGAAGCTGTGGCCTGTGATCCGCAACAAGGCGCTCGGCATCTGTCATTTCGGCAGTTTTTACGAGGCGATGGACGCGGCCCAGCATCTGGTCAAGCTCAAGCCGATCGCGGTCGAGCTGGTCGACCGCACCATGCTGGCACTCGGCCGCGACATCGCGATGTTCCGGCCGATCATCTCCGCCGCGATCAAGGGTGATCCGGATGCGGTGCTCGTGGTCGAGTTCGCCGAGGAGGATCAGGCGGACAACCTCGTGCGCCTTAAGCAGCTCGGCGAGCTGATGGGCGATCTCGGCTTCGGCTGGAACAACGACAAGCGCAAATGGGGCGGCGTGGTGGACATCACCGAGCCCGCGCTCCAGAGCGGGATCGCCGATTTCCGCGCCGCCGGCCTCAACGTCATGATGTCGATGAAGCAGGAGGGCAAGCCGGTCTCCTTCGTCGAGGACTGCGCCGTGCCGCTGCCGCATCTCGCCGACTACACCGCGCGGCTGAGCGAGGTGTTCGCCAAGCACGGCACCAGCGGCACGATGTATGCTCACGCCTCCGAAGGCTGCCTGCATGTGCGGCCGGTGCTGAATTTGAAGCTGGAGAAGGACGTCAAGGCGATGCGGTCCATCGCCGAGGAAGCCTTCGAACTGGTGCGCGAATACAAGGGCTCGCATTCCGGCGAGCATGGCGACGGCCTGGTGCGCTCCGAATTCCACGAAACGATGTTTGGCGAGCGTCTCGTCGTCGACTTCCGGGAGGTGAAGCAGCGCTTTGATCCCGAGGGCGTGCTCAACCCCGGCAAGATCGTCGACGCACCGAAGATGGACGATCGTTCGCTATTCCGCTTCAAGCCTGAGTATCGCGTCGCTGAGCTCAAGACAAAACTCGACTGGTCCGCTTATCCCGGGGCCGGCGGCGGCTTTCAGGGCGCGGTCGAGATGTGCAACAACAACGGCGCCTGCCGCAAGCTCGAGGGCGGCGTGATGTGTCCGTCCTACCGCGCGACGCGCAACGAGAAGGACGTGACGCGGGGTCGCGCCAACACGCTGCGGCTCGCGATCTCCGGTCAGCTCGGCGCGGGCGCACTTTCTTCCGACGAGATGATGGAGACGCTAAAGCTCTGCGTGTCCTGCAAGGCCTGCCGCCACGAATGCCCAACCGGCGTCGACATGGCCAAGATGAAGATCGAGGTGCTCGCCGCGCGCGCGGCTTCGCATGGCCTGACCTTGCGCGACCGGCTGGTCGGCTACCTCCCGCGCTATGCCGGCCTCGCATCGCGCTTTGCGCCCCTGGCGAATTGGCGCAACCGCAGCCCGCTGCTGCGAAAGCTGTTAGAGCGCTTTGCCGGCATCAGCGCGCGGCGGGCGCTCCCCGCGTTCCGCAGCGACGTGTTCGTGCCGCCGGCCGAGTCGGTCGGGCTGGAAGCGGGCCGCGAGGTCGTGCTATTCGCCGACACCTTCAACCGCATTTATGAGCGCGAAAACCTCGAGGCGGCCCTGCGCGTACTTGCGGCCGGTGGCTATCGCGTGCATTTGCCGAAACCCGCAAGCGGTAGCCGTCCGCTGTGCTGCGGCCGCACCTTCCTGTCCGCCGGTCTCGTCGACGAAGCCAGGTCCGAACTCGATCGTCTCGTCGCCGCATTCGCGCCCTTCGCCACGCGCGGCGTCCCGATCGTCGGGCTCGAGCCGAGCTGTCTTTTGACCCTGCGCGACGAGCTCGCCTCGCTGCGCAAGGACGACGACGCCAAGGCCGTCGGCGCCCATGCGCTGACCTTCGAGGAATTCCTGGCGCGCGAGGCCGAGGCGGGCCGGCTGCAATTGCCTCTCGGCGCGATCGCCGACAAAGCCCTGGTGCACGGCCATTGCCATCAAAAATCCTTCGGCGCGTTCAAGCCGGTCGAGCAGGTGCTGCGCCTCATCCCTCGCCTTGAGGTCGAGACCATCGAGTCGAGCTGCTGCGGCATGGCCGGCGCCTTCGGTTATGGCGCAGACACCTACGATGCCTCGATCGAGATGGCGGAGCTGTCGCTATTGCCCGCCGTGCGGCGCGCGGACCAGAAGACAGTCGTCGTCGCCGACGGCACCTCCTGCCGGCACCAGATCCACGACGGCGCCCAGCGCGAAGCCCTTCACGTAGCGCGCGTGCTGGCGCTGAGCCTCGATCGTGCGAAGACCCAATCCACAACCCCTCCCATTGCAAAGGAAACCAGCCATGGCTGACCTCACCCTCGACACCGCTCGCAAGATCCTCGACGCCGCCTTCGCGAAATCCGCGGAGCTGAAGCTGAAGCCGCTGGTCGTCACCATCCTGGACGCCCGCGGGGTGCTCAAGATCGCCGCGGCGCAGGACGGCACCAGCCTGATGCGCGCCGAGATCGCGCACGGCAAGGCCTACGGCGCGCTCGCATTGGGCATGGGCTCACGCGCCCTCTTCCAGCGCGCGCAGGAGCAGGCCTATTTCATCGACGCCGTGAACACCATGGCCAAGGGCGCGCTGGTGCCGGTGCCCGGCGGCGTGCTGATCATGGACGGCACGACGCTGCTCGGCGCCGTCGGCGTCTCCGGCGACACCTCCGACAATGACGAGGCGTGCGCCTTGGCCGGCATCCAGGCCGCGGGGTTGAAGGCCAACGCGGGATAGCGATCGTTCACGCACCAGGAGCCCCACGCTCGCCAAGACCTTTGGGGGCACGCCGGCTAGGAATGCTGGTCGAGGGTTCGTGTTCCTAGACTGTTACGGGCTTAACCCGAGACAGATTATCCCAGCATTTCCACTGCAATGTTGAGAGGGAAACGAAGGCATGTGCGGAAGAGAAATCAATCGGCACTACATCTGTTCACGGGCGTTCCGCGTTTGCTTTCCTGCCGGGCCGATGAAGAGGCTCGTAAGGTTTCCACGCTGAACGAGAAACTTGGGCCGCTGGTTATCGCCTCATCTGTACTTTCGACCTTCGTATGGGAAAGCAGTTCGCGGCATTGTTTTCCTAAGTGCGACAATGATGCACTCACGTAGAAACCTGCAAGTAACGGCTCCTTGGCTCCGGGCATGATGGACTAGCTATGACCCGACCGCGAGCCGACCAGCAGAAAAGCGGCGGCGCTCAGCGTGGTATGCCGAGCGCCGCCAGTCACAGGGAGAGGTCAGAACATCCACTTCATCAATAGTGTCGCCACAACGATCATGATTGCTCCTCCGACACGTGTGGCAATCTGAGCGAATGCCATCAGGTTCATTCGATCGGCTGCGCCGAGGATCGCGACATCTCCAGTGCCGCCAAGTCCGGAATGGCACGCGGTCACGATCGCCGCCTCCACCGGGTACATGTTCAACCATTTGCCGACGAAGAAGCCAGACAAGATCATCGTCAGAACGGTCGCCGTGCAAATCCCGATATATCCGGGATTGAACGATGCGATGAGCTGTTGCCAAGAGACGAGTAGCGTTCCCATCGCGACCAAGATTGCGAACGTCAGGTTTGTCGACATGAACTTGTTGATTTGATAGGCGCCAAGTTCCATCTCGTTCGGCAATATCCGGGTCAGCTTCAGGACAATGGCAGCAATAATCATCATGATCGGCCCAGGGATGCCCGCGTAGGGGGCCAAAATGACGCCAAAAACAAACAAGCCGCACGACAACACGATACCCGCGCCGAGCAGAGAGAGATCGATTGGACGATCCGGCTGCGCCTCGCCGAGAAGGTCGTCGTCCCCGATCTTGACCAGCGTTCCTCGACCACTAAGATCACGGCGTTTCTCACCGAGCCGTGCTAACAACCCGGCACTGACAATCGCAACAACGTTTCCGAGCAGCGCCGCCGGCACCATTTGCGCGACCAGTTCGGATTGCTGCCGCTGCAATATTTCTGAATACGCGATGGAAAGGGGCAACACACCTTCAGCGAGGCCGCCGCCGATGATCGGGATTATGATGAAAAAGAACGTGTCCTTCGGGCTGTGACCGAACAGTAATCCGACAGCAATGCCAGCGGAAACCGCCGCAACTGTGCCGACCGAAAGCGGGACGAACATTCGAATAAAGCCCTGAATCAACACGCGATGAGGCATCCCGAGGATCGAGCCTGCGACGAGGCAAGCGATAAAGAAGTACTGAAAATTGGCCGTGCGGAAAGTTGTCGTGATGGCTTTCAAGGCGGCGTCCGGTATCAGGCCGTAATTGACCAGAGCCGACGGGATGAAAAGGCAAAGGATTGCGGTGCCGCCAATCTGCTTCAGGACGGGGATCGTTCGCCCCAGCTTGCCCAGCAAAAACCCGAGCAGCATCAGAACCGAGAGTCCCCCGATCACGTCGTTTGGCAATTTTCCGTTGTAAACTGCCACCCCCGAGACAAATACCGCAGCCAGATAGATCCCGATCGGCAGCGGGCCGATGCTGATCGCGGCAATTCCTTTGAGCGCCGATTGTTCCGCCGTGTCCGCCACGCGATATGTGGTGTCAGCCAAGAATTCCTCCTTTACTTACGATCATTGGTCACCCGCATGAGAGTCCGCGACCTCAGATGCCATCCCGGTCAAACATCCAAGGATTTGCCGCGCGATGCCGAGCTTCGAAGGAGCGGATGTCGTGGGCGAATAGCAGTGTGGAGCCGACGAAGTCGCGGCCCGTCAAAAACGCTTCCTTCTTCGCCTGCTCGATATCGAAGGTGATACTGCGGGCACCCCGATCGAGTTGGATCGATTGTTGCGCGAGATCGATCGAGAGACCGTTGCAAGCGGCCTCGCTGACGATGGAGGCGAGTTCATTCGCAAGTATCTCTTCGACACTGATCGTCAGAAGCCCGTTGTTGTCGCAGTTGTCGTTGAAAATGCCCGCAAAGCTAGTGCCGATCAGGGCGCGAATGCCGAGTTGCTGCAGCCCCCAGACCGCATGCTCCCGACTTGACCCGCAACCGAAGTTCGGGCCAACGACCAGGAAGCGCGCCCCGCGGTAGCCCTCCCGGTTCAGGATAAAATCTGGATTGGGTTTTCCCTCCCTGAAGCGAAGCAGGTTGAAAGCGCCCTCGCCAAGCCCGCTGCGGTCGATGCGCTTGAGAAACATCTTTGGCATGATCACGTCGGTGTCGATGTTTGGCGCCATCATCGGCGCGGCCGCGCCCGTGACGCGATCGAACGGGATCATCGGCGCGGCTCCCCAAGCAGCCGGCGTACATCGGTGATGCGTCCGGTCACCGCCGCGGCGGCGACCATGGCGGGGCTCATCAGGTGGGTTCGCACCCCCGGCCCCTGACGGCCTTCGAAGTTGCGATTGGTGGATGAAGCGCAGCGTTCATCCGGCTTCAGCACATCGTCATTCATCGCGAGGCACATAGAGCAGCCGGACTGCCGCCACTCGACACCGGCGTCGGTGAACACCTTTGCAATCCCTTCCGCCTCGGCCTGTGCCCTGACCTGCGTGGAGCCGGGAACCACGATGGCGCGGACGCCATGCGCGACGTGACGGCCCCTGAAAATCTCGGCGGCATCCCGAAGATCTTCGATCCGCGAATTCGTGCATGATCCGATGAACGCGAAATCGATCGCGACGGACTGTATGGGAGTCCCGGGCGTCAGGCCCATGTAGTGAAGCGCGCGTACTGCCGCCGCCTTGCGGCCAGGTGAGCCCTGGCCCCCGGGATCGGGGACATTGTCGGTTACCGCAATCGCCTGATCCGGGCTGGTGCCCCATGTCACCAATGGCGACACATCGGCGACGTCGAGCGCTACCTCGCGATCGAACCGGGCGTCCGGGTCGGAGCCTAGGTTCAACCAGCACTTTGCGGCGCGCTTCCACATTTCGCCCTTCGGAGAACGCGGGCGGTCCCGCAAATACTCCAGCACCTTCCAGTCAGGGGCGATCACGACGCCCCGCGCCCCCGCTTCCACAATCATAATACACAGCACGATCCGCCCCTCGACGCTCATGTCTGACGCAGCAGGACCACTGAATTCCACCGCATAGCCCGTGGCGCCGTCCGCGCCGATACGGCGGACGATGTCCATCACGATATCCTTTGGGGTTACCCCGAGCGGCGCGTGTCCGGTCAACGCGATCCGCATGGTCTTGAGACGGCGATAGCGGACCGTGGAGGTCGCAAGATAGTGCTCGATATCCGAGGTTCCGATGCCGTAGCCGAGCGCGCCGAATGCGCCGTACGCCGTACTGTGGCTGTCGCCGGCGGCGACTACCATGCCCGGCATCACCAAGCCCTGCTCGGGCGCAACCACATGCTCGATGCCCTGGCGCGGATCGAGAATGTCGAAATACTCAATGCCGAAATCCCTGGCATTGTCCGCGAAGAATTTGACTTGTCGTGCTGCGTCGTGGTCTGCAATGTCACGGGTACGGTGCTCGGCGGTTGGATTGACATGATCCACGACCATCAGCGCCGCAGACGGCTTCCAGACCTTGCGTCCTGCTGCGCGCAATCCGGCAAATGCCTGCGGACTGGTGTATTCGTTGAGCACCGTACGGTCTACGTAAAGCAGCACGAGGCCAGAATCGTCGAGCTTCCGCACCACGTGCGCATCGACCAGCTTGTCGTAGAGCGTACGCGCGGTCATCGCAGCTTTCTCCTTTACCTCTTTTCGGACCGTGCCGCGCGCAATACTGGAAATCCAATGCCGGGATCTGATATCATTATGCATGACGTGCATAAGCGCGCCCGATTGGCCGGGAGTTAGTCCATGGAGATAAATTTGCTGCACGACTTCATCGCGGTCGCCGCCACGCGCAGCTTTTCGCGTGCGGCCGAGCAGAGAAATTCCTCCCAGCCGGCCCTGAGCCGCCGGATCCAAACGCTTGAATTGTGGACTGGAACGCCACTGTTCGACCGAACCACGCACACCGTCAGTCTGACCTCGGCCGGCGAGGTTTTCCTGCAGACCGCCGAGGATATTTTGCGCCGGCTTGCCGCCGGGCGCCTCGAAGCCCAGGAGCGGGCCCGCGGCGCTTCGGACGTCCTGAAGTTTGCGTCAACCAATGCGCTGTCGCTGACGTTTTTTCCGGATTGGCTCCGCCGTGTCGAAACCAAGCTTTCGTTCGTGCCGAATGTGCAGCTTGTCGCCAACCACATGGATGCCTGCGAACGAACGCTCCTCGCGGGCGAGGCCCATTTTCTGCTTTGTCACCATCACCCATCCGCCGCGACCGCATTGATGCCGTCGCATTTCCGCTCGCTTCATGTCGGTAACGACCGCTTGATCCCCGCTTCGGTGCCGCTATCGGGGCGAAGCCGGAAACCCCGCTTCAAGCTTCCGGGGACGGAAAATGCGCCGGTGCAGTTTCTCAGCTTCCGTCCGGAATCAGGTATGGGAAAGATTCTCGAAGCGGTCCTTGCGACCTCGCCTATGAAGGCGCATCTGCGCACCACGTTTACTTCGCATTTGGCCAAGCTACTGGTGACAATGGTGCAGGCCGGCCGAGGCATGGCATGGTTGCCCGAAAGCTTGATCGCCGATCAGCTTGCCTCGGGTGACCTAGTCGCGGCAGGCGGCCAGGAATGGCATATCCCAATCGAGATCCACGTCTTTAGACCTAAGTTTCGCCTGGCGCAGGCCCCCGAGTCATTCTGGCAACATGTCCTGAAGACTTTGGACCATGGCGGAGCCACGCCAGTACGCACTCGCACCTCGGGCACCCGGCGCAATAGCAAGACACCGATTTAGTGCCAGAGGACACGGCCCATTTTTGTGGCGCCTGATTCTCAGACCCATGCCTGACCAGCATCCATCCGGCTAAGCCAGGGAAGTCCATACGGACGTACTCGCAGACCATGGCGATCAGTTTCTCGGAGCTCTGCACTCCGTCATTAAAGCGGCATCGGCACCATCACTTGTGTCGATGTCGCAATGTGCCATCAGCTCTTAATCTCGGCGTTGGCAGCCCGCTTCGCGGTCGCACAACCTTAATGGGCCAAACGAAAATGCCAGGGCTTTAGGCGCCTTACGAGCCCCATAGCATCACTTCATGCTTACGAAAATCTCCGCCCGTGTCCGCCTGGTGCGCGCTTTCGATCACCTCCCCTTGATCTCCGGATCATTCTGATCTAAGTGCGCCATCCCGCGCGCAACCCGAAGTAGTCTTTTCCTTCCTTTCCGTGAGGGAGTTAATAGATCGCATGAACCATAGGAAGACAACGCGAACATTGAGGCCTACCCAAGCGGCTCGAATTGAACTGCATCATCTGCGCTCCGCCATTGCGGCAGCCGACCATGGAAGCTTTCGTGCAGCTGCGGAAAGTACTGCAGTGCGCCATTCCGCGCTAAGTCGATCTGTCAAAAGCTTCGAACATCTCCTTGGCGCCACACTTTTTATACGATCAAGCGCAGGACTTAGGGCCACGTCCACGGGACGAAATGTCCTTCGCATAGCCAAGTTAATCCTGGAGCAAGTGGAAGTACTTGCGACAATGGGGGATCCCAGCGCCGAAGCGGGTGGAGGAAAGCTTTCCATCGGTTTCTATACTTCGATGTCTGCGGGCAATTTGAGGGCAAGTTTGCTCGAATTCAAAAGACGCTTCCCGGAAATCGAACTCGCGACCGCCGAGCGTTCCCGAACACGTCTCATACATGCATTGAGGACTGGGACTCTTGACGCAATCATTATGACGGGAGCGATTCCGTTTCCCGCGGATGAGAAATTATCACTCTGGAGCGAACGTATCTTGGTCTCGGTTCCTGAGGGACATCGGCTCGCTGACCGAGAGGCCGTCTTCTGGACCGACTTGCGCGACGAAACACTTATATTGAGCCACTACGATCCTGGCGCGGAATTTGAGGATTTACTCATCTCAAAGCTTGTGTCGCTGGAGCACCGTCCGAGGATTGAACGGCATGACGTTAGCCGTGGGATTATTAAGAGTCTCGTCAGCATGGGCTTGGGTTTGAGTCTCGTAACGGAATCGGATGTCGGCGCTAAATTTGCAGGCTTGATCTATCGTGAGCTGCGAGATGGATCGGGGCCAAGCCGCATCGGCTTTTCAGCGAGCTGGAGGCGCGACAACGAAAATATCGCGCTCAAACACTTTCTCGCGCTTCTGACCGAACGCTATCCCCCTCCGGCTCCAGACTGAGACGCGCGCCGTAACTTCGTAAATCCTCGATCCGTGGCCATGAACCGTGCCAGCATAGGTGCGACAAGCTTGGCCGGATCATTGATGGGTTGGCCAGATTCCCTCGCGAGGGCATTCGCATAGGCAACCAAATCTCGATGCACTGAAGCTGGCAATTCGAGATTGAGCTTGACAGGCTTGTCGTCGGGAAGCGTTCCAATCTTGAGCTTGGCCATAATTTTCGTCATCCTCCGTATGGCGCAAGAACGAGATCCCGGTTGACGATCACACGGACGGGAAACCCCGGACGGATGGTCAGGGTCGGCTGAATATTGAGGCTGCGCCGAACCACTTGCTGTCCAGTTTGGTTCAGTGAGTCGGAGGCACCATGCCTCAACGCCTGGATGATGGCGCTGTCGTTGCTATTGGTGTCGGACCCAGCACCTAGTTCTGTCCCCCCTGCCAAGAACGTCGACAGCGCGGCCGCCTTGAACAGCTCACCCCAATGATTGTCGACCTGATCTTCGAGCCCCGCGTAGCCTGCGCTGTCAGCACCGGGCTGCCGCTCCAGAACGATCGAGCGGCCGCTCGGCATGATAAGCCGGGTCCAGACCAGCAGCACTCGCGACTGGCCGAACGAAACCTGGCTGTCATAGCTGCCGATCAGCTTCGCTCCTTGGGGCACGAGCAAAAAGCGACCGGTCGGAGTGTCGTATAAATTCTCCGTCACCTGCGCCGTGACTTGGCCCGGAAGGTCTGACCTAATGCCGGTGATCAGCGCTCCTGGAATCACGGTGCCGGCCTGCACAATGTATGGTGAAGCGGGCCTAGTGACGCGGTTAGGGCTCACCGTGCGACGATCCACAGAAGCATTCACAAAGGCAAGTTTTCGGTCCTGCGCGTTTTGCGCAGATCCATCCTCGCTGTTGCTCGTTGCGCTCAGTGGCATGAAGCGCTCACCTCCAGGTGCCGTAGCGGCGGGCGGACGCACTTCTTTCCCGTTGGTCGAAGCGAACAGATGGCTGATACGGGCCGCCTCGCTCTCCTGATCCCGGCGCTGCTGTTCCGCATCTCCGCCGGTCATCGGCGACTGGCCTTGAGCGGCCAGAATCGGTCGACCGAGGTCGCCTGGGAGCGGTGGACCAAGCTGCGGCACACGTGAGACCCCAGTGTAATCCTTCGGCAACGCTTCGATACCATCGGCAAGATTGTGATGATCCGTGCTATAGAGCTCGTCGGTCGCCGGGTTGCGTGGACGGTTGCTTTGCAATGACCACAGTGCAGTTCCGCCGATAACCAGCAGGGCAACCGCGCTCCCTCCCGCCAGTACCTTGCGAGACAATCGCGTGACCCTCGGGGGTTCGGCTCGCAGGCGGAAGCTCCTGGATTGCTCCTCCGGTGTTTGCGGCGGAATACCCCCCTCAGGATTGTTTTCGTTCTGCGTGTTCATGACGACGGCCTCCCGTCAGTCCTGACGATTCTGACTTTTTGCTGGTGCTCACCGCCCAACCGCAATTCTGCGGCTGCAAACAGTCGATCCACGATCAAGATATTGCCGTGGGCGCGATAGTTGACGAGCTCGGTCTTGCCGTCGGGACCGATGACGAACAGCGGTGGCATCTCCCCCTGGACGATCCCTTGCGGGAATTCGATGTAGACCTTTCGGCCGTCGTCATACGCTGCGAGCGGCCGCCAGGGTGGACTGTCGCCCTCGATCGCATAGCGAAACACACGCTGCGCTGGATCTGGAATGACGGGTCTGAGGGCGACTGAGCGCGATTGTTCGCGAACGGTTTCCGGATAGTACCAAGCAACAGACGGCATATAAGGCCGTTCGCGGGAGCGGAGCTCAATCAGGTAGGTGCGCCGGTCGGTATTGACGACAAGATTGGTCTCGATCGAAGCCCGGGTCGGCTTCACCAGAATGTGGACGCGGCGCGTATCCCCGCTCCCGCTCTCGGTATCGCCCACGACCCAGCGCACGGTATCTCCGGCCGCGATCGGTCCAGATCCCGTCAATTGCTCTCCCTCTTCCAGCGCAAGGTCCGTGATCTGTCCGGGAGCGGCGTAGACCTGATAGAGCGCCCCCGGGCTGAAGGCGTAAATCTGCGCAGCGTTGAAGTATCCCCTTTTGCGCGGCTCGACGCGCGCCGCGCTGTTTGCTGTCTCAACCCGGCTCACGGGTTCAGCGTCTTCCTTCGCCCCCGACTTGCCCCCGAGAACGGGTTTCCAGAGCGGCGGAACGTGAAGGGGCCGAGGCCGGTCGTCGAGTGCCGCTGGAGGCGCTGGCAACGGCGGGACCTCCGCGTCATAGCTGATTTCCGGCGGAATGTAGGTCGCGCACCCCGCGAGGGCTGATGTGCCAAGCAGCAGAGCTGGTAAAAGGGCTCGCCTCAAAGCCGGGAGCTTGCAGCTGCTCGAGCTGAACCTGCGGTATTGGATCGGGGCTTTTGAACACATGTCACGCGTCGTCTCGATCACTGACCCAACTCCTTCGACCAGTTGATGGCGCGGACGTAGACGCCAAGGGGATTCTTGCGCAGGCGTTCGGCATCGCGCGGCGTCTCGATTGCCACCGTGAGAATGGCGGTCCAGCGCTCGGTCGCACTCAGCGAGCCATTCTCGTAGATGCGTTGGGTCCACGCGACCCGGAAGCTGTGCGGAGACGCGCGGATGACGCTCGAGACATCGACGGAGATCTGCGCCTTGCCCAGCCTGGCAAACGGATCGTTGTTGCGCGCAAAATCGTTGAGCGCGGCCGCGCCACGATCCGTCGTAAAGTCATACGCCCTAAGCCAGTTCTGGCGCAGAACGATGCCGTCGGCCGGCAACCCTCTGACGTCCTCTATAAAGCGCGCCAGGTGATAGGCGATCTGAGCGTCGGTGGGCTGATAATCGATGTTGGCCGGCGCAACCCGTTGCGCCTGTCCCAGGCGATCGACCTCGACGACCCAGGGCGTGATCGATCCCTGTGCTGATTGCCAAACAAGTCCACCGGCCAGGCCGCCCGAGAGCAAGAGGCAACCAAAGGCCATCAAGCGCCAATTCTTGGCCTGCACGCGCGCCGATCCGATGCGTTCGTCCCAGACCTGCGCTGCCTTTTGGTAGGGTGTGACCGGCTCGGGCATGCGCCCGTAGTGAATGGAAGGTCGTCTGAACATGGATAGTTGCCCCTGAGATCGAGTGATTGGTTTAGAGCGTCGCGGTGTGCCGATTGACGCCGCTGTTGGCCGCGAGCGGCAAATTGGCGGATAGCTGCGCGTCAGCGCTCTCCTTCCGAGAGATCGACAGAAGAGCCGCTGCCGCTATGATCGCCGGAGCGCACCGCGTGGCCGGCCGCCGACGCGCCGTGCCGAATGGTCTGGGCGCGTTTCATGCGCCGCGCCCAATCGGGCTGCCCCTCGGTGGACGTACTTGCGGCCGGCTCACTCGCCTGACCGCTGCCGGCGAATGCGGCCGCGGCTCGACGCAACGGGCTCATGGCAGCCGAGCCACCCGCCTCCGCGACACCGGCAAGGCCGCCGCTTCGATACGCCGCGGATGCGCCACTCACGATGGCAGCTCCACCGCGCCCCGCACCTGCGAGCGCACCACCAGCCAGACCAGCGCCACCGGCGGCAAGGCCGGCACCCGCTGCAACAACGCCGCCGGCAGCAATGCCCGTCCCAATCGCGGCGCCGGCGCCGAGCTGGGGTCCGCCTGAGACCAGGCCATTTGCGATTCCCGGACCGAAGATACCGAGGCCCAGCAAGGACAGGGCCGCGAGCACCAGCGTCATCGCATCTTCAATCGTTGGCTGCGCGCCGCCAAAACCCGACGTGAACTGTGAGAACAAGGTTGAGCCAATGCCCACGATGACGGCCAGGACCAAAACCTTGATCCCGGAGGATATGACGTTGCCGAGCACCCGCTCCGCCGCGAAGGCCGTCTTGCCAAACAAGCCAAAGGGGATGAGTACGAAGCCCGCCAACGTCGTGAGTTTGAACTCAATGAGCGTGACGAAGAGCTGGATCGCCAGAATGAAGAAGGCCAGCAGAACCATGATCCAGGCGAACAGGAGGACGACGATCTGGACAAAGTTCTCGAAGAAGCTGATGTAGCCCATCAGGTTCGAGATCGAATCGAGCATCGGCCGACCCGCATCGAGTCCGACCTGAGCGATCTTTCCCGGCCGCAGGAAGTCGGAGGCCGAAATACTTGATCCAGATGCCTTCAGTCCGAGACCGGCAAAGCTCTCGAAGACGATCCGTGCGAGGTTGTTCCAATTGCCGATCAGATAGACGAAGACCCCAACGAACAGCGTTTTCTTGACGAGACGCGCGATGATGTCCTCGTCCGTGCCCCAACTCCAGAATAACGCGGCAAGCGTGATGTCGATGGCGGCAAGCGTTGTCGCGAGATACCCGACCTCGCCGCCCAAAAGCCCGAAGCCGTTGTCGATATAGCGGGTGAACGTTTCAAGGAACTGGTCGATGATGCCGGTGCCTGTCATGGTTTATTTTCCTCGGGCAGTTCGGCGGCCGGATATCGCTGCGGCATCCGGCTCTGATCTTTTGGCGCGGCTATCACGCCGGTTTCTGCGGCGGCAGCACCGTCCCGCTTGCCAAAGAAGCGACGGCGGTTTTCGGCCCAGACCTTCTGGCAATGCTGATAGTCCGCTGCATCTTCCGAAGAGATGGTGCGGCAGCGGGCGAGGTCGGAACGATCGACGTCTTTGGTCTGCTCTGCCGTTGGTGACGCAGAGGTTTCTTCCCCGCCACGGAGGTGAATTGCGCAGCCTGCGACCACCAGCACCCCGACTGAAATGAGTAGCGACAACGCCTTGAATGGGCCTGTGTCGGTCATCAGTGAAACATCCGCACGTCCTGGGATTGATAGCCCTGCCCCGGCGTCAGAAATCGCCGGAGCTGTTCGCGCCCCTGGTCCTGAGCTGCCGCGCGCTGCGCCGCTTCAAGGCTCTGCGCCCTGCCCTGTGCCGCGACAGTGGCGGTGAGATCGGCGAGCTGCTGCGCCTGAAGCGCGAGGATCTGATTGCCGGCCTGGGTCGCCTGCAGGGCGCCGCTGGCACCCTGGCTCGACGTCACCAGCGCCGATGTCTGGACGCGATTGATATCGAGGTTGCTCACGACGCCGGCCTGGACCCGGAGCGCGTCCTGCAACGCGGCCACCGAGTTTTGCCAGCGCGATTGAGCGTTGCTGATCAGCACCTGATTGGATAGGCTGCCGCTGGCCGGTGCATAGCTGGTCGAGAACGCGCGGTCGATCTGCGGGACGTCGTAAGCAATCCTCTGGGCCTGGGCCAGCAACTGCTGGGTCCGCTTGATCGAGGATTGCAGTTGCTGGAGCGATGAATACGGCAGGCTTGCCAGATTCCTGGCCTGATTGATCAGCATCTGCGCTTCGTTTTGCAACGAGGTGATCTGGTTGCTGATCTGCTGCAGCTCGCGCGCGGCAGTCAGCACGTTCTGCACGTAGTTGTTGGGATCGAAGACGATCCACTGCGCTCGTGCGGGCGCCGCGATGCAAAGGGTCAGGGCGATGCTGCCAGCGGCGGCGAATAGACCAAGGCGCCTCATTGCGACTTCTCCAGATTGACGAGACTCGGAATCAGGTCCGTGGCCCAGGCGGCGCCGCGATGCTGGAGCCAGGCCGGCACGAAGCCATCAGGTCCATGCTCGGCGAGGAGCTGTGCGATGGTCGCCTGCTCCGTCTTGGAGGAGGCTGCGGTGAATGCGAGCGCAACTTCGCCAAGCCCGAGTTCGAACATCCGGTTGCCGCGACGAGACTGGCAGTAATAGTCGCGTTTGGGCGTTGCCCGGCTCAGAAGCTCGATCTGGCGATCATTGAGGCCGAAGCGGCGGTAGATGGCCGTAATCTGAGGTTCGATGGCCCGTTCGTTCGGCAGCAATAAGCGTGTTGGGCAGCTCTCGATGATCGCCGGCGCGATAGCCGAGCCGTCGATGTCCGAAAGCGACTGGGTGGCGAAGATAACGGACGCATTCTTCTTGCGAAGCGTCTTCAGCCATTCCCGGAGCTGGCCGGCAAAATCCTCGTCGTCGAGGGCGAGCCACCCTTCATCGACGATGAGAAGCGTGGGACGGCCGTCGAGCCGATCTCCAATGCGATGGAACAGGTACGCCAGCACGGCCGGGGCCGCGCTCGTTCCGATCAACCCTTCGGTCTCGAACGCCTGCACGGAGGACTCGCCGAGGCGCTCGAATTCAGCATCAAGCAGGCGCCCGGACGAACCGCCAAGGCAATAGGGTTGCAGGGCGCGTTTCAGGGCGTTCGATTGCAAGAGGACTGAGAGGCCCGTAAGCGTACGTTCCCCCCTCGGCGCTGACGCGAGAGACGTCAGTGCCGACCACAGATGGTCCTTGACCTCCGGGGAGATCTCGACCCTTTCGCGTGCCAGGATTGCACCGACCCATTCGGTGGCCCAGCCGCGCTCCGACGGATCGTCGATCCAGGCCAGTGGCTGCAGTGCGACGGGCTGATCGCCTCCGTCGGACAAGGCACCGCCGAGATCATGCCAATCGCCGCCCATGGCGAGCGCGGCGGCGCGGATCGATCCACCGAAATCGAACGCAAACACCTGGGAGTTCGGGTAGCGGCGGAATTGCATTGCCATCAGCGCCAGCAGGACCGACTTGCCCGCACCTGTCGGCCCGACCACCAGGGTGTGGCCGACGTCACCGACGTGCAGCGAAAACCGGAACGGTGTCGATCCCTCGGTCTTGCCGAACAGCAGCGGTGGACCGCCAAAATGCAGATCCCTCGCCTCGCCCGCCCACACGGCCGACATCGGAATCATATGGGCAAGGTTGAGAGTCGAAACCGGCGGCTGCCGCACATTGGCGTAGACATGCCCGGGCAGACTGCCGAGCCAGGCTTCGACAGCGTTCACCGTCTCGATCATGCAGGTGAAATCGCGGCCCTGAATGACCTTCTCGACCAGGCGGAGCTTTTCATCTGCAGCATTGGGATCGCCGTCCCAGACCGTGATGGTCGCGGTGACAAAGGCCTGCCCGATCTGGTCCGAACCCAGTTCCTGCAGGGCCGCGTCGGCATCAAGCGCCTTGTTGTGGGCGTCGGTATCGAGCAGCGTCGACGCCTCGTTGGTCATGACCTCCTTGAGGATGGCCCCGATCGACTTCCGCTTGGCAAACCACTGCCGGCGGATCTTGGTCAAAAGCTTGGTGGCATCGGTCTTGTCGAGCATGATCGCCCGCGTCGACCAGCGGTACGAGAATGGCAGGCGATTGAGGTCATCCAGAATTCCAGGCGTCGTCGCGCCCGGAAATCCGACGATCGTGAGAACACGCAGATTGGCCGAGCCCAACATCGGCTCGAGACCGCCGGTCAGCGGCTGGTCCGCCAGCAGCGCATCGATGTACATGGGAATTTCGGGCACGCGAACGCGATGACGTTTGGTCGAAATCGTCGAGTGCAGATAGGTCAGCGTTGCCTGATCATCGAGCCAGGCGCATTCTGGCATGAACCCTTCGAGAAGCCCGAACACGCGACTGGTTTGATCGACAAAGCCGCGAAGTACCTCGCGTGCGTCTGCTCCAACGGTTCGATCGCGCCCTTCATAGAGCAGTCGCTCTGCCTTGGCTGCGCCCTCCTCCGGAGGCAGATAGAGCAAGGTCAGGAAGTAGCTGGACTCGTAGTGGGCGCCGGCCTCCTCGAACTGAGCCCTGCGCTCGGCGTCAACCAGCGCGGACGCGACATCCGGAAAGGTGCTCGGTGGATAGCTACCAGCAGAATGGCGCTGGGCCTCAACGAAGACGGCCCAGCCGGAGCCGAGACGACGCAACGCATTATTCAGACGCCCTGCGACACCGACAAGCTCAGCCGACACCGCACTGTCGAGGTCGGGTCCACGGAACTTCGCTGTCCGCTGGAAGGAGCCGTCCTTGTTCAGGATGATGCCCTCATCGACCAGGGCAGCCCAAGGCAGGAAATCGGCGAGACGCGCGTTGGAATGGCGATATTCGGCAAGGTTCATCATGACCGAGAACTCAGAGGTTGAGATGACCGGGAATGCGCAGATGTCGCCGCACGACATCGACGAAGGCGGGATCGCGCCTGGCGGCCCAGACGGCGGCCATGTGGCCGATGAACCAAAGGACAAGACCTGCGATCCAGAGCCGCAGTCCGAGGCCGAGGGCGGCCGCCAACGTGCCGTTGACGATCGCGACCGCCCGCGGCGCACCACCCATCAGAATCGGCTCGGTAAGCGCACGGTGAACGGGCACGACAAAACGTAGGACCGCCTCGTCCATCAGATCACCATGCCGCCACCGAAAGAGAAGAACGACAGGAAGAAGCTCGAGGCGGCGAACGCGATCGACAGACCGAACACGATCTGGATCAGCCTGCGGAAGCCACCGGATGAATCGCCGAACGCGAGCGTGAGCCCGGTCACGACGATGATGATGACCGCGATGATCTTCGCGACCGGCCCCTCGACCGACTGCAGGATCTGATTGAGCGGCTGCTCCCACGGCATGTTCGAGCCCGCAGCCCATGCGGGCGCTGTCGTCAGCACAACCGGGCTGGCAATCGCCAGCAAAGCAGCTTCTCGAAGAGTACGGAATCGTGGACGCATGTCAGTCTCCTGCTGGTGAAAGGCTGTAGTCGCCGGCGGCGCCAAGCCCTGTGACAAGGGCGAGTTCAGCGAGGCGACGGTCAGCGCCGCGACCTGCGAGCACGGCGACGAGGTTGATGGTCTCGGCGATCAGGGCCCGCGGAACCGTAATGACCGCTTCCTGGATCAACTGCTCAAGTCGCCGCAGGGCACCGAGCGCACTACCCGAATGAATAGTGCCGATGCCGCCAGGGTGCCCGGTGCCCCAGGCCTTGAGAAGGTCGAGAGCTTCGGCCCCTCGGACCTCGCCAATTGGGATGCGGTCAGGACGCAGTCGAAGCGAGGAGCGGACAAGGTCAGATAAAGTGGCTACGCCATCCTTGGTCCGTAGCGCGACGAGATTGGGCGCTTTGCATTGAAGTTCACGCGTATCTTCGATCAGGACGACGCGATCAACGGTCTTCGCCACCTCGGCCAGAAGAGCATTGGTTAGTGTCGTCTTGCCGGTCGAGGTAGCACCGGTCACCAGGATATTCTTGCGAGTGGCGACCGCACTCCTCAGGGCCTGGGCTTGCCCGGACGTCATGGTGCCGGCAGCGACGTAATCGTCCAGCGTGAAGACGGCGACCGCTGGCTTACGGATAGCGAAGGCAGGAGCAGCAACGACTGGAGGCAACAGGCCTTCGAACCGTTCGCCGGTTCCGGGAAGTTCGGCCGAGACGCGTGGTGAGCTTGCGTGCACCTCCGCGCCTACATGGTGAGCCACCAGACGAACGATGCGCTCGCCGTCCGCGGCAGACAAGGTTTCGCCAGTGTCAACCAAGCCACTCGACAGTCGGTCAATCCAAAGCCGCCCATCGGGATTGAGCATCACCTCGACGATAGCGTCGTCTTCCAGGTAGCCGGCGATCGCCGCGCCAAGTGCGCTCCGCAGCATTCGCGCCCCGCGCGAATTCGCTTCCGATTGAATAGAATGGATTGCCACTACCGTCCCCACCGAATGAGAACGTCTGGAGCGTTCTCAGATGGGTTGATTAGAAAAGCACCAATGGATTTGGCGCAACAAGCGCTTACGCTAAGCGTAGATTGGCGTGGAAAAAGAAAGACCGAAATCTCATACTTCGCACTCGAGCGAGGCGAACCGGAGCGCTGCTGAACGCTGATGGTACGTCGACAAACTTACCGACGACGTGGTTCACCACTCCGCATCGGCATCCGCCGGCATGACCACGAGCAATTGTTCGTACGGCATGAACGTTTCGGCCTTGTCGGAAACGCTAGCAGGCTGGAAGAGCGGAATTGAACCCATCCGTCGCCCGGAGGATCCAAACCATGGTAGAGTGAACCAGACGAACGCGGTGATCTGTACCGCCACGTTGGCACCGAACGCGACCTGATACGCCAGGACAGTTCGGTGGCCATCTACCGTCGGCCATTGCTCCAGAATCAGGCCTGTCCCGAATTGGGCCAAAAATGCCCAGCCAAAGTGCAAGACGTTCAAGGCACCATTGGCACGACCGGCAAGCTCCGGCGGGAAGTAGTCCGCTATCACTGCGAAACTGACCACGGTTGCCGTTCCGACAATTGCGATCAGAGACCAGGGCAAGATGGACGGCAACGGCGCTCGCAGCATCAACGCTAACTCAGCAGCGATAAACACTTCGGAAATGATCGCCAATATCGGCTCCGTCCCGATTCCTCTTCGCTTGGTGTAATGGACCGTCATGCCGAACAACCAGGCACCGCCACAAAGGACGACCGACATTGTGAATAGCTGTGCGACAACACTCGCACGATCAAACCCCCCGACGTCGGTTAGCCACGGCGCCGCCCACAATCCTTGCAGAGACCAGGCCGATCCCACGCAAGTGGCTGACAACGGGGCAATTCGCCAAAAACGCTGATCGCCGAAGACGGAGCTCAGTGTGCCGGGCGTTAATCCTGTTGGCGGGATGACGGCTCGTTCAGGAACCACGATATAGATGAGCGCGGCCGTGGCGCCGGTTGCCGCCGCCAGGATTTCAAAGAGCGGTCGCCAGCCCATCCAGGCGATCAAATGTTCGGCGGGAGCTGTCGCGGTCACCGCTCCGAGCGAACCCAGCATGACCATGTAGCCGTTCATCAAAGCCACGCGTTCGCTCGGAAACCAGAGAACGATGGACTTCAATCCAGCCGTCAATGCCGCGGCCACCCCAAGGCCGATCATTGCGAGGGGTTCGAGACCTGGCCCAAGCTCACCGGCGGCAAAGGAATTCATCTGATGGCGCCACTGGATCAGCCGGTACTACACGACAAGGCGCATCGGGTGGCGCATCAGCTGGTCTCCGCCCTCACCGCGCGCCATCCAGACCGCTACCTCCTGTCTGCGCAGGCAAAGCGTCGCGATCGCATCTTCCTAGATTATCTGCGCAATGGCCGCGGTACCACCGCCATCGGCACTTATTCCCCGCGAGCCCGAGAGGGATTTCCGATCGCTGCGCCCGTGACATGGAAGCGCATCGAAAGCGGGATCGCGCCGGACGCCTTCACCATGGACAGTCCATTCCGCGCGAAGTCGAGGAGGTGAGCCACATGTCGGATGCATTTGATCGATGGGTGGAATGGTGCTCAAAGCCCCTGGGCGACAGGCGCGGCATTCCTGCCGAACTCTACGCCGCGGTGATGTCCCTGCCTGAGGCCGATCATTCCGATCGGCAGAAACAGAGCCAATCGATTGAGCCGTCGCGCCCGACTAGTGCGCCGGTCTCGCAATCACCAATAAGCGCGTAATCTTCGAGAAGAACGGATGTTGGAGCCTTCGCCCGGTCGAAGGATATACGAGCGAGCGTCGCTACCGACCAGGCACGCTGATCCTGGAGACCGTCTTCGCGACGGAGACAGGCCGTGCACGTCTCATTGACTTCATGCCCCCCAAGACGGGCGTGTCGAACGCCGTCAGGATCGTTGAGGGCCTCGAAGGATCGGTCGAGCTGCGGAGCGAGCTGGTCGCACGGTTCGACTATGGGATCAGTGTACCCTGGGTGAGCCGCCTGGAGGATGATGCGGTCAGCTTGGTCGCGGGAGCGTCCATGCTGGTGCTTAGAACGGGGGTGCCGCTGCACGGCAAATCGATGAAGACAGTCGGCGCGTTCTCCGTCGAACCGGGCCAACGCGCTGCCTTTGTTCTCTCCTACCAGACATCGTATGAAGATCCAGCGTCCCCTGACGATCCGTCGCTTCTCCTCGATCGTACAGAAAGTTTCTGGCGCGATTGGTCCAGCCGCTGTGAAGCGGCCGGGCCATATTCGGGCCAGGTTCTGAGATCTCTCATAACTCTCAAGGCCCTGACGTTCGGACCCAGCGGCGGCATTGTGGCGGCGGCCACGACCTCGCTTCCGGAGCAAATTGGTGGCTCTCGCAACTGGGATTATCGCTTCTGCTGGGTCCGGGACGCCACGCTGACCCTGTTGGGCTTATGGGGGCCGGCTACCACGACGAGGCGCGCGCCTGGCGAGACTGGCTCATCCGCGCCGTGGCCGGAAGTCCCAAGCAGTTGCAAATCATGTACGCCGTCACAGGAGAGCGCAGGCTAACCGAGTGGGAGGTGCCCTGGCTGTCGGGATACGAAAACTCAAAACCGGTGCGTATTGGGAATGCGGCCCACACCCAGCTTCTTGATGTCTAAGGCGAGCTGATGGACGCCTTATACCAGGCCCGCCGAGGCGGCATGCGCGAGAACAAGCGAGCTTGGGCGATCCAATGTGCCCTGCTCGATCACCTCAAAGGACTTTGGGCAGAGCCGGATGAAGGTATTTGGGAAGTGCGGGGCGGCGCCAGGCATTTCACCTATTCGAAGATCATGGCGTGGGTCGCTTTCGATCGAGCCATCAAATCGGCCGACGAGTTCGGGATGCACGGTCCCGTAGACGAGTGGAAAGTGCAGCGCGCCGCCATTCAGAAAGATGTCTGCCAACGCGGCTACGATGAACAGCGAAAGACGTTCGTTCAGGTCTAGGGAGAGTCCCAGCTCGACGCATCCCTACTGCTGATCCCGGCGGTAGGTTTCTTGCCGCCCGAAGATCCGCGGGTGATATCGACCATTGAAGCTATCGAACGCGAGTTGCTCAAGGACGGCTTTGTGCAGCGATACGATACGAAGGCGACCAAGGATGGCCTGCCGCCTGGCGAAGGGATGTTTCTGGCCTGCAGCTTCTGGTTGGCCGATGCCTATCACCTGATCGGCCGCGATGCTGACGCCAAGGCATTGTTCGAGCGTCTTCTTGCTCTGCGCAATGACGTCGGTCTGCTGTCGGAAGAGTACGACACCGGCCGAAGTCGGTTGGTGGGCAACTTCCCCCAGGCCTTTTCTCACATCGCCCTGGTGAACACGGCTCACAATCTCACCCACCGCCAAAAGCCATCGGAGCATCGGGGTAGCACGAAAGCGCTCCCCAGCAAGGGGCAGGAAAGTAAGGGCACCACGAGGAGACACGCATGACAGAGAGGCCGATCGATCCTGCTGCCTCGGTCAGTCCGAAGGAGCGACCTCTAGGGCCCGTTCGCCTTCCCGTCGTGCTGGAAGGACAGCCTGCGGTAGTGACGGGGGCAAACTCGGGAATCGGGCGCGCAGTGGCCCTTGGACTCGCGGCTTCTGGCGCTGATGTCGTCGTCAACTACGTCGTTGACCCACAAGCAGCGGACGACGTGGCCCATCAAGTCGAGGCGCTTGGCCGCAAGGCGATCACGATCAAGGCAGACGTCAGCAACGAGGGCGACGTTCAGTCGATGTTTTCCAAGGCTAAAGGTCATTTTGGAACGCTGCACATCGTGGTCAACAATGCCGGATTGCAGCGTGATGCCCTTTCACGACATGACGCTCGAACAGTGGGACAAAGTCATCGGCGTCAATCTCACGGGCCAGTTCCTCTGTGCCAGAGAAGCCGTTCGTGAATTTAAGAAGCGAGGTGTGGTGAAGAACATCTCCGCGGCAGCTGGGAAAGTTGTGTGCATGAGCTCCGTCCATCAGGAGATCCCCTGGGCGGGTCATGCGAACTATGCGGCCTCAAAGGGCGGCGTCATGCAGATGATGCGAAGCTTGGCGCAAGAAGTTGCTCCGCTGGCAATCCGGGTCAATGGCGTCGCGCCTGGAGCCATCCGTACACCGATCAACCGACCGGCGTGGGAAACCAGGGAAGCCTACGACAGCCTGATGACACTGGTCCCCTATCGGCGCATCGGTGAGCCAAACGATGTCGCGCAAGCGGTCGCATGGCTGGTTTCAGATGCGGCCGACTACGTGGTTGGCACTACCTTGTTCATCGACGGCGGCATGATGCTCTTCCCGGGCTTTGCAAGCGGGGGATAGCCACAACCGCACCATTCTCAACGAAAGTGTAAGCGGCCCATCGGAACGGCTAAAGCATGCGGGTGTTGCGGCATGGGGTCGTTCGGCAAGAGGAGGAATGAGCATTGCCAAATGGCGCACGGGCAATGGCCGCAGGCAAGATCGCCCGCGAAGTAGCGAGAGCACTGGCGTCCGCTCTGAAGCGCCATTCCGTCGGTTTTCCGAAGAAGGGCCATAGAAAAGAGGAAAAACCACCCCGGCAAACCTCGCCCTCGCTACGCCCCGAAAAGTAGCATTAGCTCCCATGCCGATCTGGTTCACTGCGGGTCTTTGGGGGCTGCTTGGGGCCTCATCGTTGCTCCTGGGAGCAGCGATCGCATTCGTATTCAGGATGCCTCGCTACGTTACTGCAGGCATCATGTCTTTCGGCTGCGGTGTGCTGATTTCGGCCGTGGCCTATGACCTTCTGGAGGACGGATACCAGGAAGGCGGCATCTGGCCCATCGTTGCGGGTGCGATGGCAGGCTCTGCCGCGTATGCTCTTGCCGATTGGGCGGTCTCCCGAGAAGGCGCGCACTCGCGCAAGCGATCAGGAGACCAACAGGTCAACGCCAGCGAAGGCGGAGGCCTGGCGATTGCCGTCGGCTCACTTCTCGACGGTATTCCGGAAAGCGTTGTCCTGGGTCTGGGGTTGTTGAGCGGAAAGGGTATCAGCATCGCGATGCTCGCCGCTATCTTTCTGTCCAATTTCCCGGAAGGGCTTTCGAGTGCGCTCGGCATGCGAGCCGCTGGTCGTTCTGCGACCTACATCTTTGGCCTTTGGACCGCGATCACCGTCTTTTCGGGACTTGCCGCCTCCTTAGGAGCAGCCTTCTTGGGCGGTGCTGCCCCTCAGGTCGTTGCTACCGTCAGTGCCGTAGCTGCGGGCGCTCTTCTCACGATGGTGGTGAACACCATGGTGCCGGAAGCTGTGGAAGGCGAACAGAAGCTGGCCGGCGTGCTTGTTGTCGTCGGTTTGCTTGCCGCCTTCGCGCTTTCTAACCTCGGCCAAACCTAATAGGGCATTGGACGCCTACTGAATCAATCACGTGTTGTCGGGCCACCTGCCAGAGTAAATAAATGCCAACGCCACCGAAAAAGGCCGCGATGAACGCGACTTTCCTACCCACGGGCAGCCCTCCCTCGCCAAGCAATGAGCCGGCCTATACGTTTGTATTTCTATCATGACATATGTGTCAGGATTGATGAAAGAGGTCGAATGGCGCCTCGCACAGCGGGCGTTGTTGGCGTCAGATGCAAGCCGGGCCTGGATACACCCGGTCCAGTCGGCAAAGCGACTAAGAAGCGCTTCTAATCGCCCGACCGACCTGCTGCAGGGTCTCAAAAGTTCCAAAGCGCCGATCGACCCAGCCAGCCAAAGCGGCTTGGGGTTGATGGATGTCCCCCAAAACCGACATCGCCTGCATCGCCTCGCTGAGGTCGGCATGGTCGCCCGAGGCAACTGATCCAAGCATCGCGGAGCCGAGCAGGACGGCCTCCGGAGAGGCCGATGCAGCGACCGTCAAACCCGTCATATCGGCGAGGACCTGCCGCACGAGGCGGCTCTTTGCGGCACCACCGCTGACCACGATCGTGTCCACCGCAATGCCCTTGTCTTGCTGAGCGCGAACGATCTGCCGGGCTCCGCAGCCGAGGCCGCAAAGTCCGGCCAGATAAAGCGCCAGCAGGCTCTCCAGATCCGAACGCATATCAAGTCCCGCAATCAGTGCGCGCGCGCCGGGATCGGCGAACGGCGCGCGATTGCCGAGAAACTCGGGGACGACATGAAGCTCGCCGACCAACTCCGGGAGCATTTCGGCACCGCCGCGGGATTCGATTTCCGAGGCAAGCCAATCGGCAAGCGTCTGCTGCTTCTGGCCCGCAGCCTGTGTCGCTTGCGTGGATTTCGGATGCATCTGCAACAGGTGCTCGATGGCAGCGCCGGCGGCTGACTGTCCGCCTTCATTGAGCCAAAGCCCAGGCACCATGGCGGAGAAATAGGGTCCCCAAACGCCAGGGACGAAGGACGGGTCTGGTGTGGTCGACATGGTGCAGGCGGACGTTCCGAATACATAGGCCATTCGCGTGAGCACCGTGCCCGCCGCTCCGCGCGCCCCCACTGTACCAACGCCGCCGGCATGTGCATCGATGAGGCCTGCGGCGACCGGCGTACCCATCGCGAGTCCAAGATCGGCCGCCGCCTTCGCGGTCAGGCCCGCTGCCAGCCTGGTCCCGCCGGGCACGATCTCGGTGCCGATCCTACGGAACTGCTCATCCGGCAGCACGCCGAGGCCAATGCTGCGGAAGAATTGATCGTCCCAGCGGTCTTCGTGGCCCAGATAGGTCCACTTGCACGTCACGGTACAAATGGAGCGGGACAAACTCCCTGTCGCACGCCAAGTGAGAAAATCGGTCAAGTCCATGAACTGCCACGCCTGGGAGAACGTCTCGGGCATGTTTTCGGCGAGCCACAACAGTTTGGGCGTCTCCATCTCGGGAGAGATCATTCCGCCGACATAGTCGAGAACTTTCTCGCCCGTCTGGTTGATCCGGCGCGCCTGATGGGCGGCGCGGTGATCCATCCATACGACGACGTTGCGAGCAGGATCGCCGGACGGCCCGACGGGCAGCGGCGCGCCCCCCTCGCCAAGCACCACCAGTGAACAGGTCGCGTCGAAGCCGATGCCGGCGATACTGTCCGGCGCGATACCCGCCTGCACCACCGCGCTACGGACGCTGCGGCATACGGCGCGCCAGATATCCTCGCTCGACTGCTCGACGACGTCGCCAGGCTCCCGCCAGAGTGCAACAGGGGCGCTGTCACTCGCAAGGAGCCTGCCGGAGCGGTCGAAGAGTCCGGCCCGTGCGCTGCCGGTGCCGACATCGATGCCAAAGGAAATGGCGGTTATCGCGTTGCTTCGTCATCTCAGGATCGCCGATCGGAAGATGTTACAGATCGTTGCTCTGCGGCAGAATGACGATGTCGCGGATGGTGACGTTTCTCGGGCGCGTCAACATGAAGAGCACCGCCTGCGCGACCTCCACCGGTTGCATCAAGCCGCCGGCCGCCATTTCCTCCTCGACCTTCGCTTTGGGCCAGTCCTTGATGAGCGCGGTCACGACCGGACCGGGCGCAACGGCGCCGACACGCAAACCATGCTTGGCGACCTGCCGGCGCAGAGTATGCACAAAAGCCTGCACGGCGTGCTTGGAGGCGGTGTAGATCGGTTCCCAGACGACGGGCACGAGACCTGCGATCGAACTGGTCACGATGATGTCGCCGCTCTTGCGCTCGACCATGTGTGGCAGCACCGCATGGATCGACCGGAATAGTGCATTGATGTTCAAATTGAGCATGCGGTCCCACGCATCGGGATCGCCGCCAAGCACCTCGCCGCCGACATAGGCACCAGCATTCGCATGAAAGATGTCCAGTTGGCCGGCCTTCTCCAGTACCTGCGGCATCATCGCCTCCATGCTCAGGGGATCTGTGAGGTCGATACGTAACGGAATCGCCTGATCGCCCAGCGCGACGCAGGCGCTGCTCAGCGCCTCCTCCGCCCGATCGATCAGCACCACCCGCGCGCCGGCGCCGATCAGCGTTCTAGCGCATTCGAGACCGATGCCCGATGCGGCGCCGGTGATCGCCGCGACTTTTCCTGCAAGTTCCTGGGCCAAGGCTTGTCCTTGTCTTGTGAGAGTTATTCAAGCTCGGCCATGGGAGAGGCGTGAGCGCCGTGCCAGCGAATCCACGACGACTGCAATGGCAAGAACCCCGCCCGTAATCATGTACCGCAGCGACGAGGATAGATCGAGCAGCGTGAGGCCGCTCGCGATGGACTGGATGACGATGACGCCAAGGAGTGCGGAATAGGCGCTCCCGCGGCCGCCAAACAGGCTCGTGCCACCGATAACCGCGGCGGCGATCGCGTTGAGGTTCACATCTCCCGTCCCGGCCTGCTGGCTGGAAGATGCCAGCCGCGCTGCGGCCAGAATGCCACCGGCAGCGGCCAGCATAGAGCATAGCATGAATGCAGTCGCATAGACCCAGCGAACGTTGATGCCAGCACGACGGGCCGCCTCGCGATTGCCGCCGACGGCAGACATCGAGCGTCCCCATTTGGTGCGCGTGAATGCGTAGTTCATGATCACGCACAAGCCGACGAAAAGCCCGAACATCCAGGGAATGCCGCGCCCGAGATTGAGATAATAGACAACGAATTCGAGCACGATCGTGACCAGCAGCGCCTTCAGCACCATGCGGCCAAGCGAACTGGCCGACAGCCCCGCTGCCCGCCGGCGCGCGGCCGTTCTGTAGCCGGTCAGGAACATAACCAGACTCGCGACCGCCGCCAGCACATAGGATACGATCGGCGGCATGACCAGCATCTGCCCGAAATTGACCAACGCCGATCCATACGGAAGGTTGATCGAGCCGGAGGAGCCCAGGAGATAGAGCTGCAGGCCGAGCCACGCCAATAGGCCCGCCAGCGTCGAGACGAAGCTCGGCATCCCCAGACGGTTGAACAGAAATGCGTAAAGCGCGCCGATGGTAGCGCCCAATAGCAACGCCGTGACGATCGCCACCACGACCGGCCAATCTTGACCGACCCAGAGCACGCCGACGAGCGCCGAAGAGAACCCGCTCGCCGAACCCACCGAGAGATCGATCTCGCCGACCATCAAGATACAGACGATACCGAGCGAGATCACGCCAACCGTCGAACAATCGAACAGCAGATTGACCAAATTGTTCGGTGCGAGAAAAACGGGATTGAGGCTCTCGAATGCCGCGCAGATGACAATGAGCCCGACGATCACCGGCAACGAGCCGAGATCACCCGCCCGCACACGGTCCACAAAGGCGCCGATCGTGTTTCCAAGCGTGTCCGCGTGCTTGACCCGTTCGTCACTGCGGTCGAGCAACCGCGCCGCCGAAACCTGCGTGTCGTCGGTCATCGCCCAAGCTCCGGCGACTGATCGGCGTGGCGCCGCCTGGCGCGGCGCGAGACTGAGTTTTCGTCCGCCCCGGTAATCGCCGTGACGAGTTCCTGGTTGGACACGTCGGGCTCGAACTCGCCGTTGTTGCGACCGAGGCGCAGGACCACGATCCGATCCGCAACCGCGCGGACGTCCTCCATATTGTGACTGATCATGATGACGCCGAGACCGCGCGCGCGAACGCGCTCGACAAGGTCTAGCACCTCAGCGGTTTGGGCAACGCCGAGCGCGGCAGTCGGCTCGTCGAGCAGAATGAGCTTCGGCTCAGTCAGCAGCGAGCGCGCGATCGCCACGGTCTGGCGCTGTCCACCGGACAGCGACGCCACGGGCTCGCGCACGCTTGGGATCCGTGCCGACAATTCGTTGAGCAAGGTCCAGGCGCGAAGCTCCATGGAGACCTCGTCGAGTCGCAGCGGGTTGAGCTCGCGGCCGAGAAAGATATTTGCGACCACGTCGAGATTCTCGCAGAGCGCTAAATCCTGGAAAACGGTGGCGATGCCGAGGCCGAGCGCGGTGGCCGGATCGGACAGGACGACAGGCTGGCCGCCGAAGGCAATCGTACCTGAGGTGGGTTGATGCACGCCGGCAAGGATCTTCACCAGCGTGGATTTTCCTGCACCATTGTCACCCACAAGCGCCACGACCTCGCCGGCATGCACATCCAGATCAACATCGGTCAGGGCGGACACGGCGCCGAAATGCTTGGAGATTCCGCGAAGATTCAAGACCGGCTTGCGCGTTCCGCCCTGCGCGTGATCGACATCCGAGATCGTCGTCATGTCTAGTGCGCCTCCCCTCTTTCGTCCCGGCCGCTGCGAGCGACCGGGACGAACGCAGTTACTGCGTGATACCGAGCTTCTTGCAGCCGGCGGCATATCGGCCCGTACAGAGCTGGTCCGCCGTCTGGATCTTCTTGTCGATGATCTCGGCCTTCAGGTTCTCCTGAGTGACGACCGCCGGCACGAACAGCTTCGATGGCGCGTTGAACAGCGTGGTTTCCGCCTTGGGAGCCTCGCCAGAGAGGAATTTCACTGCCGCTTGCGCCGCCGCAGCGGCCACGATCTCACTGGGTTTGGAGATCGTGTTGTACTGATCGCCGGCTATGACGAGCTGAAGCGCGGCAATCGTCGCATCGTTGCCGGTCACCGGCGGCACCGGATCGACACCGGCGGCCTTGAAGGCGGCAATTGCGCCACCGCCCGTGCCATCATTGGCGGCCACGACGCCGAGAATCTTCTTGCCGAAGCGGGTGACCTGGCCGCTCGCCCATTGCTGCGCCTTCGGCGGCGCCCAGTCCGGCGTGTCGTATTCGGCGAGAATTGGATAGCCGCTCTTATCAAGGCCCTCGTGGATACCCTTCTTAATGAGTCCCGCAGCGGCATCGGTCGGAGACCCATTGATTTCGAGCACGCCTTCGCCCTCCTTCGCGGTCGCATTTGCGGCCTTGAGATGCTTGACCAGCGATTCGGAGATGGCCTTGCCGATGGCTTGATTGTCGAAGGACACGTAGAAATCGACCTTGGCGTCGGGGACCGGCCGGTCATAGGCAATGACCCTGATGCCTTGCGATTGTGCCATCTTGACCAGGGAGGCCGCGGCGGCCGAATCGACTGGGTCGAGCACGATTACCTTGGCGCCCTGCGAAATCACCGAGTTGAATTGCTGTTGCTGCCGTGCGGCATCCGCGCTTGCGTTCTGGTAGATCACCTTGCAACTGTCGCACAGCTTCTTCATCTCCGCCGCAAAGCCTGGATAGTCGTGTTGTTCGTATCGGGTGGAGGCCTGGTCCGGCATCAGGAAAGCAACGGTCGCGCCCTTCACTTCTGCGGCATGCGACAACATGGCCGTTGTGCCGAACAGCGACAAGGCCAAGGCAAGTGTGCCGGTATGTTTCGGGAAGAATGTTTTCATTCAGAGTTTCCTTTCCAGAACTAGAGTGCTGTGGTTGATCCTTGAAGATGAGCCTTCGGCTTCGTCCCTGGCGGTGACGAGTGCAGGTGCTCCGAAGCCGCGGCAATTCCTGGATAAGCGATTCCTATCGCGACCCGCTGTCGCGTGCCCGCGTCATTCTTCCCGTAGTGATCGTCCTCCTTTTTTCTCCTCGCCGGCTAGGCTGCGTGCGCCGTATTGATGTTTTGCGCCAGCAATCGCCTGAAGCGCGAAGGCGGCATGCCTTTCTCGGCCAAAAACTGCCGGTTGAAATTGGAGAGATTGTTGAAGCCGACCTCGAAGCAGATGTCGGTGATGGAAGCCTGCTCGTCGCTCATCAATATCTGGCAGGCAAGATTGATACGCAGCCGCTTGACGTATTGCACCAGTGACATCCCCGTGTGCCGACGGAACGAGCGCGAAAACGCGCTCTGCGATTGGCCGGCGATTGCCGCGAGCTCCGTTTCACCGAAAGGCTGCGTCAGGTTCTGCCGGATGAAGGCGAGCGCCTTGTTCATGCCCGCAGACATGTAACCAGACGGATCGGGCAGATAATTCGGGCTGGAGAGCGGGCGCGCATTTCGGGCGCGGCAAAGTGCTCCCAAAATCATCAGGAAAAGCTCGATCCGACGAACGCCGCTCGCCGTCACGATCTCCTCCATGAGCGGGGCAATCTTGTCGCTCGTGCTGCGGGCGAAAAGCGCGCCGCGGCGGGAGAATTCCAGCAGAGAGGCAAGGCCAGAAAGCTCAGGCATTACCTTTATCAGGTCGCCTATAAATCCTTCGCTGAACTGGAGGACGCGTCCCCGCAGCGGAATGGTACTTCCCGCCGGCAGATCACTCACCCAATTGTGCGGCAGGTTGGGACCGGTAAGGACGAGATTGCCGGGCTCGAACTCGCCGAGAAAATCGCCGACGAAATAGCGACCGCAGGTGGTTACAACCTGATGGAGCTCATACTCCGGGTGGAAATGCCAGCGAACCGTGTGGAATGGGTAGCCGTGCGACCATGCCTTGAACGACTCGCCTCGCCGTATCTGGACAACTTCCAGGTCCGGTTCCATGTTCGCTCCCTTTGGGACGGAGCGGTTTGTGGTGATCCGCCTCCGCTGCCTTATCGGCTGAATTTCCTTCAGCGCTTTCTCGGCGGAGAGTAGCGACCGGTACCTAGGCACGCCACCACCATTTCAGATGCGAACTGATACTTTTTTGACGTGCAGCACGCCTGTCCCGGCCCCCCGTAACGAGGCCGCACTCTCCGTGAAACGGTTTTTCACAATTGCGGCTCTATAAAGCGGGGTTTCGCGCACGATCGGTCAGCAGATCACGATTGCGCGGAAGAGATCCCGGTTCCTTGTTGTTACCAACTTGCGTTCAACCCACGGAATGGGCCGCAACAACCGGGGGCCTCTTTTTCAAAATGTACGCTCCCAATGATCATGTTTGGATTGCTATCGGCCTTTCGGCGCATACGTAGTGAGTGTCAAGCGGGCTGGCGAACCTATCGGCCTGAAGCATCCCAACGCAAGGCACGATCGGCGCCGCTACGCAATCAGGTTCGGCTGAACAGAACTAGGCACCTAAATCATTCGAACCCAGGCGCCATTCCTTGCAGATGAACTCACCGCAGCGTCGATGAATTTCACGCCGGCGAGGCCATCCTCGATGGTCGGGAAAATCACCGAGGAGTCAGGTGCTTTGCCGGTCTGCGCGGCACGAATGGCGCGCGCTGCCTCAGCATAGATCGTTGCAAAACCCTCAAGATATCCTTCGGGATGCCCCGATGGCACACGGCTGACGCGGCGCGCATCGACTAAGGCCCCGGCACCCTCGCGCGTCAGGAGCTGCTTGGGCTGCCCGTAAGGCGCAAACCAGAGATAATTCGGATTCTCTTGTGCCCATTCGAGCCCGCCCTTGGTCCCATAGACGCGCAGCGTGAGGCCGTTCTCATTGCCGACCGCGACCTGGCTCGCCCAGAGCATCCCTTTGGCACCCCCCTTCCACTTGAGGAGGATCTGGACATTGTCATCAAGACGCCGGCCGCCGACAAAGGTCGAAAGTTGGGCGAGCAGTTCCTCAAGCTCGAGACCAGTGACGAAGCAAGCGAGATTGTACGCGTGGGTGCCGATGTCACCAATGCATCCGCCTGCCCCGGACCGGGTCGGGTCCGTGCGCCACGCGGCCTGCTTGTGGCCGCTCGCTTCCAACGGCTCTGTCAACCAGTCCTGCAGATATTCGGCCTGAACGAGCCGGATCTCGCCGAGATCACCGTTCGCCACCATGGCGCGGGCCTGTCGGACCATCGGATAGCCCGTGTAGTTGTGCGTCACGACGAAGACCTTGCCCGTCTTCCTGACCAGTTCAACCAGTTCCTCCGCCTCGGCGAGGCTCGTCGTGAGTGGTTTGTCGCAGATAACGTGGATGCCGGCTTCAAGAAACGCCCGGGCGACCGGGGCGTGCAGGTGGTTGGGGGTCACGATCGAGACCGCCTCGATGCCGTCAGAGCGCACGGCCTCCGCCTTCGCCATCTCTTCGAAAGAGGTATAGGCGCGGTCGTCGGCGACACCGAGTTCGCGCGCCGAGGCTTTTGCTCGGGCCGGATCCGACGCCAACGCACCGGCCGTCAGCACAAACTGGTCGTCGATACGCGCGGCAATACGATGGACGGCGCCTATAAAGGCCCCTTGACCGCCTCCGACCATGCCCAGCCGGATACGAGCATGAGCGCCGCCCCCGCTGCTTGCCTCAATAGCCATTTGTTGCTCCTCGCTCAGGAGATGCCGAGCATCTTGCGGTTCATCTGGTCGTCTGCGCCGGAGCCCGCGAAATCGTCGAACGGCTTCTCAGTCACCCGAATGATGTGCCTTTTTATGAATTCGGCGCCCTCGCGCGCGCCCTGCTCAGGATGCTTGAGCGCGCATTCCCATTCCAGCACCGCCCAGCTGTCGTAGTCGTACCGCGTGAGCTTCGAGAAGATCGCGCCGAAATCGACCTGTCCATCGCCTGGCGAGCGAAATCTGCCGGCGCGGTCCACCCAGCGCTGGAACCCGCCATAGACGCCTTGGCGACCCGTCGGGTTGAACTCGGCATCCTTGACGTGGAAGGCTTTGATGCGCTCGTGATAGATGTCGACGTAGTCCAGATAGTCGAGCTGCTGCAGCACGAAGTGCGACGGGTCATAGAGCAGGTTCGCGCGCTTGTGACCCTTGACCCGATCGAGAAACATCTCATAGGAGACGCCATCGTGAAGGTCCTCGCCCGGGTGGATCTCATAGGCGAGATCGACACCGTGCTCGTCGGCATAGTCGAGGATCGGCCGCCAGCGCCTGGCGAGCTCATCGAAGGCAGCCTCGATGAGGCCGCCTGGACGCTGCGGCCAGGGATAGACATAAGGCCAGGCCAATGCGCCGGAGAACGTCGCCTGTGCCGTGAGCCCAAGGCGTCCTGAGGCGCGAATTGCGCGCTTGACTTGGTCAATGGCCCACTCGGTGCGTTCCTTGGGAGTGCCGCGCACCTCCGGCACGGCGAAGCCGTCGAATGCTGCGTCATAAGCCGGATGCACGGCAACGAGCTGACCCTGAAGATGGGTCGAGAGTTCGGTGATCGAAAGGCCGTGTTCAGCTGCTACCCCCTTGACCTCATCGGCGTAGTCCTGGGACTCCGAGGCCTTGCTGAGATCGAAGAGCCGCCCGTCCCAGCTCGGGATCTGAATCCCCTCATAGCCGAGCGAGGCAGCCCATTCGCAGATCGTATCGAAGGAGTTGAACGGCGCCACATCGGTTGTGAACTGCGCGAGGAATATCGCGGGTCCCTTCATCATCTTCATCTCTTGCTTCCTTCTCCCTGGATGCTCCAGCAATATGTGTCTGCGGAGCGGGATATCTCCGCAAACGAAATGTCCCCATCAAGACCGCGCGCGGTTCGCTTTATCACCTCTGGTAGCGCGACGTCGGCAGCCAGATTTCGAAAGCTTGTCCTGGACACGACGCTCTATCGATAAAATCCGAGAACGGCCTTGGTCTCGCGACATTCTTCTACGGTGGACCCGCCAATCACGCGTTCGACGCTAGCCCTGGGCGATTGGCAGAGCTAGCTCGGTTTCAAAAACAGTAAATCCAGCCTGGAAGTGGCGCAAACTTATGCGTCGGATAGGCTGGTGGTTCTCGTTCAATTGAGAGGCAACAAGGCAAGATGGGTAGCCTTCCCAACACAAAGTGATCGCTCCGAGTAACGGAAGTCTACCGCAAATAATGGGTCAGAATGGCAGCTGGTGCATCGTCATGCCGACCCGTCCGTTCATCCCATTGCTCTGCAGCTGGCAGCAGCACTCGCTCGCGGCGCACCAAACGGGTGACTGTGACGCGCTGACCGGAGCTGCGTGGAAACGCAAGCCGTCGGCACTTAGCCGGAATGCTCATCAGCTTTTTCTGACGTCCCATAGCCGCCTTAGCCGGGCGGCGTTTTCGTTGTGTCGGCTCGGTTTGACCCGACGGGGGACACTTCCCCATCAAGCCATTCCTGCTCCTCGGCTAAAGCTCGCCACGCCTCTTCCATGCGCCGGCACCCCTTGCAAGCCGGACTATCCTTAGATGATTCCCCTCGGCCAGAGTTGCCCAGTTGTCTGCGTTCTCCTTGTAAATCTCTGATGGCTCCATCATTAGGCTCCTGCGTAATGCTTAGGAGAGGACTCTGAAAAAATGTGCTTTCGCCCGTCCCAGTTCGAAACCCGACGGTGACCAGCTAGAAAGCTTCAGCCGTCGAGGGGATCAGGTTCCCGGCACATCAATCGTCAAGGCATCGTATCGGCGATGATGACAAGGTTCTATTTCGAATGTCAGGACGGGCCGGGCTACGATCGACGAACACGGGGAGAGTGCTGGTCATGCGTCCTTTTCAGCGAGCTTGCGAAACTCGTCGGGCACCGAACGCGAGATGCCCCGCGCGGCGGAGCCATATCCGATGGCATCCCATCCAAGGCATCGAACTAGCCGTCAGTGTCCGCGCGGTCGACGCCCCCGCGATCGCGCCACTCGTCACCGTCGGAAGTAGCGGCGAGTCATTCAGCGAGATCAACTACGGCCTGCCGGAACAGGCGCTTCCGATTGCAGCAGGGACGCGTCCTTGAGATCGCTCCAGAGCGCGGCTGGCACTGTGGTGGTCAGCGCTGCCACGTTCCGCTCGACCTCCTGCGCATTATGCGCCCCGAGGACCACGCTCGCGACCGCGGGATGACCGAGCGCAAAATGTAGAGCGGCCGTCGGCAGCGCCACGTCATGAGCAGCGCAGACGCGCTGGATTTCGGCAACCTTCGAAAGGATCTGCGGCGGTGCGTCCTGATAATTGTACTTGGCGCCCTTGGTGGCGCCCGTCGCCAGAATCCCCGAATTGAACACGCCGCCGAGCAGCACCGCGATCCCCTGCTTCAGCGCCAGCGGCATGAACTCCTTGAGTGCTGGCTGCTCCAACAGCGAATAGCGCCCCGCGAGCAGCATCACCTCGAAGGATCCGGCCTGCGCAAAGCGCACGCCCATCTCGGCCTCGTTGATCCCGATCCCGATGCCCGCGACCACACCTTCGGAACGAAGTTTGTCGAGCGCTACATAGGCCCCGGACATCGCTTCGCGAAACCGGTCCTCGATCGCGTCCTTGCCGTGGGTCCACACATCGACATCATGGATTAGCAGCAGGTCGATCCGGTCGGTGCCAAGCCGCAACAGCGACTGCTCGATCGAGCGCATGGTCCCGTCATAGGAATAGTCGACGACGGCCCGGTGCGGCTGTCCGCCAATAAATCCGGACCGAGTCTCCGGCTGGTGAAACGGATCCATCCAGCGACCGGTCTTGGTGCAAAGCACCACATCCCTGCGCGGCACGCGTCGGAGCGCCGTTCCGCAGCGATGCTCCGACAGGCCGTTGCCATAGTGCGGCGATGTATCGAGCAGATTGATGCCGAGCTCGAAGGCGCGGCTCGCGGCGGCTATCGCAGTGTGGTCGTCGAGCTCGAGAAAGAGATCGCCGAGCGGTGCGGTTCCGAACCCGAGGATGGAGACTTCGAGACCGGTCCGGCCAAGTGTGCGGCGCGGCAAAGCTGATTGCGAAACCATGGGGGATTGCTCTTCCTTCTCCGCGCCTTGATCGCGCGCTTGTCTCATTGCAGCGACGCGCAGCGTATGTATTTGCGGTCGGGTGTCAACGCGCGGATTGCGGGCCTCGTACAAGACTATTCCGCTCATACATTCGGGTTGCTAAGAAAAGCGGAACCGGCACGCGGGCACTTCATGACCTGCGGCAACGAAGGAGGAACGATGCTCCCCTATGTCACGCACGATCCACGCTTTGCCCGCCTGGTCTTTGGTCACGCCAATCTCGAAAAACTCACCAGCGGCTGCCGCTGGGCCGAAGGACCCGCTTACTTTCCGGCCGGCCGCTATTTGATCTGGTCCGACATTCCGAACAACCGCATGATGCGCTTCGACGAGACGGATTCATCGGTGTCGGTGTTCCGCTCGCCGAGCTTCAACTCGAACGGCAACACGACCGATCACGAGGGGCGGCTGGTCACTTGCGAGCACTTCATGCGCCGCATCACCCGGACCGAGCATGACGGCTCCGTCACGGTGCTTGCCGAGCAGTTCGAAGGGCGTCGGCTGAACTCGCCCAACGATGTCGTGGTGAAATCGGACGGCTCGATCTGGTTTTCGGATCCGACCTACGGCATCGACAGCGATTACGAGGGCCGGCAGACCAAATCCGAGATTGGCGCCTCCAACGTGTACCGGATCGATCCAACGGGCGGCGAGATCAGCCTCGCGGTCTCTGACCGCGTGCAGCCGAACGGGTTGGCGTTCTCGCCAGACGAGAAGCTGCTTTATGTCGCCGATACCGGCGCGACCCACGTCGACGGGCTGCCCGCGACGATCTGGTCCTACAAGGTGCAGGGAAACAAGGTCGCTGAGCCCTCGCTGTTTTCCACCTGCCCCGACGGGCTCTATGACGGATTTCGCTGCGACATCCATGGCAACATCTGGACGTCGGCGGGACGGAGCGTGTTCTGCTACGGGACCGACGGGACGCATATCGGCACGATCCCGATCGGTGAGATCGTGGCGAATGTCTGTTTCGGGGGCCCACGGCGCAACCGCCTGTACATTTGCGGACAGACCTCGTTGTATTCGATCTTCCTCAATACGCGCGCGGCCGTGTAAGGGAAAGGGCGGCGCGGGCCTTAGGCGGGCCATCTAGCTCGTGACGCGTTCGCCCCGCCCATAGACGAGCAGCATGAAGATGATAACGAGACCATAGATCACCTGGCGGCCCGCCTCCGGCATCTCCATGATCGACAATACACTGTTCAAGAGCACGATCAGGACGACGCCGATCAGCGTGCCGAGATAGCGGCCGCGGCCGCCGAGGATGTTGGTGCCTCCAATCACGACGGCGGCGATCGAGGGCAGCAGATAGGCGTCTCCCATGCCTTGATAGGCCTTGGTGGAATAGCCGGCGAGCAGCACGCCCGCGAGCGCGGCAGCAAGGCCGCAGAGCACGAAGCAGACCACCGTGACGCGGCGCGTGTTGACGCCGGCGAGATAGGCCGCCGCCTCCTTGTTGCCGATGGCGTAAATGTAGCGGCCGAGCGACATGCGCTGCAGGGTGACGACCACCAGCAGGGACACCGCGGCCCAGACGAACAGCGCGTTGGGAATGCCGAGCGTACGATCGCCCGCCAGCATCCGCATCAGGTCGGTCGCCCCGGTCTGCGGTGCGTAGCCGCCAGTATGCGCGACCATCAGGCCGCGCATCACGGCATTCACGCCCAGCGTAAAGATCATCGAGGGGACCCGCAGATATGCGACCCCGACGCCGTTGACGAGCCCGATCAGAACGCCGACCCCGAGCCCGACCGGAATTGCGAGAGGACCGCCGACCGAGGTCGCCATCATGGCCGCGGCGGCGAGCGTCCAGGGCACCGACAGATCGATCTGCGCGATCAGGATCACGATCATCATGCCGGCCGAGACGATCCCGAGGAACGCACCGATCTGCAATTGCTGCAGCAGATAGGCCGGAGACAACAGGGGAGCGCTGCCGAAACGGGCGAACGTGTAAACCGTACCCGCGACGAGAATGACGACGATGAACAGCGCCGCAATCAGGATCGGGCGATCGTCGCGCGAGAGGCTGAATGAGGCAGCCGTCATCGAAACAGCTCCAACGTGTTCTTGACGCGCAGCATACCCAACGCGCCGATGCTGACGGCAGCAAGGAGGATCACGCCCTCGAACAGCGGCTGGAGAAGAGGGGCAATGTCGAAAATACGGAAGAAGAAGGAAATCACGCGCAAGACCATGGCGCCGAAGATCGACCCGATCGCACTGCCGGTTCCGCCCAGCAGCGAAGTGCCGCCGATCACCACGGAGGCGATCGAGTTGAGCGTATAGGCGCCGGCCTGCGGAATGTCGGCATTTCCAGACGAAGTCTGGATCGCAAGGAAGAGACCGCCGCAGCCGGCGAAGAAGCCCGCGAGCGTGAAGGCGGCGATCTTGGCGCGCTCGATCGGAAGGCCGGACATATAAGCCGCGCCCTCGGCCGAGCCGATCGCATAGACGGCGCGGCCGAGAACGGAGCGGCGGAACGGCACCCATACCAGCAGCGGAATGAGAACGAGAAGCACGAAGGCCACCGGGATCCAGGCGAACGGCGCAAACCAGGCAGCCGCGCCATCGTCGAAGATGTGCACGGTCGAGGCGAAATCGCCGAGCGAGTTGGTCAGCGCCCAGTTCAGGTCAACATCGATCTTGCCGCCCGGCGTCGGACGCAGGAAAAGCGCGATGCCGATGTAGACCGCGCCGGTCGCAAGCGACGCGATGATCGGCTGGATGCGCCCATAGACGACGACGCAACCATTGATAAAGCCGGCAGCCGCGCCGATCGCAAGGCACACGGCGATCCCCAGCAGAATGCCGCTGACGCCGCCCGGAAAGGTGCCGAGGCCGAGATGCACGCCGAACATGTCGAGATGCAGCGGCGCACCACCTGCCGCACCGGTCAGGAGGTAGCTCGCAAAGCAGCCGACCATGGTCATGACTGCTCCGACGGAGAGATCAAGGCCCGACATTAAGACCGGCACTGTCTGCGCCATCGCCAGCATGGCGAGCGCAAAGATTTCGTCGCCATTCTGCACCAGCACGGCGGAGGAGAAACCGCGGGGATGCGCGGCGTTGTAGAAAATATAGAGCGCACAGAACAACAGGATGGCGGTGACCAGACCGATGTTCTGGCGGATCCTGATCGCGAGATCGTCAAGCATGCGCCGCCCCCGCCGCGGTGTCGGTGTCGACATTCAGGGAGCTTGCGACAATGTTGGTCTCGGTGAGGTCGTCGCCCTCGAGCTCGCGCACGATGCGGCCGTCATACATGATGACGACGCGGTCGCAGCAGCCGATCAGCTCGTCATAATCGGTCGAGTAGAACAGGATTGCCGCGCCCTGGTCGGCGAGTTCGCGCATCAGCCGGTAGAGCTCCTGCTTGGTGCCTACGTCGATTCCGCGCGTGGGATCGTTGAGCAGGATGATGCGCGGATCGGTCATCAGCCATTTGGCGAGCACGACCTTCTGCTGGTTTCCGCCAGACAGCGTCGAGACCGCGTCACCCGCTGCGTCCAACTTGATCTGCAGCCTCGCGATGGCTCGCTGGATCGCGGTGCGTTCCTTGCGGGTATCGATGAATGGGCCAGTGGAAAGCGCGTCGAGCGATGCGATCGCAAGATTGTCCGCGATCGACATCGGCAGCATCAGTCCTTCGGTCTTGCGGTCCTCAGGCACGAGCGCGATGCCGACCGATTTTGCCGCCGCCGGGGAGCCGGGACGTACTTCGCGATCTGCCACCGTGAGGCGACCAGTGACGCCGCGCAAAACACCGAACAGAGCAAGCAACAGGGATTTCTGGCCCTGCCCGTCGAGACCGCCGAGCCCGACGATCTCGCCGGCGCCGATGCTCAGTGAAATGCCATCGAGCTGCCTCTCCCAGCACAGGTTCTCGAGCGCCAGCACCGGCTTCGCGGCATTTCGCGCCGGCTTGGGCGGATACTGGGTGGCGATGTCACGCCCGATCATGAGCTGGATGATATCGGCGGTCGAACGCCTCCCCTTGTCGAAGGTCTCGATATGGCGGCCGTTGCGAAACACCGAGGCGCGGTCGGCGAGCGCCTCGACCTCGTGCATGCGGTGCGAGATGTACAGGATTGCGACGCCCTCGGCCTTGAGCCGTGCCAGCATCGCATAAACCTTTTCCACATCGGCGCTCGTCAGCGCCGATGTCGCCTCGTCGAGGATCAGCAACTGTGGCCGCTTGCCGAGCGCCTTCGCGATCTCGACCACCTGGCGCCTGGATAGGGGCAGATCGCGCACGTGCCTCAGGGGGTTGACGTCCTCACAGCCGATCTCGGACAAAAGCTCTTCGGCGCGGCGGCGCTGAGCCTTCGCATCGATCAGGCCGAACCGCCGCGGCGGGGATGCAATGGAGATGTTGTCCGCGACCGAGAGGTCGGGCATCAGCGATAGCTCCTGGAAGATGCAGACGACACCGGCCGCATTCGCCGCCGACGGCGTGGCGAAGCTGACCTCGCACCCCGCGAGGCGCATGCGGCCGCTGTCGGGCTGCACCACACCAGCAATGATCTTGATCAGCGTCGACTTGCCGGCGCCGTTCTCGCCCAGCACGGCGTGGATCTTGCCGCGCTCGCAGGCGAAATCGACCCCTTCCAGCGCCCGAACGCCGGCATAGCGCTTGGAGATGCCAGTAAGCTCCAGGAAGGCGGATTGCGTTGGGTCGGCAACCGGCATGCCCGGGCCTTCACGCGACGGCGGCCCGGCGAATGCCGGGCCGTGACAGGGACATCGCTGGAGCCGTCACTGGGTGTTCTTCTCGCTCTGCGACATGATCTCCGGCGCAGTGAAGTTCACGCCGCACGGCGCGAACTGATTTGGCGCAAAGAAGTTGGCATTGAGCTCAGGCCAGTAATTGGTGCCCGGCTTGAGATCCTTGTACGTCGCCACTGGAATCGGGATCGAGATCAGCTGCGGCATAATGTTGCCCTGCAGCGCCGAGATTGCCGCCTTGGTCGCGATCGCCACCAGCGCCGGCGACTGGCCGTAGGACATGCCCTTCAGTCCGTCCTTGGCGTGATCGGCGATCTGCTTGCGGTACTCGTTCTCGCCCTCGCCCGACATCGGCACAAAGGGATGCTTGGCAGCCATCAGCGCCTGCACGGTGCCGTCGGATCCGCCCTGGGTGAATACTCCATCGAAATGGCCATGCACAGCTAGCGCATCCGCAGTCACCTTCTGCGAGGTGCCGGTGTCCCAATTACCAACCACCTCGGTGATTTTGAAGCTGTTGCCGGGCGATTCCATTACCTCGCGGAAACCGAGATGACGGTCGCGGTCGACGGAATTTCCCGGCAGGCCGCGGACTTCGAGGATGTCGCCGGATTTCTTGCCGCTTTCGTCGATCAGCCATTTGGCCGACATACGGCCCATTTCCTTCTGGTCCTCGTTGACCATCATCACCTTGTCGGTGTCGAGGACGTTGTCGAACGGCACCACCACGACGTTGTTCTTGTCGGCAAGACGGATGATGCGATCAAAACCATCGGGAGCGACCGCAATGGTAACAATTGCGTCGAAGCCTTGGTTGATGAAGTCCTCCATCGCGCCAAGTTGCGCCGCCACATCGGTCCCGGTGGAAACGACCTTGAACTCCTTGATGTTCTCCTTGATGCCCGGCTGATCGGCGAAAGCTTTGGCAGTCTTGACCATCTGGATGCGCCAGGTGTTGCCGACAAAACCGTTGACCAGCGCGATCCTCTAGGGGCCCGCCTTCTTGGGCCACTGAAAGAATTTGGTCTCGGACGACCATGGCTTGAAGCAGGCGGGGTCGGCGCCGGGGCCGGAGACGACCTTGGGACCTGCCAGAGCACTCACCGATGACAACAGCAAGCCGGCGCAAGCCAGCCCCGCCAGACGAAGCATCCACACCATGTCGTGTCTCCCTGAGCGTTTGTGTTCCACCCTAACGCGGCGCGTAGCCATGCCGGGAATTGACCTTCCCGTGCGCGTATCTCGCTAGGATCGCACGCAACTTGCGATGCTGACAAGCCAAGGGCGGACGCTCCGGCGGGAGACACGATCTGAACGCACGGCCAACCCACGACAATTGCGGGAAGCAGAAAACGTAACAATGACAGTCGGATGTTCGTCGGCGGCAAGCGATTGTGCAACAGCGAAGCTGGCCATGGCCGGCCTATCATGGTGGCATCCGCGCGCGTGACGAAAAAAATGACACTCAGGGAAAAGTGTGAATCGCTACGCGAAGCCGAACGAAGCCAGCTTGCTGAAGCTGGGTTTTGAAGCCAGAGGCTGGGACTACTTGCTTTCGTCCGGCGGGGTGGCCTGAAGCTCCTCCGCTGATATTATAGCTGTAGGAACGCCGATCGCTCGCAGCTCCTCACTCAGCAGTTCGAAGGCGAGATCAGGTATCGCACCGCGACGGTGGCTGGCGAACCTGTCACTTGCTTGACACGTTCTGAAGCGCCGGTCTCTAATGTCCTTCAAGGTCCTGCGGTTGGACAGGCAACACTTTCTGCCCCCAAGCAAGAACAGGCTCGACTGCCCCCATCCAGCGACTGTCAGGTCACGGGTGCGGAATCCAAGATCGTTTCCTGGGAGGGAACAATGGACAGACGCCAGACGCTCAAGCTGATCGGTGGTACGGCCGCGTTGGCCGGTGCCGGTTTTCCGGGCTTCGCCTTTGCGCAAGCCCAAAAGGAAATGGTCACGGTCGTGAAGATCGCGGGAATTCCCTGGTTCAACGCACTTGAAAAGGGAATCCAGAAGGGTGCGAAGGATTTCAGCATTAATGCCACTATGGTTGGCCCGGCGAACGTCGATCCGGCACAGCAAGTAAAGCTCCTTGAGGATCTGATTGCCAAGAAGGTCAACGTGATCGGCTTGGTGCCGCTCGATGTAAAAGTCTGCGAGCCCGTGCTGAAGCGCGCCCAGGCCGCCGGAATCAAGGTCATCACGCATGAGGGTCCGGAACAGGAAGGCCGTGACTGGAATGTGGAATTGATCGACTCCGTTCGCTTCGGCGAGGTGCAGATGGAACGTCTCGCCAAGGACATGGGCGGCGAAGGTGATTATGTGGTCTACGTCGGGACTCTTACGACGCCACTTCACAACAAATGGGCCGATGCCGCGATTGCCTACCAGCAGAAGAATTTTCCAAAAATGAAGCTCGTCGCCGACCGCTTCCCTGGCGCCGACGAGATCGACACCAGCCAGCGCACGACGCTCGACGTGATCAAGGCCTATCCCAACCTGCGTGGTATTCTCGGCTTCGGTTCGAATGGACCAATCGGGGCCGGAAATGCTGTACGTCAGCAACGTCTTGGCAAGAAGATCGCCGTTGTCGGGACCGTGCTGCCAAGCCAGGCGAAGTCGCTTATCGCGGATGATACGATCCGCGAAGGTTTCCTGTGGAATCCTACGGATGCGGGTTACGCGATGGTCGCGGTGGCCAAACTCGTGCTCGATGGCAAGCCGATCACGGATGGCGTCGATGTACCCGGCCTTGGCAAGGCGGCCGTCGACGTTGCAGGAAAGCAGATCAAGGTGGACAAGATCATGCGCATCAACAAGGAAACCATCGACGGTCTGATCGCCGGAGGGCTCTAGACCGGCACCGGTTTAGTCGCCTCACCGCGCTGCATTCCCGGCCCTTCGGGTCGGGAATGCGGTACCACTCGAGAGATCGCACGATCGAACGGTCCATTGCAGGCGAACCTTTGGCGACTTTCCTGGAGATGTCCGGCATATCGAAGCGCTTCGGCGGCGTGCACGCGCTCCGCGACGTCGATCTCACTCTGGAAGTTGGCGAGGTGCATTGCCTGGTCGGAGAAAACGGCTCCGGCAAGTCCACCCTGATCAAGATCATTTCGGGCGTCGAGGCAGCGGAGCCTGGCGGCCGTATCGCAATATCCGGCAAGGAATATCCCAAACTAAACCCGGTCTACTCAACGCATTGCGGCATTCAGGTCATCTACCAGGATCTTTCGCTATTCCCCAACCTCACCGTCGCCGAGAATATCGCGATGGCGCACCATCTTGGCGGCCTCCATTCCGTGAACTGGACCTCAATGCGCGCCACCGCGAAGGCCACAATGGCAAAGATCGGCGTTGAGTTCGACCCGGACGCGAAAGTCTCAGAGCTCAGCATTGCCGGACGCCAGCTGGTCGCGATCTGCCGCGCCTTGGCTGCGGATGCCAAACTCCTGATTATGGATGAGCCGACGGCATCGTTGACCCGCCACGAGGTAAACGCCCTGATCGCGCTCGTAAGCGAGCTGAAGCGTGCCGGCATCTGCGTCGTTTTCGTCAGTCACCGTCTCGATGAGGTGCTTGAAATCGCCGAACGCGTAACGGTACTGCGCGATGGCGCCAAAGTCGGTACTTTTGCTGCAGACACAATCGACGGGGGGAAACTCAGCCACCTGATGACGGGCAAGTCCTTCGAGTATCAGATACAGGCGCCTGAGCTTGCCGCTGGCCCGGTTGTGCTGGAAGTTAAGAGCCTGGGCCGCGAGGGCGAGTATGAGGATGTAAGCTTGCAGTTGCGCGCGGGCGAAGTAGTGGGTCTCACCGGTCTGCTCGGCTCAGGGCGAACCGAATTGGCGCTATCCCTGTTCGGCATGAAGCCGCCCGATCGCGGCACTATCGCACTTGACGGGCGGCCCATCGCGCTCCGTACAAATGCAGAGGCGATCGATCGAGGGATCGCCTACGTATCCGAAGATAGGCTTACGCTTGGTCTTATCCTGAATCAGTCCGTCACGGCGAACGTCACACTTACGGTGCTGGATCGTCTGGCTGGCGCGCTCGGCCTGATTGCCGCACGCGCGCGACAGACCCATGTCGCTCGGTGGGTTGCTGAACTCGGAATCAAGGTCTCCAATCCCGCCAACCCGGTGAAGACGCTCTCCGGGGGCAACCAGCAGCGGGTCGTGCTCGCCAAATGGATGGCGACCAATCCGCGGGTGCTTATCCTCGATAGCCCCACGGTGGGCGTCGACATCAGCGCCAAGGACGGCATTTACGAAATCATCCGGCGGCTGGCTCGCGAGGGCGTTGCGGTACTCATGATATCAGACGAAATACCCGAGGTCCTTTATCATAGTCATCGCGTGCTGGTGATGCGGGAAGGACGTTTGACAACCGATGTGGCTGCCGCAGCCACTTCCGAAGATGCGCTTCGGCAGGCCGTCAATGCCTGAATCGCGCATTGCATCATTCGGGAGGTTTCATCGCAGCCATGAGTTCTGGCTGCTAATGGTCATCCTCGGGCTTTGCGCCAGCTTGGGCTTCGCGAATGCCCAATTCCTGACCATGCAGAATCTGTTTGATCTGCTGACCTCCTACGCCTTCGTCGGTATCCTGGCGCTCGGACTGCTGGTCGTGCTGATCGCCGGCGGAATCGACATCTCATTCACCGCGACCGCGTCGGTGGCGCAATATGTCACACTTTCGCTTGCCAATGCTTACGGGGCGAACTGGATCGGCGTCTTCGCTATCGCGATAGGAATTGGCGGTGCGCTCGGTGCCCTCAACGCGATTTTCATCCAGAAACTTCGAATACCATCGATCATCGTTTCGGTCGCGACACTGAACATCTTCTATGGGCTTCTGATCTTCTTCACCGGCGGCAAATACATCTATTCATTGCCCGACTGGTTCGCGACCGGAATATTCTGGTTCGAGTTCGAATGGGGCAAGGATAGCTCGTACGGTGTCAACCTGCAGATCCTCGCGCTCGCGCTGACATTTCTCGTCACCTGGCTCCTGCTTAACCGAACCAATATCGGCCGGCAAATCTATGCCATGGGAGGCAATACCGACGCCGCACAGCGGCTCGGCTTCCACATTTTCGGCCTCAATATATTGGTTTATTGCTACATGGGTGTCATGGCCGGTATCGCCTCCCTGACTCAGGCACAACTCGCGCAGTCCGTTGCCCCGACGGTACTGGTGGGCAAGGAACTCGATGTGGTCGCTGCCGTCGTGCTCGGCGGCGCCAGCCTGATGGGCGGCGTCGGCACGGTCTTCGGGACGTTTCTGGGCTTGACACTGCTCGCGATACTTCAAAATGGAATCATTTTGCTGGGCATTTCGTCCTACTGGTCGCCGTTCTTCGTCGGCTTGGTTATTCTCATTTCGGTCTCTGCGACCGCCTGGTCGCAGCGCGAGCGGCGAAGCCAGAGCGCATCCCGATGAGCAATGTACCCGCCCTCTCACTTCGCCGGCGTATGGTCGGCCTCGCCGGCAGCGGCACGGTCGCCACCCTCATCCTGCTGTTGTTCGCGCTCTGGGTCGTGTTCGCGATCACGATCGGCGACCGGTTCTTCTCGGTCAGCACGCTGCAATCCATGGCTTTCCAGATGCCCGAACTTGGCATCCTCTCGCTCGCGATGATGCTGGCGTTGCTATCTGGTGGACTCAACCTTTCCATCATCGCGACCGCCAATCTGTCTGGACTGACCATCGCGTTCCTGCTGACGCGCTACATCCCGGGGAGCCAGGGCCTTGCCTGGGTCGGCATTCAGGTGTTTGCGATCGCCGCAGGATTTGCAGTGGCCGCATTGGTCGGCCTCCTCAATGGTTTTGTCATCGCCTATCTCGGCGTTTCGCCAATCCTGGCCACACTCGGCACGATGACGCTCTGCAAGGGTCTCGCGATCGGCTTCTCGCGCGGTAACGTCATCTCCGGATTCCCGGATCCGATTGTGTTTATCGGCAACGGAACGGTTTTCGGAGTACCCTTTGCTCTGATCGTACTTGCGTTCTGCGCCTTGCCCGTCGCGCTCATGTTGAACGCGACGCCGTTCGGTGCAAAGGTTTACATGATCGGCTCGAACGAGAAGGCGACCCGCTACTCCGGCATCAATACCCGCGCCGTCCTCCTCAAACTCTATGTATTTTCCAGCTTGCTCGCCGGCGTGGCAGCGGTGGTCATGTTGGCACGTTTCAATTCGGCCAACGCGGCATACGGCGAGAGCTACCTGCTCGTCACCATTCTTGCGGCCGTCCTCGGCGGCATCGATCCCTTTGGTGGCTTCGGCAAGGTTGGCGGGCTATTGCTTGCACTGATCATCCTTCAGGTTATCTCCTCGGCATTCAACCTTCTGAATCTTAGCCAATTCCTCACGTTGGCGATCTGGGGTGGAATCTTGATTGCCGTTGCGGCGGTTCCTCATTTCGCCGGCAAAGCGCCGCGGTAGCCAGCGATGATGAGTTCGATCGTCTCGACCACTATCGCGGTTCTCGACATTGGCAAGACCAGTCTCAAGCTGTTGGTGGCGAGTGACGACGGGTGGCCCCTCGAAACACATGCGATTCCGAACGTGCCGATGACTCAGGGCCTGTACCTCGCCTATGATCTTGCCGGGCTAGAGGAATGGCTTCTCGATACCCTTGCCAACATGTCTCAACGCCATGCCATCGGCGCCGTGATAGTGGCTGCGCATGGATGCGGCGCGGTTCTCGTCGATAGCGATGCGCCAGTGCTGCCGATGATGGACTATGATGCCGTCTGTCCGCCCGAAATCGATGAAGCCTATGCCCGGATCGCGCCGGGTTACGATGAGGTGTTTTGCGAAATTGGCGGTGCGATGCGGCTCGGAAAACAGCTGCTGTGGCAGGAAAGCGCATATCCCGTCGAATTCGCGCGCGCAAGAACCTATCTGACCACTGCGCAGTTCTTCGCCTTGCGGCTTGGCGGACGTGCGGCCAGTGAAATCTCGCAGCTCGCAGCTCAGAGCCATATCTGGGATCTCGTCCACCATCAGCCTTCCTCTCTTATGCGCAAGCGCGGTTGGAGCCATCTGCTGCCCGAACGCGTGGCTGCCGGCGCGGTGCTAGGGACGGTTTCGGAATCCGTAGCCAGGCGCACTGGCCTGGCGCAATCGACCGAGATCCTCTGTGGCGTGCATGATTCCAACGCCAACCTGTTTCGCTACAAGGCTGCCGGCATGGGCGATGCCTCGATCCTATCGACCGGCACCTGGATGATCGGCTTTCAGCGCGGCCTCGCCCTGGACAAACTCGATTGCGCACGCGCGATGGTTCTCAATATCGATGTCGATGGCGAGAATGCACCTTCGACATTGATCGCGACCGGCCGCGAATACGACCTGATCCGCGGGGAACATCGTGCTTCTGATGCAGCCGTCCTTGCCGCATTGCCCACCCTGCTGTCGAGGGGGACCCTGGCGCTCCCCTCATTCGTCGGCGATGATGGATTGTTTCCGGGCGCTGCTCGCCGCGGACGGGTCATCGGGCCGCCCCCCGAAACGCCTGCCGAATGGCAGGCATTGGCGGTGCTCTACGCAGCATTCAGCGCAAACCGCTGTCTTGATGCGCTCGAGTGCTCAAAACGCATAGTCATCGATGGTGGCTTTGCCGCAAACCTGCCCTTCGCCCGTTGCCTTGCGACCTTGCGATCCTCGCAGAGCGTCAGGGTGAGTCAATCACCGCACGGAACGGCGCTTGGCGCTGCGCTGCTGTGGCGGCGATTCTCGCGTAAGCAGCCGGTTTCGAGCGTAATCCTTGAAGCCGTCACATCGCTCAACAATGATGGGTCCGAACCGCGCGACCTTTCCGCCGCCTACCAGTCCTGGATCGCTTTCTCGGAGCCCGCTTCATGACAGACCATAATCATGGCGATCTCCGCCAAGGCATTGTCGATAACTGCAGGGAGATGAATCGAAACGGTCTCAATCAGGGCACATCCGGCAATCTTTCGCACCGAATTCCAAACGGCATGCTGATCACGCCTACCAGCCTGCCCTATGATCGGATGCAACCAGAGGATATTGTCGCGATGGATTTTGCCGCGAATTACCAGGGCAACCATCGGCCTTCATCCGAATGGCGCTTTCATCGCGATATTCTGCGAGCACGCGAAGACGTCAACGTTGTGCTGCATACGCATTCCACCTTCAGCACGATTCTCGCCGTTCACGAGCGTGACATTCCCTGCTTCCATTATATGGTCGCAGTTGCGGGTGGCAACGATGTCCGCTGTACGCCATATGCTTGTTTCGGCACGCAGGCACTATCTGACTACGCCCTCAAGGCCCTCGAAGATCGCAACGCTTGCCTCCTTGGCCATCATGGCTTGATCGTGACGGCCCAGACCTTTGAAAAGGCGCTTTGGCTCGCCGTGGAGGTGGAGACGCTGGCGAAGATGTATGTCCATGCGTTGGCTATCGGCGAGCCGCCGCGCCTCAGCGACGCTGAAATGGCGCAGGTACATGAGCAGATGAAACGCATGGGATACGGCCAGGCGCCTGACCTTGACGACGTCGGCGATGTTCCGCGCGCCCTACCTGAGTCGAAATCGACAGCACGTTGATGGTGGATTTCACGGACAGCTGCCACCGAGTTCGGTCAGCACCGGCCCACGCAGAACGAAGGCCGAGGCCGGATGTGCGGGTTTGACCGTCACAGCCCTTGGGCAGAGGACGTGAGCGAACAATCAGGCTTGCCCCCTTCACCGCTCAACAGATCAACGACTTAGCTTGTCGATCGGCCCCGCGTAATTGCGGCGGGATACGCCGCCGTCACCTTCGGAAACTTCTTCTCATGTCGTGACCCATGCTGCCGTTCCCTTTCTAGCCAGCATGGGGTATACGGCCCGCTGGGTACTGACCTCGCTTGCGGGGGCGAAGGTCGCGACAAGAGCGCTCGTAGCCCACATTTTGGTTAGCATCGTCGTCACACCGGTCCTGACGGCCTGCATGTGCCCTTCGCCGCACCTGGCTTTTCGGCGGTTGGTTTCGATGTGGGTTTCTAGACTTGGCAGGCCGAGCGGCTGATTGGCGATCATGACCGCAACACGCTCTGCCCGGACCTCCCGCAGGGATTGACTCGAACGCCCCGGCGCAATTTTTATCCTGCCCGGAGACAACGTTCTGACCGCGATAGCGCGATTCCGCCTACCCCGCTCTTGCTGCCTAAACTGTTCAGGCCGCCGAAAACTTCAACAGACGTCACGTCACTCCAAGGAGCGGCTGCCCAAAACTTGCTGACCATGGATTTTTCTTGATCTCCCGGTGCACACGCCGTGCACACGACGCCAACTAACAAATTGAAAACACTGAACTCTCGCTCCAGTCCATCATGGGCCAGTTTGAGCGAAATACAGCAACCGAGGGCCAACCAGATCCAATCAGAGACCGTGTGTCACCCACCAAGGGACGCAACAGAAGATCGCGCCTTCCTCCCTGCCCTCGACCGTGGTCCCGTCACAGGTTCAAATCAGGGACTCGCAATGGCCGCCCCCACAGACTTGCACCGCTGATCATTTTCTTAAGTCTGTGAGGGCTTTAGTCGGCTAGCCGTCGAGAGCAGACATTCTCGGCGCCAGCTTAGAGGTCGGCTAAGGGCCGACGAGCAGACCTACGCTTGGGCGACGGCACCGCGGTTAGTCTGTCAGCCCCCGGGGCTGTCCTTCATGATGTAGCCATCAGGTCGTCCACATTGTGCTCCAAATCCCGGATGATGTTCTTGACGACGTCTCCGATCGAGATCACGCCCAAGAGCTTGCCCGCGTCCAGAACTGGCAGATGGCGAAAACCGCGCTGAGCCATCATTGCCATGCAGCCCTCCAACCGATCGTCCGGTTTGACCGTCACGGGGTTGCTCGTCATCACTTGGCCTACCAGCGTCTGCTTCGCATCGAGCCCGGGCAGCAGCACTTTGATGGCGCAGTCACCCTGGGTCACGATACCGACCAGCGCGTCGTCGTCGACGACCAGCACCGACCGGACCCGGTTGTCGCGCATCTGGCGCAAGGCTTCGACAACCATGTCAGCGGAACGAACATGGATCAGGGCGCCACTCTTCTGGGCCAGAGCGTTTCTTACTGTGCTCATCGATCTCCTTTCGTGGGACTTGCCCTGCCCGCCTTGATGGTCCGCATTGAAAGATAATCGAAATATCCTGCTTCGTCAGCGCCGCATCGATGCAGTGCGCCTGCCCGTGGACCGAATGTCCGTTGAGGGTCACAAGCGGTCCTCGACCGGGATCGCGCGGCAGGTCAGATATGGGCCAGAAGCTGACCTGCATATCAGCAGACACCGCGCATTGCAGTGACCCGGATCACATACAGAGAGGGGTAGTCCGATTTAAGAAGGCCGCCGAAAGTGGCTTCATCGAGGGGAGCATGGAGAGGTACGGAGGGGGCGCCATCGAGGTCTGTGATTACGATCCCCACTGGCCAGTTCTGTTCGACCAGGAGTGCAGTCGCTTGCGATTGGTGGTCGGTCCGGCGCTCAAGATCGAACATATGGGCAGTACGTCTGTGCCCGGCCTCTCGGCCAAACCGATTATCGACATTTTGATCGGTGTCCCGAACTTGTTCCGCGCGAAGTCCACGTTCGTGAGGCCATTCGCGCAACTCGGATACAGCTACATCCCCGAGTACGAAGCTTGGTTACCCGGTGAATTATTTTTTCGGAAGGGGATGCCCGGACCTTGGACGCACCATCTTCACGTGATGGAGCAATGCAATCCACGCTGGAACGACTTCCTGCTGTTCCGCGACTACTTGCGCTTACACCCGGAAATCGCTGCCGCGTACGGAAGCCTAAAGAAATCGCTCGCGGCTGAATTTGGCGAGGACATCGAGGGCTTCCGCAAAGCAAAACATCGGTTTGCTAAGGAGATAACCGATCAGACGCTATCAGCATTCGGGAAGCAGTGATTTGCGGCGTTGCCACCTGCGGCAGGATATGCCGTGCAGCGCCGCTAAGATGTCCGCTTCGGGTCACGAGCGCCGCTTGAGAACATCGGCAGGTTGCTTCCGGTCTACCTCGATGAGCCGACAATCGAAGGTGCCGCCCGAAACTTCGCATTCGGGCCACCTGCGGAAGTAGGCAATTATTGCGGTTCGCGCGCCTGGTCGGTACGCTTGGGCTTCGGTTAACAAAGCTCTTGGCCATCGTTAGAAGCCAAGACCCGAGTGGCGTCACCAAGCCAGAGGATCGTCAATGAATCGCTTGAAGGCCATGGCTTTTGCGATTGCCGTCCTGACTTCCTCAATGACAACTGCACCGCTCGTCGCGGGACAAGGCTCCACGAGCGTCCCGCAGGAGGTGATGATCCCGCTCGAACATCTGCCTCTTGATTTGAAAGGGTATCTCAGGCGTCCGGACGGGGATGGCCTCTTTCCGGCTGTGATCCTCCTTCCAGCGTGCGGTGCGTTCCTCAACTCTGTCGATCAAGGCGGGGGAAGCACGGTCGCGTCTTGGGGGTATGTTGTGTTGACGTTGGATGTCTTCACCGCCCGAGGCGTCAAGGGTGGAAAGACCTGCGTTTATCCTGCACCTCCCGAGACCATACAAGACCTCTATCGCGGATTGAGCTTGCTGGTCACGCAGAAGAGCGTCGACCGGAGCCGTATTTTCGTTGTGGGCTTCGGACGAGCCGGCTCGGTTGCACTCTCAGCGGTGGATCGAGACATCCAGTCAAAAGCCAAGCATCGGTTTCGGGGGGGCCGTTGCGTTCTATCCTACGTGGCGATGACAAACAGATCATGCGCGTTGCCACTTTGGTCATCGTCGGTGCGCTCGACAAGAACCTGTTCGAAGCCTGTCGCAATATGGTGCAGGGGGACGACGACATTGGAATCTCGCGACAGCATGGGCAGGGTATTCCCATCCAATTTGACGCTCTACCCGACGCTTATTCCGGGTTCGATGTGCCAGCGTTTCGACAGCCGATCGATGTGCGTGGGTTCCATTTTGAGTTCAATCAATCGGCGACCGAGCACTCGAAGGAGACCTTGCGACATTTCTTTCGTGCCGCTGGACCATGAGAGACTGTTGCATTGTCGGCCCACCAGCAGTCACATCAGGCACAGTAATTTGATCAAAGCTTGCTTTCGTCCGCAGTGGGTCACACGCCGGCGTCGCTGCAATGCCCCTCATTGGTCCGCTGGCACCCAGCAACCGGACAAGCAGGCTTCGACGCAGAGAGGCAGCTACGGGCCAATAGGCGACATGCTGGTAGGGCACGAACTTAAATCCAACTGAAGAGCAACGTCGGCGATGCAGCAAGGAGCGCTCCAACGGTCAGCCCAACGAAGCCTAGCGCAATGGCTCCTATCCATCCATGATGATGCCACCCGTACGCCGCACCTATCGTTGTGCCCAGGACGATCATAGAGATGGCCCAAGTGATTTGAATCGCGATCTTCAGGGTTTTGAGCATCTTGCTTCCAAAAGGCTACGAGCGCAATTTCAGCGTCACGAACGCCAAAAGCAACCCAATTCCGCAATGGGTCAAATTGGTCTTGTCATAGATCGAAATGGACACAAGTACGTCTCCAATCGTCTAGAAGCGGACGCGGGATTGGAAGGGCTCCGGGCTGAAAATGACCAACCTCACTAGCTGAGGAGGTCAACATGACCGATAGCCCAAGCACCATCCCGAAACACGTTCCTTGGAACAAGGGCAAGATCGTCGGCGCAAAGCCGCCGCTCCGTCCGAAGCACGTCTGGTCAATCCGAACCGAGCTCCAGGTCGAAGGTCGAATGCGCGATCTGGCGCTGTTCAACGTCGCCACAGATAGCAAGCTGCGCGGCTGCGACGTCGTAGCCTTGAAGGTCGATGACCTTGCGCCGGGCGGATATGCCGCCGACCGCGCGACCGTCCGACAAAAGAAGACCGGCCGGCCAGTCAAGTTTGAACTAACGGAATCGACCCGGCAGGCAATCGACGACTACCTGCGGCTTACTTGCAAGAAGTCAGGAGAATACTTGTTCACTGGCCGGCGGCGGAGTGGGCATATGACGACCCGCCAGTACGCCCGACTCCTATCTCACTGGATCGCTGATATCGGACTGGACCCACACCTGTTCGGGACGCATTCCCTTCGCCGGACCACGGCAACGTTGATCTATCGCCGAACGGCAACCTGCGAGCCGTACAGCTCCTGCTGGGGCATACCAAGATCGAGAGTACCGTTCGATACCTAGGCATCGAGGTCGACGACGCCCTCGCGATAGCAGAACAGGTTGACGTCTGACTTCGGGGGCAGAGCAGACGTGCTCTGCCCTGCCCTCACAGTCGGCTGCCGGCCAAATGCGGCCATAGAGCCGAGAGATATCAGATAAAGCCTTCGATGTATTCTCGCACCGCGCCTGTGTCACCAGCTGCGGCGGCACAGATGCCGAGTGCATGGATTTCATGAGGCAATGCGCTGCTTGGGCTCTTGACGATATCCGTCATCATCGAAGAAACCGCCTCGCGCATACGGCCGGCGCTCAGAAGCGCGAGCGCGGCTTCCTTGCTCCGTTTGAGATGTTCTTCTCGCGTTAACATTGAAGGCATGTGGCGGCGTTACGATAAACAGCCTGTTCCTTACCAGCTTGGCAGTCAATCCCGTGAGAGTGCCAAAAGCAACGGAGCCCTGCGCTCTATGCTATCGCGAGAGTCCGTGGAGGAGCGGTGAGCGGACCTCCGGCAGATGCGGCGCAACTTCGCAGTTGGGCCAACAGGCGACTGTCACCCATAATCAGCACGATTTGAAGTACGACTTTAAGTGACCTATAAGAGTGCCTCGCCTATAGGTTGTCTGGTTACGCCGCAGATTGCATGCGAAAACCGGGACGGTCATGAGATGGCCTCTGATCGCTGAACAGCGGGGGAAGCACGATGGACCAACTGCTACACTATCTGTCTGCCGCCAGCGAGGACCCGGGAAAGTTCGTGCTCGGCGCTGTGCTTTTGGCGATCTGGTATGGCTTTGCTTACTGGCCATTCACGCTGGTGGCGATTGTCGTGTTTGCGCTTATGATGATCTTGAGAGCTACGGCTAGAGACGGCAGCACAAATTGAGCACGCCTTCAGTCGTCGCGAGCTTCGATTTCGTCCAACCGGGTTGAGGTCCCTGCCCGATATCCAAATGATCGGGCGGTCGAACTAGGCTGGCTGAAGATCCGCTTGAGGTCAACAGCAGATCGGCACGTCACAGCTCCTTAGTGAAATGATAGCGACGAATGCCTCCTCCCACAGTCTTGTTGCTGACTGAATTGACGACTTCCTCACGGACCAGCTGATATCCACAGGCCCTGTAAAGTGACAGCGCTTCGCGCTGCAGCTCCGAAGTGCTCAAGTCGATCCGCGGACGCTTGCGCTTGCGGCACTCGTCTTCCGCAAACCCAACATCTTCCAGGCAACACCCAGGCGTCTCGCGTCTGGATGGACGTACATATGACGACCCGCCAGTATGCCCGACTCCTATCTCACTGGATCGCTGGCGTCGGACTGGACCCGCACCTGTTCGGGACGCATTCCCTTCGTCGGACCAAGGCGACCTTGGTCTATCGCCGAACCGGCAACCTGCGAGCCGTACAGCTCCTTCTGGGGCATAACAAGACTGAGAGTACCGTTCGATATCTCGGCATCGAGGTCGACGACGCCCTCGCGATAGCAGAACAGGTTGAGGTCTGACTTCGGGGGCAGAGCAGACGTGCTCTGCTCTGCCCCTACAGTCGGCTGCGGGCCATTTTCGGACACAGTCCTCATCGTGGTGCCGCTGAAGGCACCGCAATTCAGAGCCACCCTTGATGTTAAGGGCAGCCCACCGGAAGAGGGAAAAACCAGGATGAAGAATGCCTATTTCTTTGCGAACCCCTCTACAAAGCCGACAGCCAAAGCAACGCTGCGATTTCGAAAGCATCATAGTGCGCGGCAGTCACCCTCGCTGCGTGTCTCTCTATTCGATAAGAGAGATCCTCGAACCTCGATAAATATTTACGCAATTTCGGAAGTAGATCTTTGATGCCGTCCGCATAGGGTTGTGCAAACGGGGATTTCTCATTGCGAGACTCAAAGATGACGCGCTTGTGGCTGCGGCCGCTTTTGGTCGGGATTATGGTAAACTTAGACATGACGGGCCTGAAGGCCGCCGAGGCGATCGTGCTGCCTTCCAGCGGAGACTCCTGCAAATCCTTGGCGACCGGATCTGAGTTCAACGCTTGGCGCTGCCCTGGACCCGCCGGCTATAGCCTCGTCTACAACGATAGCGTGATGCATGCCGAGCTTACCCTCGCTGCCGGACTCGGAGGCAAGCCTTCCGATCGCGAGGGCGTGGAATGGGATCCGGCCGCGCTTGGTATTGGAAGTCGCATTGAGTGGCGCATGACAGATGGCAAGCCATTTGCTGCGATCGTTGGACGATGGCGGCGCGCAGAAGAGGATACATCCAACGCGGCGGTGATTGAGGAATTGCTGGTCGTCAAGGTTACCGAAAACGGCGGCTGCGCGGTCGCTACCGTAGGTGCGCTTACGTACGATGCCGCCGACGCAGCGCGCGAGATCGCAGACCTTCGCGCACGCACATTTCGTTGCGGGATTGACCAGCTAGCGTTGGACGTCAACGCCGGGAACAGTACAGTCAACCACTTGGATTTCCGTTTTGGTGAGCATGAAACGCTTGAGCACAACGGGTCGCTCGTCAAACTCAGTCATTCGCCCTCGGGCGAAATCGAAATCCGGTATCTTCAGCCCCGGCGGTCGCTCAGGGTCGAGCCCGGCACCGTGCTTTTCCGTGGTCACGAACGGGCTGGAAAAATCTCCGGCAGCGCGTTTCTGTTCAAGGAGGGATGCGCTCCCGCAGAATATGCGGTCTCCGGCCGGCGAACCGACGGCGTGCTAGTGCTCGAAGGTGTCGCACCACGGCGGGAACCGAGGTCGTGCGCCGCGATGATGTCGGCTCCCTCAAAGTCGAGCCGACTTGTCTTTACCCACGAGCCGCTCAACGAAGCGATGGAGGTCTCACAGGAGCGCCTTGGGATGGCCCAGTGCGGCCAATGTATGTCTGCCACCGTAACCGCGATGCAGGGCGTCGGTACTGAGCACGCCCACGTTACGGCTGCATTCACGAGCGAGGACCGGCGCGACTACTGCGAAAACTGGAATGTCGAGCCCGACCGCATAGCAACGTGCTTGAAAGACAATGCCGGCGACCGCGGCAAAGTGCAGGAGGCGAGTGCCAACTGCAAGGATCTGACTGTCCGGCCAAGCAGTGGCGGCGAATACAGGTTTTCCAGGTTGGGCACCGATTATGGCGGACCCGCTCCCAATTGGACCGACCTTGCGACCGGCAAGGTCGAGTGCGGAGCACGATCCTGCAACAGCGCGACCGCCACCGCACAGTTCACAATGCTCTGTCCTCAAGCAATTCCGGGGTGGACCGGGCGGCGGTTCTGAGAGGCTGCGCCGGCCAGCGGCAACCGATTAATGCGGATCGCTTATTTTGAGCTATGGCCCAAACGCAGTTGCAAGCACCTTCTGGTAAAGCTCTATGATGCAGATGCTCGATGAACGACGGCCGCCCACGCTAACAGTCAAAACCAAAGTCGCTCCAGAGAGAGATTCGCTTGACCGCTAAAGGCCCGCGCCCCCGCCGTCGGCACGCGGATCATGGGCCGCTTCCATCGTCCCATCTCCATGCCAAACTATCGTACCCGCATGTCCCATAATGTCGGAATAGGGTTCGTTCAGTAGTTCTACTTCATGTCCGGCTGCGGAGAGCCGATCGACCATAGCGGGTTCGAATCTTGGCTCCAGCCGGAGGTTTGTGTGTTCTGATCCCCAAGTCCGGCCAAGAAGCCAGCGTGGCCGATCGAGGGCAACGTCGAGTGGCTGCCGAAAAATGACGTGCCTCGTGAAGGTGATGGCCTGTGTTTGAGGCTGACCGTCGCCACCCATAGTGCCGTAGGCAATGATACGACCGTCATTCAAATCCGCAATGGCAGGATTGAGGGTGTGAAACGGCAAACGGCCGGGAGCGAGTCGATTGATCGCCCCTGCATCCAGCGAGAAGCTCGCGCCTCTGTTTTGCATCAAGACGCCGGTTTCTGGTAAAACGCAGCCGGACCCAAACTCCCAAAATATCGATTGAATGTAGGAGACGACGAGACCAGATGAATCTGCCGCGCCCATCCAGATCGTATCGCCCGCGTTCCCCGCCGCCGGCCAAGGCGCCGCCCTTTTTGGATCGATCGCGCGCACCTCATGATCAAGGAATTTTTCCGACAGAAAGAAGTCCGGCTTCCCGGTGGCGCCGCGAGGATCAGTGACAACCCTGTCGCGAACCCGAAAGGCGCGCTTCGTCGCCTCCACCAATCCGTGCACATATTCGTAGTCATCCGCATCGCTCACGTTCAGTCGATCGAACAAGGCAAGTATCATGAGTGAGGCAATGCCTTGCGTTGGAAGCGGCGTATTGAACAGCGTCCCGCACCTGACATTGACGGAAAGCGGGTTCGCCATTGTGGCGCGATAGCTCTCCAGATCCTGGCGTGTGACAGGGCTGCCAATCTGATCAAGGTCGCGAGCAATCTCGCGGCCTACATCACCACGATAAAAGTCCTCGAGCCCCGCGCGCGACAGCCGCTCCAACGTCTCTGCAAGGGCTGCCTGTTTCAGCTTTGTTTCGACATCCGGCGCCAAGCCATCAGCCAGGAACGTCGGCGCAAAGCCCGGCACGTCATTCAACTCGTGGATTTTAGCGCGCGTAAGCGATGCCTGGCTACGCGTAACCCGGTAGCCCTCGCGCGCTTGCCGTGCTGCGGGCGATAGAAGCAAGTCAATCGGCAGCCTGCCACCAAGCGTTTTTGCCAGATCCAGCGCAAGTATCCAGGTCGCAACCGCGCCAGGAACCGTTAGCGCGGCGAGAGGCCCACGGGCTGGGATTTTGTCCTGGCCATGATCATGGTAGAAATCGATAGTCGCGTTTGCACCGGCGGGGCCGGCGCCCATGAGAGCCCGGACCTGGCCTGACGGCTCCCTGATCAGCCAAAAGCCATCACCACCGATGTGGTTCATGTGAGGATAGACAGCGGCGATCGACGCGGCCATTGCGACCATCGCTTCGATCGCATTGCCGCCCTCGCGAAGAACAGCTTGTCCAACGCTAACGGTTTCAAAGTGAGGTGCCGAGACGGCGCCCCGTCGATACCCGGCGCCATGAAGGGCTCGCGGCGGCCTGCCTGCATTCACTATATCGTCACCCAATTTCTTGGCCGCCGAAGGCGTGGCGCAAACGCGATCCGCAAAGCGGGTTCACGCTGCCTCAGCGAATGTCCAGCGATTAGATCCTATTGCCGACTGAGGTCGACAAACCTGCCCTCTGCGCTCAGGAGAGTTCGGGTTATTCCAACGTTTCGCAGCGAATTCATCGTGGCATCCCATTCCTCCTGCGACGGCGAACCGGCCGGCCCCCTGTCGCCGTCTGCCTGCGCCAAATCCCCGAAAAGGTCTAGCTTGGCGGATTCGTATTCCTTGTCGGCCTCCGGTACGACCTTGAAGAAGGAGTCAAGGGCCTCCTCCTTGTGGCTGAAGGCATAACCGATGCTGCGGATCGTGACTGCCATGAAGCGACGAGAAATATCAGGCTTTGCCGCGAGATATTTTGGATTGGAGATGATTCCGAGGCCGAAAAAATCGAAATACTCACGCGCCGCGATAAAGTTCACCCCGCCCGCCTTCAGCTTGACGCGAAGCGCATCAGTATAGGAGAAGTTGACCGCTGCATCGACGGTGTCCGTGAGTACTTCCTTGCTGCCTCCCGAATTCATCGGAATCTCTTCGATCGCGCAGTCCAGTTTTGCCAGACGTATCATCGCGCGATATTGCTCGGCCGCCGTGCTCTTCAGGTTTACCCCGACGCGCTTGCCACACAAATCTTTCATTGAGACAATATTCTTTGAGGGCAGAGAAAATATCGCCGCCGGCGTGTGCCTGAGGAGCATGGCCACATAGACCAGCGGCACCCCCGCTTCCCAACCCCGCGCAACGGATCCCGTATCGGCAATTGCGAATTGCTCCTCGCCACTCCCGACTGTTTTGACCGCAACGGTAGACCCCTGCCCGGGAATCACCTCGAGATCGATTCCTTCAGCTGCATACCAACCCTTCTGCTTTCCTAAATAGAGGAACGCATGCTCCGCACCTGGCAGGAAATTCAATCGAACCGCAACACGCTCCAGCGGCAGGGCATTTTGGGCGGAAGACCGGCCAGCAACAGAGGACGCCAGAACGCCAAGAGCGACCGCCAACACCGATCGAGCGCTCCTAGTCGACAGCACCACCTGCAAACGGCGCACGATATTCATCCTAATGTTCCACAATTTGAGGCACGACCTCGGACGATAAGGCTTCAGGCTCCGCACGCCGCGCATTCCTGGCCATGAACCATCTCCAGGCGGTCAAGCCAACATCAGTCTTCGAAAGCAATTCGGGACCCGGCCGGATGCGCTCCACGACAACTTTGTCCTGGTCTGAAAAGAGCCAATCATGGGCCCAGGATGACCAAAATACCCATTTCAAGGAATTGAGAAGAGCGATGATCGAGCCGCGGCGCCGGAACAGATTGAAATTGTAGAGGATCGTCGTCTCTTCATCGATCGGGGTAACCAGCCTACAGGTAAAAAAGTTGCCGCTCGGTCGACCTATCAGCGCAATGCTTGGCAGCATGTTCATATGCCGAAATTTGAGCCCGAATTTCGCGTTTGCTGCGCTCGTGCTATCCATGTCCTTCCCACGACCGCTTGGCTTCAGCTTGCGATACCAAGCCTCCTGGGGCGGAGGAAACGGCCCGAGCCCCTCATAGTGAGTCACATGGACGCCATGGGTGGCGTGATGCCCTATCCCTGTACCATCCTCGAGCAGTTCAGTTGAGTTGCGTGTCGCGTGCTTGAAGATCGGCTGAAACAGCAACTCCGGTGACTCCCGGTGAAGAAACGGCGCATGTTGATCATGTGCAAGGTTGTCCATGACGAGGCGCCAGTTGCACTTGTACGTCCGCCAATTGCTGATCGAAAACCACTTCGAATCGTCGGCAATGCATTCCGGCAAGTCGGTCGGAAACGGCACGGGATTCATATCTCCCACGAACAGCCAAATAAAACCGGCATGCTCGTGTATCGGATAGGATTTGACGGCAGCGCGCGCGGGTAGCGGACTCTCGCCACCTTCCATCAGCTTCGCCACCAACTTTCCGGTGCCTCCGTCGAAGGTCCAGCCATGATAGGGACAACTCAACGTTCCACTGCCCCGATAGAGGCACTTGCCCATGGAGAGTGGCGCACCTCGATGGGAACAGCGATCAGCCAACGCGTAGACCTTGCCGTCGTCGCGAAACAGAACGATCTTCTCACCTAGGAGGGTTACAGCTTTCGGCCTGCTGCCCAGTCGCCAGCGCGCTATGGCGGGGTACCAGTAATTTCTGAGACCGAGCGCAGGGATATCGACTTGCTGCACCTTTTCCTTGAACGGCTTATTCAAGTCCGCCTCCGCTAGGCCATGGTCTTCGACAATGTCCGGTAGTCAAGTTGGCGATGGAACCAATAGGTGTATCCGCCGACACCCTTCTGCATCGCCAGAGATAAATAGGGCTGTACCAGCGGAATGCGCGGCACATCGTCGTACGCGATGGTGATCATCCTCTTGACGGCGGCTTCATATGCCGTCGCGTCACCGCTCGCGGCTGTGACGCGAGCGGCATCGATCTCCCTGTCCAGCGCCGGGTTCTGGTAGCTCATCGTATTGAAAACGGCGTTCTGACCGTGATAGGTCAAAAAGAAGAAATACTCGGGATAGTCGAGCCAGCCTGAGAAGAAGTTGATCATGAATGGCATGCTCTTTTTGAGCATTTCGCCGCGCCAGTTCGATCCCGGCACCTTGTTGATGCTCGTCTTGATGCCGATCGCAGCGAGGCTCTCCTGCACCAAGACTGCAATCGGCTCACTCGTCGTGCCTTGACCAATATCGAGCGAAATCGTCGTCTCGAAGCCATCCGCCATGCCGGCCTCGACGAGCAGCGCCTTGGCCTTGGTGAGGTCCGTCCTGTAGCTGGTCGCGCTTGGCCACGGTCCGGTGGGGATGTTCGATTCACCGCCAAACAGCGGCCTGGCTTCGCCAAAGAAGACCGCATCCATGATTTTCTGGTAGGGCACAGCATACGCCACAGCTTGCCGAACCTTCACGTTGTCGAACGGCGGCTTGGTAACGTTGAGCTCGATGCAGAACATTCCGTTCGAGATCGGGTTCGCAGCCACCGGGACCTTCATCGCCTTCAGCTCAGCATAATCCTTGGATTGCATGTCAAATGAGACGTCGGCGTCTCCGCGCTCGATCAACGCACGTCGGTTGCCGGCTGACGGCACCATGCGCCAGATCACACGTTTCAGCTGCGGCAGCGGACCGCATTTCCAGCTATCGTTGCGGACATAGACCACCTCGGTGCCCGGCGTCCACTTCTCAACCTTGAAAGCGCCGCCGCCCGCCATATTCGTCTTGGCGAATTCCATAGCCCAGGGATCTTTCTCCGTGGCGTTCTTTTTCATCAGCGCAGAATTGTAAATCACGGGAATGACGACCGCTATGTCGGGGAGCGTCAGCGCATCCGGCTTCATGAAATCGACCCGGAACGTATAGTCGTCGACTGCCGTGAATTGCGCCGGTTTGAGCAGACTGCCCGCCGCCATCTGGCTGGCGGGGAAACCACCGACTGAGACCGCGCGATCAAACGACCATTTGACGTCGCCAGCCGTAACGGGTGCACCATCGTGGAAGGTCGCGTTGTTGCGCAGATGAAAGGTGACGCCTTTGGCGTCGACATCCCAACGTTCCGCCAGTTCAGGCGCGATGGTCCGCTGGTCGTACGAGCGGGAGCCGTCGGGGAGGGTCTTCACCGCATAGGTGATCAGGCGATCATAGCAATTCCAGGCCACCTCATAACCGGGACGGTTGGTGCCCACTCCCTGCACGTCAAGGCTATTGGGGCCGCTTTCCGAGATTAGCACCAGAGTCTCGTGCTTCGATTGCGCCAATGCGTGAGAGATTGGCCACAGCAGTGAGAAGCCGCCCATGATCGTTGCGGCGGAAGAGCTGTACAGAAACTTTCGACGATTCATTGCAGCTGTCCCTAGCGTTTCGAGAATCTTTCCACAACGGCGCGCGAAACCTTCTCCGTGGGATCACGACAAGGGTTGATCACCCGCGAAGCTCTGTTCGTCGTGCGCCGAGTTATCCTTGGCGGCGGGATCGAGACTGGCAATCGTTCCCATCGACAGGCTAACCAGACCAAAGTAGGTGACAAAATCGAAATAGCTGGGCTCCCCCTCATGGGGATCGATCTCTAGAGGTATCCAGGAGAAGAGTTTTCCAAAACAAGATCTAAGAGTCATGTTCGCGCCCCTGCTTGGCTCGGCCTTGCCGCCGGAAAATGAACCTCCGCCGATCGGCAACTCATGAACGTAGTCCGGCTTGCATGTACGCGTGCAGAAGCCAGGCATTGAACTGAACGAGGGTCGTTTCCAACGGGCCGTAAACGCCCTCCGGCGCGAAGCTGGACTTCTTGCCTCGCTGCATGCCCAAGTTCTCAGGTACGTCTTGGGCCCATATTTTTGCGCCGCCCTCGAGCACCTGAGCAGCGCGGTCATTGAAGTCAGGCAGCTCCGTAGAGGATCTCGGAAGCAACCAGCCGCCGGCCGTCTGTCGGTCGCTCGACGCAAACGTCGCCTCGACGCCCGTCGCGGACAGCAGAGTGAATGCGATCGCGTTTGGCGCAAAGACCATGGTCATGCTTGGTGGAATCATGACGAACGTCAGCCGCTGCCGCTGAGCTGCGGAAATGGTCTTGATCGGCGGAAACGCCGGATTTTCACCCCAGCCGTCCCTGTTCATGCCGCCGTCCGGCTTCAGCATCGGGACGGTGCGGATGATTGCGTTGTCACCCGGCTTCATATCCGTAAAGACTACACCACCATCTTCAGTCACGCTTGGCGCAAAGTCGTGCGTGCCCCGATGGACAAACTCCGGATGGTACGCGTCCGTGAAGTTCTCAACGTGAACCTTCCAATTCCAAGGCAGTGGAGTGTCGGCGATCCTGGGAGGAATCCCCACGAGATCCGCATCTTCATATCCGGCCCAGTATGGCTCAACCTTCGCTAGTGAAGGAGCAAGCGGCTCTGCGAGCGGATCAAGATTGACAAAAATGAAGCCGTGCCAAATTTCGAGTTTGATGGGCGTCAGCTTTTCCGACTTTCGCAATTCGAGTGTATTCTCTCGGCCCATATGCGGGGCGCCGATTAAATTGCCTTCGAGATCGTAGGTCCAGAAATGCAGAGGGCATCGCAGGGTCTTTTGACCGGCAGCACACGGAACGACTTGACCTCGATGTCGGCAGATCGCGGCCATCGCCCGGATTTCACCTGACTGGGTCCGCGTCACGAGGATCGGTTCGCCGGCGGGCTGGGCCGACAGGCAGTCACCGGGAGTAGCGACCTGTTCGACGCGGCCGACGCATAGCCACGAACGCGCAAATACCTCCCTGCGTTCAAACTCGAAGAACTCCGCCGACGTGTAGCATTCGGGTGGCAGCATCTTGGCCGCAGCCTCCGTCGGACCCGGCAGCTTCTCGAGAATCTCGCGCACGATTCCCTCTGAGGGTGCCTGATTGTAAGTCGGATTCGGCGACCGGGTCTGCTCCAGCATTGCCACGTGATAACTCCTTGTCGGTGTATCGGTGATAACGATCTGGCTTCATCACCGCGCGGTTTGCGAGCACACGAAAAACTAAATTCGAAGCTCGTCTCTGCGGCGTGCCGGTTTATTGTTCATCCCGAGCTAGTCCTTCATGAGCCGCTCCAGGATTTCGGAACAAAGCTCCATGTAGGCCGGATTGGATCGCAATGCCGGTTGCCGGGGCCGCGGGAACGGGACCTTGACGTCAGCGGCAATGGTGCCGGGGCGATCGGACATCACCAACACGCGATCGCTGAGCAGGACGGCCTCGTAGACATCGTGGGTAATGAAGACGACCGTCTTCTGGGTGCGGGCGCAGATGTCCATGAGCAGAACATGCAACCTTTGCCTGATCAGCGCATCAACCGCCGCAAAGGGTTCGTCCATCAGAAGGATCGGAGGATCGAATGACAAGGCGCGGGCGATCGCTACGCGTTGACGCATCCCGCCTGACAATTGACGGGGATATTTGCCACCCTGCCCCTCGAGCCCAACCATCTTCAGCAGATCTTCGGGGCTGTACCGGGGCGGGATGGACGCCGGCGGCACCACCTCGAGCGGCAATCGCACGTTCTCGATCGCAGTCAGCCACGGCAGCATCACATTGCTCTGGAATACGATCCCGAATGACCGATAGAGCCGCGCTTCCGCCGCTGATGTGCCTGTCACTGCGATCTCACCGGCCGATGGGCGAAGCAGGCCGGCAATCACGCGCAACAAGGTCGACTTGCCGCAGCCGGAGCGACCGACGATCGACACGAACTCCTGTTTGGGAATGTGCAGATCGACGGACGATACTGCCTTAACCGGACCGTCTTCGCCGGGAAAAGTGACATCCACGCCGCGCAACGAAATGGCGGCCTTCATCGGGTCGCTATCATCTGCGTCGGCTGCGGAGACGACTGTCGGAGAACGTTTCACCTTGCCTGCCATCGTCATACCGTAACGAGCTGCTGTTGGACCCCGCCCTTGCCGTACCGTTGCTCGATACGGCGCTCAAAGATCTCGATGGTTGAATAGATGACCATCCCGAATGCCGTCACCACGGCGAGGGAGGCAAACAGCAGATCCGTGTCGAGATTCACGTCCCCAAGAACCATCAAATAGCCAAGACCGTGGTCGGAGCCCACGAACTCCCCGACCATCGCGCCGACCACGCTCAGCAAGGCCGCGACCTTGAGCGCGGGAAAGATGTACGGCAGCGAAGTCGGAAGACGAACACGCCAGAACAATTGGCGGCGATTGGCAGCGATGGAATCCATCAATTCAATGATTTCGCCATCGACCGATCGCAATCCGACAACGGCGTTCACCAGCACGGGAAAGAACGCGATCAGCATCGCGATGATGATCTTCGGCAGGATCCCGTGCCCGAACCAAATGATGAAAAGCGGCGCCAGCGCCACTTTGGGGATAACCTGGGAAACGACTAGAAAGGGTTCCAGAACCGCTTCAACCCGCCGCGAGTGGACCATCGCAATGGCGCAAAGCACCGCGCAAATGCTGGCGAGTCCGAACCCTATCAGGATCTCGGCGATCGAGATCAGGGAGTGGGAATACAGCAAAGCCCCGCTGTTGACGATCTTGTCGACGACCCGGTGAGGAGCCGGCACGATATAGGCGGGTATCTTCAAGAGGAAACAGGCCGCCTCCCACACCGCGCAAAATAGCGCGATGGGGGCGGCCTTTTTCAGGATCTCAATCATCGGAGGTTATTGAACCTGAACGAATTTCCCCGCCGGATCGATTTCGGCCTTGATGATCGCGAGATCGCGCAACACCTTAAGGGAGTTGCTCCATCCTTCCGCGGTGCTCGTGCCAATCGAATCGCCGGCGGACTCGTCCCCGGCAAGAAGCTTCGAGAACATGTCGAACTTGAGCCTCTCGTAAGCAACGTCCGCCTCTGGCGCCAACTTCAGAAAAGACTGTTTCGCCTCTTCGGGGTTGGCCAGCGCGTATTTGATGCCCTTCACGGCCACCTTGACAAAGGACTCGACCAGCACCGGCTTCTTCGTTGCCGTCTCGACGTTGGTGATGATCGATAGGCTGTAGAGCTTGAAGTACTGGCTCGCAGGAATTGTATTCAGTTCCTGGCCCTTGGCCAGAAGCTGCGCTGGATCCTCATAAGAGAAGATCACCGCCGCATCGACCGCACCCGACAGGAGCTCCTTGCTCCCTCCCCCGGAGACCGGCACCTCGGCAATCTCGCAGTTCTTCAGATTGGCGAGACGGACCATGGCGCGATACTGTTCGCTCGTGGTGCTCTTGATGTTAATGCCGACCTTCTTTCCGCAAAGATCGGACATCTTCGTAATGTCCTTTGCTTTCAGTGAATATACGACCGTGGGACTTTCCTTGAGGAGCACCGCGGCCGCGACCAGGGGAACGCCGGCTTCCCATCCACGCGCGACCGTCGCGACATCGGCAATTGCGAAGGGCGTTTCGCCGGCGCCCACCGTTTTCACGGCCACGGTCGATCCTTGACCTGCAATAATGTCAAGATCTATGCCGGCCTCGGCGAACCAACCCTTTTCCTTGGCCAGATAAAGGAACGAGTGCTCGGTACCGGGGACCCAGTTGAGACGAACACTGACCTTCTCAGCCGCAAAGGCTTGGCCGCATGCAAAAGCGGCTAGAACAACTGGAAGGACGCCGCGGGTCGGAAACTTGCCAGACATCAGAGCTCTCCATTGCCATCAAACTGTAGGACAGCAATTCGCGTGCCACGGTTTCCCAGGGGTCCACCAATCCTTTTTCCTATGATCGCGCCATCTCTCGTGCATTGTCTGATGCAAGCTGCGCGCTCGGAGCGGAATAAATAAATTCAGGACCCAGGCTGAGCGGCTGTTTGCTGCGCCGTTAACGCAGCCATCACCCGCTCCGGTGTGATCGGCAGTTGCAGAACCCTCGCCCCAACCGCGTCCTCAACCGCATTGGCGATAGCGGCAGCGATCCCGAGCATGCCGGCTTCGCCAAGGCCCTTCGCACCTCCTGGACCCGGTCCCATGCCTTGCTCCTCAATGAAGCTTTCGAACTGCCCGGGAAGGTCCGTGACGAGCGGCACGCGATATGTCATCGGGTCAGCGTTGGCGGGCGCCGGTCCATCGTAGATCAGTTCTTCGAATAGACTTTGACCGAACGCCTGCAACGCCGCACCTTCGAGTTGGCCGTGACAAGCCGGAAGGTTAAAAGCGCGCCCTGCGTCCGCGCCGACCACGAGTTTGAGAACGGTCACTTTGCCGGTCTCCTCGTCGACGTTCACTTCCGCAGCCGACCAGCACGGCATCCAAAAGTAATTCTGTGAGCCCAATGGTGCCGCAGCGTCATACGCAATCTTCATTCGGCCGCGCCCAATGAACTCCGTTCCCACTGGCCCGTAATAGTCGCGGAGCATCTTCTGCAATGGAAACGACTCGTTGCCGCGCAGTATGTTCCAGTCGGACAACACGAGTTCAGCGTGATCGCAATCGAGACGCTCTGCGGCGAATTCCAAAATCTGATTCCTGACGTCGATCGCCGCTTGTTCGATGGCACGACCCGTGACTGCCGTCGCGAAGCTGACGTGCGTGCCGGTGTCGAGTGGCGTGTGGTCAGTATCGATCTCGCCGTACCTCACGGCGGTCATCGGCCGATCGAGAATTTCTGCGGCGATGGTGCCGAGCACGGTGCCGACGCCCTGGCCGATCTCAACCGCCGCGGCTCGGATCATGATCTCGCCGGCGTCGCTGACCTTGATCTCGGCGAGTGCCTGATTACCCGTGCCGCCGCCATCCTTTAGGCCAACACTCAGCCCGATGCCGCGCCCGCGCTTCTTCGGTGAGGCGCCATAGCCGATCAAATGGGCGACCCTCGACAATCCCGCCTTGAAGTCGCTGTCGAGCGCGCTGTCGCCGGGCGCGTATGGTTCGCCGGGCGCCAACATGTTGTTGCGGCGAAACTCGAGCGGATCCAGACTAAGACGGCGCGCGATCATGTCGATCTGCGATTCCGACGCGAAGCTTGCCTGCGTTCCGCCGAAGCCTCTGAAAGATCCGCCCGGAACGGTGTTCGTCCTCACTGCCGAAGCGATGGTCGATACCGCAACCCATTTGTAGGGACCCGGGATGCGGTATCCAGTCTTGATGGTGGTGCTGACGCTGGCATCGCTATAGGCTCCTCCGTCGAGCTTGATGTCGGCTTCCCGGGCGATCAGCCGCCCGTCCGCCGTTACGGCCGTCTTCAGCGTCAGGATGGCGGCGTGCTTGCTCAGTGTGAGAAACGCCTCGTCCATCGTCAGGCACAACCGGACCGGCCGCCTTACCTGCCTGGCAAGAAAAACGACCAGCGGCTCCATCTTGCAATAGCTCTTCGCACCAAACCCTCCGCCAATCATCGCCGTGTGGATTCTCACATTATGCAGAGGGAAGCCGAACATGCGCGACAAGTCGTTCCGCAGGATGAAAGGGTCCTGGTTACAGGACCATATCTCGATGCTATCGGCATCGGCGCGGGCGACGTTGACGTAGGGCTCAAGATGATAGTGATGAATCCTTGAAAATGTGAAAGTGTCGGTGAAGACATGGTCGGCATATCGCATCGCGCTTTCGAGATCACCGCGGGCGTACCTGAACTCGTAAAGTACGTTTCTGGACGGCTCCTTGAGGCTCTGCGCGCCGGCGCCCACCGGCAGCGCCTCGCCAGGCGACGGCCCTTCGAAGATGTCGGGGGCCCCCTCCGACAGCGCATCGGCAATCGTCATCAACGCCGGCAGCTCGGCATATTCGACCTCAATCAATTCAAGCGCCCGAAAGGCTGTGGCCTCGTCCTCTGCCACAACCGCCGCGACCATATCACCGACATATCTCACCTTGTCGATGGCAAGTACCGGCTGGTCTCGGATTCCAACGCCATAGAAGGGGTCGGGCATGGTCGCTATATCGGCGCCCGTGACGACGGCGAGGACACCGCGAAGCGCCCTCGCACGACTGGCATCAATGGATCTGATTCGCGCATGCGGCACCGGGCTGCGCAGAATCTTGGCATGGGTCATGCCCGGCCAAGAAAAGTCTGTCGTGAAACGAACCTCGCCAAGGACCTTCTGCCGGCCGTCGATCCGCTCCGGCGCAATGCCTGTTGGCTCGCGGATCGATTTCATGCGGGAACGCCGATGCGCTTTGCAGCAAGCCGCGTCGCCTGCAGTATGGGCTGGTAGCCTGTGCATCTGCAGATATTCGACTTCAGCCACTCCTTGATCGCATCGTCGGTCGGTGAAGGATCAACTTTGAGCAAGGCCTTTACCGACATAACGAAGCCTGACGTGCAGAAGCCGCATTGGAATGCGTTTGTCTCCAGAAATGCTTGCTGGATTGCGTGCAGGACATCGTTCTCGGCCAGTCCTTCGATGGTCTCGATGAACGCCCCGTCGGCCTCGAATGCAAAGGTCGAGCAGGCAGCCGCCGGCCGGCCGTCGATCAGGACGGTGCAGGAACCGCAGACCTCGGCGTCGCATGCGACGCGGCACCCCGTCAGATTCAGGTCTTCGCGCAGCAGATCCGCGACAGTCCTGTTCGCGGCGACGTTCAGCCGCTTCTCTTGCCCATTGATGGTGAAAGACAGTTCAAGCTGCATGGGTCGGCTCCGCGAGACGCATCAGCTCGAGTTCCCTGCGAACCAACACCTTAAGCAGGTTCCGCCGATAGTCACAGCTAGCGCGCCAGTCGGTCAGAGGTGGTGGAAGGGAAGCGCACAACGCCTCCGCAAGATCCGACGCCGCCTTCCGCGGAAAGCGGTCAAGAAGGTCACGCCCGAGGTCAACTTGCGAGAACGCGACCGAAGCGAATCCGGCGCCGACAGCCAGCCGCGCGGTCACAACGCCCCGCTCACGCCGGAACGACAGCGCGAACGCTAGGATTGGTTTCCATTCGAGTTGTATGACCAAGCCTAGGCATCCGGAAGCAGGCAGCCTGATCGCCGTAATGAGGTCCGCCGCGCCTAGTTCAGAGCGATGCGAGGCCGCGAACGATGCAAGAGACAGCTGCGACGTCATAGATTCGATTTGAGCGTCGGCTGCGATCGCGACCATCGGAAAGTCGTACGCAACATTGCCCGCCATCAGGTTGCCCGCAATCGTTCCCTTGATGCGAATACGATTGTTGGCGATTCTGGCCAACTCTCCGCGAGCCGTGGATACGCCCGGCGAACCACAGCGCTGCGGGCCAGCGCATCGTAGGTCACCCCTGCCCCGAGGACGATCTCATTACCGCATTGCTCGATACTGGTGCGGTTCGGCAGCGCACCCAGATGAATGACATCGTCGAACCGTCGACCTGCTTTCAAGGCGGCCATCACGTCTATTCCCCCGCCCATATACGCCGCGATGCCCTTGCTTCGCGCGTGGAGCGTTACAGCGTCGGCCGCAGTCGACGGACGATGAAGACGAAAGGAATGAATGCGATGGCGGGATCTCTGTGCGACAAGCATCAGTTCATTTCCGATGCAAGGAAATGTGGTGTATCTTTTTGCGAGCGCTTCCGACGCCTTGTGAAGCCGCCACTCTTTCCATTGTTGCCCCACATGAGAAGCTTCATGCGAGGGATAGACGAATAAGGACGGAAGATAAAACGGGCAGATATCGAAATTGTCAGACTTTCATCGCCTGGTTCAAGAAACAGGCACAAGCGGTCCTTACTCGACATATTGCTCAAGCACGACATCGGTGATGTTCTGGATGTGATCGCTCATCAACGTGGCGGCACGGCCGATATCCCTGCTGATCACGGCCTCCATGATATCTTCGTGGTCGCTCGCCGTTCCCGCCATGTAGGACCCCGACGGCAATGTCAGTCGACGATAGCGGTCAAAGCGATCGTGAAGCTGAGACCAGAAATTCAACAGCGTCGGCGAGCCGCATTCCGCAATCAGCGAGAAGTGGAACTCGCGGTGATAGGCTTCCCAGGCATCGGAGATCGGCGCGTCGTGTCCCGCCTTTTGCGACAGCTGCGAAAAGATATCGTAGACCCGACGGATTTCCCTAACCCAGCGATCGTCGCCCCTAGCTATTGCTAAGCCAAGCGCGGGAATCTCGAGATGCTTTCGCAGTGCCGCGATGTCGAGAAAGTCGGCCCGAGAAGCCGAAGCGACCCGAAATCCCCGCTGGCTTTCGGAAATCACGAGCCCGGCGCCCGAAAGCACCGCGAGCGCCTCTCGAACGGGCGCCACGCTGGTGTTGTAGCGCTCTGTGAGAACCTTGAGATAGAGCTTCGCGTCAGGCTTGAAATAGGCCGAGAGAATATCGCCCCGCAATCTCGCCAGCACATAAGATGAGGTGGACGTCGCAGCAGTTCTGTCCAGCGCGCGATATTTCCATTGAAGTGAATTGGATGCCCAGGGCAGCGCTTCAGCAGCAATCATGCGCGCCCCCGCCAATCTGCACTCCGGACGCGGCACCCGCATCGCACCCAATCGGGCGGACGTCTGGAGCCATGTCGGCAATCGCAAGGAGCAATTCGTGCGAACATGGGATCGTGCTTGGTGTCATAGTTACTCCTGCCCCCGATCGCCTCTTGACCAGTTCTAAGCACGATCCATGCCACCAATACCGGCAGCTGTAAGATCCGTTTCCTCCAGAAGACGCCTAACTTCCAGGCATTCGCACCCGAATCCTGCACAAAACGGAAAGAATTCCGAATTTCGAGCGGTTGTTGGTCACCAGGCAGTCAGCCTCTCTCCGCGCCCATCGGCAATCCGTCGTCGCCTGGCGTGCCTGGCGATCACAGAATTTAGAAAATTTCGACCGTGGACCGGTACCGCCGACTGAGCCTAGCCTGCCGCAGGATCAGCAAGCAGAGGTAACATGGCGGGAATCTTGCTCGAGAACACGGGTTCGGAAAAAGAGCGTCAACATCTGGCACGCAGGATGGCCGAGGAAAAGCGCAAGGTCGCGACCTCCGCGATGGCGCGCGCGCGGGCCTTGAACGGTGAGATCAAGATGCTCGCTGCCACCTCAATTCCCGGAAAGATCGTCAAGGACACTACGGTGCCCGCAGGCGCCAACAACTATGTCTCGGAAATTCCTCCCGGCCGGCGCTTGCGCATCATCGACATCGGCGGCCAGCAGGCGGTCGATTTCCTCGCCTTTGACCTCTCTAATACGGAGATCCGCTACAACAACGCCAACTCGATCAAGTTGAACCGCACCATCTATGTTACCAAGGGCTTCAAGCTCTATTCTGACGTAGCCGAAGTACTCATGACCGTGGTCGAGGACAGCGTAGGCCGGCACGATACAATCGGGGGTGCATGCAGCAGCCAGGTGAACAAGCTCCGATACGGCATCGAAGGCACCTGCGCCTGCCGCGACAATTTCCTGGTGGCGCTGGCGGGTCGCGGAATGTCCGCCAAGGACATTCACGCCAATGTCAATTTCTTCATGAACGTTCCCGTGGAAGCCGACGGGTCCGCTGAAATCGTCGAAGGCCTCTCAACACCGGGTGACTTCGTTGAACTGCGTGCCGACAAACCGACGCTCGTCGTGATGTCAAACTGCCCTCAGTTCTACAATCCCTGCTCGGGCTGGAATCCGACACCGATCAGGGTCGTTGAATGGGATCCGCAGTAAGGCGTTCAGTATTCTTCTAGGTGTCACCGCTGCCGCTTCGGGCAGCCGCAAGGGAGGCGCCTGCGCGCCCTTCCTCTCAGATCGAGCCCGCGGGTGCGAAGCAAGGTGTTGGCGCAAAACGGCAACAACACAAACTCTTGCTGCTGGACCGCCTCTCCGCATCCTGCATACGAATAGTTTACATCCGTTTCGCCGATGGTAATCAGTGGGATCGGTCCGCCATAGAAGATGTCATTGACCTGAGTGTTTGAGCAGGGCATGCGGCCTGAAGCGGACAGCCGAGAAAGAGATCGCGACAATGCACGAAGAAGCCGAGCATTAGGACGGCCGTTCATCGCGCCGGAAACGCGCTACGGGTGCGATGAAATCAAGGGTGCACTCATTGGCAAGTCGAAGATTGTGAACAGCCCGTCCAAGAGGCCCGCGGACGAGAGGGGCCCCGCCTAGAGTGTTCGCATAGCGGCCGAGAGAAGCAAATGCGGGGAAAGCCAGAGATCTAGTTGACTGAAAAGACGCTCTTGATGCATGTCAGCTAACAACCGCAATATTGTGGGGATAGGTCAAATCAGCGAAGCCGCTTTGGGGGCGTTTAGCTTGTCTAGTACTACCGCGGTGCCGCCAACAGAGTTGGAAAAAGGGCAGTTTCTGAGGGAGCCCCCGTAGGACCTGCTCACCGGAGAACGCTTGGAGTCATTCTGGCCGGAGCAGTCATCACTGCGGTGCAGGTCGCGTCGCGTCGCCGGTATTGGCCCTGAACGACGAAGACTGGAATTCCTGCGCGCCCTCGCCGCCTCAGGCAAGATCAACTCCGCCGACGCTGTCGCTCCGATTTTAGCGGCGCTTTCGACGAATACCCTCAGCAAGATCATTGTTGGCTGGATCAGCGGCGGGCGCTCCTTCGCACTGCGGCTAATCCCGGGCCTTATTCTGGTCATCGCGGCCGCGTGGGCTGGCGCATTTTCGATCTTCTGATCGCCTGGGCCGATCTATGCCGACTGCCGCGAGTCTATTGCTGCGGGGCTGAGTTCTTTGTCCCACGCATAAAGGCCTGTATCTCGTCCAGAGTGAGCTTCCCGTCCTTATTGCTGTCCATTGCCTTGAAGATTCGTTCGTGGGCGACCTGAAACTCCGGCAATGAGATGGTCCCGTCGCCATCAGCGTCCATCAGCGCGAAGATCATGCGGAACATGATTGCTGGCACCATTCCGTCCGCGCCCGTCATGCCTTGCCCATTCATGCCGCGCCCCATCATTCCCATCATGTAACCACCACGCATCGTGCTTTTGCGCTCGGCGGATGGGCCTGCGGGCAATTCCGCCTCCGCGGGCGGCGACACTTGGTTTTGTCCAGGGTGATCGACCTCGTGATCAGACGACGACTGAGCAAACGTGGGATAGCTCAGGACAGCAGACAGCAGCGCTACAGCGATGGATGGGACTCGCATGGATGCTTCTCCGACGTCGATTAAGGAAGCAACGTTGCAGATCCCGACTGGGTTGGGCTTGAGCCAAGTCAAGGCCAGTGCGCGGCGAAACTGCTGCAGTTTCCCGTCGTCGCGGGGTCGTTTGCCATCCGGTCAACACTGTTTGGGCGTGGCTGTAGCCTGTCGTTGCGAAAGGTTCTAGCGAGCACAAGGTCATGCGGCACGTCAGCAGTCGTGCAGATGATCGACATCCGAACTTGAGACGCAAACTACAGAGGTTGTCCACAGCATCCTAGAGTGCTGGCGGGTCGGTGTTTGCAACAGCCGTTTGAAACGTCAGCTTCTCAAACGGTTTTGATCGTTGATATGGTGGGCGCACCAGGACTCGAACTTGGGATCCGCTGATTAAGAGTCTCATCTTTTACTAATGAAAAAAGCTACTTACATGTAAAATGATCAATTTAAGCCCCTATATAGATCAATCGCTTACAAGCGAGTTGTAAATCGCGCGCGCGACCTGCGACCCCTGCGTCCCGAACGTAAGTAGCAAGCCAAAAAATCAACAAAAACAATGAAGCTTGCTCGCGATTGACCACCCTTATCGCCATCTGTTCACGCAGTTTCGTGGTCAATCGGTGGTCGGGTTCAGTTACAAGCGCCCTTGGACTCGTTGCCTTTCGCGCAGCACCACGATCGAAGCAAAAGCGAGAGAGTGGGGACTCTTAAGAACTACGATCGGGAGACGTCATTCGGAGCGCCGCGTAGGCGAGACAGTCACAACCTCGATTGGGAGACGCTCGATTAAGGTGCCCAGGGGCGGACTGGACATCTATTCAGCAAAAAACAGCAATATCAATAACTTACCGCATCGACAGGTAATCCGTTTGTACCACTTGAATGCGCTTCTGTCGACCCAACTCGCCCACCATCGGTGGCGGATCTCCGGCCTGTACAGTAACGCTCTGGTCTCGCTTCATGTGAGGCTGGCCACGAGTAGACCTTTCGGCGTCCGCTACGATGCCGCGAAACGTGGAGCGGTCGAGGAATCATAATCACATCTGCCATTAACGCGGATGTCCGACTCTATCGCCTGATGAAGGATGTGAGCAGGCCTTCAGTTCAACTCGATTGTATCGACCCTGAGGCACGGCAGGCACCTGTAAGCATGTACCGCCGGCAGGTTTGTGATCTGTGGCAATGTCCCCAGATAATCCATTGGCCGCCTGCACTTAACGCAGATGAGGATAGGTTGAATGTCCTTTGTTCGGCCGCCGACCATCACTAATGCTCACGCTCGCAAGTGCGGCAACATAGGTTTGGACGATGGCGATCACACCCCCGGTGAACTACTGAGGATTATCGAAATAAGCAAAGCCGCCATCCCGAAGGAGGCCCCCGATTGCCGGTCGTTCCCAACCTCATCAGCCGCTGCCGCTCACACAACGCCGCGGCGCACTTAGAAAATTTCACAGGCTCGGGCGCGGCACCGCACAAACAAAGTTTCTTGCCTGCCAAAGAAAGTGGGCTAATCTCTGTTAATTGCGTATCATGAATTTTTAGCACCTTGGGGATTCCAGGTGACAAACGATACTGCCGTCTTTGACGCGTTGCGCCTAAATGCGAACAGCGGTGAGAAAGACTGGGTCGGTCGAACGGGAACGCGCGAGGCGATTAGGCGTGACGGCCTCGCGATTGATGCAGCGTCTCTCGCCTTCTGCCCGCACGAATGGATCAACGAAGCCGGCTATGTCGACCTTGAGCTTGTCCGCAGATTTCCGCTGATGCTGGCTCTCTGAGTGTAGAGATGGACCAGCCTACTCCGGAAGCGACGGTTCGGCGCCTGCTTGGTAGCTTCGCGAGACGGCGAAGGCCTGCTGGGCGGGCCTCCACAACGGCTCACGCGACTGACACCGACCCGAACCGCGAATTCGAGCGAACCGATCAGACAGCGGTTTGGTTCTTCGTCTTCTTGCCGCTCTTTGTGCTGCTGTACGCGATCGTCGAGAAGATGCATGTTGGGTAGTAAACGACGTTGATCTTCGACGCTTTGTCATCCCGCAGTCTCCTTAGAGTTGCAGTTTACTAAGAGGGGAGCATTCTTGCGTTCATTGAGATTATTGACTTTTGCCGCACTTACCATGGCCCTGCTTGGAGGTCCCGCAATGGCTGAGAAGCGGGTTGCTCTTGTAATTGGCAATTCGGCCTATCAGCACGTTGCCCACCTGCCTAATCCAGTTAATGACGCCACGGCATTGGCATCGACGTTGCAAAAAGCGGGCTTTGACTGGGTTGAGCTTTTGCAAGACCTTACCTTTAATGACATGCGAGGAGCTCTGCGTCGGTTTGCCGATGCTGCACGTGATTCAGATGTGGCGTTCATCTATTTCGCAGGGCACGGTATTGAAGTCGACGGGAACAACTATCTCGTTCCGATTGACGCCACTCTAGAGAGGGATACTGATGTCTACGACGAAGCATTCTCACTAGATCGGATAGCCCTAGCTATAGAACCCGCAAGAAGCTTGCGGTTGATTGTGCTTGATGCGTGTCGAGATAATCCGTTCTCCAGAACAATCAAACGCACCATTGGTTCACGTGAAGTGACTCGAGGTCTCGCTCGAATTGAGCCGGCGAGACCGAACACCTTGATCGCTTATGCAACCAAAGCTGGATCAATTGCGGCCGATGGGAGCGGAAAAAACAGCCCGTTCACGTCGGCTCTCATCAAGTACATTGTTAATCCCGGCCTCGATCTGCGCAAGGCATTTGGTTTTGTCCGTGATGAAGTGTTGGCTCAAACGAACAATCAGCAAGAGCCAACGCTTTTTGGCTCTCTAGGAGGGAAGGACGTTTCGCTTGTTTCGGCTTCTCCAATTCAGCCTCCCAGCCCGCAAGTCGACATAGCGAAAGCGTATGAGCTCGCTCTTCAGCTTGGCACTAAAGACGGCTGGAACGCCTTTCTATCCCGCTATTCAGAAGGCTTCTACGTTGACCTGGCCAAGGGACAGTTAAATAAGCTCGTTGCAAACGAGGTGCCAGCCTTACCGAAGAACAATCCTGCGTCCGGTGCCCCTGCTAACGCCCTTTTATCGGCAGCCGAGAGAATTGCTGAAGCTCAACGACCCACACAAGCAGATATGGTCTCGACTGCCGCGGGTGCGGAGTCGACGATGATTGGAGATGTCCCCATTCCGGCCCACCTTCACATTGTGCCCTCGCCCGGTGCAACTGAGGCTCTTCAGCAATTCTCCGGTGTTTGGGTGGGCGCCTGGGGAGCGCTTCTGCACCACATTCTGATCATCGAGAAGATCGAGCTGAATGGGGATGCCGATGTTGTTTATGCGGTCGGGGATAATCCCTCTGCGAATATAAGGCACGTCTGGCTGCGCCTCCACGCCAGGGTGATGGACGGCGCGCTAACCATTACTGCTCCCTCGCACGTTGGGCCCGACTTCACTGTCACCTACACGATCGCCTCTCCAGTCACTCTTGTTGCAGTGTGGCAAAAAGAGAACTCCAAGAGTGCCACAACGATGACCAAAATCACACCTGATGATTTAAATCCGCAGAGCAAGACCATACCGTGGGTCGTCTCCGTCAAACCGGTCAACAATGGTACCGCCGACCTATTTGACGCTCTGACGAACGTGTTCTCTACCGCCCTCGCAAGCCGGTCTCCCGAAATCAGACAATCACAAGCCAAGCTGTACGCCGATGCTAAGTTTAACAAGGCACAAGCGCTGGCCTTGGGGTCCTCGTCGAATTGGTATGTCTATGCACGTGAAACTGAGACCCAGGCGGAGCTGTCTGCCCTCGAGGGATGTCAAATCCGCTACAATGAGCCCTGTGTTCTTGCAGCGGTAAACGATCGTGTACTTCTATCTTCCGACAGCGCAAGTTGGACCCGCCGAACTATGCCAAGGGTAACTTTTGCATCGAGCTTCTCTCCAGAACAAATCCCGGCAATTTTGCCGAACGGAAATGCGATGAACAGTGCAAAGGCTTATTTAGGGGCCGCATCGCCGAAGGCTATCGCTCTTCATCCCTGGGGCAGAGCGTTTTTTCAAACAAATGCGTCAACGCAACTTCAAGCGGAGACCGATGCTATAAATCAATGTAATAGCGATCCTGTCAGAAGCGGAAAGGACGGGCCCTGCTTTCTCTATGCCATACAAAACCGTGTCGTTCTGCCTTCGCGTTTAACTGGCCCACACACGCCTGCCAATTCAATCGGCCAAGCCGCCGCTCTCGTTTCTGACCCAGCAGCAGCGAGAAGTTACAGTGCATTGAGCTTCAACAAAGCTCTGACCGTTGAGCCAGAAACGGGAGCTTACTATTGGTGGGATGGAGCTTCGTCTAAAGAGACAGCGCAACGTTTTGCGCTCGTTGGCTGCCAACTCGCTTACGCAAAACCTTGCATTTTGCTCGCGCTGAATGACGGCTTGCAGGCAGCCGACCCGTTTTCAGCGGAGCGACACGACGTCTCTGACCTTCACTCCGATGGGCCCTTTTCAGCCGAGAAAACCCCCCTAGTAAGTGCAGCAAATCGAGAAATCATCTTCGGTTACTCTAAGTTGCCTTCTCCCAAGGCACTTGCGATCAGACCTTACCACGCCAAGGCAGGGAGTGCCACCGGTGCAACAGTTGCTGAGGCAGAATCCAAAGCGCTGGCATTGTGTAACGATAATCCAAAGTGGCCTTGCTTCCTCTATGCTGTAAACGACCGAGTAATCGTGTCTCAAAGGCGAGCTGAAGCCTCCCGATGAAACCGCCACTGCAAGAAGTAACAGGTCACAATGGGCTTTGAACCGCCCAGGCCGGAGGCTCCAACTCCTGAGAGGATGGAGCCATGATAAGCAAGACGACGAACAAGTTTTCACCCGAGGTCCGCCCCGTGCGGTTCGGGTGGTGCTGGATCACGCCAGCGAGCACCCGTCGCGCTGGGCGGGGGATAACGTCGATAGCGGCGAAGATCGGCCGTACGCCGCAGACGCTGCATGACTTGGTCGGTCAAGAAGACGAGGTCGATTGCGGCCAGCGGGCCGGCGTTCCGACCGACATGGCCGAGAAGCTGAAGGCCCTTGAGCGAGAGAACCGGGAGCTTCGGCAAGCCAACGAGATCCTGCGTAAGCCGGGAGCCTATTTTGCGATGGCGGAGCTCGACCGCCGGTCCAATCCATGATCGCCTTCATCGACGATCATCGTGGGACGCATGGGGTCGAGCCGATCTGCAAGGTCTTGCCGATCGCCCCCTCGACCTACCACGCCCATGTGGCTAAGCGGCGCGATCCCGCCAAGCTGTCGGCGCGGGGTAGGACGCCGCGCTGAAGATCGAGGTTCGGCTTGCCTTCGTTCGGTATGGCAAAGGCCCATCGGTAGATGAGGCTACGGCTAAAAACGGCGAAGTTTGCGGTTCATCAACAAAGGGCAACGCGGAACGGTTAAATCTCACCGGCATCACCGCCGCCGATGCTGGCGGAGCGGCCCCGGTCTGCCTGCCCAAGCCACCCAACCGTGGCCCGTCTCTTTGCCGAGGGACCGACGAAGAAGTGCGAGATCTATGACGACATCGGCCGGGTCTGCGAGACCCATCCGCTCGGCATGCAAGAGCCTCGCGCCTGCCCATGCCGCGACGCGGGCGCGCCCTACCCGCGATGCAACCTTCCTGCCGACTGCCAACCGCCGCACATGCCGGAGAGCTTGCTGACCGAGGTCGAAAAGGACGGCTGGCGACATCAACTCACGGGACTTGACAGGGAACGATTGGCCTGCAGCCACGATTGGCTCAGCGTCGTTTGGGGAGTTTGCGTATGCGTCCTCGCCCTCGATCGTACCGACCGACGCCTCGACCGCGATATCTACCTGGTGCTTGAGGATTTCGGCGCACGCGCCGGCTGCGCTTGGCGCGAGACCGACGAGACTGAAACCGACCTCCCTAAATGCCCTTCCTTCTGGGTGGACTAGCAACCCACATCAAGCGTGGCCACAACTGAGGCGCGAAAACGCCGCCTGCGAACGGACCTCAGATCCTACATAAGGCATCGAACTACTTCAAAGTGATCGCACCAGATCCGCTGGGATTGAACCTTTTTCACCTGCCGACCACAAATCAAGATCCCTCATCCGCCCATCGGTTTAGCGACCCGGGTGCTTGAACAGCCTATTTTCGGCCCCTTGACCTCGCATTTTGCCGGGAGACTTTGATGACAATCCTGCTCAGAACTGACGGCGACAACTATGCGCACCAGATTTGGGCTCAGGACCAAGCGGCTTCATGCGCTGTGGCCAGTATCTGGATGGCTCGTAATCAAGCGAGACAGCAGAGCGTGAATGAAACGGAATGGGATGTTGCCTGGTCGATCTATAAGGACATTGTGGCCCCATTGTCGATGGCCTCGGCACCGGAACCGGCTCCCAGGAGTTTCAATCCGAGCGGTTACCAGAGCAATCAGCTCACGATGGGCAATATGTTCTCAAACTTCGGTACTTTCATGCCGCAGGTCGCAGCCAAACTCAGGCTCGACGGGCTGAAGGTTAGCGTTTCAGCATCACCGACCGTCGACAAGACGAAGCTGTCGGACACCACGCCGGCTATCGTCCTGCTTGGATGGTATAACGGAGGAAAGCGCAACGGTGGCCATTTCATCGTGGCATCTCGGGTCAATCGAGCTGGACAAGTCGTCTACCTCGATCCATGGGGCGGCAAGCTGGTCGAAATGGGGACAGGCCCCGGCTATCAGTCAACTGGTCGCTTTGAGCAGATCGCCTATGTCTCCACCTAGGCTGGTTTCAGCGCGTCACGTTAACGCGGACATCCAGCCGCCTCCCTCCCAATGAGACCGCGATATTCGTCTTTCCGGTCTTCGCGCTAAAGCACGCGCGGATTCAGAGGCCCCGATTTAGCCGCTCGCCCGCTCGCGGGCAGGGCGATCGCCTTTGAAAAAAGATTGCCCGCTAAATATGGTTGCGGCCTATCCTTCGAGACGCTCGCCTGTGGAAGAAGTCCGTGCAGCGCCGGGTGGCGGCTCCTGCGAGCCTGAGCCGCCTATTGCGATTGCCGCCCCCAGCGCCCCCACGCAAGCTGAAAGAGCAGTCTAGCTCTTGTGGCAAAGTCAACGCCTGCGCGACTTAGCCTTCTTCGTGGTCTTTTTCTTGACCGACTTCTTCGGCGCCGGGCTGCTTTTTCTCGCGGCGGTTTTTTCGCCAACGGCGTGCCCGGCACTCGACTGGAGGACAGCAAAGTCGGCCTCGATCTGGTTCGTAAGACTCTGTAACCCATAGAGGAGGTTGAACATCACCGGATCAGCCTCGGCCGATACGTGACGAGAGGCTTCCTTAAAGTTCTCACGGGCAATCACATAACCGGCGCTCATCTGCTGCTCCCTCCACTGTTGACACTTGGATTCAGATTCCAACTAGCTCTCAGGTCCAGGCGTAGGCAAAATCATCGTTTTTGATCGTCACCTTGGCCTCTTTCAATCCCTCGCCTGCAAGCGAGCGCTTGAGGAATTCGCGGGACATGGCCGGAAGCAACGTGTTGTTGATGACATTGTCGATCATGCGGCCGCCGGAATCCGGATCGTTACACATCGACACTATGTGGTCGACGACGGCTTGATCATACTCGAATGCCGCCGAGTGATTGTCACGGACACGGCGGCCGATCCGGTCCAAAGCAAGGCGGATGATGCCGGCGAGCATCTCCTGAGAGAGCGGATAGTAGGGAATCGAAACCATTCGACCGAGCAAGGCCGGCGGAAACACCTCTAGCAGATCAGCTCGGAGTTCCTTTGCCAATGCCTCGGCATCTTCGCGATATTTTGGATCGTCCGACAACTCCATAATTCGGTCGGTACCCACATTCGTGGTAAGAATAATCAGCGTGTTCTTGAAATCGATCCGACGCCCGTTGCCATCATCCATGAAGCCTTTGTCGAAAACCTGGAAGAACAGTTCGTGGACGTCGGGATGCGCCTTCTCGACCTCGTCGAGCAGAATCACGCAATAAGGCTTGCGCCGCACCGCTTCCGTTAGCCGGCCACCTTCCCCAAATCCGACATAGCCGGGAGGCGCCCCCTTCAGCGACGAGACCGTGTGAGCCTCCTGGAATTCGGACATGTTGATTGTAATCATGTTCTGCTCACCGCCATAGAGTGCTTCGGCGAGCGCCAGCGCAGTCTCAGTTTTGCCAACGCCCGAAGGTCCACACAGCATGAAGACGCCAATCGGCTTGTTGGGATTGTCGAGCTTGGCACGGTTGGTCTCGATTCGTTTGGCGATGATCGCTAGCCCGTGGGATTGTCCGATTACACGTTTGTTGAGAATCTCCGGCAACCTGAGGACGTTTTCGATTTCGTCCTTCACCATGCGCCCGACCGGAATGCCGGTCCAATCGGAAACAACGGAAGCAACGATATGCTCGTCGACATGCGCGTAGACCATGCGGTTTTCAGGATTTCGCCCTTCCAACGTGTCGAATAGCTCGCGCAACTGCTTGCGGACCTCCTCTTTGTCGACCGGCTCCGATAAGGCCGCCGGCTCACCTGCGCGGTTGGCAGGCGGCTTCTTATTGTCTGGTGCAGGTGGCTCGAGTTTCTGACGAAGATCGCGAATGTCCTCCACCAGTTTCTTCTCCGTAGCCCATTCGGCGTCGAGCACCGAAAGCTGCTGCTTCCTTTCCGCGATTTCAATGTCGATAGCATCGATGCGCTGCTCGCCCTTGACGCCAAGATCGCTATCACTGACCAGCGCACCCTTTTCGTTCTCCAGCGAGGTCACCGCGGATGTCATGTCCTCGATACTCGCTGGTATGCCGCTCTGGCTGATCGAAACACGGGCCGAAGCTGTATCGAGCAGGCTCACGGCTTTGTCGGGCAGCTGCCGTGACGGGATATACCGGTTCGACAGATTGACGGCAGCGACGATGGCAGCATCGGAGATGCGAACATTGTGGTGCTTTTCCATTGGCGCAAGAATGCCGCGCAACATGTCGCAGCACTTTTGCACGTCAGGCTCGCCGATCTGGATTGGCTGGAAGCGCCGGGTTAACGCCGGATCCTTTTCAATGTACTGCCGATATTCGGACCACGTCGTCGCCGCAATGGTGCGCAGAGTTCCACGAGCTAAGGCAGGCTTCAACAAGTTGGCGGCGTCACCGGTGCCGGCCGAACCACCGGCGCCGATCAGCGTATGGGCTTCATCGATGAAGAGAATAATCGGGGTCGGCGATTGCTGCACCTCGTCGATCACCGAACGCAGGCGCTGCTCGAACTCCCCTTTCATGGACGCACCTGCCTGCATCAGGCCAATGTCGAGGGCGCAAAGCTTGACATTCCGCATTGACGGCGGCACTTGGCCGTTTGCGATCCTTTGCGCGAAACCTTCGACCACCGCGGTCTTGCCTACGCCGGCTTCACCAGTAAGTATTGGATTGTTCTGTCTGCGACGCATCAAAACGTCGATGATTTGTCGCACCTCCTCGTCGCGCCCGAGGATCGCATCCATCTCGCCGGAGCGTGCCTTAGCCGTAAGATCCAGCGAGAATCGATCGAGTGCCGTCGTGCCCTTCGCGGTAGCGACAGCTTCGGCTCCAGGCGTGCCTGCGCCCAACAGCCCCGACCCATCCATCGGCCGCAACGTTTCTTCTTCCGAACTCGCCCAGATCTTACGGTATTCTCGGGTCAATTCATCGCTGGAGATCTTGCCGAATTCCGGCGAGACATTGGTGAAAGCACGCGCGAGCTCACGCGACTGAAGCGCGCCAACCAGCACATGACCAGTTCGGATCTGGGCTTCGCCGAAGAATAAGGTGGCATAGTGCCAGCCACGATCGAGCAGATCGATCAGGGCGTTCGAGACCGTCGGCATCTCGGTTTCGTTCTTCCGGAAACTGTTTGAGACGCTGTTGACGTCCTTCAGCAACTTGGCCCGGTCTAACCGAAAGTGATCTGCGGTCAGTCCGAGATCGGTGTTCTCGGTCTGCAGTATGTGGGCGAGCCAGTGCGCCACTTCGACGTTCCTGTTACCTGCAGCCTTGGCCTGTCGCATGGCCTTGAAAAAGGCCTCGTAACCAACCCGATTGAGCTTACCTGCTACGGCTTCTAGGCTAATATCGACCATTGCTGCCCCCTCGCCCGCTCTCCTGTTTCGATTTCTGTTCGCGCTTCTGTCTCATTCGATCAGACGGATGGAAACGGGCATCCCGCCGATATTCGTCACTCGATGTCCAGTTCGGCGCCATCCAGCTCGTCCAACCAATCTGCCCGGATTTTCCCAGTCGCATCGGAGCGACGGCGCCGGCGTGAATTGCCAGCTCGGCGTCCCATTCGAGCTGCTCGCCAATGTAGAAAAACACCAGATCGGCCAGCGGCTCGCAGAGATCGCCGGTTGGGAGAAAGCGAGCATATTGATCGAGGCTGTTTGCGAACACTCTGATACGGATTTTGTCCTGGACGCTGAAGATTGCCTTGCCGAGGAGGACATCGTGCCCGAGAACGGCGTGCGTCGATCCGAGCATCGTCTGTCCGGAGCTCTCCAGCTGCAACCAGGTCCCGACGAACTCGTCGATTTCGACGTCGACTCCGAACATTCCGCGGATCGCCGCGGCGAGCCGTGATGCCGACTTCGCCTGCGCACCAAGCAATCCCGCATAGCCCAGCTTGACTGCATCGGGTATGCTATCGAGGTTTCGATAGGGCGCAGACCCGATGCCGATGGAAGAGCCGATATAAGCGATGAAGCGGTCGTGTTCGGGACGGTCGTGTTGGACGATTGGACGCGAATCCGCCCAGGCGCGGAAGAATAGTTGAATAAAGCGGTGGTTGAAGATATCGAGGAAGCGCGGGAAGGCATCGTCCTGCGCGATAACATAATGATGGGCCTCTTCCGTCGTAGCGAGCGGCAGTGCGCCTTGCGGCCCGAGCAAGCCGAGGAACTTAAAGAACAACTTGAGGGATTTGCCCTTGCTTTCTTCGGCGCGGGCAAGGTTGGACGCCGGAAAATCCATGAACGGGTCCTGCCCTAGATGGGCGAACTCCTCCTGTCTGACCGCACTGTCGCCGATGCGTGGCTTGTCCGGATTGTTCCGCTCAAGATGCCTTAGCACTGAGAAGTAATCGAAGCGCCAAGGCTCCTTTTGTATGTTGCTGAGGAAAGTTTCGTCCATTTCAAAGCGGCTTTCGGCTACCCATCCGGGGCGGCCAGCGCATCACTTCGCCACGCTCCACGGATCGGATAACAGTTTGGGTGAAATGATTGAAACCTGAATACTCTGCGAAAAACCGATCGAGCACGGCCCCAAGCAGGAAGATGCCCGCTCCCTCGAAGGCTTTCTCGTCGATGGTGACGGTGATCTCGATTCCACGCGCCGCTCCCATGCCCGCACGCTCGCGAATACGGCGTATGATCGGCTTACTGTCGACATTGCGAATGGCGCGGATTCGCCGCTCCGTGACCGTGTCACTCATTTCCGCAAACATCGCCAGCGTTTCTCGCAACGCCTGAGCATTGCGACCAGCTCCCCGCTCGACCAGGCCGAGGTGGTTGGTGCTGAGCAGATTCACCAGACGCCACGTAATGGTACCTGTATTCACCGTTTCGCTGCGACTCCGCAGGTGCGCAACAATCGGTTCACGCGGCGGCGTCGGTCCAGCCACGCAAACGAGTTCGAGATTGAAGTCGTCGACAAGGCGAAAGTCCGCCCCGCCCGCACCAATTGGAAGATGTTCGGTCAAATGGCGGTTCGAGCACAAGGCGCGTGCGCTCAACTCGGCAACCGCCGAAATGTCGTCGATTCCGCCAAGTTCACTCAGTGAGATAAACATGTCAGTGCCGACATAGTCCGACGACACCCCAACGCGCTTTTCTTCGACGGTCCGTCGTCGCGGCAACCTCCGCGTGGTGAAGGACAGGCGTGCAGCCCGTCGCGGGGCCTCGAGCGATGCGGCATACAACGGCTGAACCGGGACCTTTTCCTGCGCGCCGGGCAAATGAGCATACACATCGAGCAGACGATGGGGCTCAAAGTCGAGATAGTGACTGCGATCAGGAACGACATGGTATTCGTGCTGGTTCGATTTGAGCGCGATACGGTCTATGGTCTTTTCGAACAAATTGATGGCGGGCGCAGCATACATCGCGAACATGTCGGCTCCCACCGCTGCTGCGAGACGGGTATTGACCTCATCAAAGGCGAAGACGATGTCGACCGTCTTGGCCTTCAGCTTTGGCATTACTTGGCCAAGACCTGTGAGATTAAATCCGAGAAACTTGCGCGGGAACACGAAGAACTCGTGCAAGAGATCGAAGCCCTCGAAAATGCGTGAGTCATTCGGAAGCAGCGAATCCGCGCGGTCGAAGCCAACCTGTTCCATGGAATTGACTGGCGCACGATGAACAACGGGATCGCCATATTCGTCGAGCAAGCGGAAGTAGACACCTTTGCAATGGCCAAAAAGCTGTTCGTAAAGCGCAATCGAATCAGCCTCGGATCCCGCGAGATAGAATGGCAGGTTAGTGGTCTTGCAGCCCGCGAACTGCATCTCGGGCTTGGCGTCGGCCTCAGATGGCTCGTTCTCCTTCTGCGTGGAGGCGCGATGCGTCAGGGTGACACGCATCCCTGACAGGACGTCTCCGCCGATGGAAACCCCGAGGGCCTGTAATGGCCCAGGGGATGGGAAATACTCTGCACTGACGAGTTCGAAGGGCCAAACCACGATGTCGCTGCACAAACGATAGCGGCAGGCGATCGGACGACCGAGTTGCCGGAAGCTGGCATCGAGATAGGATCCACGCGGGATTGAGCGGCCCTCACGCAGTGCCTTCTCGCCGAATGCGGGCATGACTTTGGCCAACAAAGCCGATGGAGTCGGCGCTAAGTAGTGCGGGACCAATTGCTCCAGGAGGTTACTAGTGAATTCGGGAAATTCATGTTTCAGCTTGAGCTGAACACGTGCGGCAAGAAACGCCGCTCCTTCGAGCAGGCCACCAATCATGGGATCGATGCGCTCGTCCATGAGACCACCGAGCCGCTCAGCTATGCCGGGGTACTCGCCCGCAAACTCCTTCGCCTGCTCCTTCAGCAATTGAAGTTCCCGATTATACAGATCGAGAAATTCACGGTTCATCAGAGTTCACAAGCGCTTGATAAAGATCTTGCCGGTGTCGATCACGTCGGCAATGAATTCAACTGGAACGTTAACGGGATCACAGGTCAGATCGGCGCGCACAATGAACCGTACCCGGAGTTCGGCCGCATCGACGCTCATGTCGCGCTCGACCTGGACGGTGGCTTTTGCAAGGCGCGGCTCATAAGTCATGATCGCGGCCTTGATCTCATTTGGAATTTCGGAGAGCCCCGACTCGTCGATCGTTCGATGCGCCACATCGGGAATTCCGAAATTCAGGATTGATTTGCGGACGAGAGGAAAGTCCTTCAAGTCGATGGTCGATTCCATCGCGACGGTATTGAGCAAGGCATCGAGATCACGTGACACCTCCTGCCTCAGCACGCTCTCGGTGACCACCTGGCGTGCGCGCAAGCGACGGCTCGCCAGGATGCGTTCCCCTGCTTCATTGCGAATGTCCAGCGCGATTTTGGCGTCCTTCGCCTGATTTGCAGCACGAAAGACATGCATCAGCGGCGGGCTAAGTCGGGTCTTGCTGCTTACATCGGGCATAGTTTACCAATGCTCTCCAAGCAAAGTAAGCTTCAAGAGCTCGCTCTCCCGCACCAGCTCAGATCCCGCAGTCCGAATTCAGTGTCACGTCGCCTTTGACGTCTGGATATTGAAGCCGAAGTCGGTGCTGCCACCTGCGGCGCCGGCGTCCTGCTGCAGCTTGTAGGACTGCTTGAATTCAGAGAATGCGAACGACACCATTTCATGCAGCGCCTGATCCGACCCACTACCACTCCACTGCACGCTGGTTACTACCAGATCGGTGAAATCCACCTTGAAGAATACCACGCGGGAGTCACCATCGAGCTTGAGACATTCCAAATTTCCGCTAGCGATGTGCTTGCCGGTATTGCTGGCCTTGAAAAGATTAACTGAAGCCTTATCCATGTGCTTCGCAATATTGAAGCTGGACACGTCGGCCTGCGTTGCCTGACCGCCCTGAGCGATCGAGAACGAAGCCGGATTGCTTACCCCCCAAGAGAGGCTTTCCACTTCGATCCAATCCTGATGGTCTTGGTCGAGAGACTCGCCATCAATACCGTCGAGCTTAAGATACATATTGGTAGATGCCATCGTCATTACCCCTTTGTGCGCGTGAACTTTTCACGCAAAGATTAGTCTCACTCCTCAGAGAGAGGGTTCACGCTATTTCGCAACTGGCAACCGCGAAACGAGGCGAAGCCCAATGTCCATGCCTTCCAATTGGAAGTGCGGACGCAACTCGAATGTTGCGGAGTAGTAACCCGGGTTCTCTTCGTTGGGCACAATCGTGATCTTCGCGCCAGCGAGCGGCCGCCTGCATTTGGTCGCTTCCGTTGAGTTCTTCGGATCACCGTCGACATATTCGCTGATCCAGTTGGTGAGCCACTTCTCCAGCTGCTCCGTTTCGTAGTAGGAGCCGACCTTGTCGCGGACCATAACCTTCAGATAGTGGGCAAAGCGGCAGCACGCGAACATGTAAGGCAGGCGCGACGCTAAATTGCTCGACGCGGTCGCCTCCACGTTGTTCTGATAAGCCTTGGGTTTGAACAGAGACTGCGCGCCGATAAACGCGGCACGGTCGGTATTCTTGCGGTGAATGAGCGGGATAAGTCCGGATTTGGCCAACTCTGCCTCGCGGCGATCGCTGATCGCGATCTCGGTGGGACATTTGAGATCGACGCCGCCATCGTCAGTCGGGAACGTGTGAGCCGGCAGATTGTCAACCTCGCCGCCGGACTGCACGCCGCGGATGCGAGCACACCAGCCATATTCTTTGAAGGCGCGATTGACGTTGGCGGCCATCGCGTAGGCCGCGTTCATCCAACCGTACTTTTCACCCTTATGGCCGTCGGTGTCTTCCTCGAACGCAAACTCCTCCACCGGCTCCGTCTTGGCACCATATGGCAGACGCGCCAAAACGCGCGGCATGCACAGGCCCATATATTTGGCGTCGTCGGAATCCCGCAGCGATTTCCAGGCCGCATATTCGGGGGTGTCGAACAGCTTGCTGAGATCACGCGGATTCATCAGCTCGTTCCAGGAGTCCATACCCATGAGGGTGGAGTCCGCAGCGGCAAAGAACGGCGCGTGGGCTGCCGCCGCGATTTTGCTGAGATCACGCATCAGCTGCACGTCGGTGGGTAGGTGGCTAAAATAGTAGTCGCCGACGAGACAGCCATAGGGCTGGCCGCCGAGCTGTCCGAACTCCTCTTCATAGATCTTCTTGAAGAGCGGGCTCTGATCCCAGGCCGCGTTCGGATACTGTCTTAGATGGCGGTAGAGCTCGCTCTTACCCACATTCATCACGCGGATCTTGAGCATGGCATCCGTCTCGGACTGGAACACCATGTATTTCAGTCCGCGCCAGGCGCTCTCAATGTGCTGAAACTCCGGGGCATGCATGATCGCGTTCATCTGCGCCGAGAGCTTCTTGTCGAGCTGGGCGATCATTTCCTCGATCGTATCTAGAACATCCGATTTGATCAGGCTGGAGTCGCCGAGCGCTTGCTCCACCAGCGTCTTGACGGCATTCTCGACTTCAGTCGCTGCACGTTCGGTACGCGGCTTGAAGCTTTGCTTCAGCATATTTGAGAACTCGTCGCCCTCGGTCGTTTGTACGAGTGCTTCTTGAGGCGCCTGAGCGGTCTCTGCAGCCATGACAGCTCTCTCCGAATTCGAGTTGAAAGGGAACAGAACGGCTTTTAAGTGCCGCTCTCGTCATTGTTGCTGGATTGGGTTGACCGATTCTTCAGCGCGGCCATCATCTGCGGATCCGACAGCAGTTTTCGCAGAGTAGCTTCCGCGTCAACCTTGCCGTCCATATAGCGCGCAAGGTTTGCAAGCTGCTGCCGTGCTTGGAGGAGCTTCGCGACCGCCGGCACTTGGCGCGCAACGGCGGCAGGCTCGAAGTCGGCCATCTTATTGAAGCGCAGGTTGACGCCCATCTTCTCACCGGACTCGTCGGAGAGCTTGTTCTCGACGCGGAAGCTGACACCGGGCTGAATCGCAGCCATGCGCGAATCCAGGTTGTCCATGTCAAAGTCGAGGAATTTCCGATTGGCGATTTCCTCTTTCTCCACGCCCGGTGTGTTGCCGGAAAGGTCGGCCATCACGCCCATGACGAACGGGATTTCGACCTTCTCTTCCGCATTTGCCGGATTTTCATAGGTAATGTGGACGCGTGGTGGACGATTTCGCTTAATAAACTTTTGACCGCTGTCTCGCGCCATATGTCTTTTCCTTTACGAAGGAACTACCTAATCAAATAATGCGATTAAACGGGGCTTTTCACCGTTCGTCAACTATCGGTCGAATCTCACTAAGGCGGCCTCAAAACTTTGATCAAGCGAACGTCTTACTTTTCGGCCCCGACATTCTTAAGCGCCGCTTTAGGCAAAACGTCGCGGAGCACGGCCATGAAATCTCGTTCCGCCAGCGCTCGCGCACGATCACAGATCATGGGTACCGGGCTGGCTGGCTCGGAGTGGCGGAAGTAGCTTTGGACCTGTTCGATCAAAGCAATCGCCTGCGAGCGCGTCCGGACATCATATCGAGGAGTGGTTGCACCGGCCTCAGGCGCTACAGCAGCCAGCTCGGCGCCGGACGGCCCGCTCACCTGCGGCAGACTGCCCAATTTCCCGACTGGAAGTTCGAAAACTTGGTCGCCACCGATCTGAAAGGCGGCCTTCTCCATATGCCCGGGAACGAGGATGCCGATCACCTCGATAAAAGATTTGCCGATGAGCTGATGTGCCTGGCGTACGAGTGGCAGGATCGGGCTCGAAGGCTCGCGCTGGCTGTAATACTCCGATACGGCCGCCAACGCCTCGCGTGCCGCTTCGAGCGACGTCGGCGCTCCCATTGCGACAGGCCTGCTGACGCCGCTCTCCTGCTGAGCTCCTCCCGCATCGTCCACAGCGCCAGGCTCCGCCTCATTCTGGGCGGGGCTTTCGACCTCGAGTGCAGCGGGATCGACAAATCCCTGTATCTTCTCGATCAGGGCCGGGAGGGTCTCGAAGCCTGCGGAGGTCCCGTGCACCGCAAACGCCTCGCGAATGCGATTAACAGCGACCTTCAGCATGCCGATGTACTTGCGCGTGACCGCGAGTGCGGTCTGATCGGCATCGCCTCTGGCCTCGAGCAGAGCGGCCGGCGCCACTTTGGCCTCACCGCCACGCGGCTTGACCTCGCCTTTCGCGATCATCGAGGTGCGATAGCTCACCGTGTTAATGCGGCGCGCCTCAAACAAAGGCGCATATTGCAGCGGAAATACTACAGTGGCTGCATCGAGATCGCCGATCGCGAACATTCTGGCGGACGCATCATCTCCCTGACAACGTGGGTGAACCTGATCCCAATACGATTCGAGCAGCAATGCCGCGGCCGCAACACTTGTAACAAATCCAGCAAGGTCTTTGTCCAGAATCTGGAGGCGCGCCTGCAAAATAAGCAACCGAATATCCCGGGTGCGCTGCAGCAGGGGCTTGATCAGCTCACGCTGCCCCTTCAAGTCGACCGTCGTGCGGTCAAATGGCTTACCGTCCTCCGCCGAAAAAAAAGAGCTTGGCAGGATGAGCTCTGCCTGAGCGAAGAAATTGAGATAACCGGGATCGCCTTCGGCATCGAGATCCGGACCGCACGGGTCGGCTCCGGCAAGCGGCGCCGTGAGCGCTGCGACCACCGGATCGGAGGCAAGCACATCGAGAATCAATGCGGACGGCGGTAGCGGCGGCGGCTCAACGCCGACTGCGTTCTGATCGACAATGCTTTGGTCAGCATGAAGCACTGCAATGGCCCATGGATGCGAGGCCTGGACTATAGCTCATTTTTGTGAATTCCACGCCAGAATTTATTCTGTCCCATATCGGCTGCCCAATAGATCCTTTCGCCGTCCACGGCTAATGCGCTTTACGTCCGAATTCGCCTTTGCTCTATTCTGGACTATGTCGCTCCAACTGCATGTTAAGTTCAATGTGGAACTCACGACATCAGGGTCGATCATCGGTCGTGCGAGCAGGAGCCAGGCTCATTAGATGGGAGGGTATCGATCGCATGTGTGACGCCACTTCACGCAGATCCCGTCATGCGGTGCAGCGATGACGCTTCGGATCGGGACCAGAGACGACTTCGCTCGTGTCCGTGAATGGCTCGATCGGCTCGATTTCAGCGAAGAACCGATCGTCGATCTTCTGCGCCTCCCCAATATGAGTCGCCTGCCTGATGCGAACTCCTCGAACATCACGGGTGGCACACCGGCTTTGCGAGCGGCAATGGCACTTTTTATCGACGGTAGCACCGTGCCCACGGCTCTGATGGAGTCGGTATGTGACGCGGCGACACTGGCTTCGTTGAGAGCCCTCGATCTCGTCCGCGATTCGCCCGAAGGTGGAGTGACCTGCCCGGTCTGGCTCTATCCGACCGACGGGTTTTGCGTTGCCTCGGATCGCCAGCTTCGGCCAGATGCGGAAGGCTCCGGCGAACTTGTCTTCCCTGCTCACGACTCAGGCACCCTGCACTTGCTGAAGCTGCTGCCAGGCGCGCGCGCTGGTCACGCCCTCGATCTGTGCGCGGGGACCGGTATCGGAGCGCTCCATCTGGTGCGTGCCGGAATGAGCGCCACATCACTCGATATCACCGCTCGATCCGCGCATTTCGCCGACTTCAATGCCAAGCTCAACGGCCTTCGGATCGAGAGCCTGCGCGGCGATCTCTTTGCTCCGGTCGAGGGGCGCGCGTTCGACCTGATCTGCGCCCATCCGCCATGGGTGCCCTCCCTCGGCGACGGAGCCGTGTTTCGGGAAGGCGGCGACATCGGGGAGGAACTCGTGGCCCGTCTGGTCGCCGACCTGCCGCATCATTTAGGGCCCGGCGGCACCGCCATTTTGATGTGCATGGGCCGGGATGGCCGCGACGCGAGCTTCGAACAGCGTCTACGCGGCTGGCTGGGCGAGGCCGGGGCCACCTTCGACATCATGGCTGGTGTGATGCGCACGATGTCGATCGACGAATTTACCGGTTCACTGCAAAGGCTGCACTTTAGGGGCGACCGCGAAAAGGCGGAATCCCTCGCTGAGCGTTTTCGGGCTCTCCAAACCGAGAGATTCGTGTACGGAGCGAGCTTCATTCGGCGGACCGAAACCGCGGTCAGGGAACCGCCGTTGCGGCTGCGAATGACGGGCGCCGCAACGAATGCCGATTTCGAGCACATCTTGGCCTGGCGGACATTTCGTCGCACCGCGGCGTTTGCAGATTGGTTGTCACCCACAAGGCCGCGGCTGCCAGCTGGCCTGACGATGACCATGCAGCACAGCGTGCGCGAGGGTCGCATCGTTCCGGAATATGCCCGATTCGTCAGCAACGGCGCGCTGGCGACCACCATTCAACTTGACGTCTGGACAACGCAATTGCTGTCGGGGTTCGACGGTCAACTGACCGCCATCGACGCATTCAAAACAGCCGAACAGAACGGCGGACTCCCGGCCGAATGTACCTGGCCGATTCTCGCTGATCTCATCGGCCAAATGGCCGAGCGCGGCATCGTCGTGGTTGACGGGCCTGACGGACAGGCGAATCCGGCATCATGACCGGCAGAACGAGGTGCTCGCGGCACGATATGTTTGAGGCAAGTAAGGCCCCCCATCGCCCAACACTCGGTGCGCCGATGTGGTATTTGAATGGTCAATTCTGAGAAAAGGGGGGCTGCATGAGTCTGAAACTTCCTGACAAAATCCCTGTGGCCGCAGAGACGTATGAGGCGCTTCTTAGGCTCGGTAGTCCATGGCCGCTTGATCCGAGATTGCAATCTCTGGTTATTGTCACCAATGATGCGAGTGATCCCTGCATGGTATGGGCTTCGCCAAAGCTCACGACCTATCGCGCGGTTTGGAGTAAAGCTGCCGGGGGCGGATTTGTGGAGCATGCCAGCGAATGGGGGGACAATGTTGATATTGACCACGTATTCCCGCGAAGCTGGGCTAATTTGTCTGGTAGCAATGTAAATTATGTACGGCTTTTTCCAGTATGGGCAGAGATAAACCGCCAGGCTGGTGGTGGCCGAGAAAAGAGTGCCCTCAGAGCCGGAGTGTCGGCGCCACGGACGCGAGGTATCATTTTTGCGCAAGAACTGCAGGTTTTGAAAATCCTCGGGCACGAGGTCGGCACAGCGTCCGATCCCGTCGAGATTTTCGGCAGCAAGCGCAGGAGTTAGATTCTGCGCTGGCGTTTCCGCCCGAAGGCGGTCTCTGTAATTCTTGTTGGAGCTGAAGATCGGGCTCCATTGCAGCACGCGCATTCAGTTCATGCGTTACGTCGTGACAGCAACCGTTCCGTTCCTGGAAATTTATTGAGCGGGTGCTTGGGGAAGAAATCCTTCGGGGTCAGCGTTCGACCGAGCCGCTCTTCAAGGCAGCCGATACATAGGCAGCCATCCTTCGGCTCCATGTCTACGGCTTTCCAGATCTCTGGCGTCACCATGTAGACTTCCGACAGATGGTTTACGTACGGCTTTGGCTCCTCCCAAGGGTGGGCCATAGCCTGTTCCATCTGTTCGCGGTTCAGACAGCCGGGAGCCGTGTTGAACCCACAGTCGACGCACGCCCAGCTTTCCGTCGTTAGGCCTCGCAAATCCGGCTTCATGGGTCTGGAGTTTACCACAGCGGATGCACCGGGGCTAAATTAAGAGCAGCGAATGCCGCATCAGTTCCTGTCCTGCCGATCGCCGTAGGTTTCAAAGGACGGCCCCTGATGACGGCCTTCCCGGGGTTTGGCAACTGGCTTGAACCCTCCGGGGCCGGTGTTCGACTACTGTCAGTCAGCATTCATATTCGAGGGACCTCAGTTTTGGCGTTGCACAAGACGGAGGTGCTGGCAAACTGGGGTGCATCTTGCGCGACGGCCTTCGTCATTCGATTTGTAGGCATCAGGGGCATTCAGCGTGGACGAAAAAACAGGGGCCAAGGTCATTACAGTCGCCCAGAGCCTTGTTGGCAGCCATTATATCCATGGCGCCTACGGCGCGACGCCGGGACTCAATGACGGTTGTCCGTGCCGGCCCGGCAGTGTCGGATTCATTGCAGACGAGAAGCATCTCGACCCCAAGGTCAAGCTGGACAAGACGTTGAGCCTTGCCGTTAATGCAGCAACAACGACGATCCAACACCAGGGGAAGCTGCCAACATACTCGGTTTGCGCCGGCAACTACGATGCTCCGCTGGCCCCCAAATACCCCGGAAACAAGTTCCCATCCGACACCGATCCAGACCTCATTGCCTATCTAGATTCGCTCAAAGGAAAACAGCCTTCGACTTGGCCGACCAAGGCGCAGTACTTCACGCCACGCCGGACGTTCGGACCAGGGCAAAATGGCGGCGATGGCAATGGCCTGCTGGTTTGGGCCGAATCCTGCAAGGACAAGAAGCATTTCGATTGCGTGGGGTTCATCGGCTATTGCTATTGGAAGGCAAGCGGAGCGATCGTCCAGCTCGAAATCAGCGACTGGCGCGACCCCAACAAGGTGGGGCAAGTGTATCTGCTCAAGGATGGCTGGAAAGAGGACAGCAAGGAAAAGGAGGAGAAGTACAAAGCTACAATCGGGCGGAAGCCAGCCGACGTCATGGATGGCGACATCTTGATCAAGGCTGATCACCACATCGCCTTCGTCGGCAAGAACAAGATCATTTACGAAGCCCAGGACTCGCAATATGGCGTCTGCGCTACTCCCGGCTTCGATCTCGCTACCTCAGGGAATAAATGGACACACCTCGTACGCGTGGTGACCAAGGATACTCCCGAACTCGAGTGGCCGATGGGCTGGTGGCGCGTCTGGGACGGCGGCCTCTGGTACTATTATCTGGGTCCCGACAATGTTGCGACTTCGAGCAGAAAGGGTCCGGTCTACGACACGATCAAGCCACCCATGGAGCCGAGAAACAAGGGCACGTGGTTTTACACGGCGCCCAAGACACTCGTGATTACGTGGAAGAAGGTTCCAGGCGCAAAGGAAGAAGCGATCGAAACGTTCTGGAACGCGGAAAAAGATAGCAAGCAGATCAACGCAACGTCGACCCTGTACACGCCACTGGTCGCCAACTGGATGAAGTAAGCATCGGGCGCGCGTGCGTCTCTCCATTCAGCGCGTAACCCTCGCGTCTCACAGTGCTCTCCCTTGCGAACTCCGGAGCAGTCACGCTGCTCTGGATGAGCTACGAAAGGAGCGCTCACTATGGCTTCGGCGACCGGGTAGCCGGCGGGCCAACTCGCAGCCTCCTGTTTATTCGCCCAGGCTCTTCCTATAGCCTGCCGCGACGACTGAACCAAATGCGCGGATTTTTGCACTTATCTCCCAAGGCATATTAGGAAGGAGCCGGTCTCCAATGGCCAAATTAACGCAGGACGGCCGTGTCGGCGAACTTACCACCCCTCTTGGCAGGGACGTCCTTGTCTTGCGACAATTCATGGGAACCGAAGGATTGGGCGAGCTCTTCGAGTTCGAGGTGGACGCGCTCAGCGAGGAGGAGAATCTGGACTTCGATCAGGCGCTTGGGAAATCCTGCACGGTCAAGTTCAACGGCTACAAGGGCAAAGACCGCTTTTTCGACGGCATCCTGACGCGCGCGCAATGGATCGAAAAGGTCGAAGACTTCTTTCACTACAGGCTAACGCTGCGCCCCTGGTTTCATCTTCTGGACTACAAGGCCGACTGCCGGATCTTCCTGGACAAGAACGTCAAGGACATCATCCAGGAGGTCTTCACCAAGGCCGGTTTTACGGATTTCGAGTTCAAGACGACATCCGAATACGACACCATTCCCTATTGCGTGCAATATCGCGAAACCGACTACGCCTTCTGCTCGCGGCTGATGGAGCAGTACGGGATCTACTACTTCTTCAAGCATTCGGCAGGCAAACACACACTGGTGCTGTCGGACTCGCACTCCTCCCACGAGACCAATTCCGACGTGCCGATCCTGCCCTATCTTCCCCTCGTCGATTATGCGTTGCATGAGAGTCAGCTGCTCGGGACCTGGATCATGGAGCGCCGCTTCCGAACTGGAAAGATCCAGTTCAACGACTACGACTATCTGAAGCCAAACAAGAAACTACTGGCGCCCAATGAGGCGGCCGAGAACTACGCCCATTCCAAGCTCGAAGTCTACGACTACCCCGGAAAATATGACGAGGAGGAAAAGGGTAAGAAGTTTTCAAAATTTCGTCTGGAAGCAGAACAGTCGTACGATCATCGCCGCTACGTCGAGGGGGATGCTGCCTCACTCTTTGCCGGCACGCTCTTCACGGCCGAGCGGCATCCCGTAAGCGGGGAAAATCGCGAATTCCTGGTCGTCCGCGCGTCGCACCGGTTCGGCGTGCAATCCTATCGCACGATTAACGCGGGTGGGGGCTCAGAGCCCCAAGCCTATTATGGCTCCTATGAGTTTCTTCCCAGCGACAAGCCCTTCCGGAATTTGCCACACACACCGCGGCCCCGGATCTACGGCATCCAGACTGCGAAGGTCGTGGGCAAGAAGGGCGAGGAAAGCGAAGAGATCTCGACGGACGAGAACGCGCATATCTGGGTGCAATTCTATTGGGATCGCGAGCCGAAAAAATCCTGCCCGGTCCGCGTCGCTCACGTTTGGTCCGGAAAAAAATGGGGCACACAGTTCATCCCGCGCATCGGAATGGAAGTTGTTGTTGATTTCCTCGAGGGAGATCCCGACCGCCCGTTGGTCACGGGTTGCGTCTACAACGGCGACAACAAGGTGCCCTACGACTTACCCGACAACAAGACCCAGTCCGGGACGAAGTCGGAATCGTCAAAGGGCGACCACGGCTACAACGAGTTCATGTTCGAGGACAAGAAGGGCAGCGAGTTCATCCGAATGCATGCCCAGGCCGACCATCTGGTCACGATCAATGCGAACCAGACCGGCTCGGTCGGCGCCCTTGATAATCCGGACGCGCCCCCGATGGGTGGAGACCAAAGCTGGGTTGTGGGCGGAAATCGAAACTGGAAGATTCAGAAGGGCGACGACAATGTTCTGCTCGAGATGGGAAGCCAGTCGATTAAGCTTGAGTTGGGGAAACAAACAGTGGAAACGGCCATGGGAATCACGCTGAGCGTCTGTTTTGGTCTCAGCACCATTGAGATCACGCCTGCGAGCATCTCGATGAACGCGCCGACGATCAACCTTACAGGCCTAGCGGCCATCAATCTTACCGCGCCGGCCGTCACCATCGGAGCGGTACTTACTACGCCATCACTGATCGCCGGTGCTGCTGTAATTGGCGGTATTCCGATCTAGCGGCTGAAAGTCCAGCGGCTTCGAATAACGACCAGAGGGCGCCCCGTGGACACAACGAGGCCCAGATTATGGAATAGTGGCCATCAGGCATTGTGGTCGCCGATTGGGGGTTCTTCGATGTCCTTTGTCCGCTTCGCAACGGCCCGGGCCCTGTTCGAGGCCTTCCCGGACCTGTCACAGACCATCAAAGTCGAGCCGACGGAGCATCCGCCGATCGACTTCGTGAGATCGCTGGTTACTAACGACAAATTTCCCGAGGCAGTGGCGTTTTGCGCGCATCTCCTGCCCCGGCGGGAAGCCGTGTGGTGGGCATGCTTGAGCGCGCGCACACTGACGGAGGAGATTGCGAGGACTCGTCCGCCAGGGTTGCTCGTCGCAGAAGCCTGGGTATTCCAGCCCGACACAGAAAACCGCCAGCGCGCGCTCGATATTGGAGAGCGGAGCGATGAAAACGATCCGACGACCTGGCTTGCGCGTGCTGCCGCGTGGTCGGGTGGGACTCAGACCATCGGCGGCCAAGCCGCGCCGATGCCACCCTATATGACCGCGCGCGCCAGCCGCATCGCTATCCTGTTGAGCGCGAACAGAATCAGAAGCCACGAGCGCACCCCTCGCTTGCGCACTTGTATCTCCGAAGCCATCAAGCTCGCCCAGCAGGGTATTGGGTGAGATGGAGTTCCAGCTGGGGCCGGTCTCGCCGGCGCCCCGCATGCCCGCCTTGCATGCCATAGGGAATGGACCTACCTTGCTCGCAGATCATAGAATTATCGACTTTTTTCCATTGCCTGATTGCGCCCCACGAATACGGTCATGTCGCTGACGCTGAAAGTTGAGAACCTGACGAGCCTGCCGGACGGTGGGCCTCTCAGTGTGACCATCCAGGGCAAGGGCGGCATCGACATCGGCCGCGACGCGTATCTTGATTGGACCTTGCCGGATCCCAGCCGTACCGTTTCGGGACGGCACTGTGAGATTAGGTGGCGCGATAGCAGCTATTGGCTCCATGACACTTCAAGCAACGGCACCTTCCTGATGGGTGCCGAAACGCGCCTACCCGTTCCGTATCGCATTCGCGACGGCGATCGCTTCGTGATTGGCCACTACCTCGTGAGCGCATCCATTAAGGGTGGGGCAGCCGACGCTGCTGCTGCGGTCGGGGAATTGAAGCCGAGCTATGACGACATCTGGCAGGCCGTCGGTGAGGTCGCACAGCCGATCAACCCGAAACACCTCAAGTCGCAGCGCGAGCTGGGACCGGCCAAGGCTGATTTCCTCGAATGGGCGATCGAGGTTCCGGCACAGGCGCCCTCCATGCGCTCGTCGCGCTTCGAGGCGAAGTCTGCCCCTGCGCTCGACGACATGGGTTGGGCGGAAGGTGGCAGGAGGGCGCCGCCGCCCGCCCCTGCCGCACCTGCCATGCCCGACCCGCGGCGGCCGATCTGGGCCGATGAGGCTCCCGCCCCAGAGGCATTCGAGCCGAGCCCTTCGGTGGCCCGGCCGGCGCCTGCCCGTCCCGCCGCCCCGCCGACACCGGAAACGCCTTGGCCGGAAATGCCTGCACCGGTCCCGGCGCCTCGCGTCGGCGCAGCGCCTGAGCCGCCCGTGTGGCGCCCTCCGGCGCCCGTTGCCATAGCAGGCAGTACGTCACGTGAATCCGGATCGAACGATTTCGTCCGCATCTTTGCACGCGCGGCCGGTCTGCCGGAGAACGCGCTCGCCAGCTGCAACGCCGGGCTGCTTGCAGAGGAAATTGGCGCGTTGCTGCGCGTGATCACGGAGCATTGCCAGCAGCTGCTGCAAGATCGCCAGCAGGCCAAACGGATGGCTCGCACATCTGATCACACCACCGTCCAGGCGCTTGCCAATAACCCCCTGAAATTCGCGCCGACCGCTGAAGACGCCTTGCGGCTCATGCTCGGAAAACCGAGCCCGAGCTATCTCGATGCTGGTGGCGCTTTCAAGCAAAGCTTCGAGAACCTGAAGTCGCATCAGGTTCAGACTTACCGGGCTATGCAGCATGCGCTAAAGGATCTACTCGCCGAATTCGATCCAGCCGAGATCGAGAGGAGCACCGATGCCGGCAGCGGCCTGGTGGATTTGTTCGGATCGCGCAAGACGCAGCTCTGGGACGCCTATCTCTTACAGTGGAAGGTGCGCAGCCAGGGAAGGCGAGACGCTATGCTGCGCGCCTTCATGAACTACTTCGCCGAGCACTATGACGGGTAGGCCAAACGACCGGACTCCCGTTCGTCACCTTCGACGCGCACAATTTGCTCGAATGGCCGAGGGTAATGACGGGAGGGCCCTGACAATGCTACACACAGACATTGCGGAGGTAGCAGCTCCCCATCACAAGGGAATTCATTAATGGCGCTTCGCCTGACCATCGAAAACCTTTCGACCTTGCCTGATGGCGGGCCGATTTCCTTTACGATGGAGGGCACCCGACCGGTTGATATCGGACGGGACAAGCATGTCGATTGGACCCTACCGGACCCGACTCGCTACATCTCGGGCAAGCATTGCGAGATTCATTATCGCGACAACGGCTATTGGATCCAGGACGTCTCCACCAATGGCACCTTTCTCAGCGGCTCCGATCACAGGGTTCGCAGCCCACATCAGCTCCGAGATGGGGACCGCCTGATTATCGGTCACTACATGATAGCTGTGGCGATCGAACGGGATTCTATCGCGACAGAAAGTCCGTATGCAGGCCCTGCTGTCGTTCAAACGTCGATCTCCGACGTCTGGGGAATTGAACGCGAGTTTCCAGAACCTAACACCGGCCCACAGCTTGCCGGCCGCCTTCCTCAGCCAGCGGCCCCGCCGGCGCCGACCGTGGATTGGACCGGTGGCGGTTCGGCCGAGGACATCGCGCCCGCGCGTCCGATGCCATCGCGGTCGTCGGGCGATCGCGGCGCGGCCACCCCCCTGGCGTGGGGCGATGATCAATCGCAGGCAGCGCCTTTCCCGCAGCCGGCCAAAGCTGCGCAGCCTCCCGCGCCCGGAGAGGAAGATACGCAGCGAGAGAGCGTGAACCCATTCATAGCGCCCCCCGCCGCCACCGAACCGGCTACAAAGGCAGCTGAAACGTCGACGACACTGCCCAACGCGTCTTCTTCGCCGAACCTTTCAACCATCGCGGAGACCAATATACAGGCGCGCGATGGTGGCCAAGCCTTTGCGCGCCGGATCGCCACAGGTGCATCCCTGCCCGACGATTTCTTCGACGGCCGAAATCCCGAGGAGCTGACCCAGCAGATCGGACAGCTCATCCGTCTTTCGGTGGAAAACGTGATGGCGCTGCTCCAGGCCCGCAATGAAGCCAAGCGCATGACGCGCAGCAAGTCACAGACCACAGTTCAGGCCACGGAGAACAACGCCCTGAAGTTCGCAACGTCCGCCGAAGACGCCATGAAAATCATGTTTGGCCCGAAATCACAAACCTATTTGGATGCGCGAACCGCCTTCGATCAAGGTTTCAGGGACTTGAAATCGCATCAGCAGCAGACCTACGCGGCCATGCAGCATGCAATTGCGGTCCTGTCGACTGAACTCGACCCGGCGAATATCGAAAAGAACGCTCGTGAACATGCGAGTACACTGGATACGCTCAGGTCCCATAAGGGCCGTCTCTGGGACACGCACATCGCCCGATGGAAGGCAGGATTCGGACGAGAGCCCGGCGCGGCGGTCGAACAGTTCATGCAGTATTTCGGCGAATATTATGATGGCAAGCAAGATGGGGATCCCAGATGATCCAGCGGATGCCGATACTTCAGCGGCCGGGCGGCAAAACTTTTCAACAGGCCTCGTAAATGTCTTGGTACAGCAAGGTTTTTTGGGCGGAGGGTTTGTTTCTACGCCCTCATCATTTGCAGCAGAGTGATCGCTATCTTGAGCATCTGATCGACAAACGCGTTCGCCGCATCACACCCTATCCCTGGGGCTTCGATGAGCTCGAGATCGACCAAGACCTGGCTCAACAGAGCAAATTCGCGGTTCGCCGGGCCAGCGGTGTCCTGCCGGATGGCACGCCGTTCGACATTCCAGCGGACAGCCCACTCCCCGAAGCGATCGACGTGCCCGAGGGCACGGCGGGCCAGATCGCCTGGCTGATCATGCCGCTCCCCGCGCCAAATACCCGCGAAGTGGACGAGTCCACTGCCGATAGTGCAAGTCGCTACATCCGCGCCTCAGAGACATTCATCGACTCGACCTCTTCACTGCGCGTCGAGGAAGAGGTCGAGATTGCGGTGCCTCGCCTTTCCTTCGAGCTGCGCAAGACATCCAAGCCCGGCTACATGGGACTAGGGATCGCACGCGTGCTCGAAGTCCGCGACAAGAACGTGCTGTTCGACGAGCGCTTCGTGCCGCCTATGCTCGTCTGCGCGGCCCACCCCGTCATCGATGGCTGGCTTAATCGGATCATCGGCTGGATCGATGCCAAGCTCGAGGAATTGGCGCGCTATGCGGTCGACCCGTCCTCGGGAGGTGGTCTGCAAAGCGTCGACTATCTCGTGCTTCAGCTTCTCAACCGCGAGATTCCGGCTCTGATCCACCTACAGCGCTCGGGCTATATCCATCCGGAGCGGCTCTACGAGCAGCTGTTGCGACTTGCCGGTGAGCTCGCGACATTCGCAACTACCGAACGCCGCGCGCGGGACTATCCGTCCTACGATCATGACGATCTCGAGAACGTCTTTGCACCCCTGATCCGCGACATCCAGGAATTTCTGAGCGCAAGATTGGGACGGCGGGCTATCCGCCTCGAAATCATCGAACGGGCCCAGAACGCTTTCCTATCGCCCATCCGCGACCGTTCGCTGTTCCGCAACGCGACTTTCGTTCTGGAAGTCGCCGCCGGGCGGCCGTTGGTTGAGATCCAGAACGACTTTCCCCACCTCTTCAAGGTCGGGCCCAACACCAGGATGAACGAAATCGTGCACGCGAACCTGCCCGGTTTGCCGCTGGTGCACCTGCCGACACCCCCGCCGCAAATCCGCGCAATCACCGACCACGTGTATTTTTATCTGGACAGGAAGTCGCAGCTCTGGCCTGACTTCAGCAACGCGGCGTCCATCGGAATGCATTTCTCCGGAGATTGGCCGGAGCTAGAACTATACCTCTGGGCAATTCTTGAAGATCGACGATGAACGACAGGGACAAACCTGTTAACCCATTCGGGCGCGCTGAGCGGACGATCATCCGGCCAAATCCTGGCGGTCGATTGCCGCAGGCCCCCCCGCCCGCACCTCCGCCAACCGGAGGGATGCAACCGTCGCGCGCGCCATATTCACCCGTCCCCACTCCGGACAATGCAGCGCCCTATCAGCAGCCGCCAGCGTCCCAGTATCAGCCGATCCCCCCTCCGGTTGCACCGGTTGCGCATCCAGGCGCCTCGTTCGCGCCCGCGCCCTCGACGCCAGTGTCCGAGGAGTGGATCTCTTCGCAAAATCAGCCGGCCCCAAGGGCGGACCTGCCCACCGCGCCGCCCTTGCGCGTAGATGATCTGGTCGCGCCGGCCGCCAACCCGATCATGCGGGCAGCCGGGCCTTTGCTGCAGCTTTTGGGCCGACTGCGCGTCGCGCTGCTCCGGGCGTCCTTTGCCAGCCTGATGGATCAGGTCGCCGACGCCGTGAAGTTCTTCGAGAAGGATATTCGCTCCGCAGGTATTTCCGAACAAACGGCCAACACCGCCAAATACATCCTGTGTGCAACCGCCGACGACATTGTACAGCACATCCCGACAGATGACCGGCATGTGTGGGCGCAATACAGCATGCTGAGCCGCTTCTTCGGCGAGCGCGTCGGTGGTGTCCGCTTCTTCGAAATTCTGGATCGTCTGAAAGCCGACCCGCTCGTGAACTATCCCGTGCTGGAATTGCAGCATGCCTGCCTCGCCCTGGGCTTCCAGGGCATGCACCGGGCCTCGGCCGGCGGTCTGCCGGCGCTACAGCAGATCCAGCGCAACCTATATGAATTGCTGCGCCAAGTACGTCCCCGGATGATGCGCGACCTGTCGCCGCATTGGCAGGGTCAGGCTCTCGCCGGGCGCAGATCGAGGATCACAATCCCGACTTGGCTCGTTGCCTCGGTCGTAACAGCCTTGCTGTTCGCCGGCTTCATCACGCTGAGAACCTGGTTGACGTCACGCACCGAGACCGCCGCCCAGTTGGCGTTCTCGCTACATCCCACCGACAAGATCGAGCTCAAGCGCAAGATCATAGCGCCCCCGCCTCCCCCGCCACCGCCTCCGCCGCCGGTGCCCGACCGGATCACGCAGTTGCAGCGGATTCGCAATGCGCTTGCGGCTGAAAATACCGCTTGCAAGATGACGGCGGATCAGACCGCGAGCTTCATCGTCATCCGCGTCTGCAATCTAATCCTATTTGATTCAGGTAAGGCCACGGTGCTTGACGCTTTCAAGCCGGTGGCGACTCGACTTGCCGCCACGCTCGAAAAGGAACCGGGCAAGATCCGCGTCGTGGGCCACACAGACAATACCCCCATGAGCAGTACGCGCTTCCCGTCGAATTATGCCCTGTCGCTTGAACGAGCCAAGGCCGTTGCGGCCGTGCTGAAGCAAGGCCTGAGCGATCCGAACCGTGTCGATGTCGAGGGCAAGGCTGCGGATGTGCCAATCGATACCAACAATACGCCCGAAGGGCGCGCGAACAACCGACGCGTCGAAGTCTTCATTGCACGAAGTGAATAGCCGTCAGGCGAGAAAGCAAAACTATGCTGGGGAAACGAATTCTTCGCATCGTTCTGACAGGGGTCGGGCTGACCTCGCTCGCGGCTTTGGTCTATCTCGCCGGTCCGATGATTGCGATCGGGAAGTATCATCCGCTCGAAAGCTACATCGTCCGCGAGACTATCATCCTGCTGCTCGTGACCGGCGTCGCCGCCTTCGGCAGTTTCAGCTTTTATAAGCATCGCAAGAATTCACAGAAGATTGCTGAGGGAATCGCAGGCGAAGGCGAGCCGGTCGATGACGAACCGGTCCTGAAGGAGCGCATGAAGGATGCGCTCGCGACGCTCAAGACGGCAGGCGGAGGCAAGTCCGGTTATCTTTATGAGCTGCCATGGTACATCATCATCGGCCCGCCTGGTTCGGGCAAGACCACGGCTCTGGTGAACTCGGGCCTGAAGTTTCCGCTCTCGCAGGGCACGACGCCCTCTGCGGTAGCTGGCCTCGGCGGCACGCGCTATTGTGATTGGTGGTTCACGGAAGAGGCCGTGCTGATCGACACCGCCGGCCGTTACACCACCCAGGATTCCGATGCGAAGTCCGACAAGCAGAGCTGGTTCTCCTTCCTCGATCTCCTCAAGAAGAATAGACCGCGGCAGCCCATCAACGGCGTGCTGATCGCCATCAGCATCGAGGACCTGATTACGTTGCCGCCGGCGGAGATCACCGCGCACGCCAATGCCATTCGCGCACGCCTGCTCGACCTGCATCAGCGATTGAAGGTCGATTTCCCGGTCTATGCGCTCTTCACCAAGGCCGACCTGGTTGCGGGCTTCACCGAGTATTTCAGCTACCTCAACGAGGCGGGACGCAGACAGGTGTGGGGCGCGACCTTCCAGACCGCCAACAAAAAGCAGAATATGGTCGGCGACGTGCCGAAGCAGTTCGATGAATTGCTGGAGTGGCTGAGCGAGGAGACGATCGATCGTCTCCAGGAAGAACCGTCGCCTAACTATCGCGTGTCAGTGTTCGGCTTCGCCGCCCAGATGACGAGACTAAAACCGATCCTGGCGAGTTTTCTCACGCAAATATTCGAACCAACCCGTTATCACGTCAACGCGACGCTGCGCGGCTTCTATTTCACCTCGGGAACCCAGCAGGGCACGCCGATCGATCAATTAGTCGGATCGCTGGCGCGGGCGTTCGGTGCCGAGCAGATTGCCGCCACAAGCTATTCCGGCGTCGGCAAGAGCTTCTTCCTGACCAACCTGATTTCCAAAGTAATCATCGGCGAGGCCGACTGGGTGTCCACCGATCGGGCGGCCATTCGCCGCGCCCTGATCCTGAAAGCGACGGCGCTGACGCTGATCGGGCTGGTTACAGCCGGATTAGCGGTCGCCTGGCTCACGAGCTACAACCGCAATCGCGACCTCATTGCCGCCAACGAGAGCGCCGATCAGGAATATGCAGCGGTCGCCGCCCCACTGGTTAAGCAAACGATCATCGACGATCGCGAGCTTCACAAGGTGCTTCCCCTGCTGCAGCAATTGCGCAATACGCCGGTGGGTTACGGCACCAGGTCCGCGCCGACGCCTACGGCAGCCGAATTCGGCTTGAGCCAGCGCGATCGACTCCAATCCTCGTCACAGACGGCGTATCACACCGCCCTCGAGCGGCTGTTCCGACCGAGACTGCTGTACCGCCTCGAAGAGCAACTCAATGCACGCATTAGCGATGGCGGTTTTGTGTACGAATCGCTCAAGGTTTACATGATGCTGGGGGGTCTGCATCCGCCGGACAAGGCGCTGATCAAATCATGGATGCAACGTGACTGGGCCGACAATCTCTATCCGGGACCGACCAATTCTGAGGGACGCAAGCTACTGGAAGAACACCTGGACGCGATGTTCGATTTGGAAACCGAAGATCCGCCGCTAGTCGAACTGGATGGCCGCCTGGTTCTCGAAGCGCAGAAGACGCTGGCTCGACTTAGCGTCGCCCAGCGCGCCTACGAACTCCTAAAATCGGAAGCACGATCGGCCGCCGCCGACGATTGGGTTGTCGCGCGCAAAGGCGGCATCGACGTGGCCAACGTGTTCGAAGGCACCAAGGGACAACCGCTCGATCAGATCAACGTGCCAGCCTTCTTCACCTATCGAGGCTTCCACGAGCGTTTCATGGCCAAGCTGGGTGATCTTGCCGAGCGAATGAAGCAGGATCGCTGGGTGCTCGGCGAACCCGGGCAAGAGACTGCTTTAAATCAGCAATACGACAATCTCGCCAATAATCTGCTCGATCTCTATGGCAACGGCTTCATCGCGGCTTGGCGCGAAGCCCTGAGCAATATCAAGATGAAGAAGTTGCTCGCCGACAAGCCGAAATACCAAGCATTGCGGGCGGTGTCGGCACCGACATCGCCGCTGCGGTTGCTCCTCGAGTCGATCAAGGAAGAGACGGCTCTGACGCGGGAACGTCCGAAGCCGGCCAGTTCGGACAAGCAGGCTTCGACGGTGGACAAGAAGGCCGCAACGGTTGCACTGCTTTTTAATACGCAGGATGGCCCCCCGGGCGCAAAGATCGAGGAGCAGTTTAAACCATACCACGCCGTGCTCGAGGGTGACAGCACAAGGCGCCCGATCGATTCAGTTGTCGGCAATCTGAACGATATCGCTCAAAGCCTAACATTGATGATCGAGAATTCGATGCTGATCGGGCAGGCTACAGCCGCGCTGCAGACCCAGGTTGCAACGCTGCGCAACAATGCCTCGCGGATGCCGCCGCCATTCTCGGACATGCTACGCGGTGCCGCCGCCGAATTCGAGGGCGACATGGCGGCCGCGACAGCTGGGCAGCTGCTCGTGACGTTGCGCGACCAGGTGATCCCCATCTGTCAGCAAGTCCTGACGAATCGCTATCCCTTCGTTCGAGGCAGTAACCAGGAAGTTCCGCTGGCCGACTTCGCAAAACTCTTCAGCCCGAATGGTGTATTGGACAAGTTCTTCACCCAGTCGCTTGCGCCCTACGCTGACACGTCAAAGCCTGAATGGGTCTGGCGTAAGGACAATGCGGTTGGCGCCACCCTATCGGCGGATACGTTGAAGCAATTTCAACGCGCCGCCTATATTCGAGATGCCTTCTTCCAGACTGGCGGCAATCAGCCCGCCGTGGCGATGTCCATCTTGCCGCCTGTGATCAACGGCCCCGGGGCCAGCGCGAAGATGGAGGTGGGCGGCACCGCGATCGTCAGCCCCAATCCGCAGCCGGCCGCGGGAGGGATGATGACCCCAGCCCCGCCGCCTCAGCCCCTGTCCAACTCGCCCGTGAATGTGCAATGGCCGGCTCCGTCAATGCGAACAGCAATCTCAGTCGTCAGCGACACCACCGGCCAACCGTCCATCCTTGAACGCACTGGACCGTGGTCGCTGTTCAGATTGCTTGAGGCGGGATCAATGTCGGCGCGCGCCGAAACCGCGACCGCCAGCTTTATCGTCGCTGGCCGCGAATTGCGCTATCAAATCACCACGGGTTCGATCAAAAATCCCCTCAACTTGGCTGCGCTGCGCGAGTTTCGCTGTCCGACCGGGATATAAGCATGCGGTGTGGTCTCTTCGGCAAGCTGTCAGCCAAGCGCGACTTCATCGCGTTGGCAACGCCGCGCTCTTTTCTGGAAAAGTGGGAGCCGTGGGTACAATCCTGCATGTCGGCGAGCCAGCATCAGCTCGGCCCGGGTTGGCAAGGCGCCTATCTGACCGCGCCGCTCTGGCGGTTTTGGCTCGGCGCCGACGTGGCGGGCGCCACCGTGCTGGGTGTCTTTATGCCCTCCGTCGACGGAGTTGGACGCTACTATCCGTTGACACTGATGGCGGTGGCGGATCCGAATTTTTCAATTGCGCCGCCCGATTTGAATTCTCAGGGCGACTGGTTTGCTCAGGCTGAGGACTTTTTGCTCACGACGCTGGAGCGGAGCAAGACATTTGACGAGACATCGGCGGCATTAGACGCTTTGCCGCAGCCGGAGGCACAAGCGACGGAAAATGGCGGAAACGAAGTGATCCGGCTCGCTGATGCCACTGTCGGTCTTCCGACCGCCGGCAAGTCGGTTCAGGATGCCCTCACGACATTGCGCGCGAATAACCATAGCACCTCTGCCGCTGCAACGTTCTGGTGGACCGAAGGCGGCGGCGAGTTTCCACCGCTGGCGCTATCGGCCCGAGGTCTCCTCGATCCGTTCTGCTACACGATGATGCTGACGGGGAAACTCCCCGCCGAAGCAGACAATTCCGTGCAAGCTTGAGAAATACAAATGGACCAATCATCGTATGAATTCGATGCAGGTTCTGCGAGCCACCCTGGCAAGGTCAGGTCGCGCAACGAGGACGCCCTGCTGGTGCGCACGGATATCGGCCTTTGGGCCGTGGCAGACGGCATGGGCGGCCACGACATGGGCGATCTCGCTAGCGGGCTGATCGTTCAAGCTCTCGATGGCATCTCGGACCCACGGAGCGCGTTGCAGCTGCTAGAAGAGGCCGAAAAGCGTATTTTTCAGGCCAATCGCCAAATCATCGAGCTCAGCCGGCAGCGCGGTGGCGGCATCATCGGCTCGACGGTCACGATCCTGTTGATCTCAGAGGATCATTTCGCCTGCATATGGGCCGGTGACAGCCGTCTCTATCTGGTAAGCCACCAGGTTATCAAACAGATATCGCGGGACCACACGGAGGTGGAGGAGATGCTGGCCGCGGGCGCGGTCACGGCGGAAGAAGCCAGGCTACTACCGCAAAACGTCATTACAAAAGCGATCGGAGTTCACGACAACCCTGAGCTCGAGGTCGTGACCGGCGCATTCGCGGAATCGGATGTTTTCATTCTCTGCAGTGACGGGCTCACCAAACACGTCTCTGAACAGGAGATCCTCCGTTACACCACGACTGGCGATGCACGGTCCATCTCCACCAATCTCGTTGACCTCGCCGTGGAAAGGGGAGGCCTGGACAACATTACGGTGGTGGTCGTCCGCGCGCTGCGCGATAAGCCTGCCGGCGAATCCGCGCCAGACGTCAAAACGGGCGATTCGCCGGAATCGGACTTCTGGGAGTGACGAGGTGAAACCTCAAGATCCATATCGGCCGGCACACCACGGCGTTCCTCCCGGCATGCGCCTGAACGGCATCTACGAAATCGATCGCATGATCGGGGTAGGTGGAATGGGCGAAGTTTATAAGGGACATGAAATCCAGACCGGGACCGCTGTCGCGATCAAGATGCTGGTGCCTGACATGGCCGAGAACGAGGCTGCGCTCGCGCTGTTCCGGCGCGAGGCTTCGGCGCTGCATTACCTCATGCACGACGCCATCGTTCGCTACTTCGTGTTCACTGTCGAGCCAATCCTGCAGCGTCCCTACCTGGCAATGGAATATGTTGACGGACGGTCGCTGGCCGATCTCCTGGAAGAAGGACCGCTGACGCTGGAAGCCCTGTTGCGCCTAACGAAAAGGGTTGCTTCCGGGCTGAAGGCTGCTCATGAGAGGGGCATCATTCATCGCGACGTATCGCCCGACAACATCATCATTCCGCAGAATGACGTGGCGCGGGCCAAAATCATCGATTTTGGCATCGCGCGTTCGACGCAACTCGGGGACGCTACGATCATTGGCTCCGGATTTGCCGGCAAGCATAACTACGTGTCGCCGGAGCAGATCGGCCTGTTCGGCGGCGAGATTAATGCGCAGTCGGACGTCTACAGCCTCGGGCTTGTGCTGTTCTATGCCGTGACCGGCCAGAAACTCGATATGGGCGGTACGCAATTTCAGCTCGTCGAAAAGCGCAGGAAAGTCCCCGACCTCGGCGCCATCGATGCCCGGATACGGCCGCTGTTTGAACAGATGCTTCAGCCGGATCCAAAAGACCGGCCAACGATGGCTGATGTTGAGAATTGGACCGTCGGCTCGGCGCCGAGCATCATGTCCTCCAAGAGGGCCGCGCGAGAACTGGCACGAGATGGGCAATCGCGTTTCGGGCAAAGCTGGATGCGCTACGGCGCCATCGCGCTCGCGGTGCTGGTTTTGGTGGGAGGCGGGGCGGCCGCTTATCGCTACTACCCGTTCGGGCTGCGCTCCCAGCAGCAGTCCAACAATTCACCGCAACCACCAAAAACCAATTTGGCGCCGATCCGTCCCCCCATCATCACGCCATCGCCGAGTGACGTAGCGAAGGAACCGACGCCCCGACCGCAAATCGACATGCCTGGCCGCCCCGAACTCGCCCGTCGCTATCTCCAGCAATACGATGGCGGAGACTGCTTCTTCATCATGCCCGTAGCGGTCGGCACGAGCGCGGCCGTGGTCGAAGGCTTCGGCGCATCGACCGCGCCATTCGATGTGCTCGATCGTTCCTTCAAGAAGTCGCAAGGTTTTGAGGCCTCGATCGGGATCCGGCTCGTGACCCCGCCGCAATGCCCCGCTATCACCTTCTTGAATAAAGTCCGAGGAGATGCCGCCCGCGCGCCCCGTATCTCTCTAGGGTCTGTCAAAATCCGTCCCAGCGAGACGCTATCTGGTAACATTGAGAACTTCGCGAACCGCGTCGTCGAACTGCTCCTGGTCTCCGAAGATGGGCAAGTCCAGAACATCTCCTATTATCTGAAGCCGGGCACCGACGCGCTCTCCTTCTCCATCGAGATGAAGCGAGCGGAGGACACTCTGGGCTCGAGCGTGCCGCAGCTGATTATGGCCGTAACAACCCCGAAGGTCCTGGACTCGATCAGGCAGCCGCGACCGATGCCGGCGGATCAGTTCTTCCTCCAAGTCCTCAGCGAAGCCCAGCGGAGCGGCATGACCCTGAACGCGTCGGCTCGCTACATCACAATTCAGAAATAGCAGCCGCAACACCGGTGGCGGGCGGCCTGCCCGACAAGGTTATTATCCTTTCATTTTCAGGTACTTAATAGATCTCATAGCCGCCGAAAATGGCGTGGCCCACTTGTCATCGCCGCCTCGTCATCCCTGAACCTGAAGCTCATTAACACACACTCATCAACAACCGTTGCAAGGCAGTTGTGGCTGCCCTATAAACGCGTGATTGGTTTAGTTTTTTTGCGGTTTTCCGCGCTTTGGCAGGGCATGATGGCCAGGCTGCTACGATCGGCGGTCTTAGCGCTTCTGGGGGTGCTCGCCCTGGCGGGCGGCGATGTCTATGCTGCTGCCGAGAAGCGCGTTGCCTTGGTGGTTGGTAATTCCGACTACAAGGATCCCGCTTTGATCCTCCCCAATCCAAAGAATGATGCCGGTGCGATCGCGGACGTCCTGAAATCACTCGATTTCGAGGTCCAGGTCGTCACCAATGTGGGCAAGCGAGACATGGACGGCGTCCTTGAACGCTTCGCTCGCCTGGCGGTAACAGCCGATACAGCGATGTTCTTTTACGCCGGTCACGCAATCCAGTATCAGGGTAAGAACTACCTGATGCCGGTCGACGCAAAGTTGGAAGACGAGATCAGCGTCCGCTACAACCTTGTTTCTGTCGACGACGTGCGATCGACGCTCGATCGCGCGAGTGGCGTAAAGATCCTGGTTCTCGACGCCTGCCGTAACAACCCGATTGCCGACCGGCTGGAACGCATGGCGAATGGCAGTCAGTCGCGCGGCCTTCCGGCAACACGCGGCCTCGCGCGTATCGACAAGACGCAAGGCATGGTGGTGGCTTACGCCACGGCGGCGGACGACGTCGCCCTCGACGGCAACACCTCGCACAGCCCGTTCAGCGCCGCCTTGATCAAGGAAATGCAGGAGCCCGGCCTAGAGATCGGGACGATGTTCCGAAGAGTTGCGCGCGACGTCAACGACGCGACAGGCGGGAGGCAGCGACCGGAAACCTCGATAAGCCTGCTCAGCGAATATTTCCTCAACCAGTCAGACCGAAAGATTTGGGAGGACATGCGCGAAAACGCGGACATTCCCCAAATCCGTGAGTTCCTGCGGCGTTATCCTAATTCTGTCAGCGCGCTTGACGCGCAATACCGGCTTGAGGTGCTGGAACGCGCCAGGCGAGACCGCGAGGATGAGGACGCCCGAATCCGCCGCGAAGCTCTCAAGAAGGAATTGGAAGAGCAGGAGAAAGCGGCGCGCGCCGAGATCGCTCGCCTCCAGGATGAGCGCAAGCAGGCCGACACTGCTGCGGCCCAGAAGGAAGCTCAGCGCAAACAGGACGAGCAGGCGCAACTGGCCGCGATCGAAGATCAGAAGAAGCGCGAAAAGCAGGCCCAGGATGAGCGTATCGCGCAACAGCAACGCGAAGAGCAGGGGCGGCTCGCGAAGCTTGAGCAGGACCGCAAGAACGCCGAAAAGTCGCTGTCCGAAAAGAAGGAAGCCGAACAACGCCGTTTGGCCGCAGAGAAGCTCGCGGCTCTCGAACAGGAGCGTGTCAAGGCTCAGCAGGAAGTCGCTGCCCGCGAGGAGGCTCGCCGCAAGGACGAGGAAGCCCGCAAGAGGGCAGAAGCCACCTGCAAGGCCGAGCAAACCACGGTCGAGACAATCGGGCGCAATGAGACCAAGCTAAACCAGTTCGTCACTGCCTCGACTTGCGCCGATGCCAAGGTGCGGGCGCAAAGCGTGATCGCAGCCCTTATCGGTGAGCGCGAGCAGGCTCAGCGAGTGTGCGACTCCGAGGGCAAGCAGCTCGCGACGCTGGTCAAGGCTCCCGGCACGATCGAGACCCGTAGCAAGCTCGCCGACCTGCAGTCTTCGCTGAGTTGCTCAACCCTCGCGCCGAAAATTGTCGAGGCGATCGGCCGCGTGAACATCGAGATCATGCGTGGTCTGGTACGCAGCTCGCAAGCCGAGCTCCGCAGGCTTGGCTGCTACCGCGGCGCCGAAAATGGCGACTTGAACGACGCCACGAAGGACGCGCTCAGGAAAGTTTATGTCGCTCTCGGCAAGTCTGATGACGTGCAGGACATCGACGATGGCGTCCTCTCCGACCTGAAGAAGGCGGACGCGCCGATCTGCACGCAGCCGAAGCCCGAACAGGAAGACAAGCCGGTTGCCAGCCGTCCCGCGACCACGAACAAGATGAAGGCGGCGGTGCGCCCGAGCCGGGCGGTGCGCGACGACCGTCCGGCCCCCGCTCCTTCGGCCCGCGCGGAATCCCGCGCGTCATCGGGTGGCGGCGGTAGCGGAAGCGTTTCCGTTCACGGCGTCAGCTTCTGATCTCAGGCGCGTAGTCAGCTTAAGGGATTAGGACTAAAAGATCTCGCTCGCGCGGGCGCTGGGCCAGAAGCTCATCACATTGATGAACAACGCTTAAGTACCGGTTCCGCGTTGTCAGATGGCGTCAATTCATCACGCCACGCGGAACGACACTCGGCTCCGCCGATACAGTCGCCAGAATTAGAACTTCCCAACGAACAGCAACTTGATATCGCGGTCCGGTGTGAAGTCGGTTGCTGACACATCGAGAGCCTGCTTTGCCGCTGACGTCGCCAGTTTGCCGGGACAATAGCTGACGAGTCGGCTTCCTCTGTCGATCGACAGGTGAAAGGTCTTGATCGGGCCCGCCCAATTGGCGCCGGTCTTAAGGACGTAGCTGATCCGCCGCTCCTGGACGCCGGCGCCATTGTTGGGCGCCAAGCCCGCCATCTTGTCGAGTTCCTGGAGGAAATCCTCACTCACGCAATAGTCCTTGCGGTAACGCTCGAATTCCTTCGCCATCGCCTTGTCCTGCCGCAGCCGCTTCCTGAGGATGGTATCGGTGCTGGCACCGACGCTGGGCCTGTAGCTGTGTTCCACGATGACCGGCTTGCCCGGCGGGAAGGTCTGCTCTCGATAGACGGCGGTCTTGACGACCCAGCCGGCGGCGTAGAGCGGCCGTCCGCGTTCATCGCTGCCCGCTGGCGTCAGCAATCCCTCCGACGCCATTTTGGTTCGGGTCGTCGCAGGCAAATCCTGCGGCCTGAACTGTTGAGAGCCGAGCGGAAGAATGGGCACCTTGAGCTCGCGCAACTCGGCGCTGACATCCTTGTCCCCGAGAAAGGCTCGCTGATCGGTGCTGAATTTGATCGGGCTGCCGTCCACCTTGGTTTCAAAATCGACGAAGTTCAGCGGGTCGTTGGCCGGGAAGGAAATGCTTTCGCCTTCCGAGAGATCGATGTCGGGAAGCGGGAACGCGACGGTCAGCGTCACCGGGGCTGTGGAAGTATTCACGAACTCGTAACGGACCCTGACGCGATCTAGTGAGATCCTAAGGTCCTCGCTCCTCATCTCCACGTTTGGAGCGCGCGCGAACTGTAAGCCGCCGATAGAGAGTTCAGCCGCAGAGTCGTTCGCGATTGCGGCGGAATAACCGCTGAAAACCAGACCTGTAGCGAGTATGGTTGCACGAAGCCGATACATCCATCGCTCCTGCTGCTTGAAATGAGGAGCAGCCGTGCCGGCAACTCCTGGCAAAAAATATAATCCAACGATTTGCCGGATTGACATTCGATCGACCCGACACCGAAGTAAGCATAAGCTAATTGTCTCGACCGGCCAAATCCTTAATCCGCCTTGGCAAGGCCGTAACTTCGCTTCGTGGGCTCCAATGCGTTTATTTTGTTGCACTGTTTTCCTTCTCTCACTTCTACTTGCTCAGAGCGCCGTGGCCGCGGAGAGCTCGTTATGGTCGACCGGCTGGCTATTTGGCACCGCGTCCCAGGCCGGCGAGACCGGGCAGCTTGCCGAGGCCAAGCAGAAGGCGCCGGCCGCGCCGGCCAAACCTTCCGAGGGAGCGCCGCCGCAACAGGGTGCGGAAACGCCGGCGCCGCAGGCCGAAAAAACAGAGACGACCAATTTCGAAAACTGGATCCTGAACTGCCGGGAGTTCGTGGAAGGACCGAAGAAGCGGAGCTGCGCAATGACGGTCTCCGTCCGCAAGTCGGACACCAATCGCGTGGTGCTGTCCTGGACGGTTCGCCCGAACGACAAGGGACAGCTCATGTCCATCGTGGAAACGCTGCCGGGTATCTCGATCCCCCCGGGCATTCAGCTGAAGTTCGAGAAGAGTTCGGCCACCAAGACCATTCCGATCGAGGTCTGTGAACCTGCCTGGTGCGCGGGTTCGTTGGCGATGGACAAGGCCTTCATCCAGGAGGCGTCCGCCTCCGGAAAGGTGATGATCGTCATCACATCTTCGACCGGCCAGCCCGTTCAGTTCGAATTCCCGATCAAGGGGTTTGAGAAGGCCTACGCGAAGATGTGAGGTCGCGGTGCTGGGCTTTGCCGGATCCTGCCAACGCGCGTCGCCGAATGCCCCGTAGGCATTATAGTTGGGGAAATGCAAAAGAGCGCCGCTGACCCACCGGCGCTCTTTGTCAGCTTTCTGCTCTATCAGGGCCCGAAGGTGTAACGCACGCCACCCAAGATGCCGCCGCCGTGCAGATTATCGCCAAAGCGCCAGTCGCCACGAACGAAACCAAGCAGGCCGTTGGTCTGCGACTGGAACGACAGACCCAAGCTGGTTTGATAGAACGTACCAACTCTGGTCGCCGTGATATTTGCCAAGCCTCCAGTGCTTCCAGTGAATGTACCGCTGGAGTCCCCTGCAAACTCATGCTGCACCAATGCGATGCCGAACGGCGACCAATTGTAGCCACCATACTGGAACCCAGTTCCGACGCGCACGCCCGTCCGACCCAACAGGCTCTTGACCTCATTGAACCCGAGTACGCCGAAATTACTCCCCAGTGGCAGGTTGTCGAAGCTCGATCGCGTGTAGCTCAGATTGGCCGTCGGCTCGATAAAGAAGTTCTTTGGAAGTGCGAACGTGTAAGCGATAGAGCCGTTCACATTGTCAGATTGCCCGTGGAACATTGCGTTGTTCAGCATGGCAGTCGGGTTCGTGATCCTCATGTCGTACCAGGAGTGCCGGTAGGTAAAGTCAGTCGAGAAGGCCCCCTTCGTCACGAGGTAGTAAACGCCCATGAACGGCACATTGAATTTAACCGTGCTCGTTGTCGCCACCAGTTCATCTGCCGTTGCGTCAACTTGGCCGCCGGTGATGCCGAAGTGGGCATTCACTCCGTTACCGCCGAGATTTAGCCAGCCGCTGTCTGCACCAGCCTGAACGCCCGTGAATTGAACACGTTGTTTCGTGAAGACCTGCTCAAAGATCGAGGTCCCTGGGACGCGCTCGGTCCCGGTGGACGAAACCGTGGTCACACCACTCGAGACACGCGCCCAAGGACCGCCGACCACCTGGCAGGTCTTTTCGGATCCCGTCATTGGCGTGAACGACGTGCACGGCTTGTCCGTCTGCGGCGAGGCAACCAGATTTCCGCCCGGCTGGTGGAAGGATGCATCGATTGCACTAAGCGTCGAGAGAATGCTGGTCAGCGGCGCGGCGGCAGGACCAGGCGCAGCGATGACATTATAACCGGCACTCCCCCCCGATGTGGCAACCTGTGCCTGGAAGAATCCGGTCGAGAGCGAGGCGCCACTCGCGGTGACGGAGCCCGCACCGCTGGAGTTCAGGACAGGGATAAAGCCGACAAATCCGCCGCCCGTAGCTGTACCGCTCAGGACGACACTGCCCGAGGTGCTCGCAACACGCACCTGATTGGCCCCGGTGGCGCTGCTTAGGTTGACAACCCCCGCATTAATCGCACCATTGCCCGAGTAGGCGGACGTCGTCGCATTAATATTGCTGGAGCCGCTACCACCGCTCAGGTTGATCGTGCCGTTGTTGACCAAGGCGCCGGTGAGAGTGCTGTTTCCGGTGGCGTTCACGGTACCAGCGTTGGAGAAGCCGCCCGCCGTGGCGTTCATTACGCTTCCACCGTTCAAGTTCACAACGCCTGCAGCATTGTTCGTGAACCCACCCGCAAGCGTATTCCACGTGTTGTTGTTGGTGATTGTGCCGGTATTGCTGGCAACGTCGGCGTTATAGACCGCGTTGTTCGTCACGACGCCGGCGTTGTTGAGCACATCATTGACGGTGCCGTTGTTCGTGATCGTTCCGGTCGACGTATTGTTAATGCCCGGAGTATCCGTAAGAGTCGCACCGGCAGCGACGACGATGCCCCCCGAGTTCGACATCGCGGTCGAGACCGTGAGCAACCCTGAGTTCACGTTAAGCGAACCTGTGATCGTATTGGTGAAGGCGCTCGCTGTCACCAAACCGCCGGTGGCATTGAACGTACCGGAGTTGCTGACGCCGCCGGCAAACGTACCACCTGACGCGTTCGCGGTGGCAGCATTGGTCAGCAAGCCGTTAACCGTGCCGGACGTCTGCGTGAAAGTCCCTGAACTGTTGGTGACTGCGGCAAAAGTGCCCCCACTATTGGTGACCAAGCCGCCGGTGATCGTCGTCGTCCCCGCAACGCTACCGCCCACGTTGTTGGTGAACGTGCCGCCGCTCACGCCAAGGGAGTTCTGGAACGTGCCCGTGTTGGTCACCGCGCCACCCGAAACTGTCGAGGCGCCAGTCACGGTACCGGTGTTGCCGAAGGTGCCGCCGCTGTTGGTCAACGACGCGGTCGTGCCACCGTTCGTGGCGGTCGCGGAGTTGGTCACCGCACCCGCGTTACCGCTATTGTTGTTGAACGTGCCGGTGCCGCTGTTACCGACCGCAGCGAACGTACCGCCGCTGTTGGTGACCGTGCCGCCGGTGATCGTCGCCGTGCCGGCAACAGAGCCCGTTGCCGCGGTATTGGCGAACGTGCCGCCGCTCACGTTGAGCGTGCTGGAGAATGCGCCGGCGTTATTAACGGCGCCGGCAGACACGGTCGCCACACCGGAGACGGTCGCGGTGTTGGCGTTATTGAACGTACCGCCGTTGTTGTTCAGGGTCGTGATCGAACCGCCAGCGTTGTTGTTGAACGTACCGGAGGTATTGATCACGCCGGCCATGGTGTGCGTGTTGGCCACCGTTCCACCGTTGTTGGTGGTGGTGCCCGAGACCGTGCCGGTGGTGTTGTTGAACGTACCGCCCGTGAGACCGAGCGTGCTGGAGAAGGTGCCGGTGTTGGTCACCGTGCCGCCGGAAATGTTCGAGGCACCGCTCACTGTTCCGGTGTTGCTGAATGTGCCAGCGGTGTTGGTCAACGACGCGATCGTACCGCCGTTCGAGCCGGTGCCGGCGTTGCTCACTGCACCCGCCGAGCCGGTGTCGTTGTGGAAGGTTCCTCCCGCACCGTTGGAGACCGCTCCGAACGTTCCGCCGCTGTTGGTCACGGTGCCGCCGGTGATCGTCGTCGTGCCCGTGACGGAGCCCGTTACCGCGGTGTTGGTGAACGTGCCGCCGCTCACGTCGAGCGTGCTGGAGAATGCGCCGGCGTTATTAACGGCGCCGGCAGACACGGTCGCCGCACCGGAGACGGTCGCGGTGTTGGCGTTATTCAACGTACCGCCGTTGTTGTTCAGGGTTGTGATCGAACCGCCAGCGTTGTTGTTGAACGTTCCGGTAGTGTTAGTCACGCCAGCCATAGTGGCGTTGTTGTTCACCGTGGCGCCGTTGTTCGTGGTCGCGCCCTGAACCTGGCCACTCGCGTTGTTGGTGAACGTACCGCCCGTCAGCCCCAGCGTGCTCTGGAAGGTGCCGCTGTTCGTTGTCGAGCCGGCGGACTGAGTAACTGCGCCTGTGACGGTGCCGGTATTGCCGAACGTCCCGGAGTTCGAGACGGTACCCGTCACCGTCCCGCTGTTCGTGAATGTCGCACTGTTGGTGACGGTGGAGGTCAGAGAACCGCTGTTCACCAATGTGCCGGCTGTGACGCTTGTCGTCGTGAACGCGTTCGTTCCGCTCACGGTCAGCGTGCTGGCGCCAGCCTGCGAGATGCCCGCGCCGGTCATGTTGTTGCTGATCGAGATGGCCTGGCCGGCGTTGGCGTTGTTGACTAGGTTCGGCCCGGCGCCGTTGAAGTTCACGGCCTGGCCCGACACCGTATAGTTCTGGGACGTCGCGGTGAACGTCCACGAATCCGGCGTTATCGGGCCGGCGGTCACCGTGACCGTTGCACTGCCCGTGGCACCGAATTGAGCCGACTGACCGGCGTTGATCGGCGGAGCCCCTACGGGTGGGTTGGACCAGTTTGTCCCGAGATTATAATCGGTTGTCGTCGTGGTGCTGCCCGCACCGCCCCAGACCGATTGGGCCTGCGCCGCACCAGGAAGCGCCAGCGCTGCGGCGGCAACGGCAATAATCGCCGTGGTCTCCAGAAGCCTGCCCTTCAGCCTTTCGATGCCTGAGGATTTCGCTTTTGCTTTCGACGGCTTCAGACCAAGCGCGCGGAAACCCCGGATGCGAGACACCAACATAAGCCCACCCTGAAAATGATCACGTAAAGCACGTGGCACGACTTCGGACCCCTCCAAGCCGTGCTCAATAAACAGAATTAGTTATTCACGATTCAGTAACCGACTCCAGCCTGCATCCCTTGCGTAACGGTATTAAAATACCAATGAGGCCAGTTTGCGAACAACCGTTGCACAATTGCAACGTGTAGAAATGATGCTCCCCAAGCACGCAAAAAGCCGCCCGCTAAATCGCGGGGCATGAGAAAGATCAGGAAGACGAATTAGAATGAAAGGCCGGAGACGTATACCGGACGGCCGCACCAAAAGCAGTTAGGCCGGGCGTCCGAAGCCGCGGATACCAGTATGGGTTTGGGCGTCGGGGCCTGGGTAACTGCGGGTCGAGCAATTTTGGCGCGCTTTATAGCGTGAACAGGCCGCCAGCCGGTCGATACTGGTGCCGCGCGGGGCGCCGCGAAAACCGAGTCGAACCACAACCAGCCGGTCTCGGCGCGCGCGGTTCCTGAAAGGCTGAGAAACGTCGCGGCGACGACGATCAACGCGGCGGGCTTCGCGATCTTTCCAAAGGCGGGCATGGGCAAACTCCTATTCCGTCCCCTGCCAGACTAGAGCTGGCGCGATTCCGAGCGAGAGCAATCTAGGCAGTGCCTATAGACGTGGCAATTAACAACAAAGAAGCGCTCGCGTTCCCGGGCATTTTTCTGCGCGGTGCGACAACATCACCACAAACCTAGCGTCCATTGCGCCAAAAGAAAGGCCGCCTCGCGGGGAGGCGGCTCTGGCGGCCGAACATGCGGCCTTCAATCTCTGCTTCGATCAGAAAGTCAGACCGGAGATGTACACGGTGCGGTTGCACCAGAAGCAGTCAGGCTTCTCGGCCTTAGGAGCGGCAACCGCGACATGCTTGGCACGCGGGGTAACCACCGCCGGAGCAGCGCGCATCGGCTTCGCTTCATCGGCGGGCGAGACGTCGGTGGGCGCCATTGCCACGACCATCCGCTTGCCGGACTGGGCCTGCGCGGCAGTCATGCCGCTCATCGAAACAACCGTCAGTGCCAGCGCGGCCGGCATCGCAATTTTCTTGAAGAACGACATCACGCAACTCCTGTTTTTTATCCTGCTGGGCTTCGTTGGCCCGTGCGAATATCCCTTTCTCAAGTTGAGTTCGGAGTCACGCGAATCGCCGGAAAGCAGTAAGCGGCTGCCTAATGAGGGCGAGTCAGATTCAACTTAAATTTAAGGGGCCAATGCATAAAGGCGTTACGCTTCATTGGCGGGAAAGCTCCGCGCGCGGCGCCGGCGCGCGCGATGCTGCGGCGAATGTGCGTGGCACGACGTAAACAGCCTGTGGCCATGCAAGTTGTAAAAGCTTGATCGACTAATTCGCTACAAACTTATGGATCGTCGCGACACTTCGGCGACGCCTGCTTCGTCTGACGCGCTGGGAGCGGTGTCAGACTTTTTCAACCATGTTTCAATCAGTCGTCGACCGGTGTGAAGAGCTGGCCCCAATTATCCTTCCAGACGTCGTCCGGGTCCAACACCACGATCGCAACCTTCATCTCGTTGGCGAGCTTGATCGCTGCGAGGAGCGCATCGATCGCCGGCAATTCGGCGCTGACCCGGTCCTCGCTCAACCGGCCTTCACTCGCCGACGCGGGGAAGGTCACCAACCCCACTTCCCTGTCTCCGGATTTCTCTAGCGACAGGGTAATTGCGTCGGGCTGAACCTCACTGACACGTTCAAATCGATTTTTGGTCATGACCTGTTTCCAAATCTTCGGAGACCGCCGGGCATCTCCCACGATGCTAGAGCACGGGAAGGAACCTGGCCAGCGAGGCGTTGCCGCTGAAGGGCCTGACACGAACCTTTGTCCTCCTTTCGGACGACTAAACTGCTGACTTTCGGGTCCTCCAGATGTATGATTGACCTCAATATTTCATCTATTTGCTTGAGCACGCGATGCAAAAATTGCGGAATCTGTTGCGCTTGGCATGTGGCGCTGGGGCTCTGATCGCCGCGATCGGCGCGGCCTGCGCGGAAGACCTCGTCATCAAGCGATTTGGCGGCGGCAATTCGGCGGATGCGGTGGGCATCGCCGACGCCAGCGAGGACGTCGAACTGACCGGTCCGCAGGCGCTAACGACAGGTTCCGACGGCGACCTCTTCCTACTTGACCAGCTTAACCAGCGTATCGTGCGCTTCAACCCCAAGCGTCCGGCCGAAGATCCTAGCATCCTAGAAATGCCGGCCAGCGTTCAGCCCAACGATCTCGTCGTCCAGAGGGACGAGATCCTGGTCTGGGACGGGCGTATCCACACGCTGAAGGCATCAGCCGATCCCGTCTCCACGCGTGGCGTTGGCGGAAGCATCATGAAACTCGAAGAAGTCAGCACCCGCGCTGTTGACGACATCTTTGCCACTTCGGCTTTTGCCCAGATGGGTTCGCAGCCGGCCGGTAATCCGGTCGACCTGCTTGATCAGGAGACCCGGGCCGTAACCATCAAGAAGGGTCGACAGCCGAGCCGCCAATATGTGGCCTCACGGGGGCGGGGCTCCGTCATTGCTGATATCACGCCCGAGAAAAGCGACAGCAGTGTGCTGGTCGAAATTCGCAGCATGGACGGTAACGACGCCGTCGCTCAGATCCGTTTGCGGGTCAAGGACAAGCTCGGGGCGGTGGAATTCCTCGAGATCGACAACAGCGATCGCCTCTATATTCTCGCTGAGAACGTTCCCGACCAGGCCATGAATGCGGCAACCTTCGTGGCACGTTTCAGCCTCAACGGCGATCTCGACGGCATCTACGAATTGCCTTTGGAAAATACTCCGATTACGCGGCGCTTCGTGACTGTGTCCGGCGACGGCGACGTCTACTTCCTGCGCACTCAGAAGACCAGTGTCGATGTCGTCGGTGTCGGCTTCAAGCCTCTTCGCAATGCCAAGGTGATCGACGTGCGTCCGCGGATTCAGAACGCCGGTAGCGCGCCCTCTAGCAAGTTCACCGCGATCGCAGCCGTTCGGCCGTCCAATAGGCAACAGGTCATCGAAACCGCATTCGCGTTCGAGGGTCTCCAATGGCAGGTTACGGCACAGAACTATGGTCCCGATCCGGACACGGCGTGCACCGGTTTCAGCCGCATCCGCCGTCCATGGTATATGCAGGGGAAGGTCGGCCAGCAGGTGCGTGGAGTGCCGTATTGCTGGGGCTGCTATGGATCCTTGGCGAATTTCCAGGCCCAGGTGCAGCGTGGTGTGAAGGCCGGCAATGTGTGCACCCGTAACGACCCCCGCAATGATGTGGTCGGCGTCGACTGTTCGGCCTTCGTGAGCGCAACCTGGGGCCTCGCAGTGCACTATACCACCGCGGCCATCCCCGCTATCACCACGCCGGTCAGCGATCCCTGGCAGCTGCGGCCCGGCGATGCCCTGAACAAGCCCGGCTCCCACGTCATGCTGTTCCTGCGCTTCACGCCAGACCGCAAGGCGGAGGTCATGGAGTCCTCCACGGGCGGGTGTAATGGCCGTGTATGCCGCAACGTCTACCCCTTGGCTGCGCTACTGGCACGTGGCTATCAGCCGGTACGTTATAAGGCTCTTGCCGACGACAACCTGGTCGTCGCGCAAGGTAGCCTGCCGGGCGACCAGCCGGACAAGCCGAAGACCGAGAAGGATGTGGGGCCTGCCCATTCCGGTCGGCATCGGCGCCATAGGTAATTGCCTCCGATCCATTGCGTTTACCCGCGAGCCGAAGGCCTCGGGAGCTTTGCAGAACTGTGCGTGCACAAAAAAACAGCGCGAAGACCAGGCCTTAAGATTCAGGATTAAAAAAACTGTGTCTTTGTTCCACTTCACCCTTTGTTGTATAAAACCTTTTTGCTGCTTCAAACGACGACTTTTATAGATCGACCATTCTGGGCGTAAAATGATTAGGCACATTTCTTCGAAACAATGTTTCCTGGCAACCTTTCTAGCGGGCCTATTGGCTGCAACCCCAGCGCAAGCAACCGACTGCAAATCACTCCTGGGTATCTTCAATCAAGCCATTGATGAAGCACGTGAATCCGACGGGCAGGCTTTGATCGACCAGATCGCTAGCAGTGCCGAGTGCGGCCAGTATCAGACTGCGGCGCAGTATCGTTTGGGCGCCTTGCGACTTTCGGCCGCCCAGATCCTAATGGCGCGCGGTCGTCCGGTCGCAGAGTACGAACGGCTGCTGACGGCAGCTGAAGCGCCAGAGGTGCTTTGGCAGGCCTCGGCGACGCTAGGCGAGGTCCGGTACGGCGCACGCCGCTTTGCCGAAGCCGCAGAGGCCTATGACCGCGCGATTGCCATCGTCAACAACGAAACGCTGACCCCGACCCGGCCTGAGAAATTCGAGATCGACGGGCTGATCAGCCGCTCCGGGCAGGCCCGGCTGCTCGCGGCGAACGTCAAGATGGCCGATGGCGGCTCGGCGTTCGTCCCGACCGCCAAGAATCAGCGTGACGGCACGCTCGGTGGGATTTATTCCCGTTCCGTGCGCGGGATCGTTCCGCAGGTGGTCCAGGTTCCGATCACTTTTGACTACGCCAAGACAACTTTCACACCGATCGGGGAGCAGGCCGCGCGTGAGCTTGCGCAGGCGCTGAAAGAGCAGTCGCCGTTGCGCATCCAGCTTGTCGGCCATACGGATGTCCGCGGCAGCGAAGAAACCAACATGAAGTTGTCGGCGGCGCGTGCTGAGGCAGTCGCAGAGTTCCTGAAGCAAGCTGGCGTCACGGCCACCATCGAGATCAAGGGGGTGGGCGCGACCGAGCCGCTCAACATCATGGACTCGTCAGGGCTGAACCAGGACGATATTTATGCTTTAAACCGGCGGGTGGAATTCATTCGCCAATAGGGTGCCGATCATGTCAGCCATTCGCGTCGCACTCACAGTCTTCTGCGTGTTCACCTTCTCGATCGCGTCAGCCTCGGCCAATCCGTCACTGCCCTTATTTCTGAAGAATCCCGATGGGGCCGCGATCCGGGCGCTCGTAATTGGCATCGACGCTTATCAGCATGTGCGCCCGCTAAAGGGCTCGGTTGCCGATGCCCGCGACATCGAAGGCGCGCTCCGCTCGATGGGCACGACCGATGTTATCACCTTGATCGATGGGCAGGCCAACCGCACCAGCGTCCTACAAAGCATCAGCGCGCTCGTGCAGCGAACCAATCCGAATGACCAGATTATCCTGTCGATTGCGGGGCACGGCGCTCAGGAGCCCGAGACCATCAAGGGATCGGAGCCGGACGGCATGCAAGACGTGTTCCTGCTCTCCGGCTTCGAGCCAACCCCGGAAGGATCCAAGCAGCGCATTCTCGGCAGTGAATTCAATCACTTCATCCGCCAGTTCGAATTGCGCGGCGCCAAAGTGCTGTTCGTGGCCGATACCTGTCATGGCGGCGGCATGGCCCGCGAGGTTGACCCGCGGGCGGCGCAGATGAGCTTCCGGCAAGTCCCGACCTATACGCTCACCGTCGACAAGCTCGTGCCTGTTCAGAACGAGAATGATCCGGTCACAGATCTCGATTTGGATCGCACCACTTTTCTTGCGGCTGTTGACCGCAACACGAAGGCGCCTGAAGTCAAGATCCCCGCTATTGACGGGCTGCGCGGTGCACTCAGCTACGCCGTGGCGCGCGCACTCGAAGGGAGCGCGGATGCCAATGGCGATGGGAAAATCACTTTGAGCGAGCTCTTCAGCAACGTTCGCCAAGTTGTTTATCAACTGTCCGACCAGCGTCAGAACATTGTTACCAAGAGCTCTCCCGGCAGTTCCTCGAGCAACAATGTGGTTTTTCAGCTGACGCGCGGCTTGACAGTACAGCCACCGGCAAACCTGCCTAACGGTCCGCAGGTGGCGATGGCCGATGCGAACCCGAAGGCGTCTTCCAGAGCCGCTCCGGCGATTTCGGCGGCGCCCGCCGCTCCGGAGCCTCAAAAATCCGATCTAGTGGCCAACAAGATCATGACGCCCATCAGGCTTGCAGCACTCGATGGCAACAGCAAAAACTTCCCGAACTTCTCGTCCCGAGAAACCACAGTCGAGATTGTGCCTCCGCTTGAAAATCCGGATTTGATCTGGGACCCGAAGTCGCGCGACGTGATCTCCTGGGGTGACGTGATTGCTTATCAGATTGATCCGGCCGAGCTCGTCACAGTCATCGACCGCACCGCTGCGATCAGGGAGTTGAAACGAATCGCGACCAAGTCTCCGCAGCCGGTGCGTATTGCTCCCGATGACGCCCAGCATCACAATGACGAACCGGTCCAGATCGAAATGACGGATGTCGCCGGACGCTCGGTCATCCTGTTCGACATCTCCGGTGACGGCACGATCCAGATGCTGTATCCGATCGGTTCCGACGCGGCGCCGACGCAGACGGGAAGCCTGCGCCTTCCTTTGCGGGTTCGCGGGCCCTTTGGCGCCGAACAGGTGGTCGTCATCAGCACGACGCAGCGGCTGGTCGATCTCGAGCAGGCTCTCCTGCAGCTCAACAGGCGGAAGTCACCGGGGCAGATGATCAAGGTCATGGCGAAGTACCTACCGGCGGATGCACGCGTGGGCTCGATCGGATTCTTTACTGCACCCTGAACTGCACTTTGAGGTCGGGCATGTTGCCACGCAGCATCTGCGAAGCGCTTCTCAAAGGTGCGCTCCTGTCTCTCCTGGGGACGCCGGCCAACGCAGCCGTAATGATTCTGGAAGGGGGCAATCCCTCCCCTTCAAATTCGCCGCCCGCGGTCCTGACTCCGCCGCCAGCAGCGTCCGCGCCTTCTCCAGGAAACGCATCCTCCCGACCCACGCTGATGCCCTCGCCAGCGCCTGGCGAAACGCCACGGGCCCCCTCGATAGCGCCTTCACCGTCCGCAGCGGCATCTCCAGCTTCGGCGGAAACCCCAGAGCCGATTGCGCCTGCCGTACCGACTGGCACAACAGCTCCCGCGATGCTCGACCTCGCCGGTGTAACCCCATCCAATCAGGCCGAACTGTCGGTCCAGATGCTACCAGGCCAGACCGTTACGGTGGGCTCATACGTGTCGTTCAAGATCAGCAGCAAAAAATTGGGCTATCTGGTCCTGGTCGACGTGGATGTGAGAGGACATCTGACCCAAATTTATCCCAATACAGCCGCGCTTGCGCGCACCAAGCGAACCAACGGTAACCTGATCAAGCCGGGCAACCCGCTGACGGTCCCTCTTCCCACTGACCCCTACGCCGGCGTGCGCTATCTGGTATCCCCACCTAACGGTCAAGCAATGATCGTCGGCATCCTGAGTGCAGCCCCCGTCCAGATCCTCGATCTGCCCGACGTTCCGGCCGAGATCCTCGGCAAGCCCGATGCGATTGTGGCGTATCTGTACAAGCGCGTGCGCGAATTGCGCGTTCCCGACGAGGACAATCAGCTGCGGGAAACCAAATGGTCTTTCGATGCGCATCCTTATACAATCCAGTGACGTCCAGCTGAGAACTTGAAAGGAGTCGAGCGAGCCATGGATTGGCCTGTGATTGGCGCCGTGACAGCCGTGGCCATTGTCGGTGGGGCGGTGACTTACGAGGCGGTCACCCTGCTGAGATCCGACTTGGCCTCCGCGAAGACACCGCATGTTTTGGCGAGCTACGGTACCTCGGTCGAGCGCACGGCGTATGACATTCCCGGTTTCGGCAACGGCTCTGCCGAGCGCACGCTTAGCTTTCCGCTGATCCGCCTGATTGATCCGGATCGCGCGCCCGACCCAGCGAGCGCAACGCCGGTCCTTCCGCCGTCGAGCAAGGCGCCGGACGGCAACGCACAGCGCAGGCCGCCGGTTCTGCAGGAGACAGCCAAGGCGGCGCTGCCTCTTTCAAGCCAACCCAAACTCGCCAAGTTGACACCGACTGAAACTTCTACTCCGGCGCCGTCTCAGGCCTTGGCGCCAGCGCGCGCCGAGCAATGGCGCGTCGTTGCGACGGCAAATGCAAATTTCCGAAATCTTGGCGGCCACATCGACGCGGCCGGCATAGTTGATGGCATGGCAACTCCATATCTGAGGGATGCACTTCGACAGCACAGCAGATTTGCGCAGCTGCCCCCTGATATCAAAACACAGATATTGACGCAGAACATCGACCTGCCGAGGTTGGCGCCATATCGCGGACTGATCGGCATGGATGACCGCATCCTTGATCAAGAGCAGGGCGTCAAATTCATCAGGATCCGCTAAACAGCGTCATTTATTGGCCCGAGTTGCGCGAGGTCTAACCGGCCTGTGCCGCAAATGGCGGTGGGGCGAGCGGAGGCCGGCCCTTTTGCGACGTCTCTGGTGGCTATTGCAGTTCGCGAACCAATCGGAAGCCGTTGGCGTAATAGCGCACATCGAGATCGTAACGGAAACGTGCTGCCGAGGCGGCGAGGTTCGCCTTGTTGGCGAACGAGCCTCCTCTCAGCACCTTCTGACCGCATTGACCTGTCACCCAGGCGGACCCGTCCTTGGGCGCTTTCGCATAATTGTCATTCCAACAGTCTTCGACCCACTCATAGGCATTGCCGGAGGTGTCGTAGAGACCGAAGCCGTTGGGTCTGAACGAGCCCACCGGGACCGCCTTATGCGAGGCCGTCGCATCGCAATCCTCGCAATTGGCGTTGCCGCGACCAATATCCTTGCCCCACCAGAACGTCGAAGTGGTGCCAGCGCGCGCTGCATATTCCCATTCGGCTTCCGTCGGCAAACGATATTTCCGTCCTGTCTTTTGCGAAATCCAGGCGGCGAACACGCGTGCATCTTCCCAGCTAATCCCGATAACTGGCTGGCTGCCTCGTCCCCAGCCGTGATCATCTCCGCGCGTCTTGCAGGCGCCATCATTTGCGCAAGCATCCCATTCAGCAAATGTGATTTCGCGTCGACCAATTGCGAAGGATGCAGCGATAGAGACGCGATGCGGCGGTGAAGTATAGGGTGTTTCGCGACTTCCCATTTCGAAATCGCCGGCCGGAACGACGACAAGCTCGGGGCAGTCAGGGCAATCGCGGAACACTTCGCCAGGCAAAGGAACCGGTTGCTGTGTGATCGCCACCGGCGTTCCCCGCAGCTCGAATGGAGCCTTGGTGTCCAGAGGCATCGCAGCCAGATGGCCCGCGAAGAACAAGTAGATTAAGATCATTCTTTCCATCGCTTTTTAGCTACTCTGACGCAACGCATTCTGACACCAGAATGCTCGTCACGATGCGATACACGCGCGGTCGACAGATCAACGCAGAGGTCGTTGGCTACCTGCAAGTCTATTGCAACATATAGGTATTCACTATAGAATTTTAGTCTGGTCTTTCGCACCGCCTTGCTCACTTTTTGAAACATCCTGCTCGCGTCATTGTGCTCCAAGTGAACATGCAGGCTCTCGGTTGATATTGATACTTGGGTGCCAGCCCGCAGCCTGACTCATGGGAGGTTTACGTGCTTGATCGTTTCCGGCTCGTCGCTTCGATGTCGTTCGTGATAGCAGCGGTTTCGGGAGCTGCCCACGCGCAGCCAAAGCCGGCCGGAGGACCGACGGCCAGTGCAACCGGCGCCGCCGTCTATTTCGTCGACCTGAAGGATGGCCAGACTGTTCCCACCAAATTCACCGTGCACTTCGGCTTGAAGGGAATGGGCGTTGCGCCCGCTGGCTCGGACAAGGAGAATTCGGGACATCATCATCTCCTGATCGATACCGATCTGCCGCCACTCGATCAGCCGATTCCGAACGACTTCAACCACCTCCATTTCGGCGCCGGTCAGACTGAGGCCGAAGTCACATTGACGCCGGGCGATCATACGCTTCAGCTGCTGCTCGGTGACAAGAACCACATCCCGAATACGCCGCCCCTCCAGTCCGAGCGCATCCACGTCAAGGTCGTCGAAGGAGCAGCGGCGCCGAGCGCGTCCAGTTCCTCGCCGGCCCCGATGGCCCATGACCATACCGGCCGTCATCCCTCGCCTCCCGGCGCAAAGGTCTATTTCGTCTATCCGACCAACGGCGCCTACGTAACGCCGACGCCCATCGTGCGCTTTGGGCTGGTCGGCATGGGCGTGGCGCCGGCCGGCTTCGAAAAGGTAAACACAGGGCACCATCACCTGCTGATCGACGCGCCGTTGCCGCCTCTCGATCAACCCATCCCGAATGACTTCAATCACCTTCATTTTGGCGCAGGTCAGACCGAGGCGAAGGTCACATTGCCCTTGGGGCGCCATACCCTGCAGCTCCTGCTTGCCGATGAAAACCACATCCCACACAATCCGCCGATTTATTCGGAGCAGATCCAGGTCACGGTTACGGCGAGCGGACGACGGCCTGTGGTACGAAAAAGGTATCGTCGTCACTATCAGTAAATGAAGTTGGGAGTAGGCTCACGCCGATCAAAAGGGGAGCTTACGAGGTCGATTTGATGTCATCAAAGGAACGATCTGCAATTTGCAGCCGGATCGACCGTCTGAAATCGATGAATCCCGCTGCTGCTAGTGAGACCTCAGCCCCTAAGCTCGGTTGGCGCCGTGGTCTAGTCCTTTGCATCGTCGGCCTCCTATTGGTGTTTGCCACTGAGGCAAAAGCCGAACGCCGGGTTGCCTTGATCGTCGGCAATTCCCATTACCGAGACTCCAGCCTAGCTCTCACAAATCCAGTAAACGACGCCCACGACGTTGCAAAAGCCATCCGCGAGCTCGGTTTTGATGTCATCGAAACCATCGACGCTGACCGTCAGGCGCTCGACCGCAGCATGGCGAATTTTGCACGGGCGGCGGCGAATGCCGACACAGCGCTGTTCTACTATGCGGGCCACGCGATCCAGTATCAGGGCCGCAACTATCTGATGCCAATCGATGCCGAGATTCAGGACGAGGTAAGCCTGCGCTTCCAGCTTGTTGCCGTCGACGACGTCCGCACTGCGCTCGAACGCACAAATGGAGTCAAGATTCTAATCCTGGATTCCTGCCGCAATAATCCGATCGCCGACATGCTGCAGCGCCGGGCTGGCGAGAAACGTGGAATCCAGTCGCGCGGCCTGGCGCGCATGGACAAGACCCAAGGGATGGTCGTGGCTTATTCGACCTCGCCAGACGATGTCGCCGCTGACGGTACGGGTCGCAACAGCCCTTTCACCGCCTCGCTGCTGAAATGGTTGAAGCAACCGGGCCTTGAAATCGAAAAGCTGTTTCGCCGAATCGCATCCGACGTGAACGCTTCGACTGATGGTCGACAGCGGCCGGAAACCTATGTATCGCTCCTAAGCGATTTCTATCTGAACCAGCTCGACCGCGACGCCTATGAGCAAATCAAGGACGCGTCCGATCCAGCGACTCTCAAGAGCTTTGTGCAGCGATATCCCGACTCGGTCTATGCCACGACGGTGAAGACGCGGCTGCAATCCCTCGAAATGGCCGCTCAAGAACAGAAATTGCGTGAAGCGCGTCTCGAGGATGCTGCTCGCCTGGCTACCGAGAAACAACGAGCCGATGCTGTGCAACGTCTGCTTGATGAGCAGGTGGCCAAAATGATTGCCGAGCGGCAGCGCCTGGATAGTGAGCGACGGCAACGCGAGGAGCAGGTAGTCAAGCAAGCTGCAGTCGAGCCGCAGCGCCGCGATGGGGCGCCGACGTCACAACCCGATATTCAGGCCCCTGCGGCCATCCCGTCGGTTCCGGCCAAGCCGATTGCGCCCCCGGTCAAAACTACTGGGCCGACTACGGATAAAGCAATTGCCTCGCGCGATCCCGCCGCTACGACCCCGCCTGGCCCTGCGAATCCTGGTTACTGCGACAAGGAGCAAGATCGCTTGGCTCGCCTGCGCAGCGATTTGTCCAAGGATGCCATCGACCAGTTTGAGCGCGAAATGACCTGCGAACGGCTGCGCCCGCAATTGGCAAGGCTGCGCGAAAGCCTACCCACAAACTTGGAAAGTGCGAGCAAGAGCCAGGCGCCGTTCAGCGCGGCGGCCGTCGCAAGCACGCCGTCGCCCGCCCTTCCCGTTGAGAACGAGGTCAGGCAAGCCGCGAACGCCCAGCCGACGATTAATCAAGACGAGGCCTGCAAGCGCGATGCAATCCGATTGGCCGAACTCCGAGCGAAACCTGTTGCTTCAGATATCGCCGAATTCGATCGCACGCTCGCCTGCTCCAAGCTGCGGCCACAGCTTTCGCGCCTGAAGGAGAGCGTGGCGTTTGCCGCACCCGACGGCTCGCGCGGCGTTGAAGATTCCGCCCACGCACCCTCCCCGCCGTCACAGGCTGATGCGCCGTTAAGGGTGCCAGCGCTGTCCTGTGATCAGGAGGCGAGCGAGCTTTCGCAGTTGCGCAATCACGGCACGCGCGAACAAGTGCAGAAATTTCAGCAACAGCTTTCCTGCGACAGGCTCAGACCGCAAGTCGCGCGGCTTCTCGAAAGCCTCGGCGGCTGAGGCTTTCTGCCCCTGAACGCACATTCCTTGGTGAGCAGGCACCGTTTCAGAACGACAACGCTTCGCATGTGTGCGTCAAACCGGCTATCAGTGCAGGGAGGGCGATTGCGTATGAGACAGCTCAGAAGCTGCGAAACGATCTGAGCCTCATGATTCCGGCGCGCCGGAGGCGCTCCTCACCAGGATGATTTCGATGTCGCCGAGAAGCTCGTCTTCATCCTAGGGGCTCCCAAAAGCGGCCGTCTCGAAGGATGTGCCGTGATGACATTCCTGATCTCTTCATATGCGATAGCTTTGGATGATATGGTCATATGGTCGGCTGCCTGCCGCATTCTTGATACCAAATCCGCACGTCCTTATAGCTCCTATGCGCCACAGCGCCACGCGTCCTGCTAGTGGCAGACCTCGACATTACCGGTGTTGCCGCCGGGGCCGCCGCCGCCGCGGTAATCGAGGTGGCAGCCGCGACTGACCTGACGGCATAGAGATTGATCACAAACGATCTGACTGCTGCCGCCGCCGGGCTTCGCAGTAGCTTGTTGCCGCGGAAAGTCCGCTGTGGGCTCCGGCCTCTCGAGTGTCGAGCGATCGGCACGTGACGGACGCTCCTCCCTGTTGGGTCTTGCGACCGGCTTCTTACCGCGCCGCTTCTCACATTCATTGTCGTCGTTGAGGAACGAGCCGTCGGCACAGGTTATCCTGCCGCACTGGTCGCCGTCAGCCTTGTAGCCATGATGACAGATCAGGGGACAGACCCGGGACGGCTTGAGCTTGATCGCGTCAAGCGCGTCGAGACTTGCGAGTTTGGTGTCAAATTTGGTTCCCGCGTGCTGGTTGAAGAGGGCCAACGAGAGCTGCGAAGCCGCATTCCATTGGCCATTGACCGCTCCGGTGAAGCAGCCGACGCGGCTCAACTCGCCTTGTACGGACTTGGCAATATCGGCTTTTGCGATATCAGTCTGGCGCGTCTCATCCCTCAGCGCGGCGAGCTTGGCAGCCTTGTCTTCCGGGTCGGGTGCAGCAACTGCGGGATTATCGGTGACTGTATTCTCAACAGCCGGCTTATTCCCGGTCAGCGCAGCGACGATTGTGGATTGGGATGCAGCCCGTCTCCGTTCTGCCTCGGTCGCCTGCTCCTGCGCCACTTGCTTCGTCTTATCGGCGGCGATGCGGCCCTCTTCCCCAGCCTTCAGATCCGCCGCAGCCTTCTGCTGATCGGCACGTTGCGCTGTCGCGGTGACGCGTGCGTCCTCGGCGTCGAGTTGGTAGAGCTGCAGCTTTGCCAAATTTGCATAGTATCCGCTCGGATGCTGCGTCAGGAACGCATTCAGAGCGGGCATGTTGCGTAGCTGCAAGGCTAGTTCGTAATCACGGCGAATCTCCGATTCGGGATCGCCCGCTTTCATCGGCTCCTCTGTTTTGACAGCAGGAACAAGTGCAACGTCCTCGCCGCCGAGCGTGCCGTAGACGTAGGGCTCCTGTCGGTTGCCTGTGGATTGCAAGACAGCGTCGCGGATGAATCCGAAAGCCCTGCGCAAGTCGAGCCCCGGCTTTGCGATATACTTCACGAGAGCCGTCGCATACGGACTATTCCTACTGTTGCCGTCAAGTGCGATGAATCCGGCTTTCGCGGCAAACGCGATCAGCGTGTTGGAGACGGTGGGTTCAACCCTGGCCAGCCCGCGGCTGACTGATCGCGAGGCGACCGTACGTTTCATCTTGTCGGCAAAGGGATTGTTGCGGCACGCATCGACGATCACTACGCGCAGCTGCCTCGCAGGCTCGATCGCCAGCAGGACGCGGTCGAGCGTGAAGGCCTCGTCATAGATGTCTGTGTCGCGTTCAAGTCGGGCGTCTGTCGGGATCAGATAGTTCGTCCCGTCGATCTCAATACCGTGACCAGCATAGTACACCAGGGCGACGTCAGCATCGCGTGCCTGATCGGCGAATTCTCTCAGTGCCCGACGCATGTCGGTCCCGGACAGGTTCAGCCTTGAGTCTACCACATCGAACCCCTGCGCTCTTCAAGGTCACGGTGATGGCCGCAGCGTCGTTGGCCGGGTTTGGGAGGAGGGGGGCATTTTGGTAGATGGAATTGCCGACCACCAAAGCGACGCGCTTTGTCGCCCAAGCTGGTTGAGAGGCCAGGAAAAGCGAAGCAGTGAAAAGAAGAAAAATCCGGAGGTGCCTGTACAATCTCATGGCGAAACATCCAGCTTCTGCCGAAGAAGGATAGCGTCAGAAGTGAAATCGAAGCTAGCAGCTGCCTACCTGCGTACCGTAGCAACCTTGACGCTAATCCATTTCTTATGTTGTCATTTTCAGGAGTGAATGCGTTCAACCTCGAAACCGAAATTGTAGAAGGCTAACTGGTCGGAACCAGGAACCTCCGTTCGACGGCGTGAAGTGGTACTGACACGGCGCGGGGCCGTACGTGGGGTATTGAGGAAGGCTTAGGCTGGGCCGCCCAGTCACCACGGGCTGCCGTGACCTTGTTAACCAGACGCACATCCCTTGAAGGCTAATCGATCCCCGATCGCGGCAATGGAAGCTGCGGGTGGACAGGGGCTGGGAGCGCCAAAGGAAACCTCTAACCTTGTGAAGCCGCGGACGGTAGTTGACTGAGATTGCAATGACTGGTCACGCTGAGTTGCTTCGGTTCTCTCTGGCACGACGGCTGCCAGCCTGAACGAGCAGGTCGTCGCCTTGCGGCTAATATCATCGCCAGATCATGCAGAGTGCGACCACAAGCGTCGATCCATCCCGTCGAAAATCGTAGTTAAGTCGCCCTTCGGCCGCCCTGTTAGCAATTGCAGCATTGATGATGGTTGCTCCGGACAGCCGGCGCGGTATCCTCCTCCCATTACGCAACCTAATTTCAGCACCTTGGGAGCATTGCCGTGACGAATGACACAGCTGTATTCGACGCTGAGCGTCTTGAAGCCGACAGCCTTGATGCCAACAGCGGAGAGACGAACTGCGTTAGCCACATGGGCACGCGCGAAGCGACGACGCGCAACTGCCTCTAGATTGACGCTGCGTGCTCGCCTATTGCCCTCACCAGGGGATCAACAACGAAGGCTATATCGACCTCGCCTTGGTGCGCAAATACCCGCTATTGGTTGCGCTCTGAGAGCAGCATGAACCCGCCCCCTTCCGAAAGGCTGGTTCGCCGCTTGCTACGCCGCGCGGCGAAGCGTCATAGACGAACTCGGCCGCAGTCCTCGATACCGCACGCAACCGACACCGACCCAAATCGCGAACTCGCGCAGACCGAACCGGCCGCAGCTTGGTTCTTCGTCTTTTTGCCCAACTCATGCTGCTCTACGCAATCGTCGAGAGGATGCAGGTGAGATAGAGGAGCCGGTCCAATCGTCGAACGAGCTTCATCACAGGGTGATGACTTGGCCCCCCAGAGCCGTCGGCAGAGCGTCCTCAACCAGAGGCGTGCACATCGTCTCGCTCCGCAGCTGGTCCCACTTCCGAGCGTTGCAGCTCTCGATGAAGCCGTCCTGGTTGGGTTTGCCTGGCGCGACTCACCGGCAAGCAACGCGGCTCAGATCCGCCATGTCCGAATGGGATTGATTGTTGGTCGTTGCCGTTATAGCTGCCTCATTTTCAGCTCGATTATGGACCGCAATCGCACTGAAATAGGAATACGGGCATTCGCAGCAAAGGGCTCGAAACACAACATTAAAATTCATTGCGGCTAACGAAACATCGGTTTTACACTGCGTCAGAGTATCGAAAACGCCGTCTTTGATTGAGGGTTTACTAGAAGCACTTTTCAGAGGTTGTATGATGAACACTGTCGACAGCGCCGGCTATTTCACATGGCTTCAATTTCTACTCGACAAGTCCGAAGAGGATCTCGAGAGGCTCATCGGTTACGCTAAGGGGTCTCTGTCAGAAGGATGGAAATTGCTCTCACCCAAATCGCCGCTGCAGCCCAACAATATTGATTTGCGTGGATCTACTCGGTGGTCTGATGGTAAGCTACCGGATGGTCGGCCGATCGGATCGATCATAGGAGCTCGGACTGATCTGACACAGGCTCAAAAGAAGATCGTCAGCTTTTTCGATCAGGGTCTTGAACGGCGTCCAGCAAAAGTTCTATCAAATAAAACTCCGAAGGATTATCCCCCGGCAACCCCGCACGGCATTCCGCAATTCAAGCTATTCAACCCAGTACCATGGGTAGCCATTGCCACTGTCGCGCCTGGTCGAAGGCTGAAGAAAAGCGACATTCAAATTTAAAGGTAAGCGCTAGTAAAGGTGAGCGCTCTGACGGGCCCGGCCGGCTCCGACAGGGAAGCCGCACGTATACAATGCGCCTACATAACTCACTCGCGTGGCCGCAGGGCGCGGTATGCGGCCGACGCCCTAGCCTCGCCGCCTAGGAACTCGACTAGAGCCCCGGTGTTGCCACCTCGCTTCAGGTCCTCCCGAGCTTGCAGCGTCCCATCATGGCCTCCGCATTGCCCGCGGCGGCCGTTGTTATTGCGAGCCACTTGCTAGCGCCCCATTCCTGCACTATAGTTCAACTTTATCGTTTAATTTCGAAATTTTTCAATTTTTCGGAGCGGCGATGAGCAAATTGATTTATCACGGCACCACTCATCAGATAGAGCTTCGGGACGATAAAGGGGCATCATTAGGCAGTTGGGCCGCCTACAACAATATCGATAGCGCCTTCGCGAAATCTAATTACCACTCAGCAAGACATCTGGATAATGGCTCTTACAAAGTTGCGGACACTACCGAGCCATACCCTCACGCAGCTGACTCGAACGGGCCATACGGATCACACGGGATAATCCGGTTTAACTATCCTGGTCATCCAGGTGTCGGCCTTCATTCAGGTCGCGCCGATGCGACTAACATGCCTGGACCCCAGCACGCAACGCATGGCTGCATTAGAACAACGGATGAAGCCATGGAGACAATCGCTGGGATTATCAAAAATGATCCGCTTACAACGATAGCTGTACAAGGCAACAACAAACACGTTGCGAAGCAAGGCGCACCCAAACACCACGCTATTCGCCATAAGAACAAGGGTCACTTTAACCCTCAAAAGGCTCCGGGAAATGCCGCGAATCGCAAACCGAAAACGTAGACTGCATGCCATCATCTTTTTGACGGCCAGTGCCTATTTTTCTTATTCAAGTACCGGGGTGGCGAGTACGTGCGATCAGAGCAAGGCCCAACGAGCTCTCGCAGAACTATCGCGCGCGAATGATTGGGGACTATTGCACGTGTTCTATTCCGAATATTCGTCATGCGACGACGGCGGACTGGCAGATGATCTGACGGAGCGTGTCGTCCGCCTCTTCAACACTCATTGGAGTGAACTGCACAGCCTTTCAGCTGTTACGCAAAAGGATCAGAAATTCCTGAAATTCGTTTTATCTCACATCGATTCAACTGCGGATACCGCTGACCTAAGCAAGCTATACAAGTCGGCAAAGCAAAATTGCCCAGCTAACACCGCACTGTTGTGTAGACAAATCAGTGATGCAGCTAAGAAAGCGCTGAATTAGAGCGTTATTGAGCAGATTGGCCAAGACCCGCCAAAGATCAAACTCGGACAAGGCTCTCTGTCTCTCCTGGAGAAGAACCAGCTCGCAATCGATTGCAGGATGAAGACCGAAGCCGATCGTCGCAGTCAAAACCGGCTGCAGTTTGGTTCTTCATCCTCTTGCCGATCTTCATGCTACTCTACGCGATCGTCGAGACGATGCCCGTCGAATAGAGGAGCCGGCGCAATCGCCTGGACGCAGCACAGACGAAAAGCAATAACGCGGACCGCTCGGCGGTCACCAAAGCCGCGCGCGCCAAGGTATAGCGTGTCAATTGAGGTAGCCGATGGACCTTCCTGTTCTGACGATCGATTTCAAAACTCACCCCAATATCGCAGATAACATATTTGACGCTCAGATGGATGGCGCACCAAAGGTCCTGACATATGACGGGACCAACCCCATGGTGCGTAGGGCGGCGATGAGCTTCAACGACAGCGGCTATTCTGGAAAAGTGCCGATCCTTAAGCCAAGTCCGGGCTTTTTAGCGGGCGCGAAGACGGATCGCGACGAGTACCCGTTTGCTTGTACGCGTGAAGGCGGGTCCGCCAGCAGGATCGCACATGTCCCTTCAGGCGAAAATCGCTCAGCCGGAGCGTTGATGCTGGCCTTCTTCAAAAAACACGGGATGGCGAAAGGTTCTCATTTCCGGGTTCGTGTTGTCAGTCACCAGCGCGGTGAGGTCATGCGGCCGTGCCGCCTGAAATGCCAGGGATGCGCAGCCTTGTGCCGTTAGAAATTGAGCTCGGTATCGGCTCCGAACCCCGCGGGAAGGTTCGCTGGACGCTTAGCATGACGACGTGTTGGGGAGCTACGCTGCGACCTGCTAAAATGCTTCCGGTATGCTTGTTATGTAAAGCACGGTCCTTGGCCGACAATGGCAGCGCGTGGCTCCTTCGCCCGCGCAATACCGGAAAAGCACCAAGTAGGCGGCGCTTTAGGTTCCTACACCCTCAGGCCAGCCCGCCAACAGAATATCGGGGCCAAACATGTGCGTGCTGACGCGTTCTAGATCCTTGGGCATTTGCGAAGCAACTGGGTTAGTTCTGTAGACCACCTCCCAGTCTATATCCTTCCATTGTTTGTACTTCCGTTTTGCGACCCCGCTATAGGCTGACGGCAGATAGAGGGGCTTTGTGGATTTGCCGTGAGGACCGGGCGAACCAATCACCACGACCAAATGGATTCGGATGAGAGTCTCCGGCTTGTTCGAGGCCAGGAATTCAAGAATGTGTCTCACATTATACCCGCCGCCTGAAAATCCATAGAACGCCGCTACTTTATCATCGTTGAGAAACGCCTTTATCGCTGCCGTCGCTTGCGGACTGGACTGGCTTTGCGGTTGGCCCGGCTTATCGAGAACGACAGGTTCATAGCCTCTCCGGCGCGCATATTCGCACGCGGCTCGGACGTGCAATGCTCCGAACGGCCAAGCAATGTTGGGGTTTCCGCTCTCATCTGGATAGTTACCTGCAGGCGCACTATTTCCCCTCAGGATTAACATCTTTGGATTCGGCATGCACTGCCTCCAGCAAAAGAAGTCTTGTACCCACTGATGATATCGCTTGGAAAAGCAAAGGCGCTCAACGCGCGCATCCGGGCACCGTAGCGGGCGGTAAAGAAAGTGCATTGCTCGCGCCCGCATTCAATAGTCGATCCAAAACGGAAAAAGGTTCAAAAGTACAAATCGGGCCGGCTGGAGCTATCGACAATCTTGTCGAGACGATGATCAGAAATCGTCACCTGTTTCTGACTGAGCGCAAAACAAGCGCCGCCTGAACGCGGCTCATCAGTGGCCGTTTTGACGCACTTGGCAGCAGCTATCGCGCTTCTGCGGGGTCATTCGAACGAAGGATTGCTGGAGACTATTTAGCCCCACTCGTTCTCCGGCAATCAACCGGGCGGCGGCTTCAGTTCTTCGAGGCCGGCTTCAATCACCGCCAGTTCCTCTTGGATGGTTCTGACCGCGGTTTTTGGATTGATGCCCGACGCGGCTTGCAGGTCAGCGAGCACATTGCGGCTTGGTCCTCTGCAGTCCCTGCGTCACAAACTTGGGCCCTCGTGGTCGCCTACATCGGTTAAGCTTGGCTCTATCGGCGTCGAGCCAGCTGCCGCCCCGAGCGCCTAGGTGGTCTGATGTTATGAGCTTCTGCTCCTTGTTCGGAACTAAAACTATTTCACTCGCGAGATGACTTGAATGCATGCCGATATGTACTGCAGATTGCCCAGAACGACGATGGCCGTTTGTGCAGCGAGCCCCACCTGATGGGGGACGTGGCTCAGTGCGCCCGTTGTCGGCGGCTCGATCGGGCGGCTGCTCGTCGCCAGCTAATCACGCGCACGGATCGCACCTCGCGGGCAAGGCTCGCGGTTCAGTCCGAACCGCCGGAGCATTCGACGTAGCCAACTCGCGCCAACAGCAGTAGTATCGCGCTGTGTGCCGCCGAAGAGTGCCACACAAAAGCAGATCGCCGGACCGAAAAGATCAACAGAATCAATGCTAAGCGGGATTGAAGCCATAGTTCAATCCTGTCTGGCAGCACCCCTAATTCAACAATTTAGCAGTTATTGTGCTTGGCGCTTAAAGGCTGCTGGAGGCACCGCGGAAGCACCAGCGTGTCGCTCGAACTGACACCAGGCCCGTTCGATCCCAGACCAAGATCTTGATCCGCTCCGCTCGTTTCGATCGAAACACGAAGGCTGCGCCGCTGAACGGGTCGAAGCGAAGTATCCTCTGCACCTTCCCCGCAGTCCATCGCGACCACAGTTGAAATCGATCGGCCGCGCAGCGGTGTAAATCTTCAGATCAGCACGGGCGGTGATCATCGTCACGATCGCGGAGTCACCCCGGACAGGTGCTCGCAATCGTGATCCACCCTGTCCCAAGGCCTCAAATCGAGCACACGAAATCCTTGTCAGATGATAACTGATAAGGTTTGTGGCCAAACCTTATCAGTCCACCTCCCACAGTCTGAGCATTTTCTTATCCATCGCAAGACCTCACATGCTTTCTCGATAGGCGTGCTCAGTAGGCGCGCGCGAAGTCACCCTCCTGCTTGATATCAGTGAAGACAGGATAGCGCGGTTTCCAGGCCGTGCCCTTGGCCGTGGTCAGCTGGCTGAGCCGTTCGAGCACGTTGAGACCGTCCTTGCGCAGACTTGCAGACACCGCGGCGCGATCCGGAAAGTTCTTTAGAACGGCGTCGAGCCAGATCGTGCGGCCCGCCAGGAAGCCGCTCGCCCCTGCAGCATAAGAGTAGTCGAGCACGCGTTCGAATTTCTCCGGCGCAGCGCCGCCCGACAGCAGCACCCAAGGAATGTTGCGCTCGCGGCAGATATCGCCGATTGCATCGAACTCCTTCTGCGCGGCCTTGGCTGCCCCGCTGCCGTCACTGGCCGGCAGACCGTTGGCCGCGACCGGGCTCTCCAGCTTGAGGAGATCGACGCCATATTCGGGCTTGGCAAACTCGCGCACGCTGTCGATGACGAGGCCGGGCAGCTTGCCCGGCGATTCCACGTAATCGGCGGTGTGGTTGGCGCTGCCGAGGAACGGATAGACCAGGAGCTCGAGAACGTAGGGAATATCGTGGCGGGCGCAGTCCTCGCCGATCTCGCGCACGAATTTCTTCTGATGCTCGTTCACCGCGGCATCGGCGTCCGGCCGGTACCAGGCCAGCACCTTGACGGCGTCGCCGCCCATGGCGCGGATCTTCTCCACGCTCCAGTTGGTGATCGCGCGCGACTTGCGGCCGCCCGCGGTCTCCTCGACGCGGTGCTCTTCCAGCGTCATGATCAGGCCGCAGCGCGGCGGCAGCAGATCGATCGCGGCGGGCACGGCAAAGTTCGGGTCGAACAGCATCGAGCTGCAGTGCGGCGCGAGATTCTCGACCAGAAGACGCTTGGCCGCCGTGACGTCGGAATACTCGACCTGGTCCCGCGTGATGCCCTTTGCTTTCGCGATGGCATCGAACAAGGGCGGCCGCTGGTCCAGCGCGACCATTCGAAAATGGCCGTCCGCGTCAGCAAGCCGCGCCAGGCCGCGGTTCTTTCCAATCGTTCTCATGGCTTCGTCCTCATGAATGCAAGACACTCGTTGATGTCGGGGATTCCGTTGCGGCCGCCAGCGTAGCGGCATTTCATGGCGGCCGTCGCCGCCGAAAAAGCCACGGCGGCGCGCACGTCCAGGCCGGCGCCGATCGCCAGGGCATAGGCGCCGTGAAAAACATCGCCCGCGCCTGTGGTGTCGACGACCTCGACGGCGTAGGCGACCTGCCGCTGCAGCTGGCCGTTCTGGTACCAGCTCACGCCGCCCTCACCACGCGTGACGGCGATGACGCGGCAGCCGAAGCGAGCGAGGGCTGCGAGAGATTTATCATCGGCGGAGCCGGCAAAGGCGGTAAGCGCGGGCTCGGAGAAGATGGCGTGATCGGTTAGGGGCAGCAGCCGCTCGAACACTTCGGCATCGGCCATGTCGCCGTCGAGCACCGTCGGAACGTCGCGCGACCGCGCCTCGCGGAACAGCGTTGCGGCGCCCTCGACCCAGCGCGGGTCGGCCAGCACGGAGGATGCGCGGCCGACTGCTTCGAGCGGAAGCCAATCCGCGGATTCAGGAAAAAGGCCGCGGAAGTTCACGATCTGCCGCTCGCCGCTGCTGTCGACAATAATTCCGGAGACAGAGGAGCGGCCATCGGGAAACAGCCGGAAATTCTCGACGTCGACGCCTTCGGCGGCGAAGGCGGACTTCATCTCGCGGCCGGCGGCATCATTCCCTGCCCGCCCCCAGAACGCGACGGACGCGCCGAGCTTCGCCACCGCTACGCTCGCATTGGCGGCCATGCCGCCGCCCAGCGTGCCGTACGCAGCAGCTTTGATCTTCTCGCTTCCACCGGCGAACGGCCGATCGACGCGCCAAACCTGGTCCAGCGCAGAGAGCCCAAGGCAGATCACGTGCACGGGCCTGGCCTTGGACCCGACGTCCGCAAGCGCCAAGAGATCGCCGATGTTGGCTGACGTACTCACCGGAGGACCTGTCCGTTGGTGGCATCGAACAGATGCGTCTTGCCAGGCTGCGGGCGCAGCGCGAGGAGATCGCCGACTTTCGGTCGCAGCGACGGGTCGATCCGCGCAATCGCGGAGACACCGGCGAGATCAAAATGGATTAGCGTATCGGAGCCGAGCGGCTCGACCAGCTTGACCTCGATGGCAATGCCATCGGCAGCATTGGTGGCGACAGTGAAATGTTCGGGACGAATGCCGAGTACGGCATTGCCGGCCTGGCGCAGACTACTCGCGGTCTCGCCGTCCACCGGCACGGCCGTTCCACCTTGCGAGAGGATTGCGCAGTCGTCGTGCCACTCGACCGCGAAGAAATTCATGGCGGGCGAGCCGATGAAGCCGGCGACGAACTGGTTGGCGGGTCGCTCGTAGACCGTCTCCGGCGTGTCGTATTGCTGGATCGTGCCGCTCTGGAGCACCACGATGCGGTCGGCCATGGTCATGGCCTCGATCTGGTCATGGGTGACAAAGACCATGGTGGTCTTCAATTGCTGCGAGAGTGCCTTGATCTCGGCCCGCACCTGCCCGCGCAGCTTGGCGTCGAGGTTGGACAGCGGCTCGTCGAACAGGAACGCCTTGGGATTGCGCACGATGGCGCGGCCCATGGCGACGCGCTGGCGCTGGCCACCAGACAGCTCCTTCGGCTTGCGGTCGAGATAAGGCTCGATGTGCAAAAGCGCGGCGGCGCGCTTCACCCGGGCGTCGATTTCCGCTTTCGGCGTTCCCCGCAGCTCCAGCGCAAACGACATGTTGTCGTACACTCGCATGTGTGGATAGAGCGCGTAATCCTGGAACACCATCGCGATATCGCGCTGGGCCGCCTGCACGCCATTCACGCGCTTGTCGCCAATGTAAAGGTCTCCACCCGAAATAGGCTCGAGGCCCGCGATGATGCGCAGCAAGGTCGACTTGCCGCAGCCGGATGGGCCGACGAACACCACGAATTCATGGTCCGCGATCTCCAGATTGAGATCGGGGATCACGGTGAAATTACCGTAGCGCTTGGTGAGATTGCGGATCGAGATCGAGGCCATGATCGCTTAGTCCAGCGCCAGCACAGGCTTGATCAGCTCGCCGTTGGCGAACCGCGCGAAGTTTTCAGGGAGATCCGAAAGACCGAACTCGCCGTCAACGAGGACGCGGTATTCGTCCTTGTATTTGCGCAGCAGCTCGACATTCTGCTCGAAATCCGAGACCGGGAAGTAGAAGGTCCGGATCATGTAAAAATCCTTGCGGCGGAATACCTTGCCCTCCTCGATGGTCCATGGCGCGGCGTTCTCGCCGACCAGCACCAGCGCGCCGCGCGGCAAGACGAGCTCGATGCCGAGATTGCGCGCCGCATGGGCGCCCGAGCATTCCATGATGAGCGCGAAGCGCTTCGAGGTGTCGCCGACCGGGTGCCGCTTCGCGCCGAAGGACTGTGCGATCTTCAGCCGCGCCGGATTGGGATCGGCGACATGAATGTCGTTGTAGCCAAGCGCGCGAAGCGCCAGCACGACGCCGAGACCGACAGGCCCCGCCCCCATCACGAGGGCCGGACCGGCCTCGTTCGCCGGCACCACGCGGCTGACGAACCGTACGGCGTGACCGGATGTGCCGATGGTGTCGAGCAACAGCGGCGCGAGGCTGTCCTCGATATCAATGGGTACCGGCAGCAAACAATTTTCCGGCACGGGCACGTATTCGGCATAGCCGCCCGGCCTATTCCAGCCGATCAGGCTGGAGACCTCGAGGCACATCTGGGTATCGCCGCGCTTGCAGGCGGCACAGTGATCGCAGTGCAAGGGAATGTAGACGGCGCAGCGGCGGCCATGCAGACCGTGGCCTGGCTGCTCGACGACGCCAAAGATCTCGTGGCCGGCGGTGAACTCGGCGCCCTTGTGCCAGAGCTTGAAGTCTGAGCCGCACAGCGCCGTTCGCGAGACACGGACCAGCACCTCGCCGGCGCCGATTTCGGGCATCGCCACAGGCTCGATGGTGATTCGGTCGCCGCCGTGGAAGACCGCGGCCTGCATGATCGAATTCGAGCGGGGAGACATATTCATCAAATACCTAGCCTTTCACCGCGCCGAGCGTCAGTCCGGACACCAGCCAGCGCTGAACCAGGGCCGCCAGCACCAGCGGCGGCAATGCGATGAGCGTCGCCGCGGCCATGAGGGCGCCCCATTGCGTCGAGCCTTCGCCGATGAAGTTGAAGGCCGCCGCGATCAGCGTCTTGGTGTCGCCGTTGGAGAGCACCAGCGCAAACAGGAAGTAGTTCCACGAGAAGACGAAGGCGAGGATCGCCGAGACCGCGACGCCCGACGCCACCAGCGGCATCGCGATGCGCCAGAGGATGCGCGTGACGCTGCATCCATCGACTTGCGCAGCCTCGAACACGCTGCGCGGGATGGCATCGAACGACGGCAGCAAGACCCAGATCACGATCGGCAGCGTGATGACGGCGTGGCTGAGGATCAACGCGGTGTAGGAGCCGATCATGCCGATTTGCCGGAACATGACGTACCACGGCAGCAGGAACAGCGTGCCGGGCGCCATGCGCGCCGCCAGCGTCAGGATTGCCGGCCACGTAATCCGGGTCCAGGAGACGGCGAAGGCGGCGGGAATCCCGAACAGCAGCCCGAGCGAGGTCGAACCGACGGTAACGATGAGGCTGTTGAGCGCATAACTCAGGAACGGAGTGGTCCTGGTCAGCTCGGCGTAATTCTCCAGCGTCGGTGTGAAGACCAGCGTCGGCGGATAGGCGGTGACCTCGAAGGACGGCTTGAACGAAGACAGCACCATCCAGACCGTCGGCGCCATGATGATGATGCCGGCGAGCACGAGCTGCACCGTGTTGAGCCAGCGGATCCAGCGGTCGGTGTTGGCGGCATCGTTCATGACATCACCACGCCACTGCGCCCCGCAGGCGGTTGAAGGCGAGCACGGCGCCGAACACGATCGCCGTCAGTGTCAGCATCAGGGCGCTGGCATAGCCGATGTTGAAGAACTCGAAACCGACCCGGAACCCATAAATGTTGAGCGTGTTCGAGGCGTTGCCCGGGCCGCCCTGGGTGGTGATGTAGATGATGTCGAAGAAGCGCAGGAGATCGACGCTGCGCAGGATCGCGGCAGTGACAATGGTCGGCAGCAGCAGCGGCAGCGTGATACGCTGAAATGTCTTGAATGGGGATGCGCCATCGATCTGGGCAGCCTCGTAGACACTCGGCGGCAGGGATTGCAGCCCGCCCAGCACGATCAGAGCGACATAAGGCGTCCACTGCCAGCTGTCGATCAGCGCCACCGTCGGAATGACCAGGGACGGCGAGGCCAGCCAGTCCGACGGGGGCAGGCCGAACGACTGCAGGACATAGTTGGCGGCACCCAGCGAGGGATCGAGGATTACCAGCCACATCATGCCGGCGACCACCGGCGGCATCATGAACGGCGAAATGAACAACGAGCGCACGATGCCCGGTAGCCGCTTGGCGTGGAACAGCACCAACGCCAGCCAGACGCCGAAGACGAGTTGCAGCACTAGCGACAGCACGAAGAGGGCTATGGTGATCCACAGCCCGTGCCAGAATTCGTAATCGGAGATCAGCTTGGAATAATTGGCAAGCCCTGCAAAGGACTGCTTGCCGGTCGAGGAAAACGTCTGGAAGCCTAGCCAGATCGTATAGACGACCGGAAACGCGATCATCGCAACCGTGAAGATCACGGCCGGCGCCGAAAGCGCCGCCATTTCCAGCTTCTGCCGGTCCTGCGTGAGTGTCGCAGCCGAGTCAGACATCCGTCCGCGTCCTCAGGTGGGGGGAAATGCCGGCATGCAGCGAGCCTGCCGGCATGAAGCCGTTACTTCTGGGCGATCAGCGCATCGAGCGCCTTGTCGGCATCCGCGCAGGCCTGGTCGATCGGCTTTTGCTTCAGGATCAGGTCCTGCACCGCCTGGCCGATGAACTCGCGCGATTCCGGATTGGCGACGATGGGATAGCCGACCTCGGAGGAACCCTTGGTGGCGAGCACGTCGAGAGCGGCCTGCCATTCCTTGCGCACCGGCTCCTCATCGATCCATTTACGATACTCCGGATCCTTGGCGACGGATGGACGCGGCGGGGCAATGCCCTGGAGCGCCATCTTCTTCTGCACCTCGGGGCTGGTCGCCCACTGCACGAAATACCAGGCCGCATCCGGCTGCTTGCTGTGCGAGGATACCGCCATGCCCCAGCCGATCGTGGTCGGCACCTGGCCGGCCTCCCCCGCCGGGAACGGCAGAAGACCGGTGTCCTTCAACCGCGCGCCACCGTCCATGACGGTGCGAAGCTCGTTGGACGATTCGAACGCCATTGCGGCGCGGCCGCTGCGATAGAGTGCCGAAATCTGCTGGAAGCTGTAATTGACGACGCCAGGCGGACCGAAGTCGCGCAGCAGCCGGCTATAGGTTTCGAGCGCTTCCTTGCCCTTGGCGGAGCACAGGTTCGACTTTCCGTCGGCGATATAGGTGCCGCCGACATTGTGCAGCATGTTGCTGAAGGTGTAGGCGACCGCGGGCTTGAGGCCGCGCGAGACGAACGGCGTCACCGCGCTGTCGCAGGTCTTGATCTTTTCCGCGGCGGCTTCGACGTCCTTGATGGTCTTCGGCGCCTCGAGACCGCACTTCTTGAAGATGTCGGTGCGGTAATAGAAGATCGGCCCTTCGAGATTCATCGGCATGCTGGTGAGCTTGCCGTTGAAGGTCGCGGCCTTCAGCAGGGCCTGGCTGAGCCCGGCCGGATCGTAGTCCTTGGCCACCTCGTTCTTGGCCATCGTGGTGAGGTCGGCATACCAGCCGGCGGCGGCGAACTGCTCGCCCTCGCGCGAGGGCAGCGTCATGAACACGTCAACCTCATCGCTGTTCGCATTCATGACGGTCACCAGACGCTGGCGCATCTGCTGTTCCTGATAACCGTCGACCTTGAGGGTCATGCCGGTCAGCTTCTCGAAATCGACCTTGTAGGTCAGGAGCGCCTGCGCGACCGGATTGTTGTTGGCGAGAAAGGTGACGGTCTTGCCCTTGAACTTCATCCAGTCGAAATCGGCGGCGTGCGAGGGCGCGCCAACAGCGGCGATCGCGAGAACGGGCAACGCGAGATGCGTCGCGAGCATCCTGGCCTTCATTGGACTCTCCTCCCGGCTGGCCGCCTTAAGCTGGCGGACCATTTTGAACACGTTCCTGCACATCTGAAAACGGTTACAAAATAGACCTCACGCTCGCCGTGTCAAGCGATGGACAAACTGCGTGATCTGCGTCAAATACATGCGATTACCATCACCGCCCGGGTTTGCGGCGCAACATGTACCGTTACATTCATGGGACTGAGCGACGCCAAGTCTGTGAAACAAGGCATCCGCGCCGTAGCCGCCCGCGCCGGCGTCTCAACCGCATCGGTCTCTCGTGCCCTCAACAATCCGGATGCGGTGAGCCCATCTCTGCGCGTGCGCATCGAACAGGCGATTGACGCGCTCGGCTACATCCCGCATGCGCCCGCGCGCATCCTGTCCTCACGTCGCTCGCGCACTCTTGGCGCGATCGTGCCGACCATCGACAACACGATGTTCGCGCGCGGCATCGCTTCGCTGCAGCACTATCTGTCGTCGGTCGGATACATGCTGTTCCTCACGACGAGCGGCTACGATCTTGACGTCGAATTGCAGCAGGCGCGCAATCTGATCAGCCGCGGCGTCGACGGCCTGGTGCTGCGCGGCGACTGCCATCACGACGGCTTGCGCAAGCTGCTCGCGGACAACGCGGTGCCGTTCATCAATGTCGGCATATACCAGCCCGACCGGCCCTACCCTTGCGTCGGCACCGACAACGAAACGGCCGCCCATCGCGCCGCCGCCCATGTCATCGAACTCGGCCATCGCCGCATCGGGATCGTCTCGGCTCTCCAGCGCAACAACGACCGTGCCAGCGCTCGCGTTGCCGGCTTTCGCCGCGCGCTGACCGAGAGCGGCCTCGAACTGCCGTCGCAATGGCATGTCGAGGTGCCCTATACGCTGGACGACGCCCGCGAAGCGGCGCGCTATCTCCTGGGGCTCAAGGATCGTCCCACAGCCGTAGTGTGCGGCAACGACGTCATCGCCTACGGCGTGCTGCTCGAGGCGGAACGCAGCGGCTTTTCGGTACCACGAGATCTGTCGGTCGTTGGGTTCGACGATCTCGACTGGAGCCGCCATCTGCGACCGAGCCTGACCACGATTCACGTTCCGACCGGAGAAACCTGGCAACGCGCCGGCGAATATCTGGTGCGCAGCCTCGCCGGCGAGCAGACCATCATGCACCGCGAGATCGACTTTTCACTGGTGGTCCGCGAGTCGACGGCGCCACCTCCAAAATCCCTGAAGTGAGACAGTCCCGATGAGTTTGAACTTCTCTCTAGCCTCCGGCTTTCATGCCATCGTGATCGGGGGCGCCGGCGACATTGGCGCAGCAATCAGCAACCAGTTTTGCGATCTCGGCGCGACGGTGACCGCAACTGGCGCCAACGATGCCGATCTCGCCCGCACACTCCTCAAGCCGCGCGCGGGCCTCACGCTCGGGACGCTCGACGTCACCGATGATGCGGCCGTCAAATTCTTCGCCAACAAGTACAAGCGGGTCGACGCGCTCGTCAATTGCGCCGGGATTCTCGCCCGCGACAAAGAATTCGAGATCGAGACTTTCGTGAAGGTTCTCGATGTCAATCTCACCGGCACCTTCCGGACCTGCATGGCTTTTCGCGCGCTGCTTGCGGAGGCAAAGGGATCGATCGTCAACATCGCCTCGATGAACGCGGTTTTGGCGCTACCGCGTATCCCCGCCTATTGCGCCAGTAAGGGTGGCGTCGTGATGTTGACCAAGGCACTCGCCTTGAAGTGGGCCGAAGAGGGCATTCGCGTCAACGCAGTTGCGCCCGGCTATATCGAGACCGCGATCAACGCCGCCGGCCGGACTGATCTCGCGCATTACCAGCGCATCGCCGACCGCACCGCGTTCAAGCGGTGGGGACAGCCGGAAGATATTGCCGGCGCCGTCGCGTTCCTGTGCATGCCGGCGTCGCAATATGCGACCGGTACTGTGGTTGCTGTGGATGGCGGGTTTCTCGCAGGTTGACGTCGCGCGAGCACCGGCGGCTGGACATCAACGGATACGTCAAGCGGCGCATCGTCGGCTTCAAACCATCTCTGGAAGCGAGCGCCGGAGTTCCGAGGCGCGCAAGATGACGTCCTATGGCAACGACGAGCGGCAACCCTGCCGCGGTTGACTTGTTATAACATTTAGGCAAATGTCCTTACTAACCGGAGCGCGAAATCCGGATTTTTGGGAGGACCGTATGACGTCATTCAAGCCGACGCGACGAACGCTCATCAAAACCGGAACCGCGGCAGCGGCTCTAGCGACGTTTGGACCTACTCTTCTCCGACAGGCCGCCGCGCAGGATGCCGACCTCGCGCCGTACAAGTCCGCCAAGATCGACTGGCAGCAGGTATCAGGCGAAACAATCACTGTCGCGGTTATCCCGGCGAGCTACTTCGAAAACCTGATCACGCTGGCGCCTCAGTTCAAGGCGCTGACCGGCATTGATGTCCGTTTTGAAAAGATCCCCCCGGCGCAGATCCGGCAGAAGAGCGTCATCGACCTGACCTCGAAGACCGGTACCTACGCGACCCACGCCGCCGACCCCATGTATTACGCGCTCTACGCCGCGAACAAATGGGTCGAGCCGCTCGACACCTATCTGAAGGACAAGTCGCTGACGGATGAGGCCTGGTTCAAGCTCGATGACATCATTCCGGCCTGGCGCAGCGCCAACGGCATCGACGGCAAACTCTACGGCATGCCCTATGACGGCGAAGTGACCATTCAGGTCTATCGCAAGGACCTCTACGATGCGAAAGGCCTTAAGCCGGCCGATACGCTCGAAGCTTATATGTCGAACGCCGCGGCGTTGAACACGCCAAACGACCGCGTTTGGGGCGCGGCTCTGCGCGGCGTCGCCGGCGCAGGCCAGAACATGTACATCTATCCGTCGATTTTCCGCGAGTTCGGTGGCGACTGGATGAAGGGCGGCAAGCTCACCGTCAACGGTCCCGAGGCCGAGGCGGCGCTCGCCTGGTACGTCGACATCATGAAGAAGTACGCGCCGACGGCAGCGGCGAACTGGAACTGGCCGGATATCGCCGATGCCTTCTCGCAAGGCACCGTCGCCAGTTACATCGACGCGCATTCGTCGGCCTCGGTCATCAACAATCCGGAGAAATCCAAGGTGATCGGCAAGGTCGCCTATGCGCGCTGGCCGAAGGGCCCATCGGGCAAGCGCACCACCTCGATCTGGAATTGGGGTTTTCCAATCAATTCCGCGCTGCCAGAAAAGAAGCGAAAGGCTACTTGGCTTTTCATCCAGTGGGCTGCGAGCGCCGAAACCCAAGCGCGCACTGCGCATCGTTTCGGCGGTCCGACCAAGCGCTCGGGCGTCAACCGCACCTCCGTCTGGAAGGATCCCGATTACATCAAGCTGATGAACGGCTTTGGCGAGAACTTCGTCGAGGCCACGATGGGCGCCCTGCAGGACGACACCGACGTCGACTGGCGTCCGCGCGTGCCGCAATGGCCGGCGATCGGCGACACCATGGCAACCGCGATCCAGTCGGCCCTCTCCGGCCAGGCCACGATCAAGGCCGCATTGGACGATGCGCAGCGTCGTATCGAACCGATGATGCGCGGCTGAACGTGACTACGTCAGCGGTGACATCGGCTGACATTGCCCGCGAGACGCCTCGCAGCGATTTCGGCCGCATCCTGGCCCAGCGCGAGCGCCGGTTTGCAGCAGCCCTGCTTGCACCGGCCTTTCTTGCCCTGCTCGCCACGACGACGTTCCCGCTGCTCTTCCTGGTCTATACCAGCGCGTTCCGGATGGATCTGGCGATGCCGTTCACCAACGGCTTCGTCGGCTTCGAGAATTACCAGGTGCTCCTCTCCGACGAGCGCTTCTGGACTTCGCTGCTGGTCAGCCTCGTCTACACCGGCTCGACCGTCGCGCTGCAGGTCATCATCGGGCTGGCGCTCGCCTTGCTGGTGATGGACATGAAGCGCGGCCAAGGCTGGTTTCGTGTCATCGCGATCCTGCCTGTGGTGCTGTCGCCGGCCGTGGTCGGCATGATCTGGCGCACTTTCATGCTGGCACCGGAATTCGGGATCGTGGACTTCCTCGCCATCAACGCCGGTCTCGGCAGCAAGAACTGGCTCGGCGATCCCACGCTTGCGATGGTCTCGGTGATCGCAATCCATACCTGGCAATGGACGCCGTTCGCGTTCATGGTGCTGCTGGCCTCGCTGGCCTCACTGCCCGAGGACATCTATGAGGCCGCGCGGCTCGACCGGGCTTCCGCCTGGCAGCGCTTCCGCCGCATCACCCTGCCCTTGCTGCGGCCCGCGATCGTCATGGTCATCATCATGCGGACGATGGTGGCGCTGACGGCGTTTGCTGCGATCTTCACCGTCACCGGCGGCGGCCCTGGGACCGCGACCGAGATCCTCAACCTCTATGCCTACAGGAAATCCTTCACTGAGTTGTCAATCGGGTACGGTGCGGCGCTGGCGGTGGCGCTGCTGATCGTGACCATCATCATCTCCGGCATCCTGTTTGCCCTGCGGAGGGCGAAGTGACGGCAAAGCGCCTCCGCGCCATCGCCCTGCTCGCGATTTCCATCGTCTTCCTGCTGGCCTGGGCTTTCCCGATCATCTGGAGCGTGCTGAATTCGCTCAAGACTGATTCCGATGTGCTCGCCTATCCGCCCAAGCTGGTTTTCTCGCCGACGCTGGAGGCCTATCGCGACGTGCTGTTCGGCTCCGGATCGATCCTCCCGAACCTCCTTTCGAGTGCCATCATCTCGGTCGGCACTACTATCGTGACCATGTTGATGGCGGTGCCTGCGGCCTATGCGCTGGCGCGGCTGCGCTTTCACGGCAAGAAGTTCGCGGGCTTCTATCTCCTGGCGACACAGATGCTGCCGCCAGTCGGCATCATCATCCCCTATTTCTTGGTGCTTAGAAACATCGGCTGGATCGATACCTATCAGGGCATCATCCTGATCTACCTGTCGTTCTCCCTGCCTTTCGCGATCTGGCTGCTGGTATCCTATTTCGAGGACATTCCCTTCGAGATGGAGGAAGCCGCCTATCTCGACGGCGCCAGCAGGCTCAAGACGCTGTGGCGCATCATCATCCCGCAGGTCCGCGGCGGCATCGCCGTCACCGTCGTGTTCGTATTCCTCAATGCCTGGAACGAATTTCTGTTCGCGGTCGTGCTCAGCGGTAACACGGTGCGTCCGGTCACGGTCGCCATGTTCAACTTCGTCTCCGTCGAGCAGACGCTGTGGGCCAAGCTCGCAGCTGTCTCGGTCCTGGCCATGCTTCCTGTAGTCGTGCTCGGAGTAGTCGCGCAGAAGCACATCGTGAAGGGTCTGACGGTCGGTGCAGTCAAAGGCGGAGGGCGCCGATGAGCGGCCAGGGTCGGGTCAGTTTTCGCAACATCGTCAAGATGCACGGCGAGTTCGCCGCGCTTAAGGGCGTCAATTTCGAAATCAAGCCGGGCGAGTTTTTTGCCCTGCTCGGCCCGTCCGGCTCCGGCAAGAGCACGACGCTGCGCATCCTTGCCGGTCTCGATGCGCCGACTGCCGGCCGAGTGCTGATCGACGACAAGGACGTCACCTCGACTGACGCGCGCGATCGTGACATCGCCATGGTGTTTCAAAGCTACGCGCTCTATCCGCACATGACCGTCGCCGAGAACATCGCCTTCCCACTCGAGATGGCCAGGCTTCCAAAGGCCGAGATTGCTTCCGCCGTGCAAGAAGCAGCCAGAAAAGTGAAGATCGACCACCTTCTGGACCGGAAGCCGGGCCAGCTCTCGGGCGGTCAGCAGCAGCGCTGCGCACTCGCCCGCGCGATCGTGCGCAAGGCGCGCTTGTTCCTGCTCGACGAACCCCTCTCCAACCTTGACGCCAAGCTTCGGCTGGAGACCCGGGCCGAATTAAAGAAGTTGCAGCGCTCCCTGGGCGTCACCGCGGTCTACGTCACCCATGACCAGGAAGAGGCCATGACGCTGGCCGACCGCATGGCGGTGTTCATGTCAGGCGAGATCCAGCAGATCGGCACGCCCGCAGAAGTGTTCGCCCGCCCGAACTCGATTGATATCGCCGGCTTCATCGGCAATCCCCCGATGAACCTCGTCCCCGCCCGCTACGTCGACGGCGACGTGATCATTGCCGGGCATCGTCTCAAGACGACCACCACAACCGCGGGCGAGCGTGATGTGGTGGTCGGGCTTCGCCCCGGCGCCCTGCGCATGACGGAGGGTGGACTCGGCGCGCGCGTCGACCTGATCGAGGACCTCGGAGATACCGCCGTGCTCGACCTCGACTGCGCCGGCATCATGATCCGCATGCGCGTCAGCGACGGCAACATCCCCGGCGAAGGCGAGACCATCTCGATCACCACCCGTCCCCAGGACATTCATTTGTTCGATCCCACGACCCGCATGCGGCTCTGACACCATGGCTGTTCAAACCCACAAGAAGAAGTCCGCTCCGCTCGGCAGCGATGTCGCGGAAGGCTCGACGCCCCTGCACGTCCAGATTCGCGAGTCCATTCGCAGTCAGGTTCGGGACGGCAAGCTGATCGACGCCACCGGCCGCCTGATGACCGAGGCCGAGCTCGGCCGTCATTTCAGCGTCAGCCGCATTACAATCCGCAATGCCATTGCGCCGCTGGTGAACGAAGGCATGTTCGACCGCTCACGCGGCCGCGGCACATTCCTGCGCTCGAACCAGCCCGAGAACTGGGTCGGCCGCCTCATGGGCTTTTCGGAGACCATCCGCGACGCCGGCTACCATGCCGGCGCCAGGATTTTGCAGCAAGGCATGACCAATCGCCACGATGCCGCCGTTCGCGAGCAGCTGCGCGAGCGCGCCGTCTGGCAACTCAAGCGTCTGCGGCTCGCCGACGATACGCCAATCGCGATCGAGCACGCCTTCTATCCGCCGGAGATCGGTCTCGAGCTCGAAAAGCGCGACCTGGTCTCGATTATCATGTATCGCGTCTTCGAGGACGAGCTCGGCCTCACCATCAAGGACGCGCAGCAGACGATCAGCGCAGATCTTGCCGACGCCGGCAGCGCAAAACTGCTTGGCGTGAAGGTCGGCTCGCCTCTGCTCGCCATCGAACGCGTCACCTTCGGCAGGGAAGGACGGGCGCTGGAACTTCTGCGCGCCGTCTACCTGCCAAAATATTTCCGCCTCAGCATCAGCCTGACGCGTCGCCATTCCTGACAACGCCACACGTCAATAACGAGGACATAAAACATGCCGAATGGCGCAAAGACCTCTGATAGGCCCAACATCCTGCTCATCCTCAATGACGACATGGGCTTTTCGGACATCGGCTGTTACGGCGGCGAGATCCAGACACCGAACCTCGATCGTCTTGCGGCGAACGGGCTGCGTTACTCACAATTCTACAACACCGCGCGCTGCAGCCCGTCTCGCGCCTCGCTGCTCACCGGCCTGCATCCGCACCAGACCGGCATCGGCATCCTCACCTATAGCAACGGTCCGGAAGGCTATGCCGGCAATCTGAACAAGAGTTGCGTGACGATCGCCGAAGCGCTCAAGAGCAGGAATTATACGAGCTATCTCAGCGGCAAGTGGCATATCGCCAGCAGCCTCACCGAGCCGACCGACGCCTGGCCGATGCAGCGCGGCTTCGACCATTTCTATGGCACCATCATCGGCGCCGGCAGTTTCTATCACCCGAATACGCTAACCCGCGGCAACGACAATATCGAGCAAGAGGCCGTCAAGGACCCGTCGTTCTTCTATACGGATGCTATCAGCGATCAGGCAGCCGCCTTCATCCGCCAGCACAGGGCGGAAAAGCCCGACGCGCCGTTCTTCCAGTACGTCGCCTACACTGCCCCGCATTGGCCGCTCCACGCCCATGAAGATGACATAGCAAAATACAAGGGTCGCTTCGACGCCGGCTGGGACAAGCTGCGCGAGGACCGCCTCAAGCGCCTCGTCGAGGACGGCATCATCCATCCGAACTGGCGCCTGACCGACCGCGATCCAACCCAGCCCGCCTGGACCGACGCCGAGCAGCGCGAATGGACGCTGCGCTGCATGGAGGTCTACGCGGCCCAGATCGACCGGATGGACCAGGGCATCGGGCGTATCTTGAAGGCGCTGGAAGAAACCGGCCAGATGGACAACACGCTAATCATCTTCCTCTCGGACAACGGCGCCTGCGCTGAGGATATTCCGGAAGGCGTCACTGCGAAGGAGCTGGTCGACCAGCTCATGATCGCGCAGGCAAAGACCCGCGACGGCAGGGCCGTGCGTTTCGGCAACGATCCAAGCCTTATGCCCGGCGGCGAGGACACTTATCAGAGCTACGGCACCGCCTGGGCCAATCTCTCCAACACCCCGTTCCGGCTCTACAAGCACTGGGTTCACGAGGGCGGTATCGCCACGCCGTTCATTGTGCACTGGCCGCGCGGCATCTCCGAAAAGGGCGGCCTGCGGCACAATCCAGGCCAACTCACCGACGTGATGGCGACCATTCTTGACGTTACCGGTGCCACCTACCCCAGTGAATACAACGGCAGCCCTATTTTGCCCTGCGAGGGCGAAAGCCTGGTGCCATCATTCACGGCGGCTTATGGCAATCGGGGCCCGCTGTTCTGGGAGCACGAAGGCAATGCGGCCGTGCGCGTCGGCAAGTGGAAGCTGGTGCGGAAATATCCTGGCCCCTGGGAGCTCTACGACATGGAAGCGGACCGCACCGAGATGAACGATCTGGCCGCACAGTATCCGGATCGCGTCAGCGAGATGACGGCGCAATACCAGCAATGGGCGAATCGTTGCGGCGTGATCCCGCGCGAGAAGATTCTCGAATTGATGAGGGCGGAAGGCGGCACGGCCTTCTGGGAAGAAGAGAAGCAGAAATAGCACATGACCGGGGATCGTTCACATTGCTGCACCCGAGGCGATGCCGGCAAGGAGTCGGCGCCGTCCAGCGAGGCGCAAGGACCTATCCCCCCTAGTCCAACGACGATCCAGCGCCGCTGGAGCTCATTACTCGGTGGCACCTTCCACATGGGCTCGGCCGACAAAAGGTTTGTCGAAGATGGCGAGGGCCCGGTACGGCCGGTCACCTTGTCGCCGTTCGCCATCGCCTGTCATGCCGTGAGCAATCTGCAGTTCGGCGACTTCGTCCGCGCTACGGGCTATACGACCGAGGCCGAACGCTACGGCTGGAGTTTTGTCTTCGAAGGCTTGTTGCCGGAAGAGACGCGCACCGTCCAATTGACACGCGTTCAGGAAACACCATGGTGGCTTCCGGTGCTGCGCGCATATTGGGCGCAGCCAGAGGGACCGGCGAGCAGCATTCTGGACCGACTCGACCATCCCGTCGTCCATATCTCCTGGAATGACGCTCAGGCCTACTGCGAATGGTCGGGCACGCGGCTGCCGACCGAAGCGCAATGGGAGATGGCCGCGCGCGGCGGGTTGGACCAGGCCACCTATCCGTGGGGCAACGAGCTGCAGCCCGACGGCGAGCATCGCTGCAATATCTGGCAGGGCAACTTTCCCGGCCACAATACCATCGACGACGGCTATTTTGGTACGGCGCCCGTTCATGCATTCGCCCCAAACGGATACGGCCTGCACAATGTCGCCGGAAACGTCTGGGAATGGTGCGAGGACTATTTTTCGCCGAGCTATCACCGCCTCACTACATCTAACGATCCCTTGAACCGCGAACCGGCTCCGAACCGTTCGGTGCGCGGCGGATCCTTCCTCTGCCACGAATCCTACTGCAACCGCTACCGCGTCGCGGCGCGAAGCTCCAATACCCCCAACTCCTCGTCGAGCAATATCGGCTTCCGAGTCGTGCGTACCGAGCCGTTGCGGGATCCGGCGTAGTTATGGAGTCGGCACCCCATCCTGCCAAGCCGGCCGGTACTCCCGGCGTCCGCCTGCTGCCGTTGTTCCTGCGCAATTTCGTGCGCAATCGCGAGACCGGCCTGGTGCTGGTCGCCATCGTCGTCGGACTGCTCGGCGGCGTGCTCGTGGCCGCGATCTCGAGCCTCAGCCAGGTCTCTCACGCACTGCTGTTCGACATTCCTGTCGACGCACATCTCAGCGCCACCGGCGTGATTTCGTGGCAGCGAACACTGCTGATCCCGATGCTCGGCGGCCTGGTGCTCGCGCTGATCGGGCTTTACTTCGCCCGACGCGTAAAGGGCCAGCAGCTCGCCGACGCGATCGAGGCGAATGCGCTCTATGGCGGCCGGCTGTCGTTTCGTGGCAGCCTCCTGATTTCGATGCAGACCCTGCTCTCAAACGGTTTCGGTGGATCGGTCGGACTGGAGGCGGGCTACACCCAGATCTGCGCGATGTTCGGCTCTCATGTCGGCCAGCGCCTCGCCGCACGACGTAACGACATGCGGCTCCTGGTCGCCTGCGGCGCAGCAGGTGCGATCAGCGCAGCGTTTTCGGCACCTCTGGCCGGCGCCTTCTATGCCTTCGAGGTCGTGCTGGGCGCGTACACCTCCGCCGCACTCGTTCCCGTCATTGCAAGCGCTGTTACTGCGTGGCTGGTTGCGCGGCAATTGACCCACCAGTCGTTCCTGATGGTGCCCGGCTTCCCCTCGCCTGTATCCTTCGAAATGATCGGGCAGGCCGTGCTGATCGGCGTCATCTGCGCCTTCGTCAGTATTATCGTCATGCTCGCAGTCGCATTCTCGGAAAGGTGTTTTCAGCGCATCACGGTATTCAAGGGATTAGTACGGCCAATCCTCGGAGGCCTGTTGCTCGGCGGTCTCGCCCTGCTGACGCCGACCGTGCTGGGGGCAGGCCATGGCGCGATGCAGATCCTTCTCGTCAGCAATCCGACCTGGCTCCTGCTCACCACGACCATTGGGTTCAAGATTCTTGCCTCAGCCATCTCGCTCGGTTCTGGATTTCGTGGCGGACTTTTCTTCGCTTCGCTGCTGCTCGGCGCACTGATCGGGCAGCTCTATAGCCTCGTGCTGACCGGCCTCATTCCTACGCTCGCCCTGCAACCCGGAACCGCTGCCATTGCCGCGCTGGCTGCACTGGGCACCGGCGTACTGGGCGCGCCGTTCAGCATGGTCTGTCTCGCGCTCGAAATCACCGGCGACTTCTCCGTCACAGTTGGCGCGGTAGTCGCATCATCGGTCTGCGCGCTCATTGTCCGCGAGCTTTTCGGCTACAGCTTTGCGACGTGGCGCTTCCATTTGCGGGGCGAGGTCATCCGTGGCCCGCAGGACATCGGCTGGGCCAGGCAAATGAGCGCGGCGTCTCTGATGCGCACGGACTTCGAGAACGCCCCGACGACGATGCCGATCGGCGAGGCGCAAAGGCTGTTTTCGCCGGCGCTGGTCCGGCAGGTCGTGCTGCTCGACCCCAACGACGCTTATGCCGGCATCGTTCCGGCCGCGACGTTGCATTCGGTCGCCACCCGGGACGACGAGCCGCTCGGATCGCTGGCGCAGCAACAGGATGAATGCCTCCTCCCGACTACGTCGGTTCGTGAGATCCTGAAAGCCTTCGAGCGCAGCGAGGCAGACGTCCTGGCAGTCGTTGACCCTGCCGACAGTCGCACAGCGATCGGAACGCTAAGCGAATCGCACGTGCTGCGCACCTATGGCGAAGAACTCGAGCGTCGGAACCAGGAATTGTTTTCCCGGTAGACAGACAAAGTCCGGGTTTGAGCATGACCTGGCCGGAAAGCCGCATCGCGCTTTTACGGCCGCAGGTCCATGTCGATACGCACGAAATCGCCGCGATAGGTGACCTCGCCGAGATAGATCACTGTACGGTCGCTCGTTGTGAAGACACGACGGACTTCGGCCACGGGCGAGTTCAGCGGCACGCGCAGCAGCCGCGCCGCCTCCAGATCCGCGGCGCCGATCGTCAGCGTCTGACGGGCGCTGGCGATCGCGGGATCCCTGAGATCGTTGAGGATCGGGATCACGGTCTCATTGCGGAAACGCTTTGGCGACCTGCGAAAGATCTTCTCGTCGAGATAGATGGAAATGACGCAGTAAGGCTGCTTCCGGCGTGAGTGCAGGCGGCGCATGAAGACGTATTTCTCGGCCGGCATGCCGTCTTCGGGAAGCAGCGGCGCATTACTGCGGCTCTCCGAGATGTTGATGATCTCCGGCGAGGTGTCGCGGTACATGTCCGCAAGATCGGACAGCGTAGTCTCGACCTTGAGCCACCGATCTTGCCGCAAAGAGCCCGTGACAAACGTGCCGCGTCCCTGCTGGGCCCCGATGACGCCGTCGCGGGCAAGCAGCTCGACCGCCTGACGGATCGTGACGCGCGACACGCCGAACTCGGCCGCAAGCTCCTCGTTGGCTGGCAGGCGAAAGCCACGGGTCCAGGTGCCGCGCGCAATCCGCTGGCGGAAGATGTCGGCAATCTGCGCGTATTTGGGGACGTGACTGTCGGAATTCAATTCCATCTCGCCTCCGGAAGATCAATGAACCGATCAGGCCATGACAAGAGCTGCACCGCGCTCGCCGATCATCAGGCTGGTCGCGTTGGTGTTGGCCGAAGTGATCTGCGGCATCACCGAGGCATCGATCACGCGGAGCCGCTCGACGCCGCGCACGCGCAGCTGCGGATCGAGCACCGCTCGCTCATCACGGCCCATGCGGCAGGTCCCGACACAGTGAAACACGGTGCCACCCGTGTTGCGCGCAAAATCCCACAGCCCGGCATCGTCCGTTGCTGCATCTCCCGGCACCACCTCGATGTCCCACAGCGGACGAAACGCCTTCTGTTGGTAGATCTCGCGCAGGATGTTCAGGCCCGCAACGATGGTCTTGCGATCGATCTCCTCGGCGAAATAGTTGGGCGCGATCCGCGGCTGCTCGAACGGATCGGTCGAACTGATCGCAAGCCGGCCGCGCGACTTTCCGTGGCATTGCCAGACCGAAGCGGTAAATCCGGAATAGGTGTGAAGGGGCTCACCGGGCTTGTCGACCGACAGTGGCATCACGTTAAACTGCACGTCCGGCCTGCCGCCGACGGCGTATTCGGTGCAGGCTGCGCCCCCCACCTGCCCTGCGCCGACCGTCAACGGGCCACGGCCTGCCAGCATCCATTGCAGGCCCATCTTCGCAAGCTCGACCGGATTTCGGACCTGATCGTTCAGCGAGATCCGCTCCTTCAGGCGGACGATCAGCCGGGCTTGATAGTGGTCCTGAAGATTTGCGCCGACTTCCGGAGCATCGGCAACGACGGGGATGCCGAGCTTGCGCAGTAGATCAGCAGGACCGACGCCGGAAAGCTGGAGGATTTGCGGCGACTGCAGCGCCCCCCCCGACAAAATGACCTCGCGATCGGCTGTCGCGCGGTGCACCTGTCCCTTGCTGATCCATTCGACGCCGGTCGCGACGCGTCCGTTGAAAACCACCTTGCTGACATGCGCATGGGTAATGATGGAGAGGTTTCGACGGCCGGCAATCGGTTGCAGAAACGCAGAGGCGGAGCTGGTCCGCCAGTGACGCCCGATGCCGAGCTGGTAGGTGCCGACGCCGAGCGTGGTTGCGCCGTTGAAGTCCAGATTGCGTGGCAGGCCAAACTGCGCGCCTGCCTCGACCCACGCCCTGGATGCCGGATTGTCATTGCGGAGATCGGAGACCTCGAACTCGCCGAGGCCGCCGTGAAACTGGCTCTCGCCGCCGCGGTAGCGTTCGTAGCGCCGGAAATACGGCAGAACGTCACGATAGCTCCAGCCATCGGCGCCAAGGCGTTCCCAGTCGTCGAAATCCTCGTGCTGGCCGCGGATGAAGATCAGCCCGTTAATCGACGAGGATCCGCCGAGCACACGGCCGCGCGGCCAGACGATGGAACGGCCGCCGCTGCCTTCCGACGGTTCGGTCCTGAACAGGCGCGAGAAACGTTCGTTGTAGATGGTCCGATAGTACCCGACCGGAAGCCTTAGCCAAAAATTCCGGTCCGATCCACCGGCTTCCAGCAGCAGCACGCGGCAGGCGGGATCGGCTGACAACCGGTTTGCGACCACGCAGCCGGCGGAGCCCGCGCCGACGATAATGTAATCGTAGCCCTGGAGTGACATCACGCGGTCCGGTACTGTTCGATCGACGCAAGATCAGGCGTGAGCCCAAGACCTGGCGCGTCGCTGAGTTCGATCGCACCCTCCCGGACATCAAGCACGGGGCCACAGAAGCGATCGCGCAGCGGGTTCTCATTGCAATCGACTTCCAGCAGCCCGTCGCCGCCGATGCCGGCCAGAAGATGGGCCGATGCGAGAAGTCCGATGCCGGCACCAAGATAATGCGGACAAAACATCTTGCCTGACTGCAGGATATCGCGGGCGATGCCCGCGCAAGCCGAGAGTCCACCCCATTTCGCGATGTCCGGCTGCACCACGCCGAGAATCCGCTCACCCAGCACCTCGGCAAATCCGGCGTGGCTGGCGATGTTCTCGCCGGCCGCTAGCGGAAACCCGATTTTCTGGCGGAGCTCCTTCCACTCCTGCTGCGGGCGGTCGGCGCGGATCGGCTCCTCGAGCCAGCCAAGGCCGAACGCTTCCAGCTGCGGAGCAAGCTCAAGCGCTTGCGCGATGGTCCAGCCCTGGTTAACGTCAGCGGCGAGCAGGCCTTCGCCAACAAGCCGCCGCAGGACCGCCAGATTGGCACGGTCGGCCACGGGATCAAAACCTATCTTCAGCTTCAAGGCGCGGTAGCCGCGCGCGAGGGCTGCCTCTGCGGCTCGCTCTGAGCCGGCTGGGTTGATGCCGCTGGCGTACACCTTGATCTTGCTCCCGGATCCGCCGAGCAACTTCCAAAGCGCAACGTTCTGGCGGCGCGCGTGGAGATCCCAGATCGCAAGATCGATGCCGGCGATCGCCTGCGCGAACGGACCCGCTTCGCCGGATTGCAGTGCGAGCACCGAGGTTCCCTGCGTCAGGCGCTCGAAAGCAGCTGATGGACCTTGCGCCTTGAATCCGACAAGGGCCGGCGCGAGCACCTCGTTGACCAGCCGAACACGATGCTCCGCTCCCGGCGCTGGAAAATTGCACCAGACCTCGCCCCAACCCACGTAACCGTCCGTATCCTCGACGCGAACGAAAACGGCAGGCCGATCCGCCATCCGCCCGAACGAGGTGATGACATCGGTCGTCAAAGGATAGCGATAGCCAAAAGCCTGGACGCTGCGAATGGTGAAAGACGACGATGTCATGCTCAAAAGGCCTGCTATGCCTATGACCAAAGGCGCTCTTGTATGGTCATCCTATTTATAATATGACTTGGAAAAACATCAACCGCTATCCGGGTGGACGCGTCGAATGAACGGAGCTGGCGTAAGACGCTTTGGTCTGGGATTGATTCCGTGGATCGGTGCAATCCTGCTCTGGTACACGGTGCGCTGGAGCGGCTTCGTCAATGTCTCGCTGATCCCCGCGCCGCACCAGGTCGCCGCCAAGTTCTTCGAGCTCCTCACGAAGGAAGGCCTCCTCGTCGACATCTTCGCCTCGACCAGACGCGTCTTCTTCGGCGTCGCGCTCGGGATTCTTGCAGCGGTCCCCGTTGGCTTCCTGCTCGGCTGGTATCGCCCGGCCCGCACCTTCGCCGACCCGATGATCAACTTTTTTCGCGCGCTGCCACCAATCGCCCTGATCCCGCTGGTGATTGTCTATTTCGGCGTGGACGAGGTCGCAAAACTGGTCATCCTGTTCTACGCCTCATTCTTCTCCGGCGTGATCGTGATGTATGAAGGCGTCTCGCAGATCACGCCCCTCTACATCCGCGTAGCGCAGACGCTCGGCGCCAGTCAGGCAGAAATCTTCCGCAAGGTCATCATTCCCCTCACCGTCCCGCATATCCTCACCGCGCTGCGGGTCGCATTGGGCGTGGCCTGGGCGACTCTCGTTGCATCCGAGCTGATAGCGACCCAGCGCGGACTTGGCGCGATGATCCAGAACGCCTCGACCTATTTCCTGCTCGATGTCATTTATGTCGGCATCATCTGCATCGGCCTGATCGCCCTGATCATGGACATGATCCTGCGCAGGATCACGGCGCGGTTGCTGGTGTGGCAGGATCGGGTCGTCGCATGACGAAGCGTGCGCGATTCGAAAACGTTTCGTTGTCATTCGAAACTCCGAGGGGCCACCTCAACGTCGTCGAAGACGTCACCTACGACATCAACGATGGCGATTTTATCGCGGTGATCGGCCCCTCCGGCTGTGGCAAGACCACGATGATGAGCATGCTCGCGGGCTTCCAGAGGCCGACGACCGGCAATGTGCTGTTCGACGGGCGTCCCGTCGCGGGCCCCGGGCCCGAGCGCGGCGTCATCTTTCAGGAATATGGCGTCTTCCCGTGGCTGACCGTGAAGCAGAACATAGCTTTCGGCCTGAAGCTCAGCGCCAACCGCGTCCCGGCCGGTGAGCGCGATGCCATCTGCGATCACTATCTCGGCCTGATGGGATTGTCCGACTTCGCCAGCTCCTATCCGAAGCATTTATCCGGCGGCATGCGTCAGCGGCTCGCGATCGCGCGTGCCTATGCCGTCAAGCCGCAGTTCCTGCTGATGGATGAGCCGTTCGGCGCGCTCGATGCCCAGACCCGATCCAACATGCAGAACCTGCTGCTAAAAGTGCTCGAGACCGAAGGCAAGACTGTCATGCTAATCACCCACTCCGTGGAAGAGGCGATCTATCTCGCCTCCCGCATCGTGGTGGTGACCGCGCGGCCGGCACGGATCAGGCAAATCATCGACGTGCCGTTCGCCTATCCTCGCGATGAATCAATCCAGGAGCGGGCCGAATTCGGCGAGTTGCGAAGCTACATCAGGCAGCTCGTCATGGACGAGTATCGCGCCCAGCAGGCGCAAATGCGTCCGGCATCATTCTCGGAATAACAAACAAAACGGAGGATACCATGGACCGCAGACAACTTCTGACCACGACGGCGGGCCTCGCGCTCGGCACCTTCACGGCCTCAGCACCGGCGATCGCGCAAGCGAAAACGAAAGTCCGCGTCGGCTATCTGCACACCGTCGCGGTCGACGGCCAGATCTGGACCGGCATGGATCGCGGTTCCTTTGAAAGGCAGGGCCTCGATCTCGAGCTGCGACAGTTCAACACCGGCCTCGAGATCTTCCAGGCGCTGATCGGCGGCAGCCTCGACGTACTGGCCACCGGCGCCGTGCTCTCGAACTTCCCTGCCCGGGGGCAGGGCAAGGTGTTCCTGATCAACGACATTGAGGTCGCGACCGCACAGCTCTGGGTTCGCGGCGACCAGGGCATCAAGTCGTTTGAGGATCTGAAGGGCAAGCGGATCGCGACCGCGACCGGTACCACCGCGCATGTGTTCCTGGATACCGCGCTTCGCGCCAACAAGGTCGATCCGAAGGAGGTCGAACTCGTCAACCAGACCATGCCAGCGGCCGTGACCGCCTTTATCTCCGGCGCGGTACCGGCCGTCGCTCTTTGGGTACCCTTCAACGTCACGGTTCGGGACAAGGTGCCAGGGGCGGTCAAGCTCGCCGATGCGTCAGCCTACTATCCAAAGGCCGCTATCATCGGCGGCTGGGCGGCGGCCAACGATTATTACGAGCCAAACAAGGAAACGCTGGCGAAGCTGATCCGTGGCTGGGCGGATGCGAATGACTACATTGTCGCGAACAGCACCGAAGCGATGGAGAAGCTGCAGAAGGGTCACTATAGCCAAACCCCGCTGGCCGACATCAACGAATCGTTCAAGGCCCAGAAGATGTTCACGTCCAGGGAGTGGAAGCGAATGTACTCAGACGGGACGGTCACCAACTGGCTGCAGCAGTCGACAGATTTCTTCATGGCCAACGCAGGCATCAAGGACTCCACGCCGGCAACCAAATATTTCGATCCCAGTCTGTATCTAAAAACAATCGTGTGATCTGATCGCGGAAGCTGGCGGCTCCCTTGCAAGGAGCCGTAGCACCCGCGCTCTCTTCATGTTGAAGAGGCTTTCGTTTCGAAAGCTGATCAGTCGATGATATGGGTCCCGTTTAGTTGAAGCGTACTGGCGGCGAACCGCCTCCGTTTGCATGACACTGAGCGATCCTGCGGCTTCATTGGCCCTGCTCATCACTGTAAGACCACTGTTGCCCTATTTCGGCTGTCTCGTTCGAGGCCAAGCAACGCTGCGCCCGCTCGATCTGGAAGTACAAGAACTAGTCATTCGACGGCTACATAGTCGCCATCTAGCTTCTGCGGCCGTTCTGCTTAACTCAGGCGAAGTTGATCCGAAACACAGCCGGGGCGCTTCTCACCGAGCATGCGCCACCCGGATCTGAATATCAACTGCCGCTGACTGATAAGGTTTGCCGACAATCCTTATCAGTCTAGAACCGTCTCCACTTCGGATCGTTACAAGCAAGCCTACTGATGCCGCGTCCCTAAATCGTCATCAGATCAGGTGCCAGTTTCCGCCGGTGCGCTCATCTTCAGGAGCGGATGGCGTCAATCGCGTGAGCTATCAGGACCGCAACGCTGGCCGCGATTATGATGACTAACAGCCAACTGATCACGCTCATCTCCACCAATATTATGGATTGAACGCGCTCGATCCCGCACAGTCAAAAAGAACCGGTCGGAAAGCTTAATTTCAGCGAGGGGCTGAGGACTCAAGGCAACTCTTGCGTCCGCAATCGGTCCTATCGGCGTAATGCCAGCAGCCGGGTCTCACCGACCCACCATGACTAAGTCGTGCAGCTCCCCCTCTCGCTTGGCAGCAATAGAGAGCAGAATTGTTCCGCCGCTCGGAACGGAATGCTCGCTAGGTGGATTTCGGTTCTACCGAAATTGTGTTCGCAAAACGAACGAAGGTGCGACAGAATTTTTGATACCGGGGCTGGCTGCATATTTCACTTGGTGTTTTTAACCCGGCTTCATTTGACGACGCGTGGGCCGCAGCGATTTAACCTCCCGCTGCGGCCTTCACCGCACGGCAGGCCAGCGTGCACCGGCGAGCGCCGTGAGAACGGCTCAAGCGCTCTCAAGCCGCAGCTTTCCCGTCTGCTCCGCTGATCAAGCTTCGCAGGAGCGGCTCGCCCTGGGCATTTGGCCATTGGGACAGTTGGCGGCCAGTCGGTGCCGGTTGCACGAAAGGGGCGGAATCCGCATTATCGTTTTGGTGGGCAAAGCGGATCTACCGTGTCTCTGAAGAACCCCGACGCTATTGCGGCAGTCGTGACCGCGCTCCGGCTTACTCACGGCGACGAAATGGCACGAGCCATGCTGGTCGGCGGCATGAGCCTGGCCGCGCTGATAGAGGCGATGTTCTCCGCACCGGTTGAGCGACGCGATGCCGTTCGATACGTCGCGTCTGCCTTGGACGACTTCGCCATCTCGCCGGAACCCGGCCCGGTCTGGCACCTTCGCTACGTTTATGAAAGTCATGGCTCGTTTCGTGTTGTCGATATGGAGATTGCGACCCCAACCGGCACGCTGTCCAGTAAAGACGTCTGGCTACGTTTGCCCGTCTAGCTACCTTGCCACTTCTGCGATGTGGCCGGTGCTGTCGACGATTAGCGAGCGCGCGGTGCCTTCCTTGGCGGCCTTGTAGGTCTTTATTTCCGGCTGGTAGTTCCTGGATGTGCGAATAGCCGGCGGCGCGAACCTTGGCGATGATCTCCTCCGACGTCAGGCTGAGCGCGGACGAGGATCCCCAGACCAGTACGAGGGCAGCCATGACGAAAGATCGCAGCAATTGCCCTCGTTGCGCGCACGCTGCCATCGGATGGCGCCTTTAGCTTAGCCGCCGACCGGCCCCGACAACGTCTCCAGGCCCGCCTCTATTGCCGCGATGTCCTGCTCGATCTGCGCAATCGATAACCTGCAGTCAAAGCCCGCCCAGGCTTTCAGGTCTCCGGCAAGTCGCCGGCGATGGGTCCTCAGCTCTTCAAGCGACTGGCGGTCTTTCACTCTTGCGTAGCCATCCACGATCAACTCAATCGCACTCGACATGACGCTACTCCACAAAAACAATTCGGATCTAATCGAATGAAGCTTAGTGCAAGCCGCGCGGTGGCCGCAACATCTGCGCTAGGTTCTAGAAGCTGGTCCCTCCGCCGGCTTGCGCTTCACAAATGGAGCGGCTGGGAGCGACAAGAGCCAGAGGCGCCTCAAACGGCCAACCAGGCGATCGTTTAAATAGGTCACGATTATTGACGGGTTGGCATTGCGATGGGAAAACCTGCCCTTTCCCGTGATGCCTTCCGGGGACTATTCGCTTTGTATGCGGCGAAGGCTCATCACGACCACAAGCCCGAGGCCGAACATTCGCTTTTGCGGATGTTCGGATCTGCGGACGATATACCGGATACGTTGCTGCAGCAGTGGTCGGACAGAGCTGAGTTGCTCGGCTCCGAAACTGTTGGTCGCGTAATGGATCCACGCGTCCGTCAAATCACGAACGGCAATGCACAATACGACCATGCCAGCGACTTTCTCCACACACTGCTGAGAGACCTCGGGCAGAAGATGCAGTGATCGAACTGGCATGCCATTGGCGCCGCAGTCGTCAGACGCATAAACTTGGGCACCTCGTCTCCTCAGCCAAGCTCCATGAGCCGGCGCACCCGCTGTGCTAGGCATCCCTACCGCCGCTATCGGGCTGATGCAGCCGACCCACGCCTGCTAAACCACTGGACCGTGTCTACTGCCACCTAGGCTACGATTGCGGGGGCCGTGTGAAATAGTTCACAGATTGGGAAAGAAAAGCTCGCTACCATGGAGAAAGCGGCGGAGATGCTCCGGCCTGCTTTTGCTCGGTCGCCTGCCCATCCCGCTTGACGATGAGTTGTTTGTCGTTTCACTCCCGGAAAGCCGACGACGATGATCGACGACGATTTGGTCCGGGCACATCGCAACAATATTCAACGCTACCACCTCTTATTGCAAACCACTCTCACGGACTTCGAACGGCAGTATGTCGAAAGACGTCTGCGCGAGGAGCAATCGAAGCTGGATGAGCTAACGACTCGTGCTCAAGCAAAGCGAGACGGCCAATCGGCTACAGACCATGCAGGTTAGGACACCCGATCGGGCATACGGGTTTCCTGTTAAGGGCTGCGGCAGAAAAGCTTGTGCGAGCAGCTGCGCAGCTTCAGCATTCGGAGCCGAGAGACAACTAGCCGAAGCACGGCAGCACCACCTAAACACTTGCGCTCGCCCTTCGGTTGCGGTTGGATCGTCTTTTTAGGATTTGATCCAATGGCAATTCAATTGCTTGTGGCGAAGGTTCTCAGGGACGAGCTATCTCTAAGAGGCATTCGATCGTTAAGCACTGAAGATTCCGAGGCGATTGCTGCTCGCATCTTCGAGCGGATCACTGAGCTCGAGCTAGAACTTGCCGCCCGGGGCTTCAACATCCCTGCGAGCGGCGATGACAGACCGACGTGACGAGCTGAGCGTCATGTCCGTTTACGATCCGCTATTGCGGGAGCTGGAGCGCACAAAGGCGCAAACTATTCGGCTCACGTTCTCGGAAATCGAGGCAATTCTCGGGAGGCCGTTACCGCCGTCAGCCTACAAGTTCAGTGCTTGGTGGGGAAATGAGAGTTCGCGCAAAGCTGGGCACACGCGGGCTATGGCGTGGCTGCAGGCAGGCTTGACGGCTAGAGTTTCTCTGAAACAGCGGGCGGTGGAATTCAATCGAGCCTGAAGGCTTTCACGTCGCGCCACCTTATGAGCAGCACCGTCTGCTCGTGCCAATCTAGCTCGGACGGGCTGTCGAGCACGTTGCATATCGATTGCGAGGTGCAGCCTTTTACGGGAGACGCGGCAGCGACTGAAACGGTCGCGGGGTTGGCCGAAGTACTTCCAAAATAATCATGGGCGACGCTCAGTCACTTTTTCATGCATAGCCCAATCGTTGCGGACGTTCCGCACTTCGCGCCGTCCGCGGCACCGCCACTCGGGCAGAACACGGACACTAGTGCTTCGCTGCTGTCGCAATTGACTGCGCCGTCGGCCTGAACCGCTCGGATGTTGACCGTCGCCGGATCACCCTTGTCTCCCTTTTCGCCTTTCGGACCCTGCGGCCCTTGAGGCCCCTGCGCGCCGGCGGGGCCTTGTGGTCCAGGCACTACTTGGATGCCTTGGGCTCCCTGGGGGCCGGCTGGACCTTGCGCCCCTGGATCTCCTTTAGGCCGTGGGTCTCTCCCACACGCTGCAAGTGCGAACGCAGCGCACATTGCGGCTACAGCATCATTTTGTGCATTGCCAACCTCCAACGATTAAGATGACTGAACTTCTCGGCTGACAGCGGCGCAAGAAGCGTCAGTGGCCCTTGCCGATCGCATCTTGGAACAATGCCCTTCCACCACGATTGCCGCTCCATGAGGTGGCTCGTTGGCATCGTGGCGGCGTTCCTGATCTGCCTCCTTACTTATGCCGGGTCAGCCTTCGTTTCTGTCTTGGAGCTGGTTTCAGCGGTGCGAAGGGGAGACGCCGCTCAGGTGGTGGCCCGAACGAACCTTCCGCGCCTCCGCCATTCGGTGGTCGATCAGGTTGTGTCCGCCTATCTCGACCGAATTGGCCAAAAGCGGCCGGTGCGGCCGTTCGAACGAATGGCAGTTAACGCAGTCGGTGCGACAATCGCCGTCAGGCTCATGACACCGGAAAACTGTCCGTCCTGTTGAGGAGCGGCACCGTCCGCAACGCGGCAGAAAACATTACATTTGGGACGATGTCGTCGTTTGCCGAACTCGACGGTTCGAACATCTTTGTTCTCGCCGGACGGATAACGCCAGTGCAGCCGGTCGAGTTTGCGGTGAGGCTCGGAGCAAATCAGGACGCCGGGAGTGTTACACTGCATTATGAAGGGGCGAGCTGGAAGCTATCCGGCATCACGTTGCCGCCAAAGGTCTTGTCCAGCATAGTGGACCGGCTACCGACGCGCTGAGCCGACGCTTTTGGTGACCTTGGGGAACGACCCCGCTCGTCCCGGGGCTGGCGCCGGACGCGCCGGGGTCGCCCGACGCACTACCGAAGCAGCGCGCCGTTGCTATCTTGCGTCCCGCGGTAACTAGCTGGAGTATCATTTGATTGAAGCCGGCGCTAAATCCCCGCTGCCCTTCTTCCGAATGAATCCTGGGGAGATGCCGGTACGGTACCAATCCCGCCTGAAGCAAAAATGGGATATCTTGCCGCGACTCAGGGAGGCCCGGATGGCTAAAAAATCAATAGTAGAACGAATTTCAGACACTGTGAAAGAGATCGTGGACACCGCCTCGACTGCAGCCGCGGAGGCTATGAAGCCCGATCCAGAAGCGGTTGCCGGAGTGACTAACGAGCAAGTCTACATTCCTGAAGCGACCGATGCTGCCGCTGTTCCGCCGCCGATCATCACTCGGAAGAAGAAGCGCGTTCCTCCCCCTTTGAGAGCTAACAAACGGGTCGCAGCTGCTCGTACAAAGAAGACACCATCCGCGGCGAACAAGTCTGCCAAGAGGGCGGCTAAAACACCACCCAAGAAGGCTGCAAAGAAAGCCACACCAAAGAAGGCGGCCAAGAAATCTGCGCCTAAGAAGGCCGCGAAGAAGAGCAAGAGTAAATCGCAGCGCTAGCGCTCCTTCGTGGAGCGGCGCGTTGCAACGCCAGAAACGCCTCCAGTTGGCTTCTTCGACGCTCGAGACCTCCCTCCCCGTTCGTCGGTCGTAGCCCGGCCGTCCTGACAGTCGAAATAGAACCTTGTCATCACCACTAATGCGGCGCCTTGACTATTGATGTGCCCGGAACCTGATTGCCTCGACGGCTGAAGCTTTCTAGCTGGTTACTTTCACGACTCGAACTGGACGGGCGAAAGCACATTTTTTTCAGACGCCTCTGCTAAGCAGTACGCTGGAGCCCGATGATGAAGCCATCACAGATTTACAAAGAGAACGCAGACAACTGCGCCATGCTCGCTGAAGGAGAAGCATCTAAGGATAGTCCGGCTTACAAGCGGTACCGACGCATGGAAGAAGCGTGGCGAGCTTTAGCCGAGGAGCAGGAATGGCTGGACGGGGAAGTGCCACCCGTCGGGACAAACCGCGCCAACACAACCAAAAAGCCGCCTGGTTAGGGTGGCACCTACCAGCCCTCGATATTTTCAAGGTACTCACGATGCCGCTTTGATGGCGGAGAGTCTCGCCCTATCCCACAGAACACCCCCAATGAACGCCGCCGGCCAGCCGGGAAAAGTCACCTTCGGCGAGATGGATGGGATGGATCTACGTGGCGTCCTGGCCTACTGATCGAGTCGCGCTTCCTTTGCGCCGGAGGCGGCAACCGGGGGCTGACGTCAGGCCGGATTTCAGCAGTGGCAAGCCTCCGCAGTTTGCGACCGCGACATGGCAAGCTTATTGTCGAATGCGATGGTTCGGACCTTGGGTGAGGTGCCGTGCCTACAACGCAGTGAGTCAAGGCTTGCCCAGAACGGGACGAGATCCACGATTGCTGGCTAAATGTTGAACCACCGCCGGCGCGGCAAACGGCCCGCTTATCGGTAGGCCGTTCGCGCACGAGGATCGCTCGATCAAAACAGACCGGGGAGCAGCATTGCGACCCGCTCGCGATACTTGCGGTACTCGTCACCAAAGAAGGCGACCAAATCCCTTTCTTCCAGCCAAATTCCCACAAAGATGTAGCCTGTCGTGATCGACGCGAAGAGCAGATGGCCGACGGTCATCAACGGGGTGCACCAAAAGGCGATGATGAAACCGAGGTAGATCGGATGCCGAACCAGTCGGTAGAGTCCAGGCGTCTTGAACTTGATAGGCTGGGCAACCCGCCCCATGAACTGCGTGATCACCTGCGTCAATCCGAACAGCTCGAAGTGACTGATCAGGAATGTGCTGTACAGCACGATGATCCAGCCGATGGCGCCACCAGCGGCGACGGCGCCGGCGAAGACCGGGCCATCGATGCCCCACACGACGGTGGGTAATGGTTGCCACTGCCAGAACAGCAAGATCAAGCTAAGACTCGCGAGCAAGACGAAGGTGCTGCGCTCGACGGCCGGGGAAAAGAGACGCGCGAAGAACGACTTGAAAGTGCGCCGTGCCATCCCGCTATGCTGCACAGCGAAGACCGACATCAACGCGAGGTCGATCATTAAGGCCGTGCTCCACGCCCCAGTCGTGCCGTCGTCGATCGTCTTCGGCACCAAGACGCCCGTAACGAAGCCGATCGCGTAGAGAAATGCACCCAGAAAAACGGCATACGAGAGGAGGCCGTACACGAGGCCGAGAGATCGTGTCGCGCGAGATGGCGTAGCCGGAAAAGCGGAATTTTGATCGGGATGCAAAATCATAGTCATGTGAATCTCCATCACTTCTAAAAATTATCTCGGGATGCGTGCGCTTCAGAGTCGTCGGCCGCTGCCTAGCCGTGCTGCCGCCCAACCGATCAGCTGGTCGAGCGGACTGTAGCGAGTTAATCTCTGGACGAGGTGCGAACTCTCGGCTCGCCACTGCTGCCGCGTCACCGCATGCTTGGCCTGTTCGGCTATTGCCGCCGCGATCGCCTCGTTTGTTGCCCGCCTTAGCCGAGCGGCCACGACCAGAACGCGCCGTGATAGCGAAGGCTCCGGCTCGAAACGAAGGACAAGCAACGACGATCCGGGTCGGGTTGGTCGCTTCACGGGGCAGAATTTGCCGGAAGCACGGGTGGAGTTTTGAGGTGAGCCGGTCATATGGCTTCTCCTGTTGAACGCTATTTCATCGGTCTGTAGATTGTTGTTGTCCGAACTGCTTGGCGGACTCCTTGAGGAAACTCTTATTTTTCGTTTGCTCGAGGATCGTTGACCGCCCGGCGGCCTGAGGGGCAATGGTAATGAAATACCGGTTCGCGGAATTCGAGATCGATCTCGGGCAGCACGAATTGCGCCGGCGCGGCTCGCCCGTTCATGCCGAGCCGCAGGTTTTCGACCTCATCGTTCATCTCGTGCGCAACCACGACCGGGTCGTCAGCAAGGATGAGGTGATCGAGAACATCTGGAACGGCCGGATCATCTCGGAAGCCGCGTTTTCCAGCCGCATCAATGGCGCCAGACGCGTGCTCGGCGACAGCGGCACCGAACAACAATTCATCAAGACCTTGCATCGCCGCGGCTTCCGCTTCGTGGGAGATGTCGAAGAAGTGCCGAGCTCGGACGCGGATGCTGTCAAGCTCGTACCTGGCGAGGCGGGCGGCCCGGAACGTGGTCCGCCGAGTACTTCCGTTCACACTGAGATTTCGCAGCTGGACGACGTCGTTTCGGAGGCCGTCAAAGCCGAGGCGATCACCCGACCATCCATCGCCGTGCTCCCGTTCCAAAACATATCGAACGATCCCGAAAACGAATACTTCAGCTATGGGCTCACTGAAGACATCATCCGGCTGCTCGCCCGAAACCGATGGCTTTCCGTGATCTCCCGCCATTCCACGATCGGCTTCCTGGGCGGCACCGTCGACGCTCGAGAAGTGGGCGCGCAACTTGGTGCGACCTACGTCATGTCGGGAAGCGTGCGAAAGAGCGACGGCTCGGTACGTATCGCCGCGGAGCTCGCGAGAGCCGCGGACGGACAGCAGCTCTGGTCCGAAAAGTACGAATTTCAGCTGCTGAACATCTTCGACATCCAAGACGAGATGGCGCGACAAATCGCCGCCACTATCGAGCCCGAGCTGTCGAAATTGGAACAGCAGCTGGCGGCCCGCAAGCCACCGGAGAGCCTGGACGCTTGGGACTGCTATCAGCGCGGACTGTGGAATCTATGGCGTTTCACGACGCCTGGTTTCGACAGCGCGGAAGAATACTTTCAGCGGTCGATCGCCGCCGATCCGACTTTCGCGAGAGGACACGGCGCGCTCAGCTACGTCAACATTCAACGCTCACTCTACGATGCGCCCGAAGCCCGGGGGGCTCGGCTAAAAACCGCTTTGCATCAAGCCCAAACCGCCGTATCTCTCGACGAGCTCGATTGCTTCTGCCATTGCGCGCTCGGACGCGCGCTATGCCTCACGCGACAGAACGAAGAGGCGTCCGCGGCAATCGGCCTGTCATTGGAACTCAATCCCAGCTTCGCACAAGGCTATTTCGCGCAAGGCTTCAATCTCCTGTGGTGCGGGCGCGAGATCGAAGCGGAAACGCTGCTGGACCAGGCCACGATATTAAGTCCACGCGACAGCCACCTGTGGAGCTTCCACCACACGCGTTCGTGGGCACACTTCTCGCTTGGAGAGTACGACATCGCTGCGGAGTTCGCCCGCAGAGCGGCGCGCCAATCGAACGCCACGTATCGAGCCTACGCAACCTTGGCCGCTTCGCTCGGACGCCTCGGTGACCACGCGCAGGCAAGCGCCGCTGTGGCAGAATTGATGAAGCGCAAGAGCGGTTACACAACAGGAACCGCGGGACGAGAGCTCTTCTTCTGTAGGGACCCCCGGTTCTTGAGCGAATACACCGAAGGATTGCGTTCGGCCGGCGTTCGCGACGACTGATCGTTGCGCATTGCGTTGCGGCCTGGGGACGCGCCCGATGTCCTCAACTTCCCGAGGTCGAACGCCATGCTATTCGCCCTCCGCACGATCGATCAAGTTGACGGATGCCCGGCAGATCACGCCTTACAAGTGGGTGCATCCGACCGAGGAGAGCTAAAGGTGCGACCGAGGGCGAAGTGTGCCATTGAATAGCCAATGAAGCGGCTCAATGGCGGCGCTTCTTCACGTCTACGTCCGAAATGACGTGGCTGGCATCCGGCTCCTCGATTCCTGCGTCTACGTCCGGCGACCTGTTCCAGGCGCACGGGCACCGGCACCACACTGGCAGCCGAAACCCCTAATCTTGCCGCGCGCCTGCAAGGCGTGGCCGAGCCGAACACCGTTGTCATTGCTGAGAGCACGCGAAGCCGCCGCACGTTCATTTCGAGGTTCACGGCCGGTTCGAACGGCTCATCACCCAGATGTATTTTCCCGACGAGCCGCTCAACGCGTGCGATCGGCTGCTCAACGCTGCGCTGCGTCCGGACTTGCTGATCGCAACGCCGGTTCCATCGCTAGGTGGGCCCGTCCGCGTGCTGATTTTCGATATTTGTTCTTGCGCGGGGATAGGTCGGCTAGACAGAAGCATGTCGGTAGCCAATGTTGCGATTACCCGCTTCGCGCCAGAGATGGCCGTTCCGAGGAATCAGCTTTTGACCGGAGCGCAGTTAGAGCGACCGAGGCCGATTCAGCGGGAACGACGGCTCGGTGAATCAGAACTCGCAGTCGGCTGAACCCAAAGCCTTAAGCAAGCCACCAAACGCGCCTAGCCGGCAAGGTTCGGCGTTCCCGGCAGCCTTTCGCCGTTCGGTAGTTGTGGTCCGCTTGAGCTCGGCTTTCTTTGGATTCGACTTCGGAGAAGGGACGGCGGTGACTTTCTTCGGCTTGGGATCGTGCCGATGGGGGTTCATCGTCCTCGGCGGCTCCGATGCACCGACACTGGTGCCTTCCGGCGAGGAATTGCGTTCGTCGACGAGAGCAGGTCGCGCTGGTCTCTCGATGCTCGCTGCGGCCACTTCGAATCGATCAGCTTTGGCCAACACACCGCGTGGCTGGGAGACGCCTGCGGCTATCTCGGCAACGGGCGGGACAGGCACTGCTGCACTCCGCGCTGGAGTTTTGAGTTCCATTGCTGCAAGCACTCCCACACCCAGTGGGATGAGGAAGCCCAACAACATCATTCTCAGCATGATGCCTCCGGCTTGAAATGGCGCCGGTTAGAATTCTCCGATCTAATGAGGCAACTTGGCGGCAGCCCACCTGACAACGCGGCCCACGTGCAGAGCGTTTGCCGATAGGGTTAACAGCCGCTCCAGGTAATCCGCATTGCAAGACCGCGGCACAGACCTCGCTCAGGCTTGGTCGCGGCATCGCGATCGTCTTGAAGTCTTCTCGAGCTTGCTGTCGTACCCCCGTCCTTGCACTTGGCATCATGGAGTTCAAAGCAGCCGCTGCCCTCGGTTTTCCTTTCCATCTTGCCGTCCGTGCAGCCAAGGACTTCCAGGGCAACTTGATTTCTCAGCCTCCCGCGGTGCCACGGGTGTGTCAGCAACTGCGAAAGTGCTGTTTGCAAGTGCAGTAACGACGCCCGGTGCTCCTACGGACGAATTAAGGCCGCACCTTGCTGAAATCAGCCTTCGGGCGAATGCCCGCTTCCCGCCAGAAGGGGCCGTTCACAAGCGTGACTCCCTGCCCGCCGTGCGAACTGATAAGCTTTTGGCAATTAGCTTATCAGTCGGCCAACTGACTCCATTTTTTTTGAGGCCTGCTAAGTTCTGTCAGCCCGGCTTCGGTCATACCATACTCGACACCTTCGCCCGTTGAGCGTTGCTCCATCCATCCGTTTCGCAAAAGAGCGAGCGTTGTTCCGGGTTGATCGGGAAGCTTCGAAAACACATTCCAATCGCGGTCACGAAGAGGATCGAGCATTTGCCGGTGATACTGATTAAAGATCGGCCTGCGCTTTTCCTGCTGACCGATGTCTTGACGTGTCGTTTCAGGCGGGCGTTCTGTCTGCTCCGCAGGGTCTACATCGCCAGATAGCGCCTTCGAATATCATCATTTCCTGAAAGGCCTGTCGTGCTTTCACGATGTACGACTTTGCCCTTATCGATGACGAGCGCCTCCTGTGCAATCCGCAGGCAGAAATGCATGTTCTGTTCAGCCAGCAAAATCGTGGCGCCGCCCGCGCCCAATTCTCGCAAGACCCTGCTGATGTCGGCCACAATGATCGGCGCCAGCCCTTCGCTAGGCTCGTCAAGCAGCAGGACCAGCGGGTTTCCCATCAACGCACGGGCGATCACCAGCAGCTGTTGCTCGCCACCGGAAAGGCGGCCTGCCTGGCGGGATCGAAGCCTTGTAAGAAGCGGGAACGTTTCCCAGATCCGCGGCAGCGTCCAGTCACGCCGGCCGCCAGGGCCGCTCTTGGCCGCGATCTGGAGGTTGTCCTCCACACTGTGCTCGGGGAATACTTGCCGGTCTTCCGGCACATAAGCCATTCCCAGCTGCGCGCGCGCGTGAGGCGGTGCGTGCGTGATGTCGCGGCCAGCGAAGAAGATGCGGCCGCTGCGCACCGGGACAATGCCAGCGAGCGCCTTCATTGTCGTGCTCTTGCCCGCGCCATTTCGGCCGAGCAGCGCTAGTGTACACTTTTCCTGGAGCGCAGCATCGACGCCGAATAGGATCTGGCTCGCGTCGTAGAACACGCTTACTCCCTCCGCACGCAAGAGCTCGGTCAAGTCGCGTTCTCCTCTGCCCCAAGATAGGCGTCAATGACAGCCTGGTTGTTGCGGATCTGGTCTGGGGTGCCCTCGGCCAGCACCTTGCCGTAGCAGAGCACGCGAATGCTGCTGGCAACCTTGAAGACGATATCCATGTCGTGCTCGATGAAAATAAGTGTCAGCTTTCGGCGTTCCCAAAGAGCGCGAACGCGCTCAATCATGCGCCAGCGTTCGTCCGGGCCCATGCCAGCCGTAGGTTCATCGAGCAACAGCACTTTGGGCTCCAACGCGAGCGCAATAGCGATATCGAGCAGCTTCTGATCGCCATGCGAGAGGATGTTCGCCTCGACCTCGGCAACATCGGTCAACCCGACGAACTCCATCACCTCGTCGGCACGCTCGAACATGCCGGGGGACGGAAAGCGATGAGACAGGCTGGCCCAGCGGCCGGCGTGGGCCGTGACCGCAGCCATCAAGTTCGCGCGCACAGTCATGGTCGGAAAACAACTCGCGACTTGGAAGGCACGCCCAATGCCCCGCCGCATGCGTTCCGTTTTGGAGAGCTGGAGAATGTCCTCACGGTCAAGCAGCACCTCGCCAGAATCGGCGATGAACGCTCCACTGATCAGGTTGAAGAAGGTGGTCTTGCCGGCCCCGTTCGGTCCGATGATTGCTGATAAGCTGCCGGAGGGAAAGGCAAGCGACACGTCGTCGATCGCGCGTACGCCGCCGAATGACTTGGTAAGATGATTGATCTCAACCTTCATCGCGCGCGCTTGCTCCAGACGAGGTGGATGAAATCGAGTACGCCTCGGCGCAGGCCAAGCGCGAATGCGAGGATCACGACGCCCAGGACAAGTCCGTGATACTCCGTGAAACGCTGCACCAGATCGTTCATTGCGAGCAGGATCGTCGCGCCCAGCACGGGCCCGAGAAAGCTGTTGATGCCTCCCAGCATGACCGCAAAAATGGCCTGGCCCGAGTTGGGCCAATCGGCCAGTTCGGGATAGGCGCCTGATACGAACAGGGCTGCCAGCACGCCTCCCATCCCGGCGAAGCCGCCCGCGATCGTGAACGCTAGCAGCCGGGCGCGCCACAGGATGATGCCGACAAAGCCGGCGCGTTCCGCATTGTCGCGGATCATGCGCAACGTATTCCCAAACGGACTCATCGAGACATGGCGGAGCGCCAACAATCCGAGCACGGCTACGATGGCGCAGAACTGGTATAGATGAAGCTGCGAGCCCAGGTCGAAACCAAAGATGTGGCGGCGAGGAATACCACCGCGCAACCCCTGATCACCTCCGGTCAGGCTCTGCCATGAGACAATAACGCTGAAGAAGAGCATCTGCACCGCGAGAGTGATGAAAGCGAAATAGTCCGTGCTTAGTCGGACGCAGATTGCGCCAACCACGAGAGCGGCGATGGTCGTCAGAGCCACCGCGAATAGCGCCGCGACGGGCAGAGACAATTCCGTCAACTGCATCGTGAGGCCAAATGCATAGGCGCCGAAGCCATAGAACATCCCGTGGCCGAATGAGACCATTCCTGTGGTGCCGACCAGCAGATTGAGCGACGTCGCGAACAGCGCCATCGCGCTGAGACGGATAATGAAGTCCTCGAAGGCCGGGCTACGGTGCAAGATTGGGATCGCGAGCAGCAAGATAAGCACGATCACGGCGAACAGGGCTTCGCGCGAGGCAGGATTGCGCTTCATAGCGGGCGGCCGAACAGTCCCTGCGGTCGCAGGACCAAGATACCAATCATGACGATGTAGATAAGCCCATCTGTGAAGCCGGGGAAGCCGATCGTGCCGAAACCTCGAACGAGCCCGATGACGAGCGCCGCTACCATCGCGCCTGCGATCGAGCCCATACCGCCGATCACAGTGACGATGAATCCCTCGATCAGGATCGAGAAGCCCATGCCGGGCGAAAGCGAGCGAACGGGACCCGCGAGCGCGCCTGCGAGGCCAGCGAGCCCGCCGCCGATCGCAAAGACGATCGCGAATAGCACCGTCGTATTGACCCCGAGCGCCGAGACCATCTGCGGATTGACCGCCGCGGCCCGAACTGTCTTGCCGAGGCGCGTTCTGGACAGCCCGAGGCTGAGCACGATGGCGATCAGCGCAGCTATTCCGATCAGCACGGCGTAAAACGGGGGCACGACGCCGCCTGCGATGAACAGAGGCGGGACCTGAAAGGCAGCCGGCATTCCCATGGCGCGGAACTCGGGACCCCAGACAATCTTGACGATGTCGTCGAAGATCAGCACCACCGCGTAGCACACCAGAAGCTGCATAAGCACGTTGCTGCCGTAGACCCTGCTCATCAGCACGCGTTCGAAGAGCACGCCGAACAAGGCCATCGCCACCGCACCCGCCAACACGGCGAGCGCGTAACTATCCGTCTCGGCATATGCGCTGTAAGCTACATAGCCGCCCAGCATGTAGAAGGTGCCGTGGGCGAAGTTGACGATCTTGAGAACGCCGAAGATCAGCGTCAAGCCGGCAGCCACCAGGAACAACAGCATGCCCACGATTAGGCCGCTGGTGGCCTGCGTCACCACACAGGCGGGGGTCGTAAAACATGCGCCGAGCGCGTTAAAGTCCATCGATCGTCAGCTGTAATTCTGCTGCTTCTTCCACTCCGTCTCAAGTTCGATGATCTTGCCCCAATCGGCGGGTTTGATGTCGGTGATGAACGGATCCTTCGGAATGGTCTGCCCCCACCCGATGGCATAGCCGATTGTCGTGTGATCATCCCGCATGGTAATGGTGCCGTCGGCGCCAAAAGGCGAATTGATCTTCAGTCCCGTCAGGGCAGCCGCTATCGCCTTGCCGTCCAGAGAATTGGCCTTCTTGATGGCCGCCTCATAGAAGTGCATGGCGACCGAATTCTGCCAGGACCAATTAGTCGGCCGTTCGTTCCACCTTTTGAAGTACGCCTGACCCCATTCCTTGTTTGCCGGCGTATCCGGGAATGTCTCAAGATAACGCGTGGCCGACTGGATGCCCGCGGGCAGATTCTTGATCGCGGCCAGCACTGGATAGTCGACGTTCGGAGTTGCGACGGTCATCTGCCCGAACAGAGCATAGACATTCCCCTGGTTCACGAAGGCCGAGAGATCGCCGGCATAAAGCAGCGTGAACAGCGCCTGCGGCTTGGCCTGGATAAGTTTGGTAATCACTTCGGTGAAGTCCGGCTGGCCGAGCTTGGGCCAGGCCTCGGTTACGACCTCGACATCCGGTTTGAACTTCTTGAAGAACTGCAGATACTGCGCCGTCGTGTCGCGCCCATAGGCGTAGTCCGGTGAGCAAGTCGCCCATTTGTTGATTTTCTTGGCATTAGCGAAGTCTGCGAGGTAGAGGCTGCCGGCGACAGCATCGTGCACGCCCTGACGCGCCACGCGAAATGCGGTGGGCACCCTGATCTTCGGATCTGCGGTCAGCGATGACGTCTCGCTGTTGGTGTGAATGCAAGCCACGTTGAGGTCCCGCATAACCTCCTGCACCGCGAATGAGGCGGACGACGCTTCCGCATCGACCAGCAGTTCGCAGCCTGCAGTGTTCACCAGTTCACGTGCGACGCGCGCGGCTTCCTGCGGCTGGCCTTTGGAATCCCGGAAAACGAACTCGATTTGCCGGCCCAGGAAGCCGCCAGCGGCATTGATGCGATCTTGCTCGATTAGGAGCGAGTTGCGCGAAGAGGTGCCGAGCAGCGCGATGGGTCCCGATAGGATGCTTTGCATGCCTATGCGGAGAGTATTTGCCTGTGCCCTGGCTACCCATGGGGCGGCCACCAAAGTAGCCGTGCCACCGGCCAAAAGCGCGCGACGCGTGACGGGTCCGCTCATCGAACTGCACCTCCCTGTGATCCGGCTGTTGAATACCAGTCGTGTTGTGCCCCGACTGTAGATCAGCGAGGCCATGCTGATCAAGCGACATAAAGGTGGAGCGAGGCCGGAGCCTCGGTAATGGGCATTGTACCTTCCAGTAAAGTTGGGCGCCGCCTTGCGCTCACTACGTCACGGGATCGTACCGCGATGCGCTGGTGCCGCGCTATCCACCTTGCCCATTCCGCTCATTGCTTGGACTTTCGGGAAGCGGATCCGCTTCGGGAATGAACGACGACATAGCGGTTGCAGGATGAGCGCACGGCGCCTGTCGCTCGAGGTGTTTAACGCGAAGGAAGGACGTCTACTCGCGGTCCCTCACGTCGAGCTCATCCAGCGCCGGCCATTTCCCTTCCAACCTTAACTGCGGACAGATGGCGACCCGGGAGAACTCAGACGCAAATGATATGTGACGCAGCTCCGCTCACCAGGAGCGATCTACGGCAGTACGCGGGTCATTTCGAGCCGACGAGCGAGATATACGGACGGCTCGCTCGCACAAGGCGAACGCCCCTTGCCAGCCTTCGGAAACGAGCGCATCCTGCTATGTTACTTCATAATAACAAAAGGAGGAAACATGACATACGACCTTTCGCGGCGCTCCTTGCTCGCCCTCGGCGCAGGATTAGGCGCATCGACCGTGCTGGGCAGTAACGCTTTTGCGCGAGCACCCAAGCTTGGGACGCAGCCAGCTTATTTCTATCGCTTCGGTCTTGGAGACGCCGAAGTGACGGTCGTTTCTGACGGTCCGCTGCCACTCGGTCCTCCGAAAGGGACCTTCATCGGCGTGCCTGATGAAGAAGTGAAGAAGATGCTGAGCGACAATTTCCTCTCACCTGAAAATGTGGTGCTGGAGCAGAATTCGCCGATCGTGAACATGGGTGACAGGCTAGTTCTATTCGACACTGGCATGGGAACGTCTAAGGCCTTCGGACCGACCACCGGCCGTCAGCAGAAGAGTATGGCAGAGGCTGGCATTAAACCAGCCGACATCGACGCCGTGGTCTTATCACACGCGCACATCGATCATATCGGCGGCATTGTGGACGCGGACGGTAAGCCATTATTCCCCAACGCACAGTACTACATAGCTCAGAGCGATTTCGATTTCTGGACCGATGAAGGCAAGCTTGGCAGTCCATTGAAGGACTTTGTCGTTCATGCACGCAAGAACTTACTGCCGGTACGAGATCGCCTTGTGTTCTTCAAGGACGGTCAGGAATTCCTTCCCGGCGTGCAGGCCATGGCAGCTCCTGGCCACACCGTAGGTCACACAATCTTCATGGTCTCGTCGGCAGGGAAATCGTTCGCCTTCCTCGGTGATCTTACTCACCATCCGATACTGCTGCTTGAAAAACCGCGGATGCAGTTCTCCTACGACACCGATCCGCAGCAGGCAGCTGAAAGCCGGGTCAAACTGCTAGATATGATTGCTGCAAATAAGATTCCTGTGATGTCCTATCATTTTGCCTGGCCAGGTTACGGCCATATCGCCAAGACATCGGAGGGCTTCCACTATTACCCGGAAGCGATGAGCTTGATTCTCTGAACTCCGAGCGCAGACAAAAGAGACGACCTCCAAAGCAAACTCTAGCCCCGGACTTGACGGGGCATTTTTGCGCCTTCTCTGACGAGAACGGTGTCGGACTGCGATGTGGCCTTCGAGTCAGACTCGGACGTGCTAGTCAAGATCACGACGCACGATAATGGTCCTCGCAGATATGCTGGAGCTCAACCTGCGCAGGCTTGTGCTCCGCACATCTCGACTTAGGAGAACACCGGCTTGGGCGAAAATCTTGTAGGATTTTCCACCTGCAGCTGGCGGCTTTCTGGGGCGCGCTTCGGCCGTGAGGGGCGGTGGCCTCGGAAGGATAGGTGCTTGCAGCTCCGCTAGGCACGATTCAGGTTAACGACCGGACCATCGCCGAGGAAGACGAGCCGAACTCATTGCAAACGACTATGACAGAGCGAAACCTTCGTAGCCGCGGGTGACGACCTTCTGACAGATCTCGCGATAACGGACCAAGCCGCCCGCATATGGCATAAACACCTGCGGCTTGCCTGGAATATTCGCCCCCAGGTACCAGGAATGCTTTGCCTGCGGCAGTAGTGTTCGGGCAGCCGCCTCGTTGACTTCGCTTACCCATTGCTCGACGGCGTCGGCCCGTGCCTCGATCCGCTCCAGCCCGTTAGTCCGCATATGAGCGATGCAATCGGTGATCCAATCGACATGTTGCTCTATGGCTACGGGCATGTTGCACAGAACCGATGGACTGCCGGGCCCCGTGATGGTGAAGAGGTTTGGAAAACCAGCGACCTGCAAACCTAGATAATTGCGTGGTCCTGCCTCCCAGACATCCTTGAGTGCGATCCCGTCCCGCCCGCGGATATCCATCTTGAGCAGCGGTCCCGTCAACGCATCGAACCCTGTCGCAAAAACTATGATGTCTAGGGGGTACTCGGCCTGATCCGTGCGAATTCCAATCTCGGAGATCTGCCGGATTGGCGCAGCTTTGACGTCCACCAGCGTGACATTCGGCCGATTGTAGGTCTCAAAATAGTCGGTATCGATCGGCGGGCGCTTGGCCGCATACGGATGATCAATGTCAGCGAGGACCGCCGCGGTCTTGGGATCCTTCACAATCGAGCGGATCTTCCTTTTTATGAAATCGGCAGCGGTGTCGTTTGCTTCCTTAGAAACGAGCATGTCCTCAAAGGATGCGCGGAACTGCAGCCCGCCACGCTCCCAGGCCTCGTCATAAATTCTCTCGCGCTCCTCTGGCGGCGTGTCGACCGCTTTGCGTTCCGCAACCTTAAAGCCCATGCCATTGTAGGTTTGATGCGTAGTCGCGCGTATTTCGCTGGCGCTGTTTTTGACATATTGCTTGAAGTCCGCCGTCAATGGGACGTTGCGTGCTGGTACTGAATAGTTCGCGGTACGCTGAAATACGGTCAGATGCTTGGCTTGATCGGCGATTACCGGCGCCGCCTGGATGGCGGTCGATCCGGTGCCGATCATCCCCACTCGCTTTCCCGCAAACTCGACGCCTTCGTGCGGCCACTGCCCTGTATGGTACCACTCACCCTTGAAGGTCTTCAGTCCCAGAATGTCGGGCACGTTGGCGGTGGAGAGGCAGCCGACCGCGGTAATGAGAAACTTCGCGATGAAGGTCTCGCCCGTTTCTGCACGGATGTGCCAGCGATTCGTCGCTTCGTCGTAATGCGCCGACGCAACCCGGGTACCAAATTGAATGTCGCGTTTCAGGTCGAGCTTGTCGGCAACGAAATTCAGATAACGCAGAATTTCTGCTTGGCCCGGATAGCGTTCGGACCACTCCCATTGTCGCATCAAATCCAGGGAAAACGTATACCAGTAGACATGGCTTTCAGAGTCGCACCGAGCTCCAGGGTAGCGATTCCAGAACCACGTGCCTCCAACACCCTGAGCCGCTTCTACGGCCTTGACTTTCAAGCCAAGGTTATCCCGAAGCCGAAACAGCTGGTAGAGACCCGCAAAGCCCGCACCAACAACCAGCGCGTCTAGCTCAACCGGTTCATTCGACATTCCGCACTCGCTCATTGCGCCGCCCCACAAACATAAGGGTAGGTATACCGTCAGCGCCGTAAAGTGCGCTGCGTCAAAGTGAATTGGATTAATATAACCGTCCCGGTTAGTGCGCTCAAGCTCGCCTTCTCTGCTCAATGCAGCTCACTGCCGGGCGTCGCCTTCAAATCTGGAATGCACTCCTTCAAAGACCGAGCCGGTCCAGAAGCAATCAACGTCGATTTGGGGAGACCCCATTTCTCGGACTTGCCGTTTCGACGTACCATGAGAGGAATTGCAGCGGCCGCTAGATTCAGTTTTTCGGTCTATATCGAATTGGAGCGTCCGCGACCTTGGCCGCAGACATGCGCAATAGCCATTCGCGCTTGAGGTCCTCCATGTCGGCGAAGCCATCCGGATAGCTCACCAGAATCTTGAGACCGTCACCTGGAAGTTCACACCCCCTCCCGGCGCTTGAGCGCAACGGGCTGCAGGAAGAGACGAAGCCGCTCAAACGACGCCGGCGCAAGACCGGCCAGCAGGCGGTTTCGAAGCGAACCGTACGCTCGCGGTTGGCACGGCTCAGCGCACTGTCCAGCGCTATCCCATGGAGCTGTTCCTCGAGACGTGTCCCGACCGATCCTTGTTCAGCCGGCATCAGGGCTTGTTCCCGGCCAATCTACTCCCTCTTCGATCGGGAGTCAGCGGCACCCAGCAATCGGGCGAAGACCGGAGAGGGCGTCTCCAACTCCTCGAACGAATGAACTCTAACGGCAGCCCAATCTGTTCGCTCGGGCGCCATGGCCTGTTGATTTCGGTCATCGAGACCAACACCGACGTTGCTTATGCGCCCTTAGCGAGCGCAGGACCGGCTACAGCCGATGTCAGCTTCTCGGCCCGAAGCTGGCCTCAGATGGTGTCCCGCTCAAGGTCCGGTTTGGACCCAAAGAGAGACGTGCCCATGCCTGATAGAACGGGGAATTCCAAGTCGCGCCAAATGTGGTAATCCTCATCGCGCGGCGCCCCTCAAGGGTGCCACACAAAATCAAATCGCCGCACGCAGCGTATCGAGCTGGGCTGGCGCCAGTCCTTTCAGGTGCTCCGCAATAGCGTCAAGTCCGATGCGGGCGCACAGGGCGTAGCCGTTGGCCATCTGCCACAAAGCCTCGACCGGCCTATTCGGGTTCGCGGCCAGGGTTTCACCAACGTCGGCCAGTCCGCCGAGTTGGCGCGTTGCTGTCTGTCCGTAACTGTCACCAACTGGAGCAAAGTAGTTCCTGTAGATCGTCGCCGCTCCGGCAGCGATCGCGCAGGCCGGCCCTTGGGTCGGGTCGCCTTGATAGCGGGTGACCCCGTCCTCAGGAGTCACGGCGGGACCGGTCATCTCCAGCAGGTTGAATTGGGAGGCAACCTGAAACAAGGCACCCGCGTTCGCGGGCTGTCGATGCATCTGTCGGACATCGCCGCGAACCACTTCCAGTCTCAGGCGCCCTTCCGGCCGACTGAGGGAAGCTGCCCGCTCACGCAACGACTGCAACGACACCAGCTCGAGTTCGCCGATGCCATAGCTCTTTCCGTTGACGAGGGACCGGAGCTCACGGTCCTCGCCTTCATCCTGGCACGCGTGTCGGCGTAGCTGCTCTCGCGAAAACCCGTCAGTCGCTCGCCAGTCCATTTCGCATTCTCGCTCAAGATATCGTTGGTCAACTGGAAGTCCTCGGGCTTGCCCTGGCGATGGTCCTGGCGCCTTCCTTTTTCAGCTCCAGCCGCTTTTTCTTGATACGGTCTTCCTTCTCGTCCTGGCCGAAATCGTAGATCAGGAGATAAACGTGGGGATGAATCGACAGCTCGATCTTCCCCTCGGCAACCTGTTTGACGAGATCATCGACCCGCCTGCCCCGACTTTGACCGCTGATCTCCATCAGATTCCTGCAGGTGCTGACGTAGCCCCCAATCAGGCTTTCCTGGGTTTCCTTGGCCTGGATGAACTGCTCATACTTTCTGATTTGAGCGATCACAGCCGTGGAGCGCTCCGGAAGTGGAAGGCTCTTTGCTCCCTTGGGAAGCTTTTCCAGGTCCCACAGCTCGCGATTATCCGCGCATTTTGCTTCGCAGAAGGCCAACTCGGCTTTGCCCGGTTTCCCCGGGACCAGCACTGCGATATCCATCCGCGGCGCGGATAGATTGCCGTTCTCTCCAGCCTTCGTGAAGGCAGTTTCGAGATCAACGACCTTCGGTTCTTTCCTGGCAATCTTGTGCACCCCGCTTTTTTCGGGCCCGGCAAATCGCGCAGCCGTCTTCAGTTGCGATCTCGGATTTTCCTTAGCGAACGCATCTTAATCCCGCGAGAAATCATTCTTGCGATCGCTGTGTACAAATGCATTGAAATTGTTGTCCGCGGACATGAAGTCTGGCTGGGAAGTTCTGGGATGGACCCCTACCTGTTTGATTGTCTCTCGCGCTGCGAAGAGTTTGGATTGGGTCCCTCCCCGCCCCCTCTCCCATACGGCACAAGCGCGCCCCCAAAGCGCACTAGTGGCAGAGCCGCTGTTCTGGCCTGACGACCCTGACAACCTGACAAGCGTCCCTCAGCTGTTCGGTCCTTAGCCGACCGGCGCGCCGCCCACCGACTGTCCGCTTCTGATGCTGTGGACGGCTCCTCGACGGGCGCGAGAGTACCAAGGAGTGGGGTCAAAAGAGGAGGAAAGCCGCTGGCTTTGATGCTCCTAGAATGGAATAATCTGTCCATACAGGCGATGATTTGAGCCAGCCCACATTGGTTGGCGCACGGATTGAGTGAATGACCGCGCCTCCTCCGGACGCCGTGGCCGACCTCCACAAGCTGATTGCTGATCTAGAGCAACGGCTTGCTTGCAGTTCTGCAGCGCATGATGCGGCGACTGCACGGGCTGCGGCGGCGGATGCCGAAAATGCCCGTTTGCGCGACGAACTCGCCAATTTGCAGGAGAGGCAGAATGCCAATGCCGACATCCTCCGCACCATTGCCAGCGCCTCCGGTGATGCCGAAAGCGGACTTCAGCAGATCGCCGAAGCTACCGCGCGCCTCTTCCATGGTGCGAGCGTTGCTATCCGTATCGCCGCGGGCAACGAATGGGGTCTTTCAGTCAGTTTCGGCGCCGGCATGGAGCGCATCACCGCATTAGTACCGGAGGAGCAGCGCCGGCCAGGAGGCCGAAACCTGCCCGCGGTAGTTTTCCGGGAGAATCGACAAATCCATATTCCCGACATCGATACTATTGATGCTGATATGGCAGACTGGCCCGTGACATTGGCCCGCTCGGTGGGCATCCGAACCGTGGCCGGTACGCCACTACGGCGCGACGGCGAAGCGATCGGAGCACTCGTCGTCCAACGCGATCGGCTCGAGCCCTTTACTGCGGACGAACTGGTGCTGCAACAAAGCTTCGCCGACCAGGCCGTAATCGCCATAGAGAACGCACGGATGTTCAACGAAACAAAGGAGGCGCTTGAGCGGCAAACCGCTACAGCCGAAGTTCTTGAGGTCATCTCGTCCTCGCCCGGCGATCTTAAACCGGTGTTTGAGCAGATGCTGGCCAAGGCCATGCGCCTGTGCGAGGCGGACTGCGGCTTCATCTACCAGATGGAGCAAGGCGCAATGCGGGCAGTTGCCGAAGCGGGTGTTCCGGCTGCGTTTGCTGAATACCGACGGCAAAACTTGCATACCGGAGGCGCGGCAACTCCGGCCGACGAGATTCGCACCACCAGGAAGCCGGCTCACGTCCATAATGCTCAGGAAAGCGAAGCTTACCGCAGCGGTAATCCTAATGCGGTCGCCGGTGTCGATTTGGGCGGCGCACGCACCGTGTTGTATGTGCCCATAATTAGGAATGAGGACATTGTCGGCGTAATTAACGTCTATCGACGGGAGGTTAGGCCATTCACCGAGGAGCAAATCTCGCTGCTTGAGAACTTCGCCAGCCAGGCCGTCGTTGCGATCGAAAATGCACGACTTTTCAACGAGACCAGGCAAGCGCTGGAGCAGCAGACTGCGACATCGGAGGTGCTCAGCATAATCAGCCGCTCAGCTGGGGATCTGGTGCCGGTCTTTGATGCCATACTTCGCAAGGCGATGCAGCTTTGCGACGCGAATTTCGGCGTGCTCAACACCTATGATCGGCACCGTTTCCATACCGCGGCCACATTCGGCTTGCCTCCAGCTTACGATGAGTACCGCCGGAAGCAGCCACTTGACTACGGTCCTGACACTGCTCCAGCGCGTCTGTTGAAAGGCGAACGCTCGGTAGTCATCGCTGACCTCGCCAAATCCAAAGCTTACCTCGACGGTGAACGTAATCGCCGCGCCTTGGTTGAGCTGGGTGGCGCGCAGTCTGTATTAGCAGTTCCCTTGCTGAAAGACGGCAGCGTAATCGGGAATGTCATGATCTTCCGGCAGGAGAATAGCCCTTTTACTGAGAAACAAACAGCCTTACTGGAGCAGTTCGCCGCGCAGGCGGTCATCGCCATCGAGAATACAAGACTTCTCAGCGAATTGCGTCAGCGCACCGCCGATCTGTCGAGATCATTGGATGAGCTGCGAACCGCGCAAGACCGCCTGGTGCAAACAGAAAAACTTGCTTCTCTCGGTCAACTTACTGCCGGAATCGCCCACGAGATCAAGAATCCCCTCAACTTCGTCAATAATTTTGCTGCGCTCTCGGCGGAATTGACTGCCGAACTCAAGGAGGCCCTGGCTCCGGCTCCTCTCGACCATAAGATGCGCAGCGAGGTTGACGAACTTACGTTGATGCTGAAGTCAAACCTCGAAAAGGTGGTACAGCACGGCAAGCGCGCCGATTCGATCGTCAAAAACATGCTGCTGCACTCGCGAGAAGGCTCAGGAGAGCATCGGCCTGCCGATATCAATGCACTGGTCGAGGAAAGTCTCAACCTCGCTTATCACGGCGCTCGTGCCGAGAAACCGCAGTTCAATGTGACCTTGCAGCGCGACTTCGATCCGCGCGCCGGAATGGTCGAGGTGTTTCCCCAGGAGATCACCCGCGTTCTGCTCAACTTGATCTCGAACGGGCTCCATGCGGTGGCCCGTCGTGTGGCGAGCAACAGCAGCGGCGACTTCGAACCACTGGTCACTGCCTGCACACGCGCAAACGAGGACCAAGTCGAAATACGCATTCGCGACAATGGCACCGGTATCCCACCGGAGGTGAAGGAAAAGATTTTCAATCCATTCTTCACGACCAAACCGGCCGGCGAAGGTACAGGCCTTGGCCTCTCGATCGCCCATGACATCATCGTTAAACAGCATGGTGGCCGAATTGAAGTCACAAGCGAACCGCAGCAGTTTACAGAGTTCGTGGTCATCTTGCCGCGTCACGGGAGCAATAACCGATCTGGAGGCGCGTCGTGAGCACCTACATCGTTGTCGTGGACGACGAGCCAGATGTCGAGAGCATGTTCCGGCAGCAATTCCGTCGCGACCTACGGGCGGGGCGCTTTCACATGGAATTTGCTCTGTCTGCTCCTGCGGCTCTTGAGCGGGTGAAGGCGATACCGGAGCCGTCACTAACCCTCATACTGTCGGACATCAACATGCCAGGCATGAGCGGACTTGAAATGCTTCCAAAGGTACGAGAAGCACGTCCTGACGTGCCCGTCATCATGATTACCGCTTATGGAGACGATGCGGCCGTGAAGCGCGCAAGCGATCTTGGCGCCGCTGGATTGCTATCGAAGCCGATAGATTTTGGAGTATGCGTCAGGAAATTGATCAACGGCTGGAAGGAACTGCCTCGCGGCTAATGGGCCCTTAGCAGACCCAAGACAGGTCGCGTGTAGAGCGTCCGCTTTCGGATCATAGACTGACACATCCTCCAGTCGACTACTCCGGCTCAATTTTGCGGGTCCTTCCCGGGGCCCCTGCCCTACGGTACAAGCGCGCCCCCAAATTTCGCCAGCTAGTGTCGGCCATTCTTGGGTTGATACGGTTGACAGGTTGACACGCAAGCGCCGCGCAGAACCACTCATTCGAAGTAGCTTGCCGAAGTGGGATTCTCTCGCTGGAGGGAGAGAATCTAGAAAGAAACTTGCTCGATTGCTGCGTCTCAGATCCCCTCGCTAGAGCGAAACGGCTCCGTAGCAACATGCGTCGCCTCTAAAAGAGCCGGAACAGGCTCCGCTATGCTCTCAGCACCCTGGGGCGACGATCCCTCCCTGCTCAACGCCTCCGTAGGCTCTTTTGGGGAAGGCGAGAACGACATCTCGCAACCTAAGTGCGAATAATGCCTTGAAAAGTATCGTATTTTGCCGAGTGATTGCGTCGGAGCCAATCCTGGTCGATAGTATTTTAGGGAGAACAAAACGTTGTCGACCCAAGAGTTTCAATTTCTATTTGCACTTTAGCGCGCGCACCTTTCGGTGCATTCTAGGCAATCTACCGAAGACTTTGAGGGCCTTCCAAACCTGGCGTTACCTTCCACCACGGGAGCAACCATGCCAATCGATGGAAACCTGTCTGATAGTTCGGAGAGTAGATGGCTGAAAGCCATCGAGTCATATTACGAACAAACCAATTTCGACTATAAGAGAGTTTGGCACAGCGGGAACAGCCTCGCATTTCATTTTGGCTATTATGCCTGCGACATCGACGAGCACCGGCGTGCTCTGGTGAATGCCAACCACGTGCTCTCCGAAATTGCGCACGTCACCCCGGGGGATCGAGTTCTCGATGCTGGATGTGGATTAGGTGGCAGTGGCTTTTGGCTCGCAGAAAACAAATCCGCTGTAGTAGTTGGAATCACTCCTGTAAAAACCCATGTTCTTGCCGCCAGAAAGATAGCACAAGAACGGTTGCTGGCCGACAAGGTCAGCTTCTACCAGGCTGATTATGCCTGCACATCTTTTCCAAGTGCCTCTTTTGATGTCGTCTGGGCGCTTGAGAGCCTCTGCCACGCAGTAAGGAAGGCTGCATTCTATTCCGAGGCGGCGCGTCTACTCAGGCCGGGTGGACGACTAGTAGTCGCCGAATACATCCGGACGTCCCGCGATTTCGGAGCAGAAACGGCTCTGATGGCACGTGAGTGGCTCGACGGTTGGTCTATTCCTGATATCGACACCGCCGACGAGCACATTTTTGCAGCGGAGACTGCTGGCTTCGCTCAAGTGCAACTTGCCGACTGCACGGTGATGACGCATCGCTCACTCCGTCGGCTATATAAACTCGCATGCATTGCTCGCCCAATAGACGCTCTTCTATTCGGCCTTGGTTTGCGCTCCGCTGCGCAGCACGGAAATGTTATTGCCTCGCTGAGGCAGTACCAACTCTTGAGAAGAGGAGCGTGGTTTTACGGAATTCTCTCTGGCACAAAAAAATGACCGTTTCCTCCCCCAAGACGTTCGGAGAACAGGCGCCTTTGGTGCCAGGATATGCTTTGTCCGAAAGATGCTGGGAGGATGCCATCAGCATCACCTTCAGAGGAAGGCGTCTGACGGACAACCATCCTGCATTCGTCAGAGTGGCGAAGATGCGCCGTGTCGCAACCCCGCTAAGGCGCGATTTTGACGTATGCAGCAGGAGCAACGTCAAGTCGATTCTGAAACCGCTAGACTTTTTCAGGATCGAGGGGATCGAATGTTTGATATTGCCGGATCACGGAGCTCGACCACTTACCGAGCACCTGCTCCATCGGAGGCTCCCTTTTGCGAACTCACTTTTGCTTATATGGGAAATTGTTCAGGCAATTCGTGAAGTCCACCAGGATTCAATCGTCCACGGGAATCTCGGCCCACATAGCATTTGGGCGAACAACGATCTACGCGAAATCAGAATTGCTGACTTATCTCGCGCTGTTTTCAGGAGCGACGTCTCGCCGGAGCGCCAAGTTCACGCCGACTTCCATTACATCGCTCCCGAGCAAACTGGTCGGATAGACCGCATCATCGACGCTCGATCCGATCTCTATTCAGCCGGCGCCCTCGCTTACTTCTTAGTATGTGGCCGGCCCCCCTTTGAGGCGGTAACCCCACTCGAGCTAATTCAAGCGCACCTCGATCGATTGCCGAAACCTCCGCACAATATAGAGCCAGGGATACCGTTACCGATATCCCGCATCATCATGAAATTGTTAGCGAAGGAGCCAGAGGAACGCTACCAAACGGTCGCGGGACTTGGTTCAGACCTTCAATTTTGTCTATCGGAATGGCAAGCCCGAAGTACAATTCCAAGCTTCCCTATCGGGCAAGGAGACGTACCGGCCGTATTCCAAATTACGAATAAATTGTATGGACGCAATGCTGAGCTAACGACGTTACAAGATTCGTTGCGCAGGACGAGCGGGGGAGCAACCGAATTTACCGTAGTTTGCGGCCCACCTGGCGTTGGCAAGTCGCTACTAATCCAATCCATTCAATCAACTACATCCTTCACCGGCGCCTTTATCAGCGGGAAGTTCGATCAATTTAAGAGCAACGAACCCTATTCGGTTATTGCTCAGGCCTTCCGTGTCCTGATCGAACAATTGCTTTGCTGCAGTCAACTAAAGTTACAGGAATGGCGAAAGCGGATAATCGACGCGCTTGGAGCAAACCTTTATCTGATCGTTGGCGTTATCCCGGAACTTGAAGAGCTCATTGATCAACCTCTTTCTTTCGAAATTCCCGCCACTGAAAAACGGCATCGATTCAATCACGCCTTCCGTCAATTTGTGCGCGTTTTTGCTAACGTAGAGCATCCGCTGTGCCTTTTTTTGGATGACCTTCAATGGGCTGATCCGGCATCGTTGACGCTGATCCACACACTATTGACCGACAGTGAAGTCACTCATTTCTCAGTGATTGGCACCTTGCGCCTCGGGGATGACGCGGATGGCGCGGTGACCGCAATTATCGAACAGATTTCTGAATCGAACATTCCCACGACCCGCATTCTCCTTTCGGCGCTTGAAGAGGGCGACATCGGCGAGCTTCTGCGTGATGCACTCCGTTGCTCTCCGACTGAGGCAGCCCCCTTCGCGGAACTGATCAAAACGAAGACCGACGGCAATCCGTTCTTCATAACCCAATTTCTTTCTTTTCTGAACCATCAGAAGCTCATAGTTTTCGACTTCGCTCAAAGCCGTTGGGCTTGGGATCTACGGAAGATCGCCGCCGAAGGCGTCACGGATAACGTGCTAGAGCTAATGAATCGACGAGTCCGCAGCTTGCCGAGCGAGGCGCAAGAGGCAGCCAAAATTGCGGCCTGTATTGGAAGCCGTTTCACTGCCCAGGCACTATCGATGATTCTTGATACCCCCCTGCCCTGCGCCCTGAGGGCCCTCCGTATCTTGGAACGTGAGGGGCTTGTACTAGCCCTGATCGAAGACGACCAAGCATTCGAGTTCAAATTTCTCCACGATCGCGTTCAGCAAGCTGCGTATTCCCTTATACCGGAGCTCGAACAACCAGCCATGCGACTGAAGATCGGACGCAGTCTTCTCGCCGGAGTACCTCAGACTGGCCGAGATGCAGGCGACTTTGCAATTCTCGACAACTTGAACGCGGCTTCCCACCTTATCGAAGATAGGAACGAGCGAAACTACATTGCGAGACTGAACGCGACTGCCGGCAAGAGAGCCCGCGAGATCGCTGCGTTTGATGCAGCCCACGGTTACTATAAAAGTGGCATGGACCTGTTGCCTCGCAACGCTTGGGATAAGCATTATGATCTCGCTCTAGAACTCCATTTGGGCCGCTTCGAGTGCGCCTACTTTGTCGGTCGTGTCGAAGAAGCCAACGACTTGTTCGCGCACATCACCGGCCATTCATTGCGAGACACTGATACCGCTAGGGCCTACTACCTGAAGATCCTTCTCGACACCGGCATCGATCGCAGCGACGAAGCGGTATCAGTCGGCCTCAAAGCGCTTTCATTGTTTGGAGAAGCACTGCCGCCAAGGCCCAACAAACTTCAACTGTTTCGGGCGCTTGCAGCCGTTATTATCCGCCTACACGGAAGGCGCGCTAAGTATCTTCTCGAACTTCCGACGATGTCCGATCCTGCCAAGAAGGACATTGTGACGCTTCTGATGAGCATCTGCCCCGCGGCTTACTTTAGAAATCCCGATTTGATGGTCTTCGCCGCGCTCCGAATAGTTGAGATTTCCCTCCGATACGGAAATGCCCCGGCGTCCTCATTCGGATACGCATTATACGGCCTCGCTCGAGGAGCCCTGTTCGGCGATTATAAGACCGGGCATGAGTTCGGCTGTTTAGCAGTCGACTTGTCAAAACTTACCGCCGATCCAACCCATCAGTGCAAAATACTAACTATTTTTGCAGGGTGGCTGAATTTCTGGCGAAGGCCAATCGACGATACCGTTGATCTTCTTACTTCATCTCTGAAGCTGGCACTGGAGGCTGGTGACGTCCAGTACGCACACTATTCCGCGCTTCAGATTATATTTATGAGGTTCGCACGCGGAGCCAACCTTGATGTGTTGATGCGCGAAATGAACAACTATCGGCCAGTGATTGAACAAGCTGCCGATTGGTTCACGCAAACAACTTATTCCGTGAAGAAGCAACAGATACTAGCCCTTCAAGGCCTTACGGCCAGCTGGGGCTCGCTCGAAGACACAAATTTTCGAGAAACGCCGCGTGTCTCAGAGATGCGCACAGCTGGCAATCTCACTGCGTTGACCTACTATCTAGTCGCGAAGGAGCAGCTTACGTATCTTTTCGGGAGTTTCGCGGAGGCCCGCCAATACTCAGATGAAGCTGAGACGCAAATAAAGACAGTAGTCAACCAAATTGCCGTCTCGGAGCACTACTTTTATCGTGGCCTAATATACGCAGCTCTAATTCGTCGAGACATCCGTGACGCCAATGTTCTTTGGCGCAATCTGAAAGAGTGTGGCGCGAAGCTTAGATGCTTTGCAGAACATTGCCCACAGAACTTTGCCACTCACGCCTTCATCCTGCAGGCGGAAACTGCACTTTTGAACGGAAATCGGGAGACCGCAGGCGATCTCTTTGATGCAGCAGTAAAGTCCGCCCACGAGCAATCCTTCCACCAGATTGAGGCTATTGCGAACGAGCTTGCGGGCGAAGGTTGGCTAGCTCGAAATCGACCGGTCGTTGCCAAGGCCTATCTTACAGCGGCGCGATCGTCTTATAAGCGATGGGGCGCTTCGGGAAAAGTCGAGCAACTGTCTAGCAAGCATGCTTACCTTTTCGAAGAACAAGATGTAGCACCGATAGCGTCGGGTGAACGCTCGGCCCAACAGAGCGCAGCCGAAAAGCTCGACCTGGACGGAGTTATGCGAGCGACGATCGATGTCGCCGCGGATGTGGAAGCCGACCGCCTTTTGAACAAGCTTATGCGACTGATCCTTGAATGCACGAACGGCCAGCGCGTCTTCATCATTTCGGAAACAAAAGGCGATCTTCACGTCGAATTAGCGGCTTCTAATGATGGCGCGCAAGTGCTCTTACATCCAGCATCTAACGATCACTCTCAGTTTTCCGAGAGTGCAATCAACTATGTACTGCATACGGGTCGACAGCTCGTACTTAACGACGCGCGAACAGACCCACGCTTTAAAAATTGCTCCTATATTGCCATGAAGCGCCCACGTTCAATCGCTTGCGTCCCGCTATTTAAGATGGGCTCGGTGCTTGGGGTTGCGTACGTTGAAAATGGCTCAATTCCTGACGCTTTTTCGGCTGACAAAGTGCGCGCTATGGCGCTTCTGTCGCGACAGGTCGTGTCCGCGCTCGAAGCCATGCACCTAGAAAGGCAACTAAATCAAAGCAGTAACGATCTTAAGGCTGCGTTGCAGAACGTCGAGCTGCTAAGCGGCATTCGGGATCATCTTGCTAAGTTCGTTCCATACTCTCTGCAGAAATTGATAGAGGAAAACCCTGAAAACCCTGATCTGGTCGGTCGAGAGGAGGACGTCTCAATCCTCTTTCTGGACATCGCCGGCTCTACAAGCATGAGCGAACAACTTGGCTCCGAAGAACTGAAGCAGATCATCGAGACCTATTTTTCCAGCTTCATCGGGGATATTCGGAAAAACGGCGGAGATATCAACGAGGTCGCAGGCGATGGCCTGATGATCATCTTTCAAGATCCAGACGTCCTCAATCACGCGAGGATGGCCACTCGAACCGCGCTCTCAATCCGGGAAAAGACCGAACAACTAAATGTCAGCTCGCATGGACGGTGGCCACCGATCGTTATCAATATCGGCATCCACTCTGGACTGTCTCTCATTGGTGCTAACAAGATCGAGAGCTCGGCGAACACTCGCTGGGTTTACACCGCCACAGGCTATGTTGCGAACGTTGCGGCTCGGATCGGATCCGCCGCCTCAAATGGCGCCATACTCGTGAGCGAAGCTACGGCAGCTCGTTTAGGATCTGAATTCGAGCTGATTGAAAGGGGGGCGCCACGTTTCAAGGGTGTCAGCCATCCTATCAACATCTTCAGTGTTAGCGGGAGACGAATGGACTGAGGTGCATTGCCAACGGGAGGAACACAATGTCGGCAGAGAAGGTCGTCATATTGGGTGGGGGCGTCGCTGGCCTTACAGCTGCCCACGAATTAATCGAGCGCGGCTTTGACGTAGAGGTTTACGAGAGCACCCCTAGCTTGGGTGGGAAGGCCAAGAGCAATACAAAGAATTATGCAGGCGGCGGTTCGGGGCTTCCCTTGCCAGGCGAGCACGGTTTTCGCTTTTTCCCGGGCTTTTATCAACACATCCCTCACACAATGAGCCGGATCCCTTTTTCCAGCGACTGCGTGCTGAAGAACCTGGTAGTCGCGAAACAGTCCGCAGTCGCTCAAGAAAATAGACCTCTCTTTATGTTTCTAACTCATGTCCCGCACTCGCTGCAGGATTGGATATTCGTGTTTGACGATTGGTTTGGACGCAGCGAACTGGGACTGAAACCGGGCGAAGGTGAGTTCTTCGCGTCTTGCCTGCTTGACTTCATGTCGACTTGCGACAAGCGGCGCCTCGCGGCGCTCGAAGGCAAAAGGTGGTGGGATTACGTTGAGGCTGATACCCACTCGCTTCAATACAAAAAGCTGTGCGCTCGGGGACTGACACGATCACTCGTTGCGATGAGCGCGGAAGTTGCCAGCACTCGCACGGTTGGGTCGATCCTTGTCCAAATGATGATGAGTATGACGTCTCAGTCCGCAACGATGGATCGCGTCTTGAATGCGCCGACTAACGATGCCTGGATAACACCGTGGACCGATTATCTAGTGTCTAAAGGTGTTAAAATGTTTTTGGAGCATCAGGTTCAAAGCTTCGGCTTCAATGGGACTCAAGTCACAGACGTAACTGTCAAGACACCAACGAGCAGTAAGATAATTACCGGCGACTACTATCTGGCTGCATTGCCAGTAGAAGTTGCTCGAGCTCTATTCACGCCTCAGATGCTGACTTCTGCTCCTTCGCTCCGCGGTCTTCCACGCCTCCAACTAGAATGGATGAGCGGCATCCAGTTTTATCTCGGGCGTGACGTTAAGCTTTGTCCCGGTCACATTATTTGTGCAGATTCGCCTTGGGCAATAACCTGCATCTCGCAGCCGCAGTTTTGGAACGGCGTTGACATGAGCACGTTTGGCGACGGTTCGATCAAAGGACTTATCTCAGTCGATATTTCCGACTGGAATGCTCAGGGGTCCAAGACTACCACTAATACTGCTCGTCAGTGCTCAAGTGGAGCTGAAATTGCCTCGGAGTCGTGGGCACAACTTATGGCTCACCTAGTGGCGACGAACGATCCGCTAATGACAGGAGACCAGAAGGATTTCTTCCTAGACCCTTCCATCACCTTCCTTCCGACGGAGAACTCTCAGCCCTTATTGATTAACACGATCGGTTCGTGGAAGGACCGCCCTAACGCCACCACTGAGATAACGAACTTGTTTCTCGCCGCGGATTATGTCCAAACGAATACAGACCTCGCCACAATGGAGGGCGCCAACGAAGCAGCACGGCGGGCTGTAAACGGGATTCTTGCTCAAGCGGGCTCCACTAGCTCGTTGTGTGACATCTGGAAGTTCAACGAGCCCGCGGCGTTCGCACCATTGAAGGCCTTCGATGAAACCCTGTTCGATCTTGGCTTGCCACATCCGGGCTTCCGCGCGCTTCGTTTGATGGCACGCGTGGCTAATGCATTAAGTTCGTCGGCCACGCCGTCATAGAGGAGTGCTCCGATTTGACGGTTTGATCGGGATGCATTTTGCATCGAGTCGTCGCGGATGCGTGGTTATGGAACGATGGGCTGATCGGGATCACGAGCCTGTCTGTTTTGAATCGAACTAGCAATGTTGTGAACTAAATCACTGCATAATCTTGCCTCGTACTGTTAGGGTTCATTTATTGATTTGCTAGGATGCTCAACGCAAAAGATTGAGCGCGACCGCTTCGTATGTCGGCGCGAAAGCAAATTTGATTGTGCCGGCTTGTGCGCCATTGCGACGATTCAGAAATCGGATCAAAGTCGCTTTGTAAGAATGTTCATTTGGAGGAAGCCAATGAACGAAACCTTCTTACCCAAGCGTTTGGCCTATTGCGGCCATTCAGTGCGGTTGAAAACATTCGTTGCGACCTTATTGGTTGCTGCGCCCGTCGCGCTTGCGTCCGCGCAGACCGTTGCTCCCGCGGAAGGCGCATCTAGCGGCCAGAATAGCGCTATGCGCATCAATCGGGACGGCGAGGGTGACCCCATTTCGCTCGAAGCCGTTCAGGACGGGGTCAGAAGCTTCGAATTGCGCCAGGCGGGCGTTGGGCGACCTAGTGCCACGAGGACGGATGACACCAAACGTCGTGACTTCGGACCGAGCAAGTCTGATGTGGCGGATCGGTTGGTTTTCCCTAGCGATCGCAAGCCGCCGCGCGATGCACTTCCGCATCGGGGCGCCGAGGCGATAACAGTCCAAACGGAGGCGGCCAACAGGCCGCTGTCTGCGCCAAAAGATCACCCAAAGCCTCCGGCCGATTATCCTTCGCGCGGCGCGTCGGATGTCCGATCATTTGAGGCCTATCAGCTTGGGTTCTCGGGAGGGATGATGACACCGGCCTCCGGGATCGACCCGCGCATACGATCGGATTTAGCGGCAGGGGAGCGGACTGAGACCTATGCCTTTCTGCTGATGGATTTCCTGCCGGACGCGGCCACGGAGCGCACGCTGATGAGCGAGTTCGGGGTCGCATCGCTCGGGCTGCATGGGACAGCACTCAAGGTCCGCGTCCCCCTGCAAACACAGGCGTTGGAGGGCATTGCCAAATTCCCCGGGTTTAGATCATTGTCTTACCCCTCACCCGACCAAAAATTAGCGCCGGAGCTGAAATCTGCCATCGAGCGTCTCGGCTCCGAGGTGGTCCGATTTCCAATTATTATCAGCCTGTTCGAAACTGATCCCAAAACTTCGTTCGCCGAACGGGTCCAAGCTACGGGTGCGGAGGTCGGTCGCTACGACCCGGTGTTGCGGAGCTATGAGGCTCTCGCAACACCCGAACAGATCCGCATTCTTTCCGGTTTGGATTTCATCCTGTTCATCGAAATCGAGCGCCGGAGCGGCGGTGGACACGATCAGAGCATGGCTACGAATGGAGTCGATTACATCCGTGCGTCCGGCTTCCTGGGTGCGGGAACTGTATTGGGCTTACTCGACACCGGCGCCATGTTGGGAAGTGCGGCCGCAACCATGCACCAAGACCTCAACAAGAACGGTTGCGGGATTAACTTCACGAGCGACGCCGCGGGCGTTTGGAATGATCAGAATGGCCACGGCACTCACGTCCTCGCAACCATCTCTGGAACTGGCACTGCGAAGGCGCGGTTCCGCGGCGTCGCGACTGCGGTCGGTTCGCGTGAGCGCATCCGGGTTGGAAAGATCTGGAAATCGACCAACACCGGACAAAACTCCTGGCTGCGGGACGCGATCGACTACATGGCGGACGCAACCAGCTGCGACGCGCCACGCCCCTCTGTCATCAATCTGAGCGGTGGGGCGAGCGGATCGGGGCAGACTGGAACCGATTCCGAATCGCGCAAGCTCGACGCCCGGGTCTGGGAAACACGCCAGGTCTACATCGTGTGCTCCGGCAATAACGGTCCGGGCGCGCAATCGATCTGGTCCCCCGGTGTGGCCAAGAATGCGCTCACCGTCGAAAACGTGCAGGACGCGGGATCAAGCCTAGTTGGCGAATTGTCCGGCAGCAGCAGCCGCGGCCCGACCGGCGATAGTCGGATGAAGCCAGACCTCGTTGCAACGGGGGCTGTCGTGACCTCTGCGCAGGCGGGAACGACGGATGGTTATACGGATAAGAGCGGATGCAGCATGGCAACGCCACATGTCAGTGGCATCGCGGCGACGTTGCTGGAGCACTATCCTGATTTCAGAGATCGACCGCACTTGCTGCGTGCCCATCTCATGGCTTCCGCTACGTTGCATTCGGACGAAGTCAGTCCGGCAAACAACACCGGTGGCGGACGCAGTGATTTTGGGCTCGGACGCGTCTCCGATTATCAATCGCATTGGGCGCGCCTCGACCCCAACGGCTGGAGCGGCCATTGGGCATGGATGACAATCACCGACAAGTCTTGGGGCTTCTTCGACATCGACGTGCCTCGGGGTACCAAGCGGGTCGTCGCTGTGCTTACTTGGGACGAGCCCGAAGCGAGCGCAGGAGCGTCACAGGCGGTGACATACGATGTTGACCTGTGGGCCGATCCCGGCGCCAGTTGCACGCCGGACGCAGTTGGACAATGTGGTGGCTGGGCCTCGCAGTCTAATATCGACAACGTCGAATACCTCATCATCGATAATCCGCCTCCTGGCGTTCTCCGGCTCAAAGCAATCAACTGGAGAGCTCCCTCATTTGGCTTACCGGTGGCAATCGCAGCTAAAATTATTCGCGGCGATCCAACGCCTGCGATTTCGATGACGGCTACGCCGAGCACAACGTCTCCCGCGATCGGCTCGACCTTCACAATCAAGACAACCATTTTCAACCCGAGTTACGAGGCATATGGAGTTCAGGTGTCAGCGGCGGCGGCGTCTAGCGGTCTAAGCCTGCTCGGGGTCTCGACCACCCGCGAGGATGGGGTGGCGATGGATTTTCCAAATGCGGCCAGCCTCACACTTGGCACTGTAACGGAGGCCGATACGCGCTCCGCCATCTGGAAATTCAGTGCCACCTCGCGAGGCCCGCAGACCGTCCGCTTCAGCGGCCGGTCCAACAATGGCGGCACCGTCTTCAAGAGCGTGACTGTTTCACCTTGAGCACGCAGGACTGAGTTTGACCAAGTAGTTGTTGACTCCAGGGGAGAGCACGCGAGGGTTCGAGACGATAGCCCGAATAGCGAACGTCTCCGAGATCAGCAGCTCCGGACCAGAGGCCGACCTTCCGCAGAGATTGTCGGATCCGTCAGTTAACGGATTAGCAAGGGCTTCTTGCCAGCCTGTAATCATTGCAGATCGTCGCAACTGCGGCTTCAGACGCATATCGTCTCTCTCAGTTCATACCTGCTCGGTTGGCAGTCTCATCAAGGGACAAGTCCGCTATGTGCAAGGGAATTCTGATTTCGCTTAGTGCGCTGTTCTTTTTGCTGGTTTGCGATCAGTTCTGGTCGAACGGCCGCTATACGGATGTTGCTATCGTGATGGCGAAACACATCAGTCGCTCTTTCGGTGTCTGATGCAGCCAGTTTCCACGAGCTCGAAATGACTGACGCAGATGCTCTTGACGCATTGAACCAGAGAGAATGCCCGGATTGCTGGTCAAAAACGATGTTATCTGGATTGCGGGTTGACATTGCGGAGCACCTGGAATGCCTCGCCTGTGAGGCACGCTTTTACGTTGCTCCGCGACCTCCACATGCCATCGTCTTCATCCGACATAGGCCCATGCGAGAATCAACAAGCGCTTGCCATGGGTCAACAGCGCCTGCCGTCATTGCCGACCACCTACTTGCAGCCGCGGCAGATCGTAAGCTTGCGCTTCAATGCCTCATCTTCTTCCTCAACCAGGTGCTGTGCCGCGATGTTGTTTGCTCCCGAATTGGGCTAGGAAGGTCTTGCTGCGCGGGACTTCATGGTCGCGCCGCATAACCTGACGTTTTACTATCGTCAACCGTGCCGACGTTAAAGCCATGGTAGTCCCCGGCTGGGCTGAGGACCGACGCAGGCGCGCCGATCAACTGTGTAAACAAAACCTTGTCCGAGGCTGCCGGCCGGAGAGCGTCGGTCCGCGATGACAGCTCGCCATTGCTCTCCGCCGAAGACCTTGATTCTTGGCCGGCGCCGGTGGCGACGATACTTTGGCCGCCGCCGTTGTCGTCCAGGCATTCTTAGGGGTGATCCGAGGTGCCGGCTCCCGTTCGCTCGACGGCGGAGCGAGCGGAAGCGGCGGAGCGACTAAAGTCTGACCTTTGGCGCCGTCCTGCAACCAAACACCAGCAGACACGAAGCCAAAGAACAACAGCGTCGCGCGTTTAATCCGCGTCGTTCAAACGGCTTTGGTTGACCATTGACGCATGATCCTCCTAGGCAAGTTAACAAGCATCCAGCTCATATGGCGATCAACGTTGACGGAAATGCGAGGGAGGGGCGCCTGCCCGGGTCCTGAGCTTATTTCATAACGTAGCGCGCACGGCCCGCCCTCGAGTCAACGCACCGCTCTCATGGACATGATGGACAAGACCAGACATTGTCTATTCGATCAAAGTGTCGCATTGCCGACTGATACAGGCCAATAGAGCTGACTTTTTTTATCCGGCCCGGTTCGACTAAAACCAGTTGGACACAAAGGGACCGCGTGGCGAGTCGAATGGCCGACTATCCAGTATTGCCGGCATGGAGCGAGGTATCATACTGATATGCAAGGGTCATCCCCAGTCAACGAAGGCCTCCTGAATCAGCGTCTCATAGAGCTCGGGTCGATAGCGAGCTGGGCGCCTCAGACCCTTTCGGATCTCGAAGGTTTTATTCGCACCTCTGGCGACTATGATCTCTTTCGCGTCAATCCCATCCAATACGCGACTGCCAACCGCCTAAGTGACGCTGAAGGAATCGAGCTGTTCGTCCACGCCGCTAAGGTTGGCCTATTCGAGATGCAGTGGCTGCTCATCTGCGCCTATTGCCCCCAGGTCGCCGGCACTTTTCGTGAGCTAGACCAGGTTCATCCACGTTTCCAGTGCGAATTCTGCAACGCCCTCAATGAGGCGGCGCTTGACGACTACATCCAGGTCACCTTTACCGTCTCGAGTTCGGTTCGCGACATCCTATATCGTCATCCGGGCATGCTGTCCGTCCAGGACTACTATCTCCGTTACAACTTCTCCAAGGACTTCAAGCCCCCGCACGGAATGACACACGAGCAACTCGTTGCGGCAATCTCGCGGGGATTTGCCGATCTCGAGGCAGGTCAGCGGTTGGACTGTGAATTCGACGTAACAGCCGGCCGCTTCGAGGTGCTCGATCTTAGCCACAAGCTTCTTCTGGTTTTCTTCGCGAACGGTGAACCGGCGGAACGCCAAGAAACGCTGGTCCAGCTCGAATCGGGCCGGTTCGTAGTTGCTGATCGGCCCACTGGGCCGAGAAATATGGTCCTTGGCGACGGACGCTTTGCGTTTCGACAGACGGCCGATCTTAGCCCAGGCAAACACATCATCCACATTGAGAACCGCACCAAGGATCGAGCCCGCTTCTGGTTTCTCCAGTATCCTTCCCAGTTTGAGCCCCATCTGGTCGAGTATGAACCTTTTCTTTCCGGCAAGCGATTGTTGCTCACCCCCTGCTTCGGCGAGCTCTATAAGACCCAGCTAGTGGACGAGCGCGATAGTCTAGCCGTTTCCGACATCACTTATCTGTTCACTGATCTAAAAGATTCGACTCCGCTGTACGAAAGCATTGGCGATGTGAATGCCTACTTTCTCGTCCGTCAGCACTTCGACATCTTGAATAAGATCATTAGGAATCGATCTGGCACGATCGTGAAAACAATCGGTGATGCAGTCATGGCTGGCTTCGAGCGTCCACAGGATGCCGTTCTTGCATCCGTCGAGATGATCGAAGAGCTGTCGCGATTCAACAAAACCGCTTCGCGGCCGCTCGGCCTCAAAATCGGCGTGCACAGAGGCAGGGCCATAGCCGTAAGGCTCAACGATCGGATCGACTACTTCGGACAGGACGTGAATATTGCCGCCCGTGTGCAAGGTCTAGCCGGTGTCAACGAAATATGCCTGACAGAGATGGTGATGGAGGCTCCCGGAGTCAGTGACATCGTCAAAGGATGCCCGGCGTCGCGCGACTACCAAAACTTGAAGGGCATCGGCCAGAAAATGGAAATACATCGAATCAAAATTTCTCCCACGCAGAGATGAACGATCGCGCGTCCTGCGCAGCGACCGACCACCAAGGCGCGCCAAGAACACTGGGGAGCCAAAGGCACCGCGTCCCACGGATGCCACCTTACCGGGGGCTGGCGCCTCTCAAATTGAAGCCGCCGCCAGGAGCTAAGCCGACTACCGCCTAAAGCGGCTAAGAATCTTGACAACAATTGCGAGGGACGACTCCAACGAGACTTTCCGATCACGGCCATGGTCAACGCATGTCCTCAGCGACTCGAGCCAAAATAGCCGATTATGATGTTGTGGATTTCTGGGAAGTGATGAGCAGCGTCCTTGTACAATTTTTCCATGTCGTCGCGCAACTTCTGGGCGTCGCCACTCTGATGTACTCACCTGTCGAACTCGCAGGGCTGGGTTTGTTATCCGAAACTTTGCAGGCGATCACGGACCTATCTTCTCCGGAATTGATCGCGATCTGTCGGGCGGGACGGGTTGAGTTTTGCGCACGATCTGTCAAGACTCATCTTTGATCGTCGTTCTGGGTGCGCAGGCACTTGAGTTCGAAGCACGCGCGGCCAGGACGATGGTCTTCGCACCCGCAGCAACGATCGTCGTTGCTTAAAATCGGCCTGCCGATAATCTCTCCGTATTGACGCCAGATCATTTAAGCACCTGCGGTGATTGCTTTGATGAACGACACAGCCGTTTACGTCGCCGTTCGCGTCCATCCAACTAACGGCAAAAAGGAGTGGGCGGGCCGCCTGGGCACGCGACGCGCCATCGCGAGAAATGGGCTTAACATCGATCCTGCATCCCTCGCCTATTGCTGGCACGAATGGCTGAACGGAAGCGGTTACGTCAATTCGAGCGGGTATGAGAATTCCCGTCTATGTTCACGCTCTGAAGATCAAGATGAACCGGCAGCCTTCTCCCGAAGCGACGGTCCGGCGCCTGCTAGGCCGCCTCGCAAGACGACGGCGGCCCGCTCGACCTCCTTTGACAACGCCTCACGCGACCGACAGCAACCCAAACCGCGAATTCGCGAAAACCGACCAGTCATCGGTTTGGTTCTTCGTGTTCTTACCCATCTTCGTGCTGCTTTACGCAATAGTCGAGAAGATGCACGTTAGATAACGCTCTGGGGCCGGGTCGATCTCGAGGCGCAACGTCGTTAGTCGTATCGCTGGAAGGTGCCCTGCTCTAGATCTGAATCCCGCTCACAGTCGACAGCCGATCCCTGAGTGCATTCCACTGGCAGCTGGTACCAGGGCGACCGTTGAAGCGATGGGGCCCCTTTTTCTCGTGTCGCGCTAACGTGCGAAAGTGTCCTAACTCGGTCTGCCCGCGCGTAAAGCTTCTTTGACCGCTTTCTGATAGCACGAGGAAGCCAATAGCTGAAACAGCGCTCGTGCCGCCCTGTATCTCGCCTCGGCCCGACTGCGCTCCCGGCCTTCTACTAAGCATTCGCCCGAGCTTGTCCGAATGAACCAGCCCCACCGCCGCCCCCTGCGCTGAACATCAATGTCAAAGGTTGGGAGATCACTGGTTCTATTCCGACAGAAGTGGCGTTCGTAGCTGTTCATGAATACGGGCTCGCGCACAGCGAACCTCGTGAACAGCGGACCGGCCCGCATTGCCCAAGAGGGCGGTCGCTACGAGCCCCTGTAGGACCGTAGCCAACTTCCATGATAGTCATTTTGCTCTCGCCTTGCCGAACTGGGTCTCGCGGGGCTACCCCAACCCCTTGATAAGGCGAATGTCCTGAGGCAGCATGGCCCAATTGGGCTACGCCTCTAAAGGTGCTGGCACATTCGACGACGTCGGAATGGTGAATGGAACCCTTTGATCTGCAGCGACTTAGCCGCGTGTTGGCCGCCGCCGCGATCGATCCCTCTCTCTGGACAGAGGCATTGCAGACGGCGGCGGAATGCACCGGGTCGTATGGCGCGGTCCTGTTACCAGTTGTCGGAGCATTGCCTATCGTTGCTGCTACTCCTTCCATGGATCGCAGCGCAAATGTTTACGTCAGTGACGGATGGCAGGGCCGCGACGAGCGCTACCGCGGGAAGGCCGCCTTCTTGGCCAACGGAGTGGCGACAGACGACGACTGCATGCCATTAGACGCACGCATGCGTTCGCCTTTTTATCAAGAGTTCCTTCGGAACTGTAATCTTAGCGGTTGGGCAGGCGTCCGGATCGGCCGGGGAGATCTAGTTTGGAATTTGAGCCTACAGAGGACGCCAGAACAAGGTTCTTATTCCGCGAGAGAATTGCAAGCTCTTTCCGAGTTGTCCAACAGTTTGGATTCGGTCGTTCAGACTTGCGCAGCGCTCGGCCTGGCAAAAGGGGAATCAGCACTAAGTGCCTTCGATTTTTCCGAGCGCGCGGCACTTCTGCTTGACCGGTCAGGCCAGGTGGTTCGCGTCAATCCGGCAGCGGAGCGATTAATCGGAGTGGATCTGCAGATTTCAGCAGGACGCATTCGCTGCCAAGATCCGAAATCAAACGAGCTCCTGCAGAACGCGATCAGAGCTCTGTTCTGGAGCCTCGAAGCCTCAACTATCGCGCCCATAGTTCTGCAAAAACTTTCAGGTGGCCGACTGGTCATGTACCCGATGCGGCTTACTGGTCTAACTGACTCTCCCCTTTCCCTCTTCCACGCAATACTAGTTATCTCCGACACCGACCTGATGCAGTCAGCGGGCATGATGACTCTGCGGGAGGCCTTCGAACTGACGGCCGCAGAATCCAGGCTCGCAGTGGCTCTTGCGAGCGGCAAGAATTTGGAAGATTTTGCGGCAGAGCGAGGACTTTCCAAGCAAACCCTACGCAATCAACTGAAGTCCGTTTTTATGAAAACGGGGACAAACCGCCAGGCTCAATTGGTAATGATGCTGTCGAACCTCGTTCCGAAGAGGTGATGACTCCAGCTTGGCGACGCCATCTGTCTAAACCGGTAAGAAGGATTGGCGCGAATCTTCGAGGACCATTGCGCGCGCGGGCCGGCCACGCTCATTTCCGTCAATTACGAAATTCTGCCTTCATCCGAGATGATGCTATGTGCGGCCAGCGCACTGTAGTACCGCGCGACGATGGCAAAACCAGCCTGAAACGGTATGGGCAAAAAGACAAATTGACCGCCTGCGACCTGGAGTCACAAGGCACCATCGAACATCCCCTTTTCAACCGTCTAGCGCACATCGCCCATGGCAACTATGCTACAATAAGTGTCCGCCTTTCATCTTCAGTCTTCAGCGAAGCATTCCTTCTCTCATTTCTTGATGAAGTACCTCCGCGAAAGTAAAAATGGCCTCCACTATTAACAAGATCGCGCTCTTCATCGATGGGGCCAATCTCTACGCGACGGCGAAAACTCTGGGCTTCGACATCGATTACAAGCGCCTGCTAAAGGAGTTTCAGAGCCGCGGGACGCTGCTTAGGGCGTTCTACTACACCGCCATTATAGAGGATCAGGAATACTCCTCGATCCGGCCGCTGATCGATTGGCTGGACTACAACGGCTACACCGTCGTCACCAAGGCGACCAAGGAATTCATCGACGCCTCCGGCCGCCGCAAGGTCAAAGGCAACATGGACATCGAGCTCGCCGTGAACGCCATGGAGCTCGCCGAGCACATCGACCAGATGGTGCTATTCTCGGGTGACGGCGACTTCCGCTCCCTGGTCGAGGCCGTTCAGCGCCGCGGCGTGCGGGTCACCGTGATTTCCACGATCGCCAGCCAGCCGCCGATGATCGCCGACGAGTTGCGCCGCCAGGCGGACGTCTTCACTGACCTCATCGAGCTGCAGTCCAAGCTCGGGCGCGACCCGTCCGAACGCCCCGCCCGTGATACCCGAGCCCACCCACCTAAGTTCTTGCAGCAGCCGAAAGGCAATGACCCATTGGTGTAGCGACTTTCATGCTAGGACTTCTGCCGACGTGTTCGAAAACTGATAAGCTTTGCGACCAAAGCTTATCAGTCCCGAGAAAATTACCCCCGGTAGCAACCCTGACGTTGTCGGTAAAGCGGTGGACGCCTCGGCCGGTTCGGGACTAGGGGTGTCTGGTCAACCTGGTTGATTCAATTTGATTTTTCTTACGCATCGGGAGATTAGCTACGGTGCGTGCAACGGTCGCCGAAGCGGTGCCTGAACCGTAGTATTCGGCCGCCGGCATCGGTCTGGGTCCCGGCATACTCCCTTAGCGGCAGACGTCGCGTTGCCTCTCACGTCCCCGCCACCTAAGACGAGATGGGTGAAGCTGGAGGGGCAAAATGAACTTCAAAAGCTCAGCAGATCAAAGCTTGCTTACCATGTGGGGTGGTATCCAGCGGCGAGTCGCGGCTGACGAAGCCGGCGGCGGCCGGCACCGCTTCGTCGGCTCGACGGTGCGCACTTAGGTGATCCATTGAGGACCTTTCGGTAAGATCGCTCACTATTGTGGCTCAAGCTCGCGCGAACAGGTCTCCTGCCGGCGGCGGACCGACAGCCGCTAGCCAAATTTTTCGATCTTGGCATGTCTTAGGTATCCTGTGGTCTTCAGGCGTGCCAAGCTGCACTGACCGCGGATTGGAGTGCACTATCACTTGGCAGCGCATGCATGCTGGAGCTTGTCGGATCAAACCCAGTGTTGTTGGCCGAATATGTCGACATCGCCTGGACCAGCTGCGAGATCTGGCTGTCGATTTTGAGACCTCCGGCGGTGATCTCCTGCAACGCACCAGCGCTTCCCGAAAACCAGTTGCTGATCGTCGTGTTGGTAGTGGTGCCCAGGAGATCGATCTTCAGATCGTTGCCGGATTGTTCAAACCAGAGATTCTGATCGGTGATACCGCTCAGAAAATCGACTTCGTTCGTCGAGCCGGCCGCTGACGACAGGTTTATCTGAGCTTGTCCTGTACTTGTCGTGATCTGGTACACATTGCTCCTGGCTCCGCCATAAACCATTTCGGCGCCAGTGCCGATCTGAAAGATGTTCAAGCCATACTCGTTGCCCGCGAGCGTCGCATTCGTCGCACTACCAACCCAGGTGAAGGTTGACGTGGCATCGGCGATGTTGGAGCTGTTCCAGCTGCTTCCATCGGCAAACAGCAGCTTCTCGATGCCCCAATTGGCGGTCTGCGAGTAGAAGTGATCGTCGACCGTAATCGTTGCGCCGGTTGAATTCACCCTAACGAGCAGAGCATTGTTGGAGCGGCTGAGGGTGATGTCGCTCGCATTCAGATCAGCGAACTTCAGGGTGTCAATATCGGTCACGGAGTCGGACCTGTCAGCGATCTCGTCGTTACCGTCTCCGGATCTGTAGAGGTACGTATCAGAGCCGTCGTTGCCCTGCAGGTAGTCATTTCCTATGCCACCAAAGAGCGTGTCAGCCGACGAAGCTCCATTTAGCGAGTCGTTGCCAGATGTCCCACGAAACCAGGCGTTCGCATTGATCGTCGGAAGATCCCAACTGTCGCCGTTGGCGAACAGCAGCTTCTCCACGCCGTAATAGGCGCTTGAGGAGTAAAACTGATTGTCGATCTGAATGGTGGCACCGGTCGCGGTGACCGTTGCAAACAAGGTGTTGCCCGAGCGGCTCAGGACGATATCGCTCGCGTTCAGGTCGGTGAACTTGATCGTATCGACGTCGGTCATCGAGGCCGATTGATCATCGATCTCGTCATTCCCATCCCCCGACCTGTAGACGTAGGTATCGGAGCCATCCCGGCCCTGCAGACGGTCGTTTCCAAGGTCACCGAGGATTGTGTCGTTCGACGACGCAGCGGAGATCGAGTCGTTGCCGACCGTCCCGCGGAACCAAGCATTTCCATTTATCGTCGGAAGATCCCAACTGTCGCCGTTGGCGAACAGAAGCCGCTCCACGCCGTAATAGGCGCTTGAGGAGTAAAACTGATTGTCGATCTGAATGGTGGCACCGGTCGCGGTGACCGTTGCAAACAAGGTGTTGCCCGAGCGGCTCAGGACGATATCGCTCGCATTCAGGTCGGTGAACTTGATCGTATCGACGTCGGTCATCGAGGCCGATTGATCATCGATCTCGTCATTCCCGTCCCCCGACCTGTAGACGTAGGTATCGGAACCATCCCGGCCCTGCAGACGGTCGTTTCCAAGGTCGCCGAGAATTGTGTCGTTCGACGACAACCCGGAGAGCGTTTCTCCGTTAACCGTCCCGCGGATCCAGGCATTGTCAGCAATCGTCGCACGACCCCAGTTCGTGCCATCAGCAAACTGAATGTTCGTCAGGCCCTGGATCTGGCTTCCATCGCCCCAGAACTGGAAGCTCACCACAAAGGTGTCGCCCGTCGACAGCACCTTGAGCGTCATGGCATCGCCATTCCGGCTGAGCTGGACATCCGCCGGATTCAGGTCTTTCAGAACAAGCGTATCGTCGCGATTATAGCCCGAACCCGGGTTAGTGAGGGTGTCGTGCCCATAGCCGCTGCCGAAAATGATGCGGTCCGACCCGTTGCCAGAAACGCTTATCACGTCATCGCCAGCGCCCGCATCGACCGTAACCCCCGTGGCCGGAAGCCCGATAGAATCGTTTCCTGACGTCCCACGAAGCCACGCCTTCGCAGTGATCGCCGTGCGGTCCCAGACGGTGCCGTCCGCGAATCTGATGCTGCCGAGTCCATAGCTGTCACCATTGAACTGCGCGAGGGCGGTGAAGCTGTCTCCGGTTGACGGCACACCGAGAATGAGCTGGTTGCCTGATCTCGTGAGCAGGACCTCTGATGGAAGGATGTCCGTGAGATCGAGAATGTCGGCGCGTAGGTATCCTCCGCCGGGATTGTCGAGCGTGTCGTGGCCGGCGCCTTTATAGAAGACAATCCGATCGGCGCCGTTACCACTGACACTGAGAGTATCATCACCTGCCCCGGCATCAACGGTCGCACCGTCGGCTGGCAATGTGATGGAATCGTTGCTGCCCGTTCCCGCCAACTGGGATGCGTTGACGATCTGTGCACGATCCCACCGCGTCCCATCAGCGAACAGAACTTGCTCGATGCCGCTCGTCCCGTTGAACTGACCCTGAACCCTCAGCACTTCGGCCGACGATTTGATCTGGATGAACAGGTCATTGCCGCCCTGGCCAAAGCTTACGTCAGAAGCGTTGAGCCCCACGAGCTTCACCACGTCCGTACCGGAGTCCGCACTGCTCTCTTGGATGATGTCGTTACCGGAGCCGACGTGATAGATGTAGGTATCGCCACTGTCACCGCCGATCATCGTGTCCGCGCCAGCTCCGCCGTCCAGCGTATCGGCCGTCGCAAAGCCGTTCAGCGTCTCCGCCGCGCCGGTGCCGCGAATCCATGCTGCGGTGGCAATTGCGTCGCGATCCCAGACGGAGCCGTCTGAGAACTGAATTCGCTCCAGCCCCCAGTATTCGCTGGCGGAGGTGAATTGCCCTTGGACGGTGATCGTGTCTCCAGCACCTGGAATCGCGATCGTCAGATCGGCCCCTTGCCTAGAGAACACCAGGTCGCCGGACCGCAAATCCACGAACTTCAGGACATCAACCTGTGACGCGGCATTGTAGCCATCGTTGATGGTGTCACTGCCATCACCCAGGGCATAGATGATTGAGTCGCTGCCGGCGCCTCCCTGGATCAAGTCGTTTCCGGCTCCGGGCTGGAGCGTATCATCCTCCGAAGTCCCGACGATCGTATAGTTGCCCGCTGCATTCGGCAGTACGGAATGAGAAGCGATCTGGGTCTTGTCCCAGACGGTCCCGTCAGCAAACGCGACCTGCTCGACGCCGGTCGGAGCGAAGCTGAACTGATTGGTGATCGTCGTGGTATGGCCGTTCGCCTTGTTCTTGACGACGAGGTCGGCTCCGCGCTGAATGAACGTCATGTCGGCGGCATTGAGGCCGACAAGCTCGATCCGATCCGTGCCGTCCTCGGCATCTTCCGAAATGATCACGCTGTCGGCGCTGGCACCTACCCGGTAGGTATCGCTGCCGCCGTACCCGGTCAGGGTTTCGGCGGCACTTCCGGCAACAAAGACGTCGGCCGCGCCCGAGCCCACCAAAGCCCGGGTATCGGAACCACCGATGAACAGGTGGCTGTCCAACCGACCGAGCAGGTCGGATCGGCTCCAGATCGCACCACTGGCGAAGACGATCTGTTCGACGCCTGCTCCGGCGGACGCCGAAAGTTGGTCCTGGAGCACGACGGTCTCGCCGTTCGCAAGCTGCAGCACGATATCGGAATTATCGAGCGACGACCGTCCGACCTTGATCGTGGCGGGATCGATTCCGCTCCCGAGCACGAGGCGATCGATGTCGGCGCTGCCAGCACTGTCGACGATGCGATCGCTGCCGTCCCCGAGATTGTAACGGTATTCGTCTGAACCGTTGCCGCCACTGACGCGATCAGCACCGGCGCTGCCGATCAGGATATCGGAACCCGCTCCGCCGGCCAGAACGTCGTTGCCCGAGGTCCCCGCAACTGTCTCGACCTGGTCGGTGATGCCGATCACGATTGTCGACGTGGCGGACATGCCGTCATCGTCGAGGACCTTCACGGTCAACGTGTGCTGCGACTGCGACTCGAAATCGAGGATGGCGCCGTCCTTGACACGGATCTGGTTGCCCACGACCTCGAACAGATCATCCATGCCTACGATGCTGAAGCTGTGCGCGCCGCCATCACCGGCATCGACTGCCCCCAGCGTCGCCACCACCGTTCCGCCAGCGGCATTCTCCTGCACGGTGCCACCGGTGAGCGTAATTCCCGTAGGAGCCTCGTTGCCAAGCCGGCGGAACTCGAAATTGTCCACAGTCAACGCAGCAAGATCGACATTCTGCAAAGTGAGGCTGTCGCCATTCCCCAAGGAGATGACGACATCGCTGCCAACCTGCGACGCAGCCGCGACGACCGAAGCGAAATCGGCAAACATGGTGCGGTCGAACCGCACCATGTCGTGGTCCGTCCCGCTTCCCGCTATGAAATCCGTGACCGTGTCCGACCCGTCCCCGACGCCGACCACAAATATGTCGCCGCCTGTGCCACCCGTCAGGACGTCATTGCCGGCGCCGCCGATCAGAATGTCGCTGTCGAGCCCGCCATTCAGGATGTCGGCACCGATGCCGCCGTCGAGCTTGTCCTTGCCCATGCCGCCGGTCAGCGTGTCGTCACCGCTGTCGCCGGAGACGACATCGTCGCCGGAACGCGCGTCGATCACGTCGTTGCCTGCGCCGCCTGTAATCAAATTGTTGCCGGCATCGCCCGCGATCTGATCGGAGAACGCCGTGCCCGTGATGTTTTCGACCTGCTCGACCTGAGCCATGTCGCGCCAAGTCCCGCTGGCGAGATCGCTTTGGTCGGTCGTGCGCACTTCGGCGCCGTTGGTGACGAGATCGACCCACACCGACGAGCCGAAACCGCTGAGATCGAGCGTATCGGTCCCCACCCCACCGTTGATGGTGGCGATATCGCCGGTGGCGCTGACGCTGAGCACGAGGGTATCGTTACCGACCCCGCCATAGAGGAGATCGTTGCCGCCCTGCCCGTCGATCCGGTCGTCGCCGGCCTCGCCATAGAAATTCTGGCTGGCGCTCGAGCCGGTCAGGGCATCGTTGCCACCCGTGCCGGCGAAGAACGGAGCGTTGCTGGTCGCAACGCCGTATATGGTGGAGCGGCCCCACTGGTCGCCGTTGGCAAAGCGGATATATTCGATACCGGAATCCGGCATATCCGAGCTATCTCCGAACTGGCCGACGATGGTGATCGTCTCGTTGGTCGACAGGATGTGCACCAACAGATCGCCACCGGAGCGGGTCAGGTTCACCTCCGAGCTCTGGAGGTCCTTCAGGAACAGAACGTCGCTCTCAGTCGAGGAGAAAGAGCGCCAGGTATTTTCGTAGATGGTGTCGTTGCCGTCGCCCTTCGAGTAAATGAAGGTGTCGTTGCCGCTGTAGCTCTGCAAGCCCGTGTAGATGATGTCGTCGCCCTTGCCGGCTTCGATCGTGTCATCCCAGCGGCTAATGCGGGCGTCGATGATGTCACGTCCCTCGGTACCTCGGAACCAGGCATTCTGCTGGATCTGGGCGCGATTCCATTGCTCGCCATCTGCGAACTGGATCGATTCAAGGCCGATCCCCGGCGCATCCAGAGCCTCGGAAAACTGTTCGACGATTGTGATCGTCTCGTTCGTCGAAATGATCTTGACCAGCAGGTCGCTGCCCGAGCGGGAAAGCTCGACGTTGGAGCTGTTGATGTCGGTGAACTTTAGGACGTCGGTCTCGGATGGGCCAAAACGGTTCCAAGTCTGCTCGCTGATGGTGTCGTTGCCGTCCCCTCTTGCATAGACGAACGTGTCGCTTCCACTGGCGGACTGATAGCCCGAGTAGATGAGGTCGTCGCCCTTTCCGCCATAGAAGGTGTCATTGACCTGACTGTTCGTTGTACCATCCAAGACATCGCGGCCATCCGTGCCGCGGATCCACGATGCCTGCTGAATTTGGCTTCGATCCCACTGCGCATCGGCGAACCGGATGTACTCCAGCCCCTGACCGGCAGCGTTGTTGTCCGAGCCACGGTTGGTGAAATGGCCAATGACTGTGATGACTTCATTGGTGTCCTTGATCTTGATAAAGAGATCATCACCCGAGCGCGACAACTCGACACCACTGGAATTGATGTCGGTGAGCGACAGGACATCGACATCAGTGCCGGCCCAATCCAGCGCCTCGGAAACCACGTCGTTGCCGTCGCCCCGCGCGTAGATGTAGAGATCGCTTCCGCTTCCGCCCGTGACCGAGGGAGAGCGGCTGTCCAGGAAGTCGTCGCCCTTGCCGCCAATGAAAGTGTCGTTTCCGGTGCCGGCGGAAATGTAGTCCTTGCCATCGCCGCCAGAGAGGTAGTTGTTGCCGTAGCCGCCGTCGATGGAATCGGAGCCGCCGCCGCCATAGATCGTGTCGTCACCGTTGCCGCCGGAGATCACATCATTGCCGTCGTCTGACGACGGATTGATGTTGTCGCCATAGAGGACGTCATTGCCGTCACCGCCGTAGAGCACGTCCGCATCGGCACCGCCGGCCAGGACGTCGTTGCCCCTGTTGCCGTTCAGCGTGTTCTTGCCGCCGCCATGGAAAGGATTCGGTTGCAATGCGTCCGGAGTGCCAAGCACCCCGCCGAGGCCACCATAGATCGAGGCGTTCCAGATATCGTTGGTTCCCGGGGACGCACCACCGACGATGTTGCCTTCATGGCCGAATTCGTCCCAGTAGGTCTGCCACTCGATCAATCCTTGGACCACGTTGGTGACCACGACCGGATTCCAGCCAAGATAGTCGCGACCCGCATTGTAAGTAATCTGCTGCCGGTCGACGACCGAGCCATCCTGAAACTTGATCTGGTCGATACCCACCCAGTAGCCCGCGTTTCCGTCCAGTAGGCTAGTTACGCCGTAGAAGAAGTTATTGACTCTGATGATCTCCCCGGTCGGGTTGATCGTGACGAGGAGCGTACTGCCCTGGTAAGAGTAGCTGACATCTCCTGCAGAAACATCCCGCAACCAGAGCGTATCGACGTCCGGATTGTTGGGATTGCCGACCCTGTTGGAAGCATCGGAGATCTGGTCGTTGCCGTCGCCCTTCTTCCAGACGAAAGTGTCGCTCCCCGTCCCTCCCTCCAGAAAATCGTCGCCCTTGCCGCCCTCGATCGTCTCATTGAGTTCCGAGCCCGTGATGCCGTCAAAACGGTCCGTGCCGCGATACCAGGCATTCTGCTGGATCTGCGCACGGTCCCAAATCGTGCCATCCGCAAACCTGATTGCGTCGATGCTGCGACCGCTGGTGGCCCAGTCGCCGGTATTGGTCGGGAAGAACCAGTCAAAATCGACGTATTCGCCGGTCGATTTAACCGTGAGCAGCAGCTGCGCGCCGACGCGAGTCAACTCGATGTCATCAGGATTGAGATCGGTCAGGACGAATGTATCTTGCTCGCTCCGAACACCCGATGCGTCATGAACGATATCGTAGCCGTCCCCTTTGCTGTAGAGGATAGTATCGTTGCCTCCACCGATCTGGATGTAGTCGTCACCCTTGCCGCCGCGGAGGATGTCGTCCGACCCCGAATCCGCAATGTAGTTGTTGTGACCATCGCCCCGATAGACGCTCACGTTCTTGAGCTGGGTGCGGTCCCATTCCGTGCCGTCGGCAAATCGCAAGACGTCAATGCTCTGACCGGCAAAGAAGCTCTCGAGAGCGACCGTCTTGCCCGTTGCCGCAATCCGCATCAGCAGATCGTCGCCGATACGGTCGAACGTGACATCGGTTGAATTCAGATCGGTAAGAACCAGGCGGTCGGTATCGGTCGTAGCACCTTCATCCTTGATCCAGAGATCGCCATCCTGCTTGTTGTAGACGTAGATGTCGCTGCCACTGCTGCCACTGAGCAGGTCACCCCCACCGCCACCGTTGAATACGTCTTGCGCGGAGGTACCGTTGATGCCTTCTGCCGCGGCAGTTCCAACAAAGGCGGTTCCGTCAACAATGTGAGCTGCTATTTGATGCAGGACCGTATCCGAGACACCGCCCAGATGCGGAAGGATGGCATTCGCGTAGGCCTGCCGGTCGCCGGCAAAGGCGATACCCACCATCCCATCCAGACCTAACAGAGCCCGTTCAAGATAAGTTACCGCGGCTCCAGCGTGCTCGGGCATCGTCATCGCGATCAAATCGACAACCATACCGACATTGCCTGGCGTATCTGGCTGCAGATCGCCAGCCGCGGGCGGCACAAGCTCAAGCAACGTATAGAAGAAATAGGGACTGCTTACAGCAGCGCCGATATCTCCACCGCGCACAACCACGCTCCTCGTCACCTGCGAAAGGAATGCGATCTCGAGGACTGCCAGGATACCTTCAAAGCTGGACTCAATGCTCGCGCCTGCCGCAGAAGATCCGGGATAGGTGCGTAATTCGGTTCCGGACCGAACCTCGCGATAAGGTTGGCCAAAGAAGGCCTCGACAAAGGCAAGATGACGGGCATCGACAAATTGCCCGCGGCTCTCCGGATCGATGTTATCGACCCCGGCCCACGTGAGCAAAAGGGAGCCCAATCCTGCGCGCAGATCAGTCGGGGTCATCGACGACGCCTGATCTGTCAGCGACGTCCAGGCAGCGCGAAACGCGGCATCAGTGGTGGCTTTGTAAGCAATTGAATAGATCGTGCCCGAACCCGGAAGCTGAGGCAGCAGATCAACGCCCTCAGCTACTGTAAAGCCTGGAGTCGTGTCTGTTCGTGTATCCCTGTTGTCTGTCTGAAAATAAACAGTCTGCGCGACACCTGTGGTACCGTCTTCGCGTGTGAACACGGCTTGATATCCGATGGTGTTCCCCGCATCAGTCCCGGAACCGGCCAGACGGACGAGCGAGATCGATTTGATCCCCGCTTCTGCGAGGGTCTGCAACTCCCCATCATCTGAAACGCCGTTCTGATTTAGATCGCGCCACACACGCAACTTGGCGAAGACTGGATCATTTGCATCGATTACCCCGTCCCCGTTGGCGTCGAAAGTTTCCAGCACTGCGAACCCATCTTGCGTGGGTGAACCGAAAAGCTCGACAGCGCCGTCAATTCGACCGTTCCCATTCGCATCAAGCGCAAGTATCCCATCACTAGACGAGACCCAACCAGTGCGCTCGGAAAAACCGTCGCTATTGTAGTCGAAATAGACGGTCGAGCCCGTGAGGCTGGTGGTGTGAATGCCGTCGCCATTCAGGTCCAAGATCAAAGGATCGCCGAGAAGCCTAAGCAGCGGCGAGAGGAGATGGGCCAGTGCCGAGCCGATGTTGTTTCCAAGCTCCTGAATGAGACGCATGTACAGTTCACCGAGCTGGGCTCCAATATAGGCGCCCACCAATGCAGCGCCCAAGATCGCCAGCTCAGCAAGAGCCCCTGGCGGGAACAGAACCGCCGCGAGACCCAAGGCAGCTCCCATGCCGAGTTCAGCACCATAGAAGCCGCCGAGCACTCGCCCAAGCATCCCGGCTTCTGTTGCAATGGCTCCGTTTCTATCGTTAGCCCCTAGCTGCGCGATCGCCTTCTTCGTGCTCTCGACAAAATCAAAAGCGGCCAAGCCGAGCCCGAGCAATCCGAGCGCACCGCCGAGCGAACGGATAGCCCCCGCCCCATTTATATCGGGCAGACTGACAGAGCCGGATTCATCTCCAGAAAGCTTCTTGGCGTACTCGATCAATTGATCGCCGAAATCGGAAACCCTGTTCGCGAGCTTCTTAAGCGCATCAAAAACCGTATTGTCGCCAATCCCCAACTCTTCCTGAAGTCCCCGGAGAGAATCTACACTCGTTTCACGCCCTGCTACCGCGTTCTTGTCGAAATAGTCTCTAAACGAGTCTTTGATATCTTGATAAGATTGAGCTTGCTTGTCGTTGATGAAGTCGCTGAGCTGCGACGTCCCATTGGTTACTTTCGAGTAGAAGCCTTCATCCATAAGGACCTTCGGGCTCTCATAGGCTTTGGCCGCTTCCCATATCGATAAGTCACCGGCATTAGCAGCGTTGGAGATTGCGCCATCGGACATGAGCCTGTTCGTAATGGGCGTCGGATCAATAGTGTAGTTGCCCCTATTGTTTAGCCAGTCGCTTATGGGCTGGCTAACGTCGCCGGTGAGCTCGCCCAAGACCGGCTGGGTGATGTGTATCTCGTATCTCTCGGTTATCTTCGCGAGAATGGCACCTCCAAGATCGCCAAGATTTGAAAGGCTGATAAGATAGCCCGCATCAATGAAAATGATCGGCTTAGACATGGCGCTGCCCCTGGGATGATTCTTGGATCACCAAAATGAGCTAGGTTGCGCCCTTGGCGGGGTCGATTGCGGCCCGTACGGCGTTTCCAACATCGATGATCAGACGGTTCTCGGCTTCAAATTTGTCATCAGCCTGCGCGACGAACGACACTTTGGGTAAAACGACAATGAGCGCTCGTGAGATTGCCGCTTTTGTCACCCTTTCCTCCTCGTTTCGTGGATCCGCAACCAAGGCCATCTTCTTCATTTGCTCGAAAATTCCAGGAGAGTAGCCTTCCAGCGCCGAGATTGCTTCCTGAAGCTGCTCGTCGGTGTAGAACTTACCCATCGCAATTGCCCTTCATTGAGCGTTGAATTTTGCGGCTATCCGACTGGCCGCTGCCTTCATTGACCCGTTCGTCGCGATGAGAGCGAGCCGAACATAATCCGCAGGTCATTCATCTCTATTCCATCCAAATCAAAGATTCGACGCTCGACAAGGTGGAATTGCACGAGGATGAGTCCCACCGACGATCACTATCTTTCATGCAGACTCTCCCGCTTGTACCTCAACAACGGCGACATCACGTACTCGATGATCCTTCGCTGCCCCGTCTTGACCTCCACCGTCACGGCCATGCCGGGCGCGAGGTTGACCATCTTGTCCTCTATCCGCATTTGCGCGCCATCGAGTGACACGCGTGCCGCGTAGAGCAGTTCCTGGCCGGCGGGCTCGCTCGATTCAGAGAGCGCGCCGCCCTGCTTCGCAGCGCCATTCCTGTCCGGCGGCTTGTCCTTGACGATGGCATCGCGGGAGACGCTGATGACCTTGCCGTGCAGGAGGCCGTAGCGGGTGAAGTTGAAGGTGTCGATCTTGATCTCGGCGTCCTGGCCGTGCTCGACGAAGCCGATGTCGCGGTTGGAGATCATCGCCTCGACCTCAATGCTGGAGCCGCGCGGCACGATCATCATCAGCTGCTGCGCCGGAGAGACGACGCCGCCGACGGTATGGATCGCGAGCTGCTGCACCGTGCCGTCGATCGGCGCACGCAGCAGCTGCTCGTCGGTCTTCTGCTGCGCCTTGATGGAATCTTGACGGTACTCGTCGGCCTTCTTCTGGGCGTCGGCGAGGTCGCTCAGCACTTGCCGCTCGAACCCGGATTTGGTCTGCGCGAACTGCTGCTCCAGCGCACGGCGGGCGGCCTCGATCTCGACCAGCTTGCGTTCCTGCACGATACGCTCGTTCTGCTGGTCGATCAGGCGCGTCTGGGCGTCGATCCATGCAATGCGGTTGCCGTACTGGATGTCCATCGCCTTCTTGCGAATGGTCAGGGTTTCCTCGAGCAGCGGCAAGGTCGCGTCGATCTTGGCGATCGCGGCCGTGACTGACTGCAGCTCGGCGCGCTTCTGGTCGATCTGCTGGACGACGGAGGCGAGCTTGGCCTGCTGCTCGGCCGCCTGCGCGAGCATGGCGGATCGTGCCCGCGCGATCTCGACCTCGGACGCGCCGGCGGGATCCTCGATATCATGGGGCACGGCAAGGTCGTTGAAGCTGCGGCGCAGCGCCGACAGGCGCGCGACGTCGAGCAGGCTTGCGATCAGATCCTGCCCGACCCGCTTGCGCTCGGCCTGCGTCACGGTGCGGTCGAGCTCGACCAGGATATCGCCGGCCGACACCTTGTCGCCGTCGCGGACATGGATCGCGGAGACGATGCCGGTCTCCAGCGGCTGGATCGTCTTGGTGCGGCCGGTCGGCACCACTTTGCCGGTCGCGGTCGCGATGATGTCGACGTGGCCGAAGGTCGCCCAGCCGATCGCAATCGCGAAGAACAGGATGAGGGTGAGGCCGACGGCCCGCCCGACTGGCGATGCCGGCGTCTCCAAGATCTCCAGCGCCGCGGGCAGGAACTCGCGCGCGTCGCGCTGACGGCGCCAGAAGGCGCGGTTCTTGCGCTCGATGACGTCAGCCGACGACATGGAGCCCCGCCTGGATCTGGTGCAGCATGGCGTAGCGCCCTGCCTTCTTAATCAGTTCGTCATGGCTGCCGTCCTCGACCAGCCGCCCGGCCTCGATGGTGAGGATGCGGTCGGCGTGACGCACCGCGGAGAGCCGGTGCGCGATGATGAAGACGGTCCGGCCGGCGCAGATCTTGCGCATATTGCGCTGGATGATGTTTTCGCTCTCGTAGTCGAGCGCGCTCGTGGCCTCGTCGAAAATCAGGACGCGGGGATTGGTGACCAGCGCACGCGCGATCGCGATGCGCTGGCGCTGGCCGCCAGACAGGCTGGCGCCGCGCTCGCCGACCACTGTATTGTAGCCGTCAGGCAGTGCTAGGATGAACTCATGTGCGCCGGCGAGTTCGGCGGCGGCAATCACCCGCTCCATTGCCATGCCGGGATCGGCGAGCGCAATGTTCTCGCGGATGGTGCGGTTGAACAGCACGTTCTCCTGCAGCACCGTGCCGATCTGGCGCCGCAGCCAGGCGACATCGGCGACCGTGAGGTCGATGCCGTCAATGAGGATGCGGCCGGCCTCCGGCACGTAGAGCCGCTGGATCAGCTTTGTGAGCGTCGACTTGCCGGAACCGGAGGGGCCGACGATGCCGATCACCTGTCCTGGTACGACCTTCAGCGAGATATCCTGGAGAGCCAACGACATATCCGGCCGGTAGCGGAAGTTGACGTGGTCGAAGGTCACCTCGCCCTTGATCGGCGGCAGCGTCGCCCGCGACGGGTCGAACATCGGCTCGGGCACAGCGTTGAGGATATCACCGAGCCGGGCGATCGAGACCCGCGCCTGGTGGAAATCCTGCCAGAGCTGGGCCAGACGCAGCACCGGCTGCGCGACGCGCCCCGCCAGCATGTTGAAGGCGATGAGTTCGCCGACCGAGAGATTGCCCTCGATGACGAGATGCGCGCCGAAGTAAAGCGTCAGCGCCGTGACGAGCTTGCTGATGAACTGCACAGACTGGCTCGCCCAATTGCCGAGCGAGAGCACGTCGAAGCTGGCGCTGACATAGCCCGCGAGCTGCTCCTCCCAGCGCCGCTGCATCTGCGGCTCGATCGCCATCGCCTTCAGGGTCTGGATCGCGCTAACGCTCTCGACCAGGAACGCCTGGTTCTCCGCGCCGCGGTCGAACTTCTTGTCGAGACGTTCGCGGAAGATCGGGGTCACGCCAGCCGAGATTGCGATATAGAACGGGAAGGAACCCACCACGATCCAGGTGAGGAACGGCGAGTAATAGAACATCACCGCGAGGAAGACGAAGGTGAAGCCGAGGTCGATCACCAGCGTCAGCGCCGAACTGGTGAGGAAGTTCCGGATATTCTCGAGCTCGCGCACACGGGCGACGGAGTCCCCCGCCCGCCGCGCCTCGAAATAGGCGATCGGCAGCGCGATCAGGTGGCGGAATAGCCGCGCGCCGAGCTCGACGTCGATCCGGTTGGTGGTGTGGGAGAAGACGTAGGTACGAAGAGCCCCGAGAACGGTCTCGAAGATCGAGACGACGATGAGACCGAACACCAGGACGTCGAGCGTGGTGTAGCCGCGATGCGCCAACACCTTGTCGGTCACGACCTGGAAGAACAGCGGCGTGACAAGAGCGAACAGTTGCAGGAAGAACGAAGCAACCAGCACCTCGCCGAGTACCCGGCGATATTTGTGCATGGCCTGGAGGAACCAGGTGACGTCGAACTTGCGCGCGAGGTCGGAGAGGGAGGCACGCCGCGTCATCAGCACGATGCGGCCGGTCCAGCTCTCCTCAAACTCGGCGCGCTTGACCACCTGCGGACGACTAACGGCAGGGTCGTGAATAAGGACGTCATCGACTCCCGCCTTGCCGAGGATGGCGAAAGTGCCATCATGCCGTTCGACAATCGCGGGCAAAGAAAGCTTGGGAAGGCCAGACCAAGTCTCGCGAACTGCTCGAGCTTTCAACTTGAGTTGCTTGGCGCACCTCAGCATTTCCTGAATGCCGAGCGCCGAGCCCGCAAATTGATGCGCGATCTGCGCTGGATCGACCGCGATCTGATGGAACCGCAACAACAGTGCAAGGCACTGCAGCCCTGTATCTTGCCGTACCGCTTCCACCGCCGCCCCGCCACTACTTCCGGTCGTCTTACTTTTTATTGCACGTTTATTTCCGGGAAGCAAAATGAAATCTCGCGTGAGTTGTGGACGGGGAACTTTCATAAAATTGTCGTCGACTATTGATCTGCAGTCGTGGAATTCGCGCACTATTCAGCCGGACGGCAGCAATGATTTGCTGGCGTGCGGCACCGGAGTTGGTGGTTAGCCATGAGTGTTGTAGCCGGCGGCTTACCGCGGGACTGGTCCGAACGTTGCGACGATTCCGATCCCATTTCGATAGACAAGCTCGGCGCCTTTCCAGCCGGTAACGGCGAGCGGACCAATAGCGGCAACGAGCGCCAATGCGACCACCAGATGCGCTTTCTTGCCTTGAGCTGCCCTTCCGGCGTCCAACACTGCGATGAACCCCATGTCAGTCTCCTGCTGGTGAAAGGCTGTAGTCGCCTGCGGCCCCAAGCCCCGTCACGAGAGCGAGTTCTACAAGGCGACGATCGGCACCGCGGCCCGTAAGCACGGCAACGAGGTTGATGGTCTCGGCGATCAGGGCGCGCGGAACCGTGATGACGGCTTCCTGAATGAGCTGCTCTAGCCGCCGTAGCGCACCGAGCGCACTGCCCGAATGAATGGTGCCAATGCCGCCGGGGTGACCGGTGCCCCACGCCTTGAGAAGGTCGAGCGCTTCGGCGCCGCGGACCTCGCCGATCGGGATGCGGTCAGGACGCAGTCGCAGTGAGGACCGGACGAGGTCAGACAAGGTGGCTACGCCGTCCTTGGTCCTTAGCGCTACGAGATTAGGCGCCTTGCATTGAAGTTCGCGCGTATCTTCGATCAGGACAACACGATCGGAGGTCTTGGCAACTTCGGCCAGAAGCGCGTTGGTCAAGGTGGTTTTGCCGGTCGAGGTGCCACCGGCCACCAGGATATTCTTGCGGCTGGCGACCGCATTCCTCAGGGCGTCGGCTTGCCCGGACGTCATGGTTCCGGTGGCAACGTAGTCGTCGAGCGTGAAGACAGCGACCGCGGGCTTGCGGATGGCGAAAGCAGGGCCAACAACGACCGGAGGCAACAGGCCTTCGAACCGTTCGCCGGTTCCGGGAAGTTCGGCCGAGACGCGTGGCGAGCTTGCGTGCACCTCCGCGCCTACATGATGCGCCACCAGACGAACGATGCGCTCGCCGTCCGCCGCAGACAAGGTTTCGCCGGTGTCAACCAAGCCACTCGAGAGTCGGTCAATCCAAAGCCGCCCATCGGGATTGAGCATGACCTCGACGATCGCGTCGTCCTCCAGGTAGCCTGCGATTGCCGCGCCAAGTGCGCTTCGCAGCATTCGCGCGCCGCGCGAACTCGCTTCCGATTGGATGGAATGGATTGCCACCGACGTCCCCACCGAATGAGGACCTCCACAGCGGGCCCTCAGGTGGGGACGATTAGAAAAGGCACCAATGGGCTTGGCGCAACGAGCGCTTTCGGTGATCGTAGACTGGCGTAGAAAAAGAAAGACCGAGAACCGGTGTTTGAGGCTTACTCAATCGCATCGGGTCGCTTGCGAGTTGCTGCTCACCACTCGGCCTCATCATACGCGCTCATAGTAATGACCGGGCCGGCGCTATTCATTCAATCACCGCAACGTCCGCGTGCGGTGTGATCGGGTCAAAGCGCTACACGCGATTACGTATACTGGTATTTTATACGCGATACCGTATATTTCTCTGTATACGCATCCACGTATATTGACCTTTTATACGCGTCCGCGTATCAAACTCCAATGGATACAATCGCTCGCACCCCGCAGCAGCTTGGCGCCGCCATTAAGCGGCACCGCCGGCAAAAAAAACTCACCCAGGGCGGCCTAGGCGACAAGATGCACGCGCGCCAAGCGACTGTCTCGAAGCTGGAGGCCGGCGAACCAGCGACGCAACTGCGCATCCTCATGGATGCGCTGGCCGCGCTCGACCTGGAACTGGTCCTACGACCACGCACGAAGGTGTCGGCCAAAGCCATCGAGGATCTGTTCTGATGGGACGCCGTCCTATCCGAGCGCCTCTCAACGTCTACCTGAACGCTCGTCTGGTCGGGCGGCTGCGGCGGGAGAGCAGCGGCGCCATCGATTTCCAATACGACGCAGCCTGGCTGGGATGGGAGAACGCCATCCCGGTCTCGGTATCGATGCCTCTACGCGAAGACCGCTATATCGGTGACCCCGTCATTGCAGTCTTCGATAACCTGCTTCCCGATAACGACGACATCCGCCGGCGTGTCGCCGAACGCGCGCATGCCGGAGGAGCCGATGCTTACAGCCTGCTTTCCGCGATCGGCCGCGACTGTGTCGGCGCCCTGCAATTCCTTCCGGATGGAACGGCACCCGGAGCGGCGGGCGCGATTGACGCTCGCGTCGCGAGCGACCAGGACATCGCGGCGATCCTTGCCAATCTCGCCAACAATCCGCTCGGCATCGGTCCCGATCAGGAATTTCGTATCTCTCTGGCTGGAGCCCAGGAAAAAACCGCCCTTCTCTACTGGAAGGACAAGTGGCATGTGCCGCACGGCACGACCGCCACCACGCACATCATCAAACCGCAGATCGGCAGGTTACCGAACGGCGTCGACCTGACCCACAGCGTTGAAAACGAGCATCTCTGCCTGAAGCTCGTCGCCGCGCTCGACTTGCCCGTCGCCAAGTCGCGCATCGTTGATTTCGCGGGCCGGCGCGTGCTCGCCATTGAGCGCTTCGACCGCACATGGGCGCACGACGGACGGCTTCTGCGCCTGCCACAGGAAGATTGCTGTCAGGCGCTTTCCGTCCCGCCCGGGCGCAAATACGAATCGGACGGCGGCCCGGGCATCCGAAATATCTCTGATCTCCTCAAAGGCAGCGATACACCGGCGACCGACCAGGCGACCTTCTTCAAGGCACAAATCGTTTTCTGGCTTCTGGCGGCTACTGACGGCCACGCCAAGAATTTCAGCATCCACCTCTCGCCCGGCGGACGATTCGTCCTCGCCCCGCTGTACGACATCATCTCAACGCAACCGAGCCTCGATGCCAAGCAGATCACGCAAAACCAGATGAAGCTCGCCATGGCGATCGGCAATAGTCGCCACTACGTGGTACACACGATTCTTGGCCGACATTTCGTGCAAACCGCAAGGACTTGCGGCCTGCCCGACAGCGTGGTTCGCGGTATCATCGAAGAGCTCGCGGATACGGCTGGCGCGAAGATCGACGCAACGATTGCGAAGCTGCCGAAGGATTTCCCGCAGGCGATGGCAGAATCCATCGCGACCGGCGCCAAGCGACGCCTCGACAGCCTCGTCACGACGGAGAGTGGCGCTTAGGTCGCGCGGGTCACCACTCCACCTCGCGGTCCGATTGCTCGCAGAAAATGCTTGCTTCGACCACGTCGAAAGCACTGACCGGCATGGCGGAAGGGACTGAATTCATCCAGCAAGCAAAGGATTGGATCCAAGGTAGCCCGAACCAAACCAACGCCGCGATCTGCAGCGCTGCGTTGAGACTGAACGCGACTTGATAAGCCAAGATCGACCTATGGCCGTCGTTCGTGGACCATTGCTGTAGGATCAGTCCGGTCGCATATTGTGCCAGAAATGCCCAACCAAAGTGCAAGACGTTCAAGGCGCCATTGGCACGGCCGGCAAGCTCCGACGGAAAGTAATCAGCTATCACGGCAAAGCTGACCACAGTTGCCGTTCCGATGATTGCGACAACCGACCAGGGCAAGATGGACGGCAGAGGTACTCGCAGGATCAAGGCTAGCTCGGCTGCGATAAATAGCACGGCCACCATCGCGAATATCGTCTCAGCCGTGAGGCCTGTTCGTTTGACGTGATGGATCGTCATACCGAACAACCAGGCACCGCCGCTGAGTACGATCGACATGATGAACAGCTGTCTGACGAGGCCTGCGCGATCGAGGCCCTCCACGTCTGCAAGCCACGGTGATGCCCACAATCCCTGCAGCGACCAAGCTGAACCAACGCAAGTCGCCGACAACGGGGCTATCCGCCAGAAGCGCCTGTCGCTGAAAACGGATCCCAGGGTGGCGGAGACTGGTGCTTTCGATGGGATAACGCGCTGCTCAGGAACTACGACATAGATGAGGATCGCTGTGGCACCGGTCGCAGCCGCCAGGACCTCAAAGAGCTGCCGCCAGCCCATCCAAGCGAGCAGGTGTTCGACGGGAACTGTGGCGGTCACCGCTCCTAGTGATCCCAGCATGATCATGTAGCCGTTGAGCAAGGCGACTCGCTCCCTGGGGAACCAAAGGATGATGGACTTAAGTCCTGCCGTCAGCGCCCCCGCGACGCCAAGCCCGATCATCGCACGCGCGATCAAAAACGACAGGAAGCCGGTCGATACGGCGAACAGTCCGGCGCCCAGTGCTGCGAACCAGAACAGCGCGCTCTGGACCCGACGCGGACCAAAGCGGTCCAACAATATACCGACCGGGATCTGAGCCGCCGCGAAGACCAGGAAATAGACTGACGTAAGCAGTCCGAGGTTGGCTGACCCAAGCCCGGCATCCGAGCTGAGATCACTCACGATCAAAGCGTTGATCATCCGAAACAGATACGAAAGATAGTAGCCAGCAGCAAACGGTAGAAATACGCGCACGGTGAGACGCCACGTCCTTGTAACTTGCATGCCGGCCTTCTTGCTCATCAACTCATTCGAGCCGATAGCGCGATCGGCTTTTTATAGGATCGGCTAAATTGCTGCGGTCGTAGGCTGGCGTAGAAAAAGAAGGGTTCGCGCGATGGCGCATAGAGAGCGATCAGTCAGGTCCGCCGGCGGGCTCCTGACGGACGATATCTTCCGGTATCTCACGCAGAAAGCTCTGCCCCTTTTGCAAACGACGCCCGAGCGCCTCGACAAATCCTTCAAACCGCTCCCGGCCTTTTGCCTGCGCAGCCGCCTGCGCGTCGTTCGGTAGCGGTGGCGTAACCGTCAGCCAGAAACGGACGAAGAGAGCCAGCGTCTCGGCCGTTAAACCGACGTCTCGCTCCAGTCTCTGCAGCTGACGCGACAGTCGATCCAGGCGACGGGTAAACGCCGCCTCCCGCCTGTCCGATCCATCCGGCGACAGAAACGAAGCAACGGCCGCCTCCACGATCGCAGACCGGGAGAGCTTCTGGCGATCGGCCAGATCCGAGATCTGCTTCAGAAGCTCTGGCGGGAAATACACGTTCATCCGGTCGCGCATATTGCCTCAGAGCTCCATGCCGTCATTCGGGTCCATGGCGGCTTGACGGGCGACGCCGCGCATTTGCTGACGGAGAAGCCGGGACTGGCGGACCGCGTCCTCGTCGTCGTCAAGAACGACGGCAAATTCCTCGGCTGGCGTCGGTTCCTCCGTCTCCTTGGCGATCGCGACGTGATCGGGGAGTTCGGGCTCGCGACGAAGGCCGCTATTCGCCGAATCTTCCTCCGCTCGCCCCCTTTCGGTTGGAAGCGACGCCGGCTTGGGCGCTCCCAATGCAGACCATCCGTCCGTTCGCGGTGACCGGCCGGATGCGGCTGGATTGGGCGGCGGCAAGACCCGCTCGGTAAACCGCCGATCTTCATAGTAGCGAGCCTTCCGAGCTCGAATGGGCGCCGTCCCCGCCACCATGACGATCTCGTCCATTGGCGAAAGCTGCATGACCTCGCCTGGTGTCAGCAGCGGCCTTGCCGTCTCCTGCCGTGAGACCATGAGATGCCCCAGCCATGGGTTCAATCGGTGCCCGGCATAGTTCTTCATCGCCCGCATTTCGGTCGCCGTACCAAGCGCATCGGACACACGCTTCGCGGTCCGCTCGTCATTGGTCGCAAAGCTGACCCGGACGTGGCAGTTATCGAGGATCGCATTGTTAGGCCCATAGGCCTTCTCGATCTGATTGAGCGACTGCGCGATCAAGAAACTCTTGATGCCGTACCCCGCCATGAAGGCGAGCGCGGACTCGAAGAAATCAAGTCGCCCTAGCGCCGGGAACTCGTCGAGCATCATCAGGACGCGATGGCGGCGGTCGCGGGCGTGCAGGTCCTCGGTCAGGCGTCGGCCGATCTGATTCAGCACCAGGCGGATCAGTGGCTTGGTTCGTGAGATATCCGAGGGGGGCACGACCACGTACAGCGTGGTGGGGCGGCTATCTGCGATCAGATCGGCGATCCGCCAGTCGCAGCGGCAGGTCACCTGGGCCACGACGGGATCGCGGTACAGCCCGAGGAACGACATTGCAGTGGACAGGACGCCTGAACGTTCATTCTCGGATTTGTTGAGAAGTTCGCGGGCGGTCGAGGCGACCACGGGATGCGCACCCTGCTCGCCAAGATGCGCGGTGGTCATCATCGCCTTCAGCGTCGCCTCGATCGGTCGCTTCGGGTCGGACAGAAAGGCGGCAACGCCGGCCAGGGTCTTATCCGCCTCGGCATAGAGGACATGGAGAATGGCGCCGACAAGGAGCGAATGACTGGTCTTCTCCCAATGGTTTCGCTTATCGAGCGAGCCTTCGGGGTCGACCAGAACGTCCGCCACGTTCTGAACGTCTCGAACCTCCCACTCCCCGCGCCGCACCTCGAGCAGTGGATTGTAGGCCGAGGATTTCGGGTTGGTCGGGTCGAACAACAGGACGCGGCCATGCCGCGCGCGAAAGCCCGCGGTCAGTTGCCAGTTCTCGCCCTTGATGTCGTGAACGATGGCCGACCCCGGCCAGGCCAGGAGGGAGGGAACGACAAGGCCGACACCTTTGCCCGACCGGGTGGGCGCAAAGCACAATACGTGCTCCGGTCCGTCATGGCGGAGGTAGTCGCGGTCAAGCTTACCGAGCACCACGCCATCTGGACCGAGGAGCCCCGCCGCTCGAGCCTCTTCCGCATCAGCCCAGCGCGCCGAACCATAGGTCTCGACGTTCCTGGCCTCGCGCGCCCGCCAGACGGACATGCCGATCGCCGCCGCGATCGAAATGAATGTCCCCGACGCCGCGATGAAGGCGCCCTCAACAAAGACCTGAGGCGCATAGGCGTCGTAGACGAACCACCACCAGAAGAAGACCGGCGGATAATAGATCTTGAAGCCCGCCAGCTCGAACCAGGGCCGCCCAAGTTCCGGTTGGAAGGCGAGCCGCCAAGCTGTCCATTCGGTTGCTCCCCAGATGGCCAGCAAAACGATCAGGCCGACAACGATCACCTGTCCCCAGAGGATCTTGGTTCCGGACATCGACCAACCTTCCATACTGGTGAGATAGCTAGAGGCCGAGGTCGCGCTTGCGACCAAAGCCCAATTCGATACCGCCGCCGTCCTTCACCACGCCGGTGACGTGTTGGCCGAGCCTCTTCTCGAGCTCGTGCGACCAAGGCACGAGTTGGAAACCCAGCCCGTTATCGATCATGGCGAAGCGCCCCGAGGAGAGCGTCAGGCGCTGGCGGTACGTACCTGCCACATGCTCCCCGGAGGCCGCCTTCACGTAAGGCAGGCCGGTGTCGGCCGAGACTCTTGCGGCCACCTCGTCCAGTTCACATCGGCGCAACGTGTCCAGAAGGCCGCGCTGCAAGATGATGCGTTGGCCCTGCCGCCGCGCCAGACCTTCCTGAACCAGATGCTCGGCACGGGCTTCCATGGCGTTGCGGGTCTCGCGGCCGAATCCGCCCGTGGCGAGCGGCATGGGATCGCGTTCGACCAGCCTGTGGTCGAGCCAGGTCGCTCCTTTAGCCGTGACCTGCCCACCGAGATCGAGATCGGAACGGGTTGCCAGCACAATGGTCGGCCGCGGATCGCCGGCCTGACCGAAGCGTCGCACTTCGACGATGCCGCCGACCGGCGGAGCATGTTCGAAAGCTTCGATGCCACGGAAGCGCACGTGGTGCGCGCGTCCGTCTGTTCCGTCGATCAGGGCATAGGCCTCGCCCGTCAGTTCGTCATGCAATCCACGGTCGACCAGCCGTCCGATGACTTGGGACGTCGGCTGTCCGCCCTCGATGACAAAGTCGGCAACGCCGCGCGCTTCCCCACGCTCGGTAAAGGCGCGATGCATCGTCTTGATGATGTCGCCGCGCATCCCGAGGTCACGCAGGCTACGCTCGGCCTCGAGCCCGACCATCCATTCCCCCGGTGCGCTGGATGCGGCAAGGCCCATCTTCTCCAGATGTTGAAGGCGGCCGACCATCAGGCGCCGAATCTCGGGATCGGACTTGCCGGGATTCTTGGGGCGAAGATCGATAGTGCCAGTCTCATCCGCCGCCAGCCGGATCTCGCGATCGAGCCGCGTCCATCGTTCCACTGTTACTTCGCGTTCCAGGGAATTGCGGATCTCGTGATCGGGCTTTGGACCGAGTTCGATCGCAATCAGTTCCTCGGCGCGTGAGCGCAGGCCTTGGCCGATGTAGTCGCGGGAGATCACGAGATCGGCCCCTTCCTGATCCACCCCCCGAACGAGCAGGTGGACGTGAGGGTTGTCAGTATTCCAATGGTCGACAGCCACCCAATCGAGCCGCGTCCCGAGATCGGTCTCCATCTGCCTGGCGAGATCGCGGGTGAACGCCTTCAGGTCGGTCATGTCGCCGGCATGCTCTGGCGAGACGATGAACCGGAAATGGTGCCGGTCGTCCTTGCACCGGTCAGCAAAGGCCGCGCTATCGGCACGGTCGCAGCCCTCATCGAACATCTCGGCTCTCTCGCCGCTTCGGGTCACGCCGTCGCGCTTCAGATATGACAGGTGGGCGGTCAGCGGGGCTGAACGGAAGGCTCGCCCTTTGTGACGAACCACGCGCGCCTTCACCACAACGCGCCGCGTCGGGCTGAACAATCTGGCGCGGCTAAAGGCGAGGCGTCCGCGGCCAAACGTGGAGCGCCCATAGGCCGCCGAACGCCTGCCCGCCGCGGTCTGACCCGAGGTGTGTCCCGCTTTCTTCGCCGCCCGCAGCACCTGACTGATGAAGCTCTTTTGCTTTGGCGCGCGTGTACTGCGGATGCGCCCGGGCCGAACACGCAGATCGCTGTCGCCTGCGGTCATGCCCGGGCCTCCAAGCGAGCGAAAGCGCCTACAGTGCCGAACTTGTCCTTAATTGTATTGTTCAAAATGCAAAGCGCGGCACGCGCGCCGACCGACCGGCACGCCGGAACGCAAGCCATGCCAATGGCTTTCGGTTCGACCGGCGAGCCCCTTTTATCTCGCCGTCCTGCTGTCGTGTTTGTCCACCGCTCTCCCCATTCCGCCCATTCTTCTCCAGAGCACGCCAACGCATGCGAGCTTGCGCGTTCCATCATTGCGCGCCTCCCGCATCAGATCTCGCGACAAACAACCCTGTTGCTTGTGGCACAATGGCCGAGACGTCGTGCACGGAGGCAATCGTCGGAGCCCGTTTCGGTGGACGCCTGGCAGCGCTCTTTGGGCCTTCAGGCCGCACAACGAAGAGCGCTCCCGCGGATGACCGCAGACGAGCGACTGCGCTGGAAGTAGTAAGGTCGCTGCCGATGACTGGCGCGAGCTTCAGCAAATAGGCTTCGGTCTCTGCTGGCAATGGGCGGCCGGCAAGACGCTCATCGTAACGAGCAGGCCCCGCGTTGTAGGCTGCAAGCAAGCCCGGCGCACCGTAACGGTCGCGCAGTTCGCGCAGGTACGCCGTACCTGCAAGTATGTTGTCATGAGGATCATAGGGGTCGTTGCCGAGGTCGTACCGCAGACGCAGCTCCGCCCAGGTTTCCGGCACGATCTGCATCAACCCCATGGCGCCCCTGGGTGACTTGGCGCGCACCTCTCCGGCGCTTTCGACGTCTATGACTGCCAGTATCCAGCGCACCGGGATGCCGAAACGACGCGAGGCGGCCTCAACGAAATCCGCAAATGAATTGCCAGTTCGGTAACTCGCTGTAGGGTCTGCCGGTCGCGTCTCGGCGAGAGCAGCAGCGTTAGTCTCGGTTAGTGCCACGAACAGCAGTACGGCAGCGCACAGGCTCATCTCGGACAAATGCAAGCGTGCCGGCGCGCTCGCGCCTGTCCCGCGAAAAGCAGCTTCGCGCCGGCCTTTCGGTCGCCCTGGACCGCCTCTGCGCGCGTCGGCCTTGCAAGCTTTGGCCGGGACGGAGGAATGGTCCTGCACTTGATCGAACAGAGGAATGGAAGGACGGAAACGTAGAATACGCACGATCACTCCTCCCACGTCCACACCGGGAGGGCACGGCCGATCACGGCCGATGCCGGAAGAACTCCAAAATATCGGCCGTCAAGCGAGTCGTCTGACTGCCAGTTCATGAGGAACAGCTCACCGTCGCCAACCACGCGACAACCCTGCCATTTCGGCAGCGGCCGGCCACGACCATCGCGCTCTCGCGCCTCGCCCATCACAATGTCATCGACCGAAATCGTGAGCCCGCTTCGGCAGACCGTCTGCCCGGGCAGCGCTAAGACCCGCTTGAGCATGGGGATGCCGACCGGCAGATAGCCGTTCAAGTCCAGAAAGGTCGCAAGCAGTTCCGGCGGCTGAACGGCGACCAGCTCAGTGACCTGGAACCGTTTTGCCGGTCGCAGCCGATAGAGACCGATTGGTACGCTCGCTGATGCATTCCAAATGTAGAGTGGAAGCGGCTCCAGGACGGTTGTCGCGACAAGCGCAGCAGCGGCTCCGAATGTTGCAGTCAGCGTCTTCCTCATCGCATCACCTTCTGACGATGACGCCAGGCTTGGTGGCGTGCCTTCGTGTAAGGGCGGGGGTTTTCGTTGACGGACAGGCGATTATGAACGTGATGCCAATGATCAGGCGCGACGGCGGCAGGATCGATGCCGAGTGCCTCAACGGCATCGATCATCTGCAGCACGCGCTCGACCTTCGGCCAGCCGGACAGACGTAGCAAAATCTCTCCGCCGGGTGTCACATAAGGGACGGTAGAGCAGCGCTGTGCCGGTGCAACCGCGCGCAAGATGTCGATCCGCGAAATGATCGTGCCAAAATCGTTGGAAGTCCAACGGACGAAGGCAAAGATGCTGCCGGGCGCAAATGACAGGACACGCCGGTGACGATCAAGCTTCCGTTCCTTGACGATGCGGCCGAACCGAATGCGGTTTTCGATGCGCTTCTCGAGCCACAACACTTCCACTTCCGTGAGATCGCTCATGCGGCGGCTCCCTGACGCTGGAGCTGGTAGCCGTGAGCTTGAGGCTCGGTGGAGAGTGTGCGTGGCCTGCAAAGGCAGGCTGAACTGTCGGACTGCCGTTGCCGAGCGCCGCCAACGTGGCTTTCGGCCTGCTCCGTTAGAAGAAATCCGAAGGATTTCTGGTTAGTGAAGTTAGACCAGCGGGAAGGCGCGGAAAAACAAGCTCTTAAGCTCGATTTCGGTCCCCGATAGCACCAGGATCGTGTCCCCGATAGCACGAGGGTTGCGGTCCTCGATAGCACGAGCTGATTCACAGGTTGTCCTCCGAATTTGGAATGAGACCGCGGCGGCGCAAGCGTGCCGTTAAGGGATCAACAGGCGTAGGTGCGAAGTTCAGTCGCTCCGTACCTTTCGGATCGCGCGTGAGCGCGAGCTGATAGCCGCGCAATGTCTGGCGCTGGACGATCTGGCGGACGTCGTAAGCAAAGAGCTTGAGCGGCGAGATGATGCGGGACTTGGCATAGAGGTGCACAAGATCAAAGCTCCAGCCGCCATCTTGGCGTCCACCGTGCTTGCGCACGAGCCGGTAAAGCCACCGCTCAAGCCCGCCCGTGAGATCGAAATAGGCGCGGTCGATTGTCAGAACGAGTGCGTCATCGATGACGCCGGCATAGAACCAATTCGGCAGGATCAGCTCGAGCCCAAATGGACGACCCTTTGCATCGGACGTCTCCTTCCACTCGTTGATCCAGGAGAAGCGATGCCGCCGGCGCTCTGCCGGCTGGCGGATCGAGGTCATCACGGTCGTTGACTGATGTCTGTCGAGACCTGCCTTCAGCCGGTCATAGTCGCTTGCGCTGGTGCCGCGGCCTACAAACGTCAGAATTTCGTAAGCCGTTGCAGCCATCAGGCACGACGGCTTTAATCCGGCGTTACGAGCTTCAACGATCTGGGAAGCGGCCGAGATCAGAACGTCCGCATCCCAAATGGTCGCCATGCCCTGTTCCGGCACCGCTTGGACACGAATTGCGATCGCGCAGGCACGGAAGTCGATCGGTGCAATCCGCTTCGTTTTTGCAAGCGAGAAGAACGGATAAGCCATCAGATCCTGCGCATCGCGCGGCGCGAGATCCCCTGGGAGCGCCCGAAAGAGCTTAAGGTGGTCACGCTCGGAATGTTGTTTGCGCCGCATGGTCACTGCCCTCACGCGACGATCAGCGACGTTCCTGGCCCGCATACGGGCGTAGCACCGGGTGCTTCTTAGCCGGAAGAACAGTGCCCTTGCCGGGATCCGACGTTGACGTCTTGGCGCCCAGATCAACCCATGCCTTCAGATCATCCAGGGCGTAGACAACACGTCCGCCAATCTTCCGATACGTCGGGCCGGTGCCGTACGTCCGGTGCTTCTCAAGCGTGCGTCCCGAGAGACCAAGATAACGCGCGGCCTCCGGTGTACGCAGGAAGCGCGGGGGCAGTCCGGTCATCGCATCGGGCATTTGAGCACTCCAAGGTGACGACGCACCGCGCATGGCGGGGTCGGCGTATGTGCGGTCATCATGGAGAAGCGCGGTCTCGGAGGGGGATGCCGAATATCGAGGGGTCGATTTTCGGCACCCCAGCAAGGACGCTACTCGTCCCTGCGCCTGGGCCGAAGCAGCTTGCGATATCCGCCGCGCACAAATGCGAGGCCGCTTTGTACAAGGCGACGGGTTCGGCTGCGCAGATCGTGTGTTTTCCAGCCGCGATCCGATATGCGCGGCTTGCCAAACAGAGCTTCTGCGATGTTGCGATAAGTCGCGCCAGTGAGATACGCCGCGGCCGCGCGAAGGGCTGCGCACAGTCGTTCACGCCGCTGTTTGGGAACGCGATGAAACGGAGGCCCTGGCGCGCGTCCATTCATCGCGCGCCACAGTCGCGTGGCGGCATGCGCGCGCGCCTCCAAATCGCCGTCAAACGGCAACTCGGCCACACAGCGAGCGCCTGCGATCAGCGGCTGTTTCGACCAGATGCGATGCTCCACTGAACCGATTTGCAGCACGGCGTGCCAGCCGTCAGCGGCTCGGCGCACCTGACCAGATGCAAGATCAAGCGGCGCCTGAGGCGTTGGGCTTTGACCAGGCGTTGAAGCGGTTACAGTGACCGGGACGACGGTCGGGAGAACTTCGGGCGCCCAAAAGATTGTCTGCTCGTGGAACGACCTCTGGGGGTCATGGGCGAAAGCAGAGGCCCCACCTCCTCCTGAACTCCTCGGTCACCGCGCCATCTGAGTTGTTAACGATGATCGCATCGTAGTCACGTTGGTAATCCACGTTCATACGAAGACCTATCCAGGCGATTTCAGTGATCTCGGCGTTCTCTAGGCTCTTAAACGAATCCGGCGACCGCCAGTCGAATTCAGGCATTGCTTCCGCCCCATTGCACTTAACGAACAAGGATTGCGGCGCAATAATTATGAACGAGGCGGTTGAAGGAAGCCCCTAGTTTGGCACCACGTGGTGCATGAGAATGACCACCGATTAGCGGGAGAAAATCGTTCTTGCTGCAATCTCCAGCCAGCGATTTTCTTCTATTTTGAGCCGGCGCCGCGTAAAAGACGTCCCTGCTCGGTGACCCATTTTGCGCGTGCAAGATGACTCTGATATGCGGTCCGCGCACGCTCCGGCTCTCGCTCTGGATCGATATGCAGGACGATTCGAGTGACCTCCTGCCAGTCCGCTCCCTGACCCTCCGCCTGCAAAAGGCGAATGTACGTGACGACATGCTGTTCGTCATAGGCCGTAAGCACCGGGTCATTCGGCGCACAGTCCGCCACACCTGGATCGAGGGAGGGTTTCTGCATCATACCCGCTTTAAAACTCCCAGAAACTACGCCATGGTTTGGTCGCAATCCAGACCTCCGTTGCCCGTTAGAATCCTGGATGTTCATTCAGCAGATCGGCAGCCAAAGGCGGCCGCGCTCATGGCTGACAATGGATAGCACGTTTTGATACGAATAGGAACGATCGTTCCTAGAACGATCGTTCCGGCTCAGTTCCCATATCGCCATGGATCTCAAAGAGATCATGGCTGTGAACCTGCGTCGGAAACGCCACGATCTACAAATGACGCAGGAGGAACTGGCCGAGCGCGCGTGTTTAAGCGCGCGTTACGTCGGCGCCGTCGAGCGCGGCGATGTATCGGCAAGCGTCACCGTGCTCGGGCAAATTGCTGAAGCTTTGGGGGTCGAACCGGGTGACCTGCTCAAAAAGGTTGCGCGGCTTAGCAAATCGTAAGCTGGCTCAGGTCAGCGCGCCCCGCCCGGCGGACCGGACGGGGCTTGGTGGGGTGCTCTTACTCGCCGTTTTTGCGCGGCCGCGACCAGAGCAAGGTGTAGCCTTCACCGCCTTCGTCATCGAACAGGTTCGCGTAGATCGGCGCGTTGAATGAGGGGTCGTCGAGCTTGAGCGAGAGGTAGTCGCGGCCTTCCTCCGAGCGCTTCGACCAAGCTGCACCGATCTCCGCCCTGCCCACGTAGATGCGGTGGCTAGGAGCGTTGTCGTTGGAGCGGTTGGTCTCGGCGACGATACGGACGCCCCTGGCTTGCAGGCTCAGGGTGACGATCTCGCCCTGGAAATCGTTGCCGACCTTCTTGAAGGAACCGATGTTAGCCATGTCACTTCTCGTGCGCCAAGAGTGACGGGTGGAGTCCGTCACGCGCACTTGTTGCCCCTGCGGGGTGGGAGACCCCGCAGCCCACGTGCCGCAAGCACGGGGGTTGAAGCAGACGGGTGAGGTAAGCCGGGTGCCTCCGGCGAGCCATAAATGAGCAGAACCCGTCAAAGTCGGACGACCCGGGACTTCCGTCCGAGGCTGGTCCGGCGAGCGTACCTGCTACGGAAAGAGTTATCGAACCGATGTTTGAAGCCTCGTTGCAACATGGAATCCGCCGAACCGGAAGTGGGCGGATCGGTCGAAGGACCGGAGGAGTGCCGATCTCCGCTGAGTGGACGGGGATCAGGGACGTGCGTGATCGCGCACGTCAGCCAGCGGCCCAGCTTGCGGTGACCGTTGGCCGGAATCCTCACGGGGTAGAGTCGGTCCCTAAGGCAGGTGAAGGGACGTCAGGTGAACTTGGGAACCTTGCCGTGTTCTCTCGCGCCGGATGGCGCGAGATGATCGAGGCGACCGATGATTGGCGCGGCAGGGGGCGGAGTCTTCGTATTAGTCGGAGGGCGGGAAAGCCGTCCACATGGCGAAGGGAGACAGTGGGTGAAGCAAGCCGGCAGGAGGCGGGCCGATGAGGCCCGGCGCGGTGAATACCGCGTTCGTCCTCGACATGCAGCGCAAGCTTCACAGGTGGAGTGTCGCGAATGCCGAAAAGGTGTTCGCGGATCTGTTTAACATCGTATGCGACCGCAGGACGCTTTTGGAAAGCTGGCGTCGGTTGACCCGTAACAAAGGCAGCCGCACACCGGGTACCGATGGCGTCACGCGGAAGACGGTCGAAGAGCGGCTGGGCGGTGCAGTACGGTTCATCGACGATATCCGCGATGAACTACGCAGCGGCACCTATCGGCCCGAGCCTGTCCGGCAAAGGCTGATCCCCAAACCGGGTAAGCCCGGCAAGGTGCGTCCGCTCGGCATTCCGACGCTCAAAGACCGACTGGTGCAAATGGCTTTGAAGCTCGTGCTGGAGCCGATCTTCGAGGCGGACTTCTATCCGACCTCCTATGGCTTCCGGCCCGGCCGGAGCACCCATGACGCGCTGGCGAAAATCCAGCGACGACTGCACCCCACACCCAGCGGCACTTCCGAGTACCGCTTCGTGATCGAGGGTGACATCAAGGGCTGCTTCGATGCCGTCGATCATCATGTGCTGATGGAGCGTGTGCGCCGACGCATCGGGGATCGCAAGGTCCTCAGGCTCGTGCTCGCCTTCCTAAAAGCTGGTGTCATGATCGAGGGCACCGTCCGCCACCCTGTTACGGGCACCCCGCAGGGCGGCATCATCTCGCCGTTGCTGGCCAACGTCTATCTGGCGGCCATCGACGAGAGATACGGACGGTGGTCGATGCGCCCTCGCGAACGACCGCAGAATGCAGCCGACCGGCGGCTTTACGATCGCCGGAGAAACAGGCCGACATTCTACGCCGTACGTTACGCCGACGACTTCGTCGTGCTGACGGACGGGACCCGCGAGGAAGCAGAAGCCGAAAAGTTTGCGTTGGCGCAGTTCCTCAAAACGGAATTGCGCATGGAACTGTCGATGGAAAAGACCAGGATCACCGGCGTCGGGGAAGGCTTCGACTTCCTCGGCTATCGAGTGGTGCAGACCAAGGCACGCCGCACCGGTCGTATGGTCGGTAATCTCTTCATTCCGAAGAGCAAGCTGAAAGACCTGCGCCACAAGATCAAGGTCAGGGTGAGGGCGACGCCGACAGGCCAGGCCCTTGCCGATCTCATCGACGATCTCAACCCGGTCATCACCGGATGGCGAAACTACTACCGCTACGCCACGTGGGCCACGCGGGACTTCGCCAGTCTGGATTGGTGGCTGTGGGAGCGCATCGGGCGATGGCTGCACAGAAAGCATCCTAAGACGACGTGGCAAGAACTGCGTCGTCGCTTCCAGGCAACAGCGCCCGACAGCCGCTGGCGATGGGTCGACGGACCGAAATCGCTGCGGTTCTTCCGGGAAGGCGGATCACTCCACTTCCCGCACCGGGGCATACGCATACCGAACGGATGGAACGATCCTGGCGAGAAGTTCCGCAAAGGAGCCGATCGCTTCTGGGCGTCGTTCAACACCCTCATGGACGCGTGAGGATCACACGCGGCGTAAGCCGCGCATGGAGAGCCGGTGGCTTGGAAACTTGCACGCCCGGTTCGGCGAGAGGGGCGCAGAAACCATCCGTCGCAAGACGGACAGGCGCTGTGCCCCTACTCTACCTGTTGTGTTTCGAGCCCGCGACCACCGCGGCCTCAATGGCGATCTAAAGGCCGAGGACGATCGGCGACGCACCCGCTTCAGGGCCGGAGCGCAGCGGAGGACGCCGTTGTGGCGACTTTCTTGTCTCGCGAGGAATGGGCGAAGCCCAGGGGAAGAAAGTCGCATCAACGGCGTTGCGGCTCAGACGATCGAAGCGCAGCCGGTCTTCGGCCAGATCAAGCCATCAAAGAGGCCACTTGGTCTGCGTGCTGAACCGCAATCTTGAGGAGAAGACTGGCGAATCTCGGTTGTGCTGCACAAGGGCTTGGTACGGTTCGGCGCAGAAAGAGAAACCATCCGCTGCAAACGACGGTGTTGTCTCCGAAGGACTGACCAGGGGCGACACGCCGCACTATCGCGGCAATGTGGATCGGACTTAAACGGCCGCGGCTTGGTCGAGGATCTCCGAGAAGAGCTGCTCCTCCCCACACAGGTCCCGCCCCCGTTCAACGCCCCGATCTATGGCGAACCTGTTCGATGACGAAGACGGTGAACGGGTCATCCCTCAGGCTTGGCGGCCGTAAGAATTGGCTGGCACGGATTCTGCCCCACCCCACCCGATTCAAACGAGCGGGTCTCTGCAAATGCGATCAATTGCGTCCACGCCGTGCCGCCAATGCAAACCGCGCCCAGGCAAGCCAAGACCTCACGCCAGGTCAACGAGGGCACTCCGAGCTGCGACGCGGCGGACACGACCTGATAGCCAGCGACGCCGGCAGGAACAGAAAATGCTGTGGCGATTGTGATGCGCAGGGCAAAGGATCTACTAGCGGCGACGGCGACCTGGCCAAGGACAAGTGTCAGCGCACCACCGGCCCTTCCGATAAGCAGGGCGCCAATGACACCAGCGCCGCTTCGAAACGCCGCCATTCCGATACTCAGTGCGGCAGAAAACGGCAAAGCGTACACTGCGAGCGCAAAGATCGCCCAGCAGAACAAGCCAATGCCGAGCGTGTTGAGAACAAGCCCAAGCGCGAGCATGGTGGTGGCTCCATGTGCACAGACTTACCGGTCGCGCCTTCCACCACCACCACGGCGCGGATTCGGACGTAAGATCGAAACGAGGCAAAGTTGCGGCGTGCAACTCCACCTTGTCTTCGACACGAGCCGGCGCTCATGCGCCGCCGAACTTCCAAACGGGAATGCCGAGCCGCTTCGCCTTGTCGGCGAGGTTGTCCTGGATTCCCGTGCCCGGGAAATGCATGACGCCGATCGGCAGAAGCTCAAGCAGAGCATCGTTGCGCTTGAACGGCGCCGCCTTAGCGTGTTTCGTCCAATCAGGTTTGAAGGCGATCTGTGGCACCTTGCGGCTCGTCGCCCATTTCGAGGCGATCAGTTCGGCACCTTTCGGGGACCCGCCATGGAGGAGGACCATGTCGGGGTGCTTGGTATGAACCTTGTCGAGGCGATCCCAGATGAGGCTATGGTCGTTGAAGTCGGGCCCACCGGTGAGTGCGACTTTAGGTCCTGGTGGCAGCATGACCTCCGTCTCGGAACGACGCTTGGCGGCGATGAAGTCGCGGGAGTCGATCATTGCCGCGGTGAGCGTTCGGTGATTGACCAATGATCCCGATCGTGGGCGCCAGGTTGAACCGGTGTGGACCTCAAATTGTTCGATGGCCTGGTCGCGGAAGAGCTCCAGGCAGTTGCGGCGCTCGATCAGCGTTATGCCTTCGGCCGTTAGGCGCTCGAGTTCGACCGATCGCACTTCCGAGCCGTCCTGCTCGCGCTGGCTCTTGTGCTGCGCTTGTTCGTTGTCGTCGAGCTGCCGCTCAATGCGGTCGACGGCCCGGTGGAACAGGTTGACAGTCGACCAGAGCAGATCGTCTAGGTCCGGCTCGAGCCGCGTGTCGGTCAGGGTGGCAACCAGGGCGTCAAACATGTCCGCTATGGCGCCGACGATCATCTTGCCCTCCGGGAGCGGTCTTGGATCGGGTTGGTCGTCGAAGGGACGATAGCCGAAAAGCTCTATTTCCGTGAGGATGTGGTCGGTCGGGGAAGAGGCATGCGGCGGTTCGATGTCGTCATGGTCGGTCATGGGAAGAGGTCCTTTGCCGGATCGGCCGCGACCATCGCGGCCTTCGTGGCGATCCTCTGACGGCGGGCGGACCGGGCCAGCACCCGACAGGGCCGAAGCGGCAGCGGAGGATGGCGGAGGCCGGCTATTTTGCTTCGCGATGCAAAGCGCGCGGCCAACCGCGTGATGTGTCTTCGCATCGCGGGCGCGCGGCGGAAAATAGCCGGACGTTCGCCATTGCCGGCCCGGGCCGCTTGCCGTTCGATCGCCCTCTAGAAGGCCGAGGTCGCGTCCTCTTCCGCTATTGGCCTCGCCTACGACCGGCCTATCAACGTCGATCGAAGACCGGGAGCTATTCCGCGGCCACCGTCGACGAATGCACGAAGCGGACGACGTCCTCTGGCACAAGCTGAAACCGCAGCGCTGCTCGGAGGGCTTCGAGACCGAAGACATGCAGATCTTCGTTGAAGTCGCCCAGCCGCGGCGATAGCGGGATCGCTTCAATACCGGCGTTTGCTGCGCGCTGGCTGAGAATTGCCAGCACCGCATCACCGGCGGCATCGGCATCGCGCGCAATGTAGAGCCGGCGCAGGCTAGACGGCAGCGCCATGGCGGAGAGGTGATTAGCCGAAAGCGCTGCCGCCATCGGCATCGTCGGCAGCAGGTAGCGTAGCGAAAGCATCGTCTCTATACCCTCGCCGGCAGCGAGCACGTTGTCCACCACGCCGAACCGAACGGCGTTGCCGAGCAGATCGCCCATGGTCCGTCGTGGCGTGTCGACCGGAGCCTTGCCGAGCCGAACACCATCAAAGCCATCCGGGTCGAGCCAAGTCCGGTGCACGCCGGTGATCCGACCATCAAGATCCGTGACGCGGGCGATCATCGCCGGCCAGGTTTCAGTCGGCAAAAGCTCGTCGGGCCGATAGTAGCAACGTGGGTGGAAGCGCAGGCTGCCATCATGGTGGACGCGGGTTATTCCGCGGCGCTGCAGGTACGTTTCAGCCAGTGTCCCCTCAATCGGGCTGGATATCGCAAAGAGCCGACTGGCGGCTACCTGCGATCCGGGCGGTACGGCTGGGGGAATAGGTCTTGGGGCGGGTTTCTGCTCAGAACGAGGCAGGTTCAAAAAGCGCCTCGCCTCCTCGGCGACCTCACGAAAGTCTCGCAAAGCCAGAGTTTCGCGGATGATGTCGAGCAGATCACCATGCGCGCCGGTTGCGGCATCGGCCCACTTGCCCGCCGCTCCCTTCGGCGATTCCTGGAGCCGTACAAATAGTGAGCGGCCCGGGTTGTTGTGGACGTCGCCGACCACCCAATACCGCCCCGCCCGCTTGCCATTGGAGAGATAGTGTCGGCATACCGCCTCCGCCTCGCGCGCGAGGCGGCGTGCCAGTTCGCAAGGTTGGCGGGACATCAGGCCGCCTCCTGCCAGCTGGCACCTTCGACTGGATACCGGTCGAGTATCTTCGACAGCATCTCTATGCCGCTTGCGTCCATCCGTACGAGCATCCGGAGCTTACAAAAGGTGATCTCTCCGAAGAGGCCGTGGCCTCGCAAGCTCTTGCGCATCTTGGACTTGGATCTCGACACTTCGATGCGCTTTCCACGGATCACTCCGACATCGGCCGACGTGATCTTTTGGACAGCTTTTGGCATGTTGATTCTCCACGACGGGCAGCCGAGCCTCTCTCTCGGCCTCCAACCCGTCACGGAAACGACCCTGCCCCTCTTACTCTTGTGCCGCGGCCACCGAGCAGAGCCTTACGCCGCCTGCAGGTCCTCCCTCGGCATGTCGCCGACGGGTTCAGGGAGAAAGCCAAGCAGATAATCGGCAACCTTGCTGGCCTTGGAAGCAGCCCGGATAATTGCACGACTGTCCTCGCGCAAGACTTCAAGCCAAGAACCGATATAGTCGGCATGCCGCACCGTCGGCACGATGCCGAGCGAGGCGCAACTGAACGCAGACGAGATTTCCGCAACCAGCTCCTCGAAGGCATACTTCCTAGTACCGTAGTTGCCTGACAGGTCACGGTTGAGACGCGATGGATGGCTACTGGCGTGCGCCAGCTCGTGGAGAGCCGTTCGATGCCAATTGATTGGTTCAAAATAGGCCTGCGGAGGCGGCACCTGCACATAATCTTCGGCCGGCATATAGAAGGCACGGTTGCCGCCGATGCGGAAGTCGATGCCGGTCGCCTTGATCAGGTATTCGACCTGCGGCTCGATCAGGCCTGGCGGCGGAGGCGGCGCCGTTGATGCGATCTCTGGAGCCAGGCCGCCACATTGATCACAGTTGAAGACCGTGAACTGCTTGAGGAACGGCATGGCCTGCGCTTCCTCGCCGGTCTCATGTGCGCGGCGTTTTTCGCTGGCAGGCACAAAGCGGTCGGCATAGACGACGGTCGTGCCGCGCTCGCCCTTGCGGACGTGACCACCGAGCGACAGCGCCTGGCGGAAGGTAAGCCAGCTCTGCCCTATGAATCCGTGTTCGATAGCAGCACCCCATAGAACTAAAATGTTTATGCCGCTGTATTGGCGGCCGGACGCCGCACTCTTCGGCAAGGCCAGAGGCCCCTTCGCCGCCGCGGTGCCCCAAGGCTGCACCCACGGCACTCGGCCAGCCTCCAACTCGGCGATAATCTTGTTGGTGATGTCGTCGTAAAGGTTGGCCCGGTCCTGGCCGATGCGCGCGTTAGGATAATGTCTGGACATCGCGGGTCTCCGCGACGGGGACCGCGAGCCTCTCTCGCAGCCTGTAACCCGTCACAGCAAAACCGCGCCGACACTCTGACTCTTACCTCTACCCGAGAGGATGCGAATCTGCGACGCAGTCCGCCTTCCATAGTGTTCATGGGCATTGAGTTGAGCTACCCAGGGCCGCAGGCCCGACCAGGCGTGCGCCTGGGGCGCATCGCCTCAAGGGAAAATGGCACCCGGAGAGCGTGAGCATAGCGACCCGAAGGGACACGCGGGTCCGAGTGCAGCGACGAGACCGGTTCAATAGCGGCACCCGGGAACGGGGCAGTGATAGCGATCGCCGCAAGGCGAGCCCCTTTTCCGAGTGCCCTCGGCGAGGAGCTCCGCTATCCCTGCGCGAGGGATCGAAGCCGGATGGCCGAGACGCAGCGCGGCTCGGTTCACAAGAGCCCGTTGCGGCGCAGCCGCACGCGCGCAAGCGGGAGAACTCGCCAGGGGTTGACCAGAGGACCTCGTTTCGTCGCGTGAGTTCGTCGGCGCGTCGAAATCCCTATCTACCTATTCCGGCGCAGTTATGGTTGCATTCGGCCTTGCATCGCCCATCCGGCTCAAGCGCGTCACGAGAGGCCTGCAGGTCACGGAGACCTGGAAGGACTCAGTCCCCAGTACGTGAGCAATAACTGAACCATTCGAGCAATAGCCGGCCAAGCAGTGCTCAGCCCAGCAATCATAGCCTGCTGAGTTCAACCCGCACGTTCAAATTCCGACGCTCGAAAGCGATCCGAAGGCTTCGATACAAGTCTTCCATCGAACCTGTCGGATTGACTATTGATCTATCATCCAAAGCAGTTGACTGCCTGCTACCGGCCTCAGCCAACGGAGCGCCGCAACTGTTCCCCTTTTCTTTCGCGAGCGACATTGGCGTTCTTGGAGAAACTGCACACCGAAGGCTTCCTTTTCGCGCGCCAATCCAACCTTTTCCCGCCCGGCCGCGCTTCGCGGTAGAGGTGCAAACTCTTTGGCGATAACACTCCGCTTAATCCGCGATCCGAACTCTCGCTCCCCCGACCAGGGGCAAAGAGCAATCTGGATCGACCAGATCCCGTCTCGTTCGTCAGTGAAATCAGCACATGTTACACCACGGGCATTCAGCAGTCAGATCAAACCGCTTAGGCTCGCCGCGCACCGCACGACCTGCCCGCTACCCTCTCGCTAGAACCTGGCCCACGATGATGAGGGCGGACATGGCCGCCGCCTACCTTGACTTTGGAGACACGAGCGAACTCATGCGCGCGATCAGCCGAGGAGACGCCCCCCCACCAATCGGCTTTCGCGGAACAGGGCGCCTGCGCCAGCCAGTTTGGTCGAAGGCGACTATGGATCACTTCGCAGCGTCGATCGGAAAAGGAGATCTTAAGCAGGGGGAAGATCTTTTATGCCTGGTGTGATATCGCTTGGGAAGGCACCGCGTCTGCCTCGGTATTGTCGCCGCAAAATATTGGCGAAGAATAGAATAGCCTACTATTTTGAACCCCCAACCTGGGCTCGTCGAGAGGGCTGCGATTTAAACCCTGAAGCTCTGGGCTGCGATTACGCAAGTGCCGTCGAGCGGGTAGAGAAAGTTCTCTTGCCGGCGTTCGACAGTTGGCACTCACGGGGTCTAAGCGACATCGTGCCGGCGACTATCGAACCCGGCACGTTCGATTGGCTCGTCGGCGTCTTCCAAGCTCACCAGAAGTGGACAGAAATCGAAAGCGCTACACAGCGGCACTACACAAAAAGTCTCGCGCTGTTCGCCAATCACGAGCTGAAAGATGGAAGTCGCGTTGGGTCTAAGCAGCTGTCCGATTTCACCAAAGCGTTCGTCGACGCAGTTTATGGAAAATTATTGTCCGTGACGAAAGTCGATAACAGTGGAGAGGTCGTCGTTCGCGAGCGCCGTCGCTATGTCAATATGGCTATGGCGTCGTGCCGCCGGGCTTGGTTCGTTGGTCAGCGTGCTCAAGAAAGGATCGTACCGGCGACCAATCCGTTTTCCCGGATGGGATTGAAATCTCGTCCGCCTGGGCGGCCCATAGAGCCCACACCGACCGCAACTTGGGATGAGCTCGTCGCCTTCAGAGCTGCCGCGAGAAGGCTTGATTACCGCTCGATCGCAACAGCTGCTCTACTGTCGTGGGAGTGGCTGCAACGAGAGCAGCACGTCTTTGGCGCCTTCGACATTTCGCATTATCGCCCCAGCGAGCGGCCAAATAGCGTCAGAATCGTCCATCCGAAGAATGGAGAGGAGGCCTGGTGGCCCCTAACGGACGAAACTGGCGCCCCTCTCTTCCCTGAGCTTATGGAGGAACTTGACGAGATCAAAAGGACCACCCTCTCCGGCCTGGTATTCCGGCGTGACCATGCGCATCGTCAGTCGGCAATCCCGCTACCATGGATTACCCCGCGCAAGGATCTCCGCCATCTACGTAGCGTGGTAAAAACAATTATCACAGAGGCTGGCCTACGTCAGGAGCTTTCTTTTCGGTCCTTCCGACACGGAGGATTTACTGAAGGCGCCGACAGCGATCTCACGGATGCAGAGTTGCGCGCGGCTGGCCGTCATAGATCAAGTCGCCAACTGCCAACTTACGCCAAGCGGACTGGCAGGCAGTTGATCATTGCCACAAAAAAGCGTCGCGAGGAGCGGACAAGATCTCTGCTTATTCGGCTCAACGCCAATCTCTCCTCCGAATAAGGGCAGTCGGCCGACGGCAGCGCCGACGAATGCGCTGAAAGGATCGCCTATTTTCCCGTCCATACCGGCTTGCGCTTCTCGCTGAACGCTTTCAGGCCTTCCTTGGCGTCCTCGGTCATCGCGAGCAGCGCGATCTGGCTTTCGGTGTAGGCGATGCTCTCGTCGAACGACATCGAGGCGATGGCGCGCATCGCGTATTTGCCGCGGCGGATCGCGGTCGGGGATTTATCAACGATGCGACCGATCAGCCACTCGACCTTGGCGTCCAGCTCGGCCGCGGGCACGACGTAGTTCAGCAGGCCCGCTGCCAATGCCGCTTTCGCGTCGAACGGCTCGCCGGTCAGCGCCCATTCGTTGACGAGCCGCGGCGGGGCGATGGACTGCAACAGGCTCAACACCTGCATCGGGAATACGCCGACCTTCACCTCCGGCAGGCCGAAGATGACGTGATCGGCGGCGACGGCCATGTCGGTCATGCAGAGCAGGCCCATGCCGCCGGCCATGCAGACGCCGCCAACGCGCGCAATCGCGGGCTTGGTCGCGTTCTGCGACAAGCGCAACAGATCGGCATAGTCGACATTCGGCTTCGAATGATCCATCGCGAAAGCCGCGCCGGAGTTCTGCAGATCCGCACCGGCGCAGAACGCCTTGTGGCCCGCCCCCGTCAGCACGATGATGCGGACATCCCTGTCGTCATGGGCGTCGCGATAGCCGCGTGCGATGCCGGCGATGACCTCGCCATTCAGCGCGTTACGTTTCTCGGGACGGTTGATGGTGATCCAGAGCGCCTGCCCGCGCTTCTCGGTAATCACGGCTGTGGTGTCGTTCATGGCACGCTCGCTTCCTTGGGCTCCCGTTTAGCGGCCATTTGCGGCAGCTCGGGCGGAAGGTGCAAGGACAAACTGCGGCACGGCGCCGCTTTAGCGCCTCGACACAAACTTGAAAGGCGATCGAAGCGCAGACTCAGGCTGCGACCGCTTTCCTGATCCAGACCTTGTTGTCGTGGAATGCGGCGCCGCCAATCGGCGCGATCGTGTCCGCCCCCGTCAGCATGTTGATGCCGCGGTCACCGATATGGTTCTTGTTGGGATGAACGGACTCCGCGATCAGCACGCCGCGCCGCACGCCCTCGAACAGCGTGGCGATCAGCGTGGTCTCGCCGCGGGTGTTGCCGAGCGTCACGGCGTCGCCATTGGCGATGTCGAGCGCGGCCGCATCCAGGGGATGGATCATCACGCTCGCCTTGCCCTCGCGCGCCTGGGAGGACGGCGTCTCGTTAAAGGTGGTGTTGAGGAAGCTGCGCGACGGGCTGGTGGCAAGCCGGAACGGATGGACCTGGTCGGAATGCTCGATCACCGCCCAATGGTCCGGCAGCGACGGCATCTTGTCGAAGTCACCCATCTTCTGGCCGAACGGCGGATGCGCCCAATCGGCCTTGAAATGGAATTTCCTGTCGGCATGGGCGAAGCCGTCGAGATAATGCGACGTGCGGAAGTCCGGCTGCAGGTCGCGCCAGAGATCGGCTTCGAGGCCTGCAATGTCGCCGTGGTCGCTCAGCTTCAGCGTCGCGTCGATCAATTCACGCGGCGTCAGCTCGAACCCCGGATGGCTGGCGCCAAGCCGCGGCGCCAGCGCCTGCAACACCTCGTGGTTGGAGCGGCATTCGCCGGGCGGGTCGATCAGCTTCGGTCCGACCGAGATGTGCTGGTGGCCGCCGCCGTAATAGAGATCGTCATGCTCCATGAACATCGTCGCCGGCAGCACGATGTCGGCCATCTCGGCCGTCTCGGTCATGAACTGCTCGTGCACCGCGACGAACAGATCCTCGCGCGCAAAACCCTGCCGCACCAGCGCCTGCTCCGGCGCCACCGTCATCGGGTTGGTGTTCTGGATCAGCATCGCCTTGACCGGACCCTTGCCGTGCAGGGCCTCGGAATCGCTGGTGAGGATGCGGCCGATCTGCGACTGGTCGAGCGCGCGGATGGTTGGGTCGATGGCGTCGTGGCCTTCGATGATGGATTCGTTGAAGTGCCACAGCGCGTAATTGTTGAAGAAGGCGCCGCCGCCTTCATACTGCCAGGCGCCGGTCACCGCGGGAATGCAGTTCGCGGCATGCATCTGCGCCGCGCCGTTGCGCGAGCGGGTGAAGCCGTAGCCGAGCCGGAAGAAGGTCCGCTTGGTCTCGCCGACCAGTTTGGCAAAAGCCTCGATCTCCGCCACCGGCACGCCCGAGATCGCGAAGGCCCATTCGGGCGTGCGCGTCTTCAGATGCGCCTCGAGCTCGCCGGGGCAGTCGGTGTACTTGTCCATATAGGCGCGATCGGCATAGCCGTCGCGGAACAGGACATGCATCACGCCGCAAGCGAACGCGCCGTCGGTGCCGGGCCGCAGGATGATCTTGATATCCGCCTGCTTCATGGTCTCGTTGTCGTAGATGTCGACGGCCGCGATCTTGGCGCCGCGCTCCTTCCGGGCACGGGCGGCGTGCGTCATCACGTTGACCTGCGTGTTGACGGGGTTGGTGCCCCAGATCACCACCAGGTCGGACAGCGCCATCTCGCGCGGATCGACGCCGGCGATCTTGCCGGTGCCGATCGCGAAGCCGATGCGGCCGACATTGGCGCAGATGGTCTGATAGAATCGCGAATATTTCTTCACATGCGTGAGCCGGTTGAGGCCGTCGCGCATCACCAGCCCCATCGTGCCGGCGTAATAATAGGGCCAGATTGAGTCCGCGCCGAATTCGCGCTCGGCCTGGTTGAAGCGTTCCGCGATCTCGTCCAGCGCCTCGTCCCAGCTGATCCGCGCGAATTGGCCGGAGCCCTTCGCACCCGTTCGGCGCAGCGGATACATCAGCCTTTCGGGATGATGAATGCGCTCGGCATAACGGGCGACCTTGGCGCAGACCACGCCGGCCGTATAGGTCTGCTTTTTCGAACCGCGGACACGACCGATGCTGCGTCCCTCGACCACCTCGACATCGAGGGCACAGGCCGACGGGCAATCATGCGGACAGGTCGAATGGCGGATTTCGATCTTGGCGTGCTGGTTCATGTCCAATTTGGTAACACCAAAGTACCTGTCAGCCGAGGGTATTTATCCGGCAACGCCCATGCGATTTGCTCAAGTCGCGCGCCGCCGGTTCCTGCCGCGACCGCGAAGAGCGGCGCCGCCACACCGAAAACCGCAGGATATTCCAGGCACCATCGGCCTTGTGAGGCGTCGACAGTCCGCCTCACCTGCCGCTACAGTGCCGGCCAACAAGAACGACATCAGGGAGGTGGGTGTGACGGCGCGACAATTCATGCTGGCGCTGGCCGCCGGCCTGCTCAGCGCATTCTCCGCAGCCCCGTCCCTGGCGCAAGACTATCCCAACCATTCGGTCCGCATCGTCGTGCCCTTCGGCGCCGGCGGGCCGGCCGATGTCGCGGCCCGGCAGATCGGCAACGCGCTCCAGGAGAGTTTTGGCCAGCCCTTCGTGATCGAGAACCGCACCGGCGCGGGCGGCGTCATCGGCACGGTCGAAGCGGCGAAGTCGCCCGCCGACGGCTACACGTTGTTGATGATGTCCAACACCCAGACCGCGAACGAATCCCTGCTGACGCCGGACAAGCGCAAATACGAGCTGATGCGCGACCTCGCGCCGATCGCCCCGGTGAACGCTTCCGATCTCGTCATCGTTGTGAACCCGCAAGTCGCAGCGAAGACGCTGCAGGAGTTCGTCGCACTCGCCAAGTCGCAGCCAGGCAAATTGAACTACGCCTCCTCCGGCCAGGGCACGCCCTATCACATGGCCGGCGAGCTGTTCAAAGCCATGGCCGGCATCGACCTCGTCCACGTGCCCTATCGCAACAGTGGCGAGGCACGCAGCGGCGTGATCGGCGGGCAGGTGCAGATGATGATCGACGCCGTGCCGGCGATGGCGCCGAACATCGGCGAGAACCAGGTCCGCGCGCTCGCGACCACCGGCAAGCAGCGCTCAGCGGTGCTCCCGAACGTGCCGACCGCGATCGAGGCGGGGCTCGCAGGCTATGAAGCCACGATCTGGCTCGGCCTGATGGCGCCAGCCGGCACGCCGAAGCCCGTGATCGACAAGCTCAATGCCGCCGTGAACGCAATGGTGAAGCGGCCCGACATCGTCAAGCTCTGGACTGCGCAGGGCGCGGTGCCGATGTCGATGACGCCGGAGGAATTCGACAAATTCCTGCGCGGCGACATCGAGAAGTGGGCCGACGTGGTCAAAAAGTTCGACAAGTCCTGAGACCGTAGAGCGACAATGCCCAGCATTCAATTCCAGCTCAACGGCACGGCCGCGGCCGTGGATGCCGATCCGGATCAGACGCTGCTCGACGTGCTGCGCAGCCGGCTCGGCGTTACAAGTCCGCATTTCGGCTGCGGAGCCGGCGAGTGCGGCGCCTGCCAGGTCATGGTCGGCGACCGCGCGATGGCCTCGTGCGACCTGCCGATGTGGTCGGTCGCGGACAAGGAGGTCGTTACGGTAGAAGGTCTCGGCACGGCGGAGCAACCGCATCCGCTGCAACGCGCCTTTATATCCGAGCAGGCGATGCAGTGCGGCTATTGCGTCTCGGGAATCCTGATCAGCGCGGCGGCGCTACTGAAGCGCAATCCGTCGCCGACGGAGGCGGAGGTGAAAGCGGCGCTTGATCGCAATCTGTGCCGCTGCGGATCGCACAACCGCATGGTCCGCGCCGTGCTGCGGGCGGCCGCGGAGATGGCGGCATCATGAGTGCGCCGTCCCCTGCCCCGACACTGCCGGTCAGCCTTGTTGCCAATCCCAAGCTGTCATCCTGGCTGAAGCTCGTCGGCGAAGGCCGTGTGGCGATCTCGCCCGGCAAGGTCGAGATCGGCCAGGGCATCGTCACGGCGCTAGCGCAGATCGCAGCGGACGAGCTCGACGTCGATATTGGCCGCATCGAGATGATCCGCGCCTCCACGGCGGCAAGTCCGAACGAAGGCGTCACCTCGGGCAGCCTTTCGATCCAGCAGTCCGGACGCGCGCTGCGCCACGCCTGTGCCGAGGTCCGCCAGCGCTTCCTCGCCGCGGCATCGGAGCGTCTCGGCGTCGATGCGTCGCTGCTCGACATCCATGACGGCACGATCTCGGGCCCCGGCAATGTCAGGACCAGCTATTGGGAGTTGGCCGGCGACGTCTCGCTCGACCACGACGCCAAAGCGGGCGCGACAGCGAAGATCGTCGCCAAACGCACTGTGGCCGGACATTCGGTCCAGCGCGTCGACATTCCCGACAAGGTGTTTGCGCGGCCGCGCTTTATCCATGACTGCCCGCTGCCGGACTTGCTGCACGGACGCGTGCTGCGGCCGGACATCTCGGGCGCCAGGCTGATCGCGCTCGACGAAACGGCGACGCGAGCCGTTCCCGGCCTCGTCGCGATCGTCTGCGACGGCGGCTTTGCCGGGGTGGTTGCCGACAGCGAGACAGCGGCGGAAGCCGCGCTGAAAGCCTTGCGCAAGGGGGCGACATGGTCGGCCGGCGAGCCGCTACCCGATGAAGATGATCTCGCCGGGTTCCTGATGAGCCAGCCGGTCGAGACCACTGTCATCGACACCAGGACCACTGCAGCAACGATAACGAAAGCTGCTCGCACCCTCCGCCGGCAATACATCCGTCCCTACATCGCGCATGCCTCGATCGCTCCATCCTGCGCCATGGCCCGATGGGACGGCGATCGTGTCCATGTCTGGACGCACAGCCAGGGCGTCTATCTGCTGCGGGCCGACCTCGCGATTGTGCTCAAGCTGCCGGCACAAAATATCGTCGTCGAGCACATGGAAGGCGCGGGCTGCTACGGACACAATGCCGCCGATGACGTCGCGCTCGATGCCGTGCTGCTGGCGAAAGCGGCCGGCGGCCGTCCGGTGCGGGTGCAGTGGTCGCGCCACGACGAGATGGCCCACGCGCCGTTCGGCGCGGCGATGGCGATCGAGATCGAGGCCGATCTCGATGCGGACAACGAGATCGTCGGTTGGCGCCATGCGATCTGGAGCAACGGCCACGCGGCGCGGCCGGGGCGCGCGGCGCAGCCCGCGCTGCTTGCCGCAAGCGAAATTGCGAACTCCTGGCCGCGGATGGTCTCGACCAATCCGCCCGCGGCCAATGGCGGCGGCGGCGACCGCAACTCCGTTCCGCTCTACGACCTCCCGGGCTGGACGATCACGAGCCACCGGCTCCTGACCATGCCGGTGCGGACCTCGGCGCTGCGGACGCTTGGCGGACAAGGCAATGTGTTCGCCATCGAGTCCCTGCTCGACGAGATCGCCACCCTGCGCAGCGAAGACCCGATCGCGTTCCGCCTGCGTCATCTGCGCGACGAACGGGCAAAGGAGGTCATTCGCGCGGCGGCACGACGTGCGCAGTGGAAACGGCAGAAGCAGGCCGGCATCGGTCATGGCGTCGGCTTTGCCCGCTACAAGAACACGGGGGCCTATTGCGCCGCGATTGCGGAGATCGAAGGCACTGATGACATCCGCGTCAAGCGGCTGACGCTTGCGGTCGATGTCGGCGAGGCCATCAATCCCGACGGCGTCATCAACCAGATCGAGGGGGGCGCGATCCAGGCGACGAGCTGGGTGCTGAAGGAACGCGTCCGCTTCGACCGCACGCGCATCACATCGACGTCCTGGACCGACTATCCGATCCTCACCTTCAGCGAGGTGCCAATGGTGGATGTCGAGATTGTCCAGCGGCCGGAGATCGAGCCGGTCGGCGCCGGCGAGGCCGCCCACGGCCCGGTGACGGCGGCGATCGCGAATGCCGTTTACGATTGCCTCGGCGTGCGCGTGCGCGACCTGCCGATCACCCGCGACAAGATCATTGCAGCCATGGAGCAGGCGTCGTGACGACAGTGAGCATTTTGAGTGGAGGCGCGGCGCAAGGCCTGGTGCGCGGCCTCAGCGATCCCTTCAAGACGCAGACCGGCTTCGGCATCGACGGCGAGTTCGGCGCGGTCGGCATCATGGCCGACAAGCTGCGCGCGGGAACGGCGGCCGATCTCGTGATCCTGACGCAGGCGCTGCTTGCAAAGCTTGCCGAGGAGACGCTCGTCGTGCCCTCCTCGATCTCGGATGTCGGGCGGGTCGAGACCGCGCTGGCGGTCCGGAGCCGCGACCCCAAGGTGACCGTGAAGACCGAGACCGATTTGCGCGAGGTACTGCGCAGCGCCGACGCGATCTACGTCCCTGATACGAAAGCCTCGACGGCGGGACAGCACGTCGCAAAGGTGCTGGATCAGCTCGGCATCGCCTATGAGGTCGCTTCGCGCCTCAAGATCTTTCCCAACGGCGCGACGGCGATGCGGGAGCTGGCGTCGTCCACTGCGACGCGTCCGATCGGCTGCACACAGGCGACCGAGATCATCGCGACCGACGGCATCATGCTGTCGGGAGCGCTGCCGCCGGGCTGCGAGCTCGTGACGATGTACACGGCCGGCGTGACCACGCGTACCGCACATCCGCAAGAGGCGGCCGCGCTGATCGCGTTGCTGACCGGCGCAGACCGCAAGGATCTGCGCCAGCGCGCAGGCTTCACCGGCTAGATAGCCGCCCTATGTGTGCAACTGGGTGAGGCCGGTCGGCGGTCCGTCCACGGCGGTCCAGCCACCATCGACGAACAGCGTGCTGCCGCTGACATAGCTCGCGGCGTCCGAGGCGAGATAGGCGACGGCGGTAGCGACCTCGTCGGCGCTGCTCCAGCGGTTGAACACGGTATGGCCGGCGTAGAGATTGTAGATGTCGGGGCGCTGCTTGAACGGGCCGGTCAGCGCGGTCTCGGCAATGCTCGGCGCAATCGCGTTGACGCGCACGCCGGAGCGTCCGACCTCGGACGCAAAGCCCTTCACCAGCAGGCCGATGGCTGCCTTGGTCGAGCCGTAGACGCCGAGACCCGGCTCGATGGTCACCGCGCGCACCGAGGAGCAGGCGATGATGCTGCCGCCCTTCTGCTCGACCATGATGCGGCCGAAGGCCTGGAAGAACCAGACCGTGCCCTTGATGTTGAGGTTGAGAACGCGGTCGAGATCCTCCTCGGTGTAGTCGAGGATGGTCTTGCGGATGTTGAGCCCGGGCGTCGTCACCGCGATGTCGAGCCGCGAAAATTTCTGCATCACGGTCTTGGCCAGCGCGTTGACGTCCGCGGCGCTCGCCGCGTCACACGCAGCCGTCTCGGCCCAGCCGCCCTTCTCACGAATGCCAGCGGCGGTTGCTTCAGCGGCGTCAAGCGCGCGATCGGCGCAGACGACACGGGCGCCGAGCCCGGCCAGCGCCTCGGCCGACGACTTGCCGATGCCCGAGGCAGCGCCCAGCACCACGGCCGTCTTGCCGGTGAGATCGAAGAGCTTGCGATAGTCAGTCACGGATCAATTCTCCCTGCGTTGCTGCTATCCCTTGTAGCCCATCAGCAGGCGGGGCAGCCACAGCGAGAACGCGGGGACGTAGGTCACGAACATCAGAGCTGCAATCAGGGCGGTGTAGAACGGCAGGATGGTGCGCATCACCGCGCCCACCGAGATGCCGCCGATGGCGCAACCCACGAACTGCGTGGTCCCGACCGGCGGGGTGTTCAGCCCGAGGGCGCAGTTGATCAGCATCAGCATGCCGAACTGCACCGGATCCATGCCCGCCTTCATCGCGATCGGCAGGAAGATGGGCGTGCAGATCAAGATGGTCGCGGCCATGTCCATGAACGTGCCCAGCACGAACAGGATGACGTTGATGAGCAGGAAGATGACCCAGGGCTGCGTCGAGACCCTGCTCATCATCTCGCCGGCGAAGTCGGCGACCTCGTAAAGCCCCATCAAATACTGGAACATGGTGGAGACGCCGATCAGCAGCAGCACCACCCCCGTCGTCTTCACCGCCTTGGCCGCAGCGCGCAGGAAGTTCGGCAAGGTCATGGTGCGGTAGATGAAGAACGTCAGCAGGATCGTGTAGGTGACCGCGACGGCCGCGGATTCGGTTGCCGTGAAGACGCCGGACAGGATGCCCGCCAGGATGATACCGACGATCAGAAGGCCGGGCAGAGCGGCCGCGAACGAACGGAAAACCGCGGGCCAGCCCGGGAATTTGCCGGCCGGATAGCCGCGCTTCACCGCGACCGCGTAAGCGGCGACCAGCATGCATACCATCAGCACCAGCGCCGGCAGGAGGCCGGCGGCGATCAGCGCACCGATCGAGACCTTGCCGCCGGCGGCGAGCGCATAGATGATCATGTTGTGACTGGTCGGCATCAGCGCTCCGACCAGCGAGGCATGGGTGGTGACGTTGACGGCGTAGTCGGTGTCGAAACCTTCCTTCTTCATCATGGGGATCATCACCGCCCCCATCGCCGACACGTCGGCCACGGGCGAACCGGACACGCCGCCGAACAGCGTGCAGGCGACCACGTTCGACATGCCGAGCCCGCCGCGGATGTGTCCGACGAGATTCTTGGCGAGCTGCACGATCTTGTCGGCGACGCCGCCATGCAGCATCAGCTCACCGCTGAAGACGAAGAACGGGATGGCGAGGAAGGAGAAGATGTTCATCCCCGACATCATCTGCTGGAAAATGACGGCGACCGGGAGGCCTTCGTAGAGGATGGTGCAAATCGCCGACAGGCCGATCGCGAAGGCGACCGGGACGCCGAGGACGAGAAAGCCGAAGAAAGTGGCGCCGAGAATGATCAATTCCATGAGGGGACGACCTCTTCGCCGCGCAGGAGGGCGATGATGTGCTCGATTGAAAAGGAGACGATCAGGACGCCGGATGCGATCAGCGGCACGTAGCGGATGACCTCGGGCAGCCCGAGATTGGGGATCTTCACCGTTCCGACCGAGGCTCCGAGGATCCAGCCGTTGTAGGCCATCGCGACGCCGAACCCGGCCACCAAAACGTGGATGACAAGCTCGATTTTCTCTCGCGCCTGGTCCGGCAGCATCACCAGCAAGCTGTCCATGCCGATATGCCCGGCATCGCGCACGCCGACGGCGGCGCCGATCAACGTGACATAGAGGATCAGAACCAATGCAAGGTTCTCCGTCCAGGTCGGGCTGGAATTGAGCACGTAGCGTCCGAACACCTGGTAGAAGACGATGGTGACGATGACGAGCAGTCCGGTCACCGACAGATACATCCCTAGCCGAGCGAGGGGAGCATTGATCCGGGACAGCAAGCCGGTGGACGGGCGTCCGGCTACGTCCAGTTCGTGGTCTGCGACGTGAGGGTCTGTCATCCGGGTCTCCTTGCAAGTCTCCTTGCGCGCCTCCACTGCGTCGGTCCGGCGTCGCCAGTCGGCGCGCCGGACCGACGCTATGGTCTTACTTCGTGTCCTGGATACGCTTGACGAGGCCCTTCAGCTTCTCGTCACCGGCGAACTTGTCGTACACCGGCTTCATCGCGTCGACGAACTCCGCCTTATTGGCGATCGTCACGACCTGAACACCGGCCGCTTCAACGGTCTTGCGGGACGCCTGCTCACGCTCGTCCCAGAGCTTGCGCATGACGGGAACCGATTCCTTGGCCGCCTTGCGGACCATCGCCTGATCTTCCTTGCTCAGCGTGTCCCAGACCGTCTTCGACATCACGAGAACTTCGGGCGCGAGGGAGTGCTCGGTGACGTTGTAGAACTTGGCGGCCTCGAAATGGCGCGAGGACTCGTAAGACGGCCAGTTGTTCTCGGCAGCGTCCACCAGACCGGTCTTGAGAGCGGTATAGACTTCGCCATACGGCATCGGGGTCGGATTGGCCCCGAGGCTCTGGATCATGCCGACCCACAGATCGGATTGCTGGACGCGAATTTTCAGACCCTTGACGTCCGCGAGCGACTTGATCGGTGCCTTGACGGTGTAGATGGACCGGGCGCCGCTGTCGTAATAGGCGAGACCGATCAGGCCTGCGGGCGCCATGGCCGCCAGGATCTCATCGCCGATCGGCCCGTCAAGGACGGTACGCATGTGCTGCGTGTCCCGGAAGATGAAGGGCAGGCACAACGCGATGGTTTCCGGCACGAAGTTGTTCAAGGGCGATGCGTTGATCCGCATCATGTCGAGTGCGCCGATCTTGAGCTGCTCGATGGTGTCCTTCTCGGAGCCCAGCGCACCGTTGGGGAACACTTTCACGCCGAGCTTGCCGCCGCTCGCCGCTGCGAGCTGCTTGCCCATGAACTTGACGGCCTCGACGGTCGGATAATCGGCCGGATGGATGTCGGCGGAACGGAAATCGCGTGCGGTCGCCAAGGGGGCTGAGACCGCCATCAGAGCGGCTGTGATGACCCCGGTAAGTATCTTCATCTGAGCTTCCTCCTGAGTTGATTATGTCGTTGGGCAGATGCTGCGGGCCGCCTTGGGTCGCTCCACTTCCGGTGTGAAGTCAAGCGCCATTGTCGTCCCTAGGGCGCGCGGCATTCTCTGTCCAAGCCAAATCCGGCATCGATCGATGCTAGAGTTGCATCGATGGATCAAGCCGGCTTTGGGCAGACAACCGGCCCATCGTCCCATTTTTCCGAAATCATCTGTCGTCTGGCGCGGCAAGCGTTCATGCGCGTTGCTTGACGCCGCCGGTGGGGCCCCCTCAAGATGCTGCGAAACAAAACGGACCATCCCGAGGAATGCCCATGCCGCGGAAGTTGATCGACATCTCCGTGCCGCTCAGAAACGACGTGACGGCGGATCCGCCGGGCAATCACCCGACGATCCAGTACATCGATCACCAGCAGGGCCTGCCGCGGATGCTGCAGTTCTTCGAGGGCCTCACGGCACAGGACCTGCCGGACGGCCAGGGCTGGGCCGTCGAGCAGGTCTCGCTCTCGACCCATAACGGCACGCATCTCGATGCGCCCTGGCACTTCCATCCGACCATGAATCGCGGCGAGCCGTCATGGACGATCGACGAGGTGCCGCTGGAATGGTGCTTTCAGCCCGGCGTGAAGCTCGACTTCCGGCGTCTCCCCGATGGCTATGTGGCGAGCGCCGACGACGTCGAGAAGGAGTTGAGGCGGATCGGGCATACGCTGTCGCCGCTGGAGATCGTCGTCGTCAACACCGGCGCCGGCGCCAGGTTCGGCCAAGCCGACTATGTCAGCTCAGGCTGCGGCATGGGCTATGAGGCCACCATGTATTTGCTCGAACGCGGCGTGCGGCTGACCGGCACCGACGGCTGGAGCTGGGACGCGCCTTTCGTCCATACCGCGAAGAAATACGCCGAAACGAAAGATGCCGGCCTGATCTGGGAGGGCCACAAGGCGGGGCGGCACATCGGCTATTGCCATCTCGAGAAGCTGCACAATCTCGACCAGCTGCCTTCGACCGGGTTCACGGTCTCGTGCTTTCCGGTGAAGATCGAGCGGGCCTCCGCGGGCTGGACCCGCGCCGTCGCGATCATCGACAGCTAGCTGTCGAGCCCGCTCTCGGCGAGTTCGCGCAAGGCATCCATGTCGAGCACGACGATGGCGCCGTGCTCGAGGCGAACCCAGTTGCGGCCCGCCCAGGCGCGCAATTGCTTGTTGATACTCTCGCGCGTCATCCCCACCATCTCGCTGATCTCCTGTTGCGTGATGGCAAGCGTGCCGCTGCCGGAGTCGAACTTGCGCTCTTCGGTGAGGCCGAGCAGCGCGCTCGCGAGCCGGCCCGGCAGATTTTGCAGGATCACCTGCTCGACCTGCTGGCTGGTCCAGCGCAGGCGCGCGCAGAGCAGCTCGATGAATTTCATTGCGAGCGCCGGCTGGCTCTTCACGAACGGCAGGAAGTCCCGGCGATCGATGATGTAGAGCTCGCAATTGGTGTTGGCGGTCGCATCGGCCGACCTCGGGGCGCCGTCGAGCACCGCGATTTCGCCGAAGATCTCTCCGGGACCGATCAGATTGAGAATGGCGTTACGGCCGTCGGGCGACGAAGAGGAAATCTTCACCGTCCCAGTGATCACCGCGAACAGATTGTTGCCGGGATCGCCCTTGGCGGCGATCGTCGCGCCGCGCTTCACCGTGGTGTGCTTGGCGTAACGGCAGAGCTGATCCAGCGCCTCCGGCTCCAGATCCGCAAAGATCGGGTGCTTGCGCAGGACCGATAATTTATTCCCCGCCGCTTGTCGGGGGTCGTCGCCGGTCTTGTCCTGAGGCACGCCACTGGGCTCCTAAGACTGCGAGGCACTGGGGTCCCTGCGTAGTCAGTGTAGCCCAGTTTTTCAACCGGAAAGCATGCTCTCGATTTGAGGCAAACGCGGCGAAAATGCCGCGGTCAGGTGCGAAGCCGGCAGCCGAAGGATGAGCCAATGCGTCCTAGGCGATGCAGAGTTGCAGGCGCCGCACGCCGCCTTGCGTTGAGGCGCTGCCAACCCTCCCGGACTCGCACGGCATAGCCCACGCCGCGGGCGCCGCAAATGCGACCGCGATCTCAGGAGCTTTGACGCTTGACGTCTGACTTGAGCCGGCCTGGACTGGTTTGCCGGTCTGCCCAGACCAGTGCCCCGGCGAATGTGACAAAGATTGCCACGACAAAGATGCTCATAAGCAACGCGTCAGCCGGCATGATGCCCTCCCCTGTGGTTTCAGGCATTATTCGAGGCACCCGGCCGAATGCATTGATCCCGATCAAAATCGAGCCGCGCTGCGTCGAAATCAGGCTGCGGCCAAGGCCTCGACCTTTGCCGCATCGAGCAGGCTGATCCCGCCATGAATGATCTCGATCACGCCGTGGCGCTCCAGCTTGGTGAAGGTGCGGCTGACGGTCTCGATGGTCAGGCCGAGGTAGTCGGCGATGTCCTGGCGGCTCATCGGAAGCGGAACCGTGTCCGACGCCCCCTTCAGCGAAACCAGCCGCTCGCGCCAGCCCAGCAGAAAGGCCGCAATTTTTTCGTCCGCCGAACGGCGGCCGAGCAGGACCATGTGGTCCCGGGCCTGGTTCAGCTCGCGAATTGCCAGCTCGTTGATCCGCCTGAGGAGGTGCAGCCGGTCCTCGATGAAGCGGCCGAAGGGTACCTTCGCGAACTGGCACACGGTCACCGCGCCGATCGCATCGGCCGAAAAATTGTGCCTGCCCGAGATATTCATCCCCAGGAAATCGCCGGGCAAGGCAAAGCCCACGATCTGCCGGCGGCCGTCGGGCAGCAGCTTGTACAGCCGCATGACGCCCTCGATGAGATTGTAGAACGAGGTGGTGATGTCCTCCTCGGAGAACACGGTCTCGCCCGAGGCAAAATGGACGCGCCGACCGAGATGTTCGAATTCCCGAAGCTCGACCGCATCCAACGACGAACAAACCGCTGATGCCCGAACGGCGCAATCGCTGCAGAGCTGCCAGTTCGGCTCAATCGTGACTACGGGCTTCATCGACCGCTCCAAGCGCCGGCTGCCCATCAGGCCCATTCCGCCGCGCAGCTGCATTTTACTGCACTGCGCCAAAGCCGGTTGACCCAGATCAATTTTGGAGGGAATCCCCGCCCTATTCTTCTCCCAGACTTAAACGGAGTCACTTTACATGCTGCAAGGAACGCTGCGTCACGGGTTGATCGGGTTGCTTCTGATGACGCCTGCCGTGGCGGCCCCGACCGCCGAACAACGCGGCAAGGCCTTTGCGCGCGCCAATTGCGCGCGCTGCCACGCGATCGACCGTGCGTCGAACAGTCCGCTCAAGATCGCACCGCCGCTGCGGGCCCTGCACCAGCGCTATCCGATCGAGAGCCTTGGGGAGGCGCTGGCCGAGGGCATCAACACCGGCCACGCCGACATGCCGGCCTTCGAGCTCAGTCCGGACCAGATCCACGATCTCCTGTCCTACCTCAAGACCCTGGAATAGCCGGCCTCACACCGCCTGCACCGTCCAGCCGATCAGCTCTTTCGCGATACGCGTGAAGGCCCTATCGAACGCTGCGACCGCTGGGACCGGTTCGACTTTGTCGAGCTTCTCGCTGGTCTCGACGAGACGCGAGGCGATCACCTTGCCGTTCTTGTCGACGATCCGGGCCGACAGGCCGATCTCGACCCGTGTCTCCCCTTCGGTGGCAATGCGGAAGCGCCTGATGTCGATCAGCAGCTGATAGTCCGCTTGCCCGAGATCGGCCGTTCGCAATGGCGCGTGGGCGATGTCGTAGTTCTCGAAACTGTCGATCAACCGCGCCTGCACCAGCTTGGGAATGCTGTCGGCCCAGAGGAACTCGGCAAAGCCCGGATTGTCGCCGCCAGGGGCGAACAGCATGCGCTGGGTCTGCAGCATGGCGACCGCGGTCGGCTCGGGGACCGCCAGTGACGCCGAGAGCGTCTTGCCGGCCGGACCGAGGTTCTGCGGCGTGCGCAGGTCGTAGGTGACTTTCTGCGCCGGCGTTCCGCCGCCGGTCATCTTCTCCAGGCCCGCCAAAATGCCGTCAATCTTGCCGGTGTTGCGCGCAAGCCCGTCGGAGAAGGTCTTGAGATTGGCGATGGTGTCCTTCAGCGGGCCCGAATTGTCCTCCAGCACGGTGTCAACCCGCCGCAGTGCATCCCGCGCGGCCTGCGTCATGCTCTGGCCCGCTCCGGCCTCGGCAATCAGGGTCGGGGGCTCGCCGGATTTGGTGACGATGATGCCTCCCTCCAGCGTCACCACCGGCACGCCGGTCAGTCCCTGGAAATCGAGCCCGACCCTGGTGTCGGCGCGCACCGGGGTGGTTGAAGCAACCGATATCGTCGCATTGACGAAGCGCGGATTGTCCGGCGCAAGCCCGAGCTGGGTGACCTCACCGACGCGGATGCCGTTGAACAGCACGCCGGCGCCGACCAGAAGACCGGGCACCGGGCCCTGGAATTGCACGTGATAGCTCGTGCGCGGTCCGATGCCGCCGGTGTTGTTCAGCCAATAGACGAAGCCGAACACAGCGAGGATCGCCGCCAGGACGAAACTGCCGATCAACACGTAGGGAGCGCGGGTTTCCATGTCTCATCTCATCTCGTGTTGCAGCATCTGCGAGCGCTTGCCATGGAAATAGGCGCGCACCCAGGGATGCTCGGATTGCAGCAGTTCGCGCATCGGACCGATCGCCACGATCTTGCCATCGGCGAGAGCGGCGACCCGATCGCAGACCGTGGTCAGGCTCGCCAGATCATGGGTGACCATGAACACGGTGAGGCCGAGGGTCTTTTGCAGGGTCCCGATCAGCGCGTCGAAATCACCCGCCGCGATGGGATCGAGGCCCGAAGTCGGCTCGTCCAGGAAGAGGATCGGCGGATCAAGTGCGAGCGCGCGCGCCAGCGCGACGCGCTTGGTCATGCCACCGGACAGCTCCGCCGGATATTTATCGGCGTCCTGCGCCCGCAGTCCGACCATTTCGAGCTTGGCGATCGCGATCTCGTCCATCAGCTCCTGCGACAGGACGAGATTCTCACGGAGCGGAAACTGGATGTTCTGCCGGACCGTCAGCGAGGAGAACAGCGCGCCCTGCTGGAACAGGATGCCCCATGTCGTGGCCGCGCCTTCGGTGCGGCCGCCGATCGGCCGTCCCGTGACCTCGATGGTCCCGCCTTGGCGCGGGATGAGGCCGATGATAGTTCGCATCAGCACCGACTTGCCGCCACCGGACGCCCCCACGAGTCCGAGGATCTCACCCCGGCGCACGTCGAGCGACAGATGATCGAGCACGGTCTGCCGGCCGAAGCCGACCACGAGGTCGCGGACGCGGATCGCGAACTGCTCCTGCGATTCGCCCATCATCACATTCCAATCGAGGCGAAGAAGATTGCGAACAGGCCGTCGAGCACGATCACCAGGAAGATCGACTTGACGACCGACGTCGTGGTCTGTCGTCCCAGCGACTCGGCGCTGCCCTTCACGCGCAAGCCCTCGCTGCAGGCGACGATTCCGATCACCAGCGCCATGAACGGCGCCTTCAGGATGCCCACCTCGAAATGGGCGACCGAGATCGCGTCGTGCAGCCGCGCGATGTAGATCGCCGGCGCCATGCCGCCGTAGAACTGCGCGACCAGGCCGCCGCCATAGAGTGCGGCGATCGATCCGATGAAAGCAAGGATCGGCAGCGCAATGACCAGGGCCGCAACCCGCGGCAGGATCAGGACGTGGACGGGATCGAGGCCCATGGTCGAGAGCGCGTCGATCTCCTCGCGCATCTTCATCGAGCCGAGCTCGGCGGTGTAGGCGCTTCCCGAGCGGCCGGCGACCATGATGGCGACGATCAGCACGCCGAGCTCGCGCAGCACCAGGATGCCGACCATGTCCACAGTGTAGGACTCCGCACCGAACCTGCGGAAATGGAAGAAGCCCTGCTGGGCGATGATGGCGCCGATCAGGAAGGTGATCAGCACGACGATGGGGATGGCCTGCCAGCCGATGCGGTAGAGCTGATAGATCAACGATGTCAGTCGCAGCGAGCGCGGCCGGCGCAGCACGCCGATCACGGCCATGAACAGCGCGCCCAGCATTTGAAGAAAGATCGTGATGTCTTCGCGCGCGCCGACCGTGGACTTGCCGAGATCGTTCAGCCTGAGCAGAACAGGGTTGGGTGCGGGCGTCGGCGCCGGCGTGTGGCGGTTGACCTGACGCACCTCGTCCATCAGGCCACTGAAATGGTCGGCGACACCGATAAACTCGGCCGACCTGCCGGATGATGAAGCTCTGCGCGACAGCTTTTCCAGGACCCAGGCGCCGAGCGTGTCGAGCGCGCTGACGCCTGACATGTCCAGCGTCACGGTTCTGGATCGATCGACATCCGCCCCGACCGACCGGGACAACGTCTCCAGCATCGACACATTCGCGGCAATCCACGGCCCTTCCGGGCACAATTTCAGCTCTTCGCCGGAGGGCGTTGCCAGCAACAGCGGTTCGGAGTTCACGCTTCCACCTCATCGGGACAACCGGGTCCCCATTCAGCCGGTCATTCTAGGCCGGCATGTGGCAGCCGGTTTGACCTGTCTCAAGACCACGACGCGTCTGCCTCCTTGACGCAAATCAAGCGCGGTCGCGCCGGCGGGTCCTAAGTTTGATTCCATCAACGGGGAAATCAGATCCATGTTCGACAGCGACAGGATGAGCGAAGAACTGCGCACGCTGAAGGTTGACGTCACACGCTTGCTGAGCACCGCCGGCGAGGAGATGTTCGACAGTTCGAAAGCCCGTGCGGAGGCGCTTGCCGATCAGATCAAGGCTGCGCTCGCCGAGCTCGGCGAGACCGTCGACGAGGAGCAGGAGCAGCTTCAGGGCCTCATTACGGACCGCCCGATCACATCACTTGCCTCGGCCTTCGCGCTCGGCGTGGTCGTCGGCTTCATGCTGCGGAGGCACTAGGTGAACACGGAAAATGTCGTCAAACATCTGCGTGTGCTCTGGCGTACCGATAGGATCATCGCGGACATCAGACTGCGCCACCTGCTGATCGGCCTCGGCCTGCGCGCCTTTGCGGCGCTGATCGCCGCATTCGGGCTCCTGATGCTGGAGCTCTCCGCCTATTTCGCACTGGTGCAGATCTGGAGTGCCATTGGCGCGGCGGCCATCCTCGGCACCGTCAATTTTGCCATCGCCGCAATTCTCTTTGTGATTGCCGGCCGGCCTCCTGCAGGCTGCGACATCGAACTCGCCAACGAGATTCACGGCGCATCCATCGAAGCACTTCAGCTCGAGGCACGCACATTCCAGGCCCAGGTGTCGGGGGCCGTACATCATCCGCTCAGCACGATCTTGCCCGTGCTGGTGCCGCTGATTGCGGTCCTGATCAAGACTTTGCGGAAAACGGCCAACGAGGCCCCCGCCGCAAATCCGGCTGAAGCGCGCTCATAGCGGTCGCGCTCAGAGTTTCAGCCTGACGTCGCAAATATCCGGTTCGGTGGGATCCGGCTTCACCTCGAAGCCGAGCTGCCGGCACATTTCGAGCATGGTGGTGTTCTCCCTGAGAACATCACCGGAGATCGCTTTGAGCCCCTCCGATCTCGCGTAGTCGATGATCAGCTGCATGAGCGCCCATCCCAGACCCTTGCCCTTGAGATCGGACCGCAACAGGATCGCATATTCACCGCTCTCGTAGATCGAGTCCGAGTGGAGTCGGACCACGCCAACCATCTCACCGGTCGCCTCGTCGAACGCGATGAAGGCCATCGCGCGTGCATAATCGAGTTGGGTCAGGCGCGCGATGAACTCGTGGGTGAACTCCTTCATCGGCGCGAAGAAACGCAGGCGAAGGTCGTGCGCCGTGACATGACGCAGGAATGCGTGGATGGTCGGCTCGTCCTCCGGACGCAGCGGCCGCGCGAAGATCCGCCAGCCCTCCTTGAGCTTGAGGCGGCGCTCCCATTGCGACGGATAGGCCCGAACGGCGAAATTGGCAGCGCCGGAGCCCGCAAACTTCCTTTGCGGCAGCCCGACCGCGACGCGGGCATCGACCGCGGTCACGCCGGTTTCATCCGCCAGCAGCGGATTGATGTCGAATTCGCGGATCCCGGGAATGTCGGCGGCCATCTGCGCCAGCTTGACCAGGACCATGGCGACGGCGTCGGGCTTCACCGCCGGCACGTCCCGGTAAGCGCGAAGCAGCCGTGACACACGCGTGCGGTCGATCAGGTCGCGGGCCAATTGCAGATCAAGCGGCGGCAGCGCAAGCGCCTTGTCGTTGATGATCTCGACCGCGGTCCCGCCGCGCCCGAACACGACGACGGTGCCGAAGGTCGGATCGTCGGCGAGGCCCAAAATCAACTCGCGCGCCTTCGCCTTCACGACCATCGCCTGCACGATGACGCCCTCGATGCGGGCTTGCGGACGCAGCTTGCTTGCCCGGGCGAGGATGTCGGTGGCGGCGGCGCGCACCGCGTCGGGCGTGGTCAAATTGAGCACGACGCCGCCGACATCGGATTTGTGGACGATGTCGCGCGACATGATCTTCAGCACGACGGTGGCGCCTTGCGCAAAGATGTCTTTCGCGTAGGCCACCGCCTGCTCGACATCCGCCGCGGCGTGTGTGGGCACCATCGCGATATCGTAGGCTTCGAGCAGGTGCTTGATCTCGACGGGTTCGAGCCATTGGCGGCCATCTGCGATGGCAGCAGCGACGATCTGCTTCGCAGCACGTGCGTCCGGCACGAACGTATCGGGCATTGCGGGTGGAACCTGGCTCAGCTCCTCCACGACTTCGCGATGCCTCACAAGGTACATGAAGCCGCGCACGGCGTCGTCCTCGGTCGGATAGTTCGGGATGCCCGCGCCGGACAGTGTTTCGATGATGTTCTGGTCTGCCCCGATCCAGGCGGCAAGCACCGGCTTGGCCCAACTGCGGTGCTTCTCGCGATATGCCTTGACGCGTTCGGTCACCATCGTTGCGATATCGGCAGCCGAGGCGATCGCGGTCTGCACATTGAGGACGAGGACCGCATCGTTGTCGGGATCGGCGAGCAGCACCTCCAGCGCCGCCGCATAGCGCGACGCATCGGCGTCGCCCACGATGTCGACGGGATTTGCGCCGGACCAGGTCGGCGGCAGCGCGTCATCGAGTTTCTTTCGGGCGTCCGCCGAGATGGTCGCCGGAATGCCGCCGAGCTCTACCAATCGGTCGATAGCGAGGACGCCGATGCCGCCGCCATTGGTCAGGATGGCGAGGCGCTTTCCCGCCGGCGATTCGACGCGGCCGAGCGTCTCGGCGCAATCGAACAGCTCGCGGAGATCGGAGACCCGCAGGACGCCCGCGCGCCGGAACGCCGCGTCATAGACGGCGTCGGCGCCCGCGAGTGCACCGGTATGGGTGGCGGCCGCTTTCGCGCCTTGCGCCATTCGGCCGGACTTCACCACGACAACGGGCTTCACACGCGCCGCGGCACGCGCGGCCGACATGAACTTGCGGGCGTCCTTGATGGCTTCGATGTAGAGCAGAATCGCGCGGGTCTTGTGATCCATCGCGAAATAGTCGAGCAGATCGGCAATATCGACGTCGATCTGATCGCCGATCGAGACGATGCCGGAGAAGCCGACGCCGCGCTGTGCGGCCCAATCGACCATACCGGCCGCGATTGCGCCCGATTGCGAGATCAGCGCGAGATTCCCCGGCCCCGGCATGTGCGCGGCAAAGCTCGCATTGAGGCTCACGCCGGGCATCATGATGCCCAAGCAGTTCGGCCCGATCAGCCGCATGCCGTATTTGCGGGCCGCAGCAATGGCGGCCTCGTGGAGGGAGCCCGGTCCGTGACCGAGCCCGGCCGAGACGATCAGGGCACCCGCCGAGCCGCGTCTCCCGGCTTGATCGACAATGCCGGGAACCGCGCGCGCCGGCGCGGTGATGACCACAAGCTCGGGCACGAACGGCAATTGATCGAGGCTGTCCACGGCCGCGATGCCGCCGATCTCGGCATGGCGCGGATTGACGAGGCCGAACTGCCCCGTGAATCCAGCCTTACGTATGTTCTCCAGAACGGCGCGTCCAACGGAGACCGGGCGGGCGCTGGCACCAACGAGCGCGACCGAACGCGGCGACAGCAGGTTCTTCAGACGATAGGTTGACATGAAAGCAAATGCGCCCGGTCGGTGGCGGTTCCGATGGTTGACGATCAAGCCCGATAGACTGGCGACCCGCCTAGTACGAGATCATAACCCAGCACGGTGGCTCGCCAATGACAGTCTTTGTCACACCGCCCCAAACGATCTCGTTCAGGCGCGAATGATGGTAGGCGCCCATCACGATCGCATCGATGGAATGGGAATTCGCCCAGCTTCCGAGCACCTTGCCAGTCGAGCTGCCGTTGCCCTTCGCGGTTTCGAACGAGGCGTAGACCCCGTGTTCTCTCAAATGATCGACGAGAGCCGTCCCGGACTGCACGATCGCGTCGGACTTGTCGTCCGCCACGGTCACCACGCGAACTACGGCGGCTGCCTGAAGGATAGGCAGCGCGTCGCCGACCGCACGCGCCGCACGCGCCGAGTGATCCCAGGCGATCATGACGTTCTCGAATTCCGGTCGCAGTTCGTCCACATGCTGCTCCGGGCAGAGCAGCACCGGCCGCCCGGATTCGAACAGCAGCGTCTCGATGATGTGCTCGGTTCGGCTGTCGTGTGGCTTTACGGGGACCAGCGTGAGATCGCTGAAGCGCCCGTATTCGGCCAGGACTGACGCGATCTGGTCTGCCGGAACCCTGGCCGACCGGCTTTGAGCGCGAATGCCGGTGCGGGAGGTTGCACGGGTGAACGCACCCAGGAGATCCTGCGTGTCGCCCGCCCCAAGCGATCCGTTTGCCTCGGCCGCATCGGAATCATCCGGGAGCATCACCTTCGGCCGCACGAAAACATCCTCTTCGAGCGCAAGCGCGGTGATCCTGGCGCCGAGGTCGGCGGCAACGGCCACGCATTTCTCGATCGCAGCAAGGGCCGGGCCGCGTGGCTGGCCGACGAGCGGCAGAAAGACGTCCTTGATGGGCATCGGGATTCTCCTCAGGCGCCAGAATAGGCTGGCTTTGGTCGGGACGCTTGATCCTCGTCAAGCCCGGGAGCTCCCGACCGGTCGGAGGGAGACACGCGTTGACCGAAGTCAAGGACTGGCCGCGGTCTGCTTCTATGGATTACCCTGATCGCGGGGCGAGCCGCCTTCCGACGCATCTGGACGTAGCAGCTGGAATGACAGACGATTCTGCGACCCAGGACCGTATCTTTGCGGCGCTCACCGATTCCGCTGGGCATCCGAACGTGAGGCGGATCGATACGCACGCAGCTTCGGTCTTTCTCGAAGGCAAGCGCGCTCTGAAAATCAAGCGCGCCGTGAAATTTCCGTTCCTCGATTATTCGACGCTCGAGAAGCGCAAGGCGGCGTGTGAGGAGGAGATCAGGATCAACCGGCCGCTGGCGCCGCAGATCTATCACCGCGTCGTGCCGATCACGGAAGAGCCCGATGGATCGGTGAAGATCGACGGAAGTGGCCGGCCGCTCGAGTATGCGGTCGAGATGTCGCGCTTCGACGAAAGCCGGACGCTGGATCATCTGGCCAAGGCAGGCCCGCTGGATGCAAATTTTGCCTCGGCTGTCGCCGACGCGATCGTGGCTTCGCATGCGCAGGCTGTTCGCGCCGACGGATATGCATGGGTTTCCTCCATTCCCGGCCTGATCGATGGCAACAGCAATGGCCTGCGGACCGGCAATCATTTCGAAACCGAAGAGATTGCAGAACTCGGCAGAGACTCGCAAGCAATGTTCCTCCGCCTCCGGCCTTTGCTCAAAGAGCGCGGCCGTCAAGGCTTCGTGCGCCGCTGCCATGGCGACCTGCATCTTGCGAACATCGTGTCGATCGACGAGCGGCCGGTGCTGTTCGACGCGATCGAATTCGACGCCCGGATCGCAACCACTGACGTGCTCTACGATCTCGCATTCGGATTGATGGACCTGTTGCACCACGATCAGCCACGCGCGGCCAACATCGTGCTGAACCGTTATCTCGCCGCGACGCCAGTCGAAAATCTCGACGCGCTCTCCGCACTGCCGCTATTCATGTCTATCCGGGCGGCGATCCGCGCCCAAGTCGCGCTGGCACGGCTGAAGCCGCCGCATTCCGATGATCCCAGCATTCTCGACGAGGCACGGCGCTACTTTGGCCTCGCCCGCGCGCTGATCCAGCCGCCCGCTCCCCGACTGATTGCAGTCGGCGGACTGTCAGGCACCGGAAAGACGATTTTGGCACGCGCGCTCGCGCCGGACATTACGCCGCAGCCGGGCGCCGTCGTGCTGCGCAGCGACCTCGTCCGCAAGCAGATGTTCGGGGTCGAGGAAACGGACCGGCTGCCGGCATCCGCATACACGCCGGCGGTCACGGCCCGCGTTTACGACATGTTGGCTCGGCACGCCGGGCGGGTGCTGGCGCAAGGCCATTCAGCGATCATCGATGGCGTGTTCGCCCGCGAGGACGAACGAGACGCGGTCGCCGCACTGGCGCGCGAGCGCAAAGTGCCGCTAAGCGGCCTCTTTCTGGTTGCGGACCTTGCGACCCGGCAGGCGCGGATCGGCGGCCGCCGGGGCGACGCATCCGACGCCACGCAGGAGGTTGCCGCGCTGCAAGAGCACTATAATATCGGCCATGTCGGTTGGGCGACCATCGATGCATCCGGGACGCAAGAGCAGACGCTCCAGAACTGCCGGGACGCGATCGCCGGGAGCAAGTAAGGCAATCTGCAAATGGCGCGACCCAGCACGAGTTCGACGGCCGCGCGCGTTAAGCCTTCGGCGAGGCGCAATGTCCTGCCCGGCCGCCTCAGCCCGAGCATGGTCTGCGACACGGCCTTCCGGATCATCACTCGCCGTCACCTCGCCGCTGTTCTCGCCCAGCATGACGGCACCTGCCGCGGCGACCCCGAGGCGCTGCACCAGATCCGGATTGCACTCACGCATCTGCGCACCGCCATCCGCTTCTTCTCGCCGATGGTCGATGACGCCGTGCGGCCGGAGGTCTGGACCGAACTGAAATGGTTGAACAGCCAGTTCGGCATGGTACGGGACCTCGACGTAGCGATCGAGCGGGTCATCGCCGAAAGTGGCGGCGAGTTGACCGTGATTGCCGAGCTCCAGCACTGGGACGAGAAGCGCGCCGAGAGCCATCGCCAGCTGGCGCGCGCGCTGCAATCCGCGCGGTATCGCCGTCTTGTCGGACAGACGTCAGCCTGGATCGAGAGCGGCCCGTGGTCGACCCGGCGCAGCAAGGAAGCCATCAGGCTGCGCCGCTGCACGCTCGCCGACCACGCAACAGCGAAACTCACGGAATGGGAAAAGACGCTGCTCAAGAAAGCGCGCAAGCTCCGCAAGCTCGACGTCGAGAAGCGGCACAAGCTGCGGCTTCTCAACAAGCGGTTGACCTATTCGATCGAGTCCTTGGACGACCTATTCGCCGACGAATCGCTGGCCAAGCAGAAGTCGATCCTCAAGCAATTGCGCAAGGCGCAAAAATCTCTCGGGCAATTGAACGACGATGCGCGAGGGCAGGCCCTGGCGGCGTCGTTGAACGAGACCGTCCCCGAGGCGGGCATTCGCTTCCGCAATCGCAAGCGCGAAAAGAAACTGTTGCGGACCGCCTCGCGCGCCTACCACAAACTCGACAAGGCCAAGCCGTTCCGCTCCGCCGACCTTGCGCCGAATGCGGAGCCTGAGGACTAGGTGTGGACGTAGTCTCCCGGCGCATCGGGCAGGCTGTCGACGTTCCCAAACCCCATCCGTGGCGACTCACCGAGTTCACCAGAGCGGGCAGTCAGCCATCTGGACCATTCTTGCCACCAAGATCCCTGTGCGCGCGGTGCCAGTTTCAGCCATTCATCGTGGTCGACGTAGGGCGCATCCTCCGCCTTGGTCATGACTTGGTAGCTGTGCCTGGGCTCCTCAGGAGGCGCGACGATGCCGGCGTTATGACCTCCACTCGTCAACAAGAAGGTCACATCGGCATCGACCTGATAGTGAATCTTGTAGACGGACTGCCACGGGGCTACGTGGTCCCTGACTGTGCCGACGACAAACATCGGCGCGTGGATGTCGGAGAGTGATATGCTCTTGCCGTCGACGCGGTAGCGACCTTCAGCCAGGTCATTGCCGAGGAACAGCTTGCGCAGGTATTCGGAATGCATGCGATAGGGCAAGCGCGTAGCGTCGGCGTTCCAGCTCATCAAGTCGCTCGGCGGTGCGCGCTCGCCCAGCAGATAGTCGTGCGAGAGCCTCGACCAAATTAGATCGTTGGAGCGCAGCAGCTGAAAGGCGCCCGCCATCTGCGTCGTATCGAGATATCCCCGCTCCCACATCATGTCTTCGAGAAACGAGACCTGACTCTCGTTGATGAAAAGCGTCAGCTCGCCCGCTTCGGTGAAATCTGTCTGCGCAGCGAGCATCGTGATCGTCTTCAGCCGGTTATCGCCGTCGCGCGCCATCGCGGCGGCCGCGATCGACAACAGCGTGCCACCGAGGCAGTAGCCAAGGGCATGAACTTTCCGGCGCGGCAAGATGCAGGCGATCGCATCCAGCGCAGCAAGGACGCCCGATGTGCGATAGTCATCAAACGCCACGTCGCCATCGCTCGCGTTCGGATTGCGCCAGGATATCGCAAATACGGTGAAACCCTCGCCGGTCAGATATTTGACGAGCGAGTTCCGCGGCGACAGGTCGAGGATGTAGTATTTCATGATCCAGGCTGGCACGATCAGGATCGGCTCCGGCCGCACCTTTTCGGTGGTGGGATGATACTGAATCAACTCGATCAGCTCGTTGCGATAAACCACCTTACCGGGCGACGTCGCGACGGTTTTGCCGACAACGAACTGTTCGTTGCCTGCCGGCTTCCCCGCGGAGAGTATGCGCATCAAGTCCCTGGACCAGTTCTGCCAGCCGAGTACGAAATTCTCTCCTCCGCTCTGTAAGGCTTTCCGAAGGACCTCGGGATTGGTGGCGGCAAAATTCGATGGTGCAAGCATGTCGAGCATCTGGCGCCCTGAGAACTCGACGATTGCCTCATTCGCGGGCGTGACGCCGCGTACGCCGGTCGCGGCATCGTGCCACCAGCGCTCTCCGAGGAGAAACGACTGCGCCATCAAGTTGAAAGGAGGGCTTTGCCATAACGGCCCTGCGAAGCGACGGTCCTGCGCTTGAGGCTTGATCACCGACCAGGGGTTTTGGCCTGGTGCAGCGGCATGCGCGACGGCGTCGAAATATTGGGTGCTGTCCCGAACGATGTCGCGCGCCCTTTCCAGTTGGCGCTGCGGTGCTGCTGCAAGATGCGAACTCCAATCGAGATAGGCGAGCGACAGCGCTAAGGGCGAAATTCCACCCGTGAATCGCGCCAGCATCGCATGGAAGGCCCGATCGAGCGGATATGGTTCGGGCACGGACGGCGCATCGGCAGCCGGAATAGGCTGCTGGACGACCGCGGCCGGCGTTGCGGAACTCTTTACCAGATCGAGGGGCGGCTCGGACGCCAGTTGCCCTTCAGCCAACAGGAGGTTCGATGCCTGCGCAACGTTCATGGCTGAATATTCTTGTTCGTTTCGGACTTTCCGTTAGCGCCCGCGCCGGTCACTCGCGACCGCGGGTTGAGCATGCCGAAGATGGCTGCCGCGACCCGTTCGCCATGCCGAAGATACCGATCGCAGTCGCGACGAATGAAGTCGAGCTGATGCTGGCTGCATTCCTGGTACATGGTCGTCCAATCCTTCACGGAGTGAGAGCCGGCCAGTTTCGACGCGAACTCCGCAAACAAATGCGTTTCGGTTTGCGTTCGGTCCAGGAATTCGTTGGCCATGAACACGACCTCTTCGAATATGAGCCCCTGCGCACCAAGAGCGGTATCCAGTGCACGCTGGTTCGCGCTGGCTAGCCCTGCAATTGGATTTAAAGGCAATGGTTCGGCCGCAGGCTCTTGCAACTGGACGAGCTCACTCACGATCAGTCTCCTTGGGGTGCTTCTCCATCAGGGTACGGCCAACCCGGCCGGGAACGTTGAGCTGCATCAAGTCGGGCTACGCACCCGCCGCGGCGGACTTTCCTCGCTTGACCTGCATCAAATCGAGTGGCGATGCCGAGATTAAGCTGAACTTCAGACGTCATCACAATCAGCGGAGTCCGCCATGCGTGCCCATCAGATCATGACCCGGTCGGTCATCTCGGTTACCCCCGACACCAGCATCGTCGAGGCGGCAAACATCATGCTGAAGCGGCATGTCAGCGGTCTCACGGTCGTGGATGATGCCGGCAAGCTGGTCGGCGTAGTCTCGGAAGGCGACTTCATCCGCCGCAGCGAAATCGGAACGGGACGCAAACGCGGGCGCTGGCTGCGGTTCATTCTGGGATCCGGCAAATCGGCCAGCGATTTCGTCCACGAGCACGGCCGCAAGGTCTCGGAGGTGATGACCTCTTCACCGGTGACCATCACCGAGGATACGGCGCTTGCCGAGATCGTCGATCTCATGGAACGGAACAATGTGAAGCGTCTGCCGGTGATCCGCGGCGACAAAATCGTCGGCATCGTGTCGCGGGCGAACCTGCTCCAGGCGGTGGCGGACCTCGCCCGAGACGTACCCGACCCGACCGCGGACGACGATCACATTCGCAGCCGCATCATCGATACCATGGAGAAGAACGAGTGGTGCCCGTTTGGGCTGAACGTCATCGTCCGTGACGGCATCGTTCATCTCAGCGGCGTCATCACCGAGGAGCGCGCGCGACAGGCCGCGGTCGTCGCAGCGGAGAACGTCAGCGGCGTGAAGAAGGTGCACGACCATCTTTGCTGGGTCGACACCATGTCAGGAATATACCTGAACTCGCCCGAGGACGATGACCTCGCCAAAGCAAGCTGACCAGGCAAGCTGACCAAGCCAAGCTGAGCGCGCACCGACCGCAGTTCAGCGCGGGATGACGGCGGTGGCTTCGATTTCGACGCGCGCCGCTTTCTCGACGAGGCGGACGACCTGAACCAGCGCCATCGCCGGGTAGTGCGCGCCGAAGATGGTGCGATAGGCCTTGCCGAGCTCTTTCAGGTTCGTCAGGTACTCGTCCATGTCGACGACGTACCAGGTCAGGCGCACCAGATGCTCGGGCTGCGCACCGGCCTCCGCGAGGATCGCGGCGATGTTGCCTAGCGTTTGGCGCACCTGCGCGACAAAACCCTCCGCGAGACGCTCCTCGGCATCCCAGCCGATGACGCCGCCAGTGACGACGATGCGTCCCTCGGCGGCCATGCCGTTGGCATAGCCTTTCGGCACCGGCCAACCGGACGGCTGGAGCACCTGCGCCCTGGCGCAGGTTTCATCCTCGGCTGCTGTCGGCAGCACCGCGAGATGCGGGCCTTTCGGCGTCGTTACGGACAATTCTCTATCCTTCTCTCATCCCGCCGCGACGCCGGAGGAGGTCACCGCGGTCTGCGCCAGTTGCCGCAGGGCAAAGCGCTTTAGTTTGCCGGTCTCGGTCTTCGGCAGTTGCGTCACGAACTCGATCGCGCGCGGATATTTGTACGGCGCGATCTCGCGTTTGACATGCTCCTGCAACGCAGCCACGAGCCCGGCGTCCGGCGTTACGCCCGGCGCGGCAACGACATAGGCCTTCACGATCATGCCGCGCGCCTCGTCCGGCGCGCCGACGACCCCGCACTCGACGACGGACGGATGCGTGAGCAGCGCCGCCTCGACGTCCGTGCCTGCGATGTTGTAGCCGGCCGACACGATCATGTCGTCCGAGCGTGACTGGTACCAGAAATAGCCCTCGCTATCCATCAGATAGGTGTCGCCCGTGATGTTCCAGCCGTTCTGGACGTATTTGCGCTGCCGCTCGTCGGCGAGATAGCGGCATCCGGTCGGCCCGCGCACGGCAAGCCGTCCCATCACGCCCGGCGGAACGTCATTGCCGGAATCATCGACGATCTTCGCTTCATACCCCGGCACCGGCTTGCCCGTCGCACCGGGGCGGATCTCGTCCTCGGTCGCGCTGATGAAGATGTGCAGCAACTCGGTCGAGCCGATGCCGTCCATCAGCTTGATGCCGGTCGCCTTCAGCCAGGCATCGAATGTCGGCTTCGGCAGCGTCTCGCCGGCGGACACGCATTTGCGAAGCGAGGAAATATCACGGCCCGGAAGCTTGGCAATCATCGCCCGGTACGCGGTCGGCGCGGTGAAACAGACCGTGGTCTTGTACTGCTCGATCGCACTCAGAATCTCGTCGGGCGCCGTCTTCTCCAGAACGACGAAGGAGGCGCCGATGTGCATCGGAAACAGCACGCCGCCGAAGCCAAACGTGAAGGCGAGCGGTGCCGAGCCGACGAAGCGATCGTTCTGCTCCGCGCGCAGGATGTTGCGCGCATAGCCATCGCAGACCGCCAGCATGTCACGGTGGAAATGCATGGTGCCCTTGGGATCGCCGGTCGTGCCCGACGTGAAGGCGATCAGGCAGACGTCGTCGGAGGCGGTATCGACAGCTTTGAAGTCCGGACTTGCATCCCCCATCAGCGCCTCGAGCGAGTCGCCGGCGCCGTTGCCCCAATAGACTACGCGCTTGAGGCCGGGGGCTGCGGCTTTCGCCTTCTCCACTTCGTCGGCGAGCTTGCCGTCGCAGAGCGCGAGTGTGATCTCGGCCTTCTGGATCGGATAGGACAGCTCCTTGGCACGCAACAGCGGCATCGTCGCGACGACGATGCCACCGGCCTTGATCACCGCGAGATAGGTCGCGACCATCATCGGATTGTTGGCCGAGCGCAGTAGCACGCGCCCGCCGGTGACGAGACCAAGCTTGCCGACCAGCACATTGGCGATACGGTTCACGAGCGTTTGCAGCTCACGATAGGTGTAGCTGACGGCCGGGCTGATCACGCAGGGAGCGTCGCCATGTCCCTGTTCGACCCAGCGGTCGAGGAAGTAGCTGACGCAGTTGAGGCGGGGCGGATATTGCAGTTCCGGTCGCGTGAAGACGAATTCCGGCCAGAGCTCGGGTGGCGGAAGATACTGCCGCGCGAACGTATCGACATGGGCTGTCGCGGCATTGTCGTCATGCGAGCCCGAGACTTGAACCTTGGCGGCGTTGGCCATCGCACGCTCCTTTCAGCATGGAAAGCACCCGGCAGCACTAACTTGGAAACATTTTAGGCTTAAAGCAATTTCGTGCAATAGCGGATTTTGGGCATCCGTGCTTTTTCGGGCGGCAAATGGGATGGATGGGCACGTCAGCCGCGGACTAGGCCCGGCGGCGACCGGCCGATTTCTGCGCCGATGCCTTGGTCTTGGCGAGCAGCCGCATCAATTCGCGCACCTCCTTCGGCGTCAGGTCGGCGAAGAGATCGGCGATCCAGGTCTCGTGTTCCGCGGCCATTCTGCGAAATTCGGCGCGACCGAGTTTGGTCAGCCGGATCACCTGGACGCGGCGGTCCGTCTCCGACGTGCGGCGGTCGAGATGACCGGATTCCACGAGGCGCTCGACGAGACCGGTTACGTTGCCGTTCGACACCATCATGCGCTTGGAAACGTCGGACAGCGTCATGCCGTCGGGTGCCTTGTCGAGCTGCGCCATCAGGTCGAAACGGGGCAATGTGACGTCGAAGCGCTGCCGCAACCGGCCGCGGACCTCGCCCTCGATCAGGGTCGTGCAGGTCAAGAGGCGTAGCCACAGCCGAAGCTCCTCGGCGTGATCCTCCGGAGTTTCGACGGCCTTGGTCTCGGAATCGAGCATGTTGATGCAGTCACTCACGGCCTAGCATTGGCGCCCGGCACGGATTCCCAACATTTTCAGCTTCAAATAAATCGAAGCCGGCTGCAAGCCTAAAGCCGCAACAATCGACCGCATGCCGATTTCTTTAGGCTTCAAATAATTGGCGCGCCGCTTGCATGCACCGCTGCCCGCAGATGACGACGCTTTGAGCTCGCTTGCCGCGGCAGCAATCATCGGCATAAACTTGGATTGGAGTAGCGGCTTGCAACGCAAGTCCTGTTGTCACGGGGGAGAGATCATGAAGACGCAAATGACGTTGGCCGCAGCCGCCTTGCTGCTTGGCACCGCGGTGAGCCCTTCCCTCGCCCAGGAGAAAATCAAGCTGGGTGTGATCGTAACCCTCTCGGGACCCGCCGCCGCGCTCGGCCAACAGGTTCGCGACGGCTTTGCGCTCGGGGTCAAGGATCTTGGCGGCAAGATGGGCGGCCGCGATGTCGAGGTCGTCGTGGTCGACGACGAATTGAAGCCGGACGCAGGGGTCACCAAGGTCAAGGGCCTTCTGGAGCGCGACAAGGTCGACTTCGTGGTCGGTCCGATCTTCTCGAACATCCTCCAGGCGATTCACCGGCCGGTCACGGAATCGAAGACCTTCCTGATCAGCCCCAATGCCGGCCCGTCGACGTTTGCCGGCAAGGACTGCAACCCGTTCTTCTATGTGACCTCGTATCAGAACGATCAGGTGCACGAGATCCTCGGCAAGGTCGCGCAGGATCGCGGCTACAAGCGCATGTATCTGATGGTGCCGAATTATCAGGCCGGCAAGGACTCGGTCGCCGGCTTCAAGCTCGACTACAAGGGCGAGATCGTCGAGGAATCCTACATGCCGCTGAACACGCTGGACTTCCAGCCGGAGCTTTCCAAGATTTCATCGCAGAAGCCGGATGCGCTCTTCACGTTCATGCCCGGCGGCCTCGGGGTCAATCTCGTCAAGCAATACCGGCAGGCCGGCCTTGCCGACAGCATTCCGGTGCTCTCGGCTTTCACGGTGGATGAATCGACCTTGCCGGCGCAGCAGGACGCCGCAGTCGGCATGTTCGGCGGCGCGAACTGGGCGCCCAATCTCGACAATCCCCAGAACAAGAAGTTCGTCGCCGCCTACGAGGCCGCCTATAACGGCGTGCCGGGCACCTACGCCTTCCAGGCGTATGATGCCGCGATGCTGATCGACAGCGCCGTCAAGGCCGTGAAGGGCGACCTCTCCAACAAGGACGCGGTCGCGGCCGCTCTGAAAAAGGCCGACTTCACCTCGCTGCGCGGCGCCTTCAAGTTCAACACCAACGGCTATCCGATCCAGGATTTCTACCTTACCAAAGTCGCCAAGCGCGCGGACGGCAAGTTCCAGACCGAGATCGTCCAGAAAGTCTTTGAGAATTACGGCGACCGCTACGCCAAGGACTGCAAGGCGGCGAACTAAGCCGCAGGTCGCGTCGAGGGAGGATCACAATGAAGAGCGAAATCACCGGCATCACACGGGCCAATGAGGGAATCCAGGGCATCTCCTGGAACATCCTCGGCCAGACCTATGTGCCGAAGAGCAATACGGAGCACAGCTTCTCCTGGCATGCGACGCTGCCGCCGGGCACGTTCGTGCCGCCGCACATTCATCCGGACCAGGATGAATATCTCTACATGCTGGAGGGCAAGCTCGATTTCATGCTCGGCAATTCCGAGTCACAGGCGACCGCGGGCGACCTGATCCGGCTCGGCATGGGCGTGCCGCACGGCATCTTCAACAAATCGGAGCAAACGGCGAAGGTGCTGTTCTGGGTGTCACCGACACGCAAGCTGTTCGACCTGTTCTGGGGCCTTCACAACATGAAGGAACAGAAGCCCGAGGACGTGGTGGCGATGGCGGCCGAGTTCAACATCCACTTCCTGCCGCCGCCTCCCGGCGGCTAGCTTCAGGCGCGCACCGCCGCAAGTCCCGGCACTGCGGCGAAGCCGGCCTTGGTGGCATAGCCGCGCACGATCGCCTCACGCTGAGAATAGCTCAGCACGTTGTCGATATTGTCGAAACCATCAGGCGCGAGCTGCTCGACGGCGTCGATGACGCCCTCGGGGCCGCCGCGCCGGTTGGAGCGGACGATGTCCGCAGTCATGGGCAGGCGCTTCTTCTCGTATTCAAGCAAGGCTTGGCGCGGGTGCTCGGCGCGCACCAGCGCGTCGGCGAGGCAGCGCGCATCGAGGATGGCCTGCGAGGCACCATTGGAGCCAACCGGATACATCGGATGCGCGGCATCGCCGAGCAGCGTGACTCTGCCCGATGACCAATAGGGCAATGGATCGCGGTCGCAGGTCGGATATTCGTAGAACTCGGGCGTGGCCGAGATCAGGCTCTTCACATCGACGTAAGGCACCGAGAAGCGCGCCACATGCGGCATCAACTCCTCGCGCCGGCCCGGCCGCGACCAGTCTTCCTTCCGGGGCGGCGGGGCATTGCCCTCGCCGACCTTCACCAGCACCGCCCAATTGGTGAGACGGCTCGCCGGGCTCGATCCCTCCGCGATCGGATAGATCACCACCTTGGCGTTGAGGCCGCCGGCGACGATCATCGATTTGCCGGTGAGGAATAGCGGCCAATCCCGCGCACCGCGCCATAGCATCAGTCCGTTCCAGCATGGCGGCCCCTCGCCCGGGAACAGCGTGTCACGGACCCGCGAATGGATGCCGTCAGCACCAATCAGGATGTCGCCGCGCGCGGTATGGATGTGCGCGCCAGCGCGATCGAAGAAGTAAGCGGTGACGCCGGCCTCGTCCTGCGTGAAGGCACCGAGGCGGCAGCCGGTGTGGATGGCCTCCGGCCCGAGCCGCTCCTCGACAGCCCGATGGATGACGCCCTGAAGGCGGCCGCGGTGGATCGAGAATTGCGGCACATCGTGGCCGGCGTCGATACCGCGGGCCTCGCGCCAGACTTCCTGGCCATGGCGGTTGAGGTAATAGAGCTGGTCGGTGCGGATCGCGACATCGTCAAGCTGCTGGAGCAGACCAAGGCCCGCCAGCTCGCGCATGGCATGGGGCAGCGTGTTGATGCCGACGCCAAGCTCGCGGATGGTGTCGGACTGCTCGAAGATCTCGCAAGCCAGGCCCCGCGAGCGCAGCATCAATGCGGTGGTGAGACCACCGATACCGCCACCGACGATAATCGCCTTCATCGCCCTCACTCCACTCGGTACACACCAGGCAACGGGCTAAATTCGCACGGGCGGTCACTCCGCCGCAAGCGGCTTTGTCGCCTCCGCCTTGAGCTCGGCCCGGGTCTTGGGCTTAGCCTTAATTCTCAGCTCCTCGAGATCCTGCCGGTCGCGCACGCTGTTGCGGAAAATCTGATCTTTTCCGGGAAGATATTGCGGCGGGCAGAACGCGTCGTCCGCCCCGTACCAGGCCGCCGCCCGCATGGTGAAGGAGGGATCGACCAGATGCGGCCGCCCGAGCGCGACGAGGTCCGCCCGGCCGGCAGCCAGGATGGTGTTGGCCTGGTCCGCCGTCGTGATGTTGCCGACGCACATCGTGGCCACGCGCGCCTCATTGCGGACCTGGTCGGAGAACGGCGTCTGGAACATGCGCCCATAGATCGGCTGCGCATCGCGCACGGTCTGCCCGGTCGAGACGTCGACGAGATCGACGCCGGCTTCGGCAAACGCGCGCGCGATCGCCACCGCATCATCGCCGCCGATGCCACCCTCGGCCCAGTCGGTCGCGGAAATGCGCACCGACATCGGCTTACGCGACGGCCACGCGGCCCGCAGCGCCTCGAAGATTTCGAGCGGGAAGCGCAGGCGGTTTTTCAGCGAGCCGCCATACTCATCCGTGCGGGTGTTCGTCAGCGGCGAGATGAAGCTCGCAAGCAGATAGCCGTGGGCGCAGTGCAGTTCGAGCATGTCGAAGCCACAGCGTTCGCCGCGCTCGGCCGCCGCGACGAAAGCATCTCTCACCGCGTTCATGCCGGCCCGATCGAGCTCGCGCGGAACCTGGCTGTCGGGGAAATAGGGCAGCGGAGACGCCGAAAACACCTCCCAGCCGCCCTCCTCGAGCGGACGATCCATGCCGTCCCACATCAGCTTGGTCGCACCCTTGCGCCCGGCGTGCCCCAGCTGCAGGCAGATTTTTGCGGCTGAATTGGCATGGACGAAATCAACGATGCGTCGCCAGGACGCCTCCTGCTCGTCGTTCCACAGTCCTGTGCAGCCGGGCGTGATGCGGGCCTCGCGGGCGACGCAGGTCATCTCCGTGAAGATCAGGCCGGCGCCGCCGATCGCGCGCGATCCATAATGCACCAGGTGGAAATCGGTCGGCACGCCCTCCTTCGCCGAATACATGCACATCGGCGACACCACGGCGCGATTGGCGATCTCCATCTCACGCAGCCGGAAGGGCTGGAACAGCGGCACCATCGGCTTTTCGGTGTCGACGTCGAAACCGCTGTCACGAACACGCTTGGCAAACGATCTTTCGACCTCCGCCACGAAGTCAGGAGCGCGGAGTTTCAGATTGTCATAGGTGATCGCCTTCGAGCGCGTCATCACGCCGAAGGCAAACTGCACGGGATCGAAATCCCAGAAGCGGTCGACATGCTCGAACCAGACCAGCGAGACGTCAGCGGCGTGCTGCGTCTTCTCGACCTCTTCGCGGCGGCCGTGCTCGTAGACGTCCAGCGCCGCCTTGATGCTGGGCGCCTTCTCCATCGCCTCTGCCAGCGCGATCGCGTCTTCCATCGCGAGCTTGGTGCCCGAGCCGATCGAGAAATGCGCGCTCGCCTTGGCGTCCCCGAGCAGAACCATGTTGTCCTTGACCCAGCGCTTGCTGCGGATCATCGGGAAGTTGCGCCACGTCGAGCGGTTGGTGAGCAGTTGGTGCCCATCGAGGAACCAGCCGAAGATCTCGGCCATTCGCGTAGCCGACTGGGTCTCGTTCAGCCCTGTGAGTCCGGCGCGTTCGAACGTGTCGGGATCGGTCTCGAAAATCCAGGTCGAGTGCCCGGCTTCATATTGATAGGCATGGGCGATGAACGGTCCCCACTCCGTCTCCTGGAAGATGAAGGTGAAGGCATCCAGCGGCTTGGTCGAACCCATCCAGGCGAACTTGTTGGCACGGAGATCGACCTCCGGCGCGAAATGATCGACGTATCTATCGCGAAAGCGGCTGTTGATGCCGTCCGCGACCAGGATCAGATCGGCGTCGGCGAAGCGTGATTCGTCCTCGACGTCCGCTTCGAAGTTCAGGACGACCCCCAGTTCGCGCGCGCGCGCCTGCAGGATCAGGAGCAGCTTTTGCCGCGAGCAGCCACAAAAGCCGTTGCCACCGACCCGATGGACCGTTCCGCGGAAGTGCACGGCGATGTCGTCCCAATAGGCGAATTCCTGGGTGATGCGGCGGTAGCTGGGAAGGTCGTGCTTCTCGAAATTATCGAGCGTGGCGTCCGAGAACACCACGCCAAAGCCGAAGGTGTCATCGGCGCGGTTGCGCTCGTACACCGTGATCTCAGCGCTCGGCCGCTGCTTCTTCAGCAGGATTGCAGCGTAGAGACCCGCAGGTCCGCCACCGATGATCGCGACTTTCATGGGAGCCTCGCCAATTCGACCCGGCGAAACTATTTTAAGCCTAAAATAATCTCGCGCAAGTCCCCAATGCGACCGGCTGCCGCAAAGCCCGCCCTAGTCGCCCCTGAAGACCGGCTTGACCTTGTTGGCAAAGGCCTCGAAGGCCCGTTCGAAATCGGCCGTTGTCATGCACAGCGCTTGAGCAACGGCTTCCGCCTCGATCGCCTCCTCCACCGACATCGCCCATTCCATGGCCAGCATCCGCTTGGTCATGGTGTTGGCGAAGGTCGGTCCCTCAGCAATCTGCTTGGCCAGTAGCTGTGCCTGGGTCAGCACCTGCTCCGGCGGGACGAGGCGGCTGAAGAAGCCCCAGCGCTCACCCTCCTCCGCAGTCATGAACCGGCCGGTGTAGAGCAACTCGGAAGCGCGGGACTGTCCGATGATCCGCGGCAGGATCGCGCAGGCGCCCATGTCACAACCGGCAAGGCCCACCTTGTTAAAGAGAAATGCAACCTTGGCCCCGCTCGCCGCAAGCCGCATGTCCGACGCCATGGCGATGATCGCGCCAGCGCCTGCGCAGATGCCTTCAACCGCAGCAACGATCGGCTGCGGACAGGCCCGCATCGCCTTGACGAGGTCGCCGGTCATCCGCGTAAACGCCGTCAGCCCCTTGGTGTCCATCTTCACGAGCGGACCGATGATCTCGAACACGTCGCCGCCGGACGAAAAATTGGCACCAGCGCCGGTCATGACGATGGACTTGACCGCATCGTCGAACGCGCAGGCGCGAAAGAAATCGGTGAGTTCGCGATAGCTCTCGAAGGTCAGCGGATTCTTCCGTTCCGGACGATTGAGCGTCACGGTTGCAACACCATCGACGACGGCTAGCAGGAAGTGCTGCGGCGAATAGTCCGAAAGCGGTAAGGTCACGGGATTGGCTGGTCTGCTCATACGATCTCCTTGGCTTTCTTGTTCCGTGCCGGTGCCATGCGCGCTAAATCTCACCACCGGCAACGGCGATCGCCTGCCCGGTGATTGCGCCGGCGCCCTCGCCGCACAGCCAGAGCACGGTATCCGCGACCTGCTGAGGAGAGATCAATCGTCCCTGTGGATTATGCTTTGCGAGCTCGGCAATGGCCTGCTCGCGGCTACGCCCCGTCTTTTTCATGATGTTCTCGATGCTGCCGGCGACGAGATCTGTGTCGGTGAAACCGGGACACACTGCGTTGATGGTCACATTGCTGCCAGCCATCTCGAGTGCGAGGGACCGCACGAGACCGACCACAGCGTGCTTGGCCGCGGTGTACGCGCTGACATAGGCATATCCCTTGAGCCCCGCCGTCGACGCGATCGCGACGATACGGCCATAGGGGCGATCTTTCATCCCGGGCAGCACAGCGCTGACAGCATGGACCACGCCCATGAAATTGACATCCATCATGCGCGCGAACAGGGCGCTGTCGGATTTGGAGAACGGCGCGGACTCGGCGCTTCCCGCGTTGGCGATCAGAATATCGATCGGCTGGCGTGCACTCGCTTCGCCGATGGCGGCTTTCAATGAGGTTTCGTCCGAGACGTCGGCGACGGCCGCAAAATGCGCTGCTCCTGCATTGACAGCTTCTTCAAGCCTCGCAGCGTTCCGCCCAAGAACGGTCACAGACGCACCGGCCTCGACGAGCGCTGCTGCGATCGCGCGACCGATGCCGCGACCGCCACCGGTCACCAGCGCGTGCGGCGAATGCGGTAATCCGGACATGCGCTGGCTTCCTTGCATTCTGCTGATCGCTCTTCTCGATATATTTTAACCTTCAAACTTTTGCAAACGAGGCTCGCTCGCCCTTAAGAACAACCGCACACCGAAGAGCGGCCCGAAAATTGCTTTAAGTATAAAATTATCGCTTCCCATCCCTCACAGGCCTGTTAGCATCGAAGGGCCAAGCAAAAGGATGTCGCGTGTCGCAGCCTGCGCCAATGATAACAAAGGACGGCCGCTTCGCCTATGAAGCAGCGGGCGATCCGGGCGGGACACCTCTGATTTTCCTGCATGGCATCGGCGGTGCGGCACGGGCGTGGCGGCAGCAGCTTGCCACATTCGGTGGCCGCTTCCACACGATTGCATGGGACATGCCAGGCTATGGCGGATCGGCGCCGCTCGCCAGCGTCAGCATCGCTGCCCTGGCGGATGCGCTTCAGCAATTCATCGAGCAGCTTGGGGCGAGCAAGCCAATTCTGGTGGGCCATTCCATCGGCGGCATGATCGCCCAGAAATGGCTGGTGCAATTCCCAAAACTGGCGCGCGCGGTCGTGCTGGCGCAGACCAGCCCGGCGTTCGGCAAAGCCGACGGCGATTGGCAGAAATCGTTTATCGCCGCACGGCTCGGGCCACTCGATCGCGGCGAAACGATGAAGTCGCTGGCGCCCTCTCTGGTGAAGGAACTGGTGGGCGACGATCCTGATCCCAGGGGAATGGAGCTTGCACGGGAGTGCATGGCAAGAGTGCCCGAGGCGAGCTATCGCGCCATGATGCTGGCCTTGATCGGCTTCGACCAACGCAGCACCCTCAAGGATATTTCCATCCCGACGCTGCTGCTGTCCGGCTCCAAGGACAACAACGCGCCGGCGCCAATGATGGCAAAGACGGCAACCTACATTCCATCTGCCAAGTATGTCGAGTTGGCCGGTGTCGGCCATCTCGCCAACCTGGAGCGCCCCGATGCCTTTGACGAGGCCCTCGGCCGGTTCCTGAACTCCGTCGCGATCAACACGTAGGATGACTGCGCAATGACCATGCAAGTCAGCAAGACCATCGGCGCGACTGACAAGGTCGCGCTGGATGCGCCGATCTTCGATCCCGTCGCATTCCGACTAAGCGACGAGCAGGCCGGCATCATCGCGCGGGCGCGCGAGATCGGCCAGAGCGTATTCGCCGGCCGCGCCGCGACTTACGATCGCGAGGCCATCTTCCCGTCGGAGAATTATCGCGACCTGCATCGCGTCGGCTTGCTCGGCATTGCCGTGCCCAAGAAGCATGGCGGGCTCGGCGCGGATTATCAAACCTATGCTTTGGCGGCAGCCGAAATCGGCCGCTATTGCGGCGCGACTGCGCTCACCTGGAACATGCACGTCTGCTCGACGCTGTGGTCGGGCCCGCTCGCCGACGATCTCGATATGGATACAGAGACCCGCGCCGAGCACGAGGCGCGACGTGCAGTCCACTACAAGCGCATCGTCGAGGACGGCGCGATCTATTCGCAGCCTTTCTCGGAGGGCGGTGCGGCAGCGGCAGGCGGCGTCGCTTTCGGCACGGAAGCACGGCCGGTCGAGGGTGGCTGGATCGTCAACGGCAAGAAGATCTTTGCATCGCTCTCCGGCCATGCCGACTATTACGGCGTTCTCTGCACGGAGATCGAGGAAGGCGAGAAGGCTTCGCGCCGCAATACGCTTTACCTCGCCATCCCCTCGAAATCGGACGGCGTTTCGGTCGTCGGCGACTGGGATCCGCTCGGCATGCGCGGAACGGTCTCGCGCACGCTGCTGTTCAAGGACGTGTTCGTGCCCGCAGATTCAGCGCTGATGCCGCGCGGCGTCTATTTCCAGGCCGCGATGCGCTGGCCGCACATGTTCCTGACGCTGTCGCCGACCTATATGGGCCTTGCTCAAGCCGCCTATGACTTCACCGTGCGATATCTGCGCGGCGAAGTACCGGGCATGCCGCCGGTCAAGCGCAGGATGTATCCGACCAAGCAAATTGCGGTCGCGCAGATGCAGATCAAGCTCGAGCAGATCAAGGCGATCTGGTTCCAGGCAGTCACCGAAGCGCGCGCCAATCCGAGCAAGGAGCAGGTGCTTCGCGCTTATGCCGCACAATATTCGGTGATGGAGGGTGCCAATGAGCTCGCCGCGCTCGCGATCCGTACCTGCGGCGGTCAGGCCATGCTGCGCTCGTTGCCGCTGGAGCGGATCTATCGCGACAGCCGCTGCGGCTCGCTGATGCTGCCCTGGACAGCCGAGCTCTGCCTCGACCGGATCGGGCGCGAGGCGCTGTACGAGGCCGGCGAAACGGACGACTGACGGTGGACCTCTGCAGTCTGATCGATCGCAACGCGGCGTTCGCGCCAGACAAGACAGCCATCGCCTTCGAGGGCGGACGGTTGAGCTATGCGGCATTCGCTGCACGCATCGAGCGGACGGCGGAGACGTTGAAGCAGGAGCTCGGCGTAGGCCGGGGCGACCGCGTTGCGATCCTCAGCCTGAACCGGCCGGACTATCTGGTTCTGCTCTATGCCTGCGCGCGGCTCGGAGCGATGCTGGTGCCCCTGAACTGGCGGCTCGCTGTCGCCGAGCAGCTTTTCATCCTCAACGATGCCGGCGCCAAGGTCCTGGTGCTCGAGCAGGCATTTGAGGGGGTCCTTGCCGAGCTCGAGGGGACCGCAATCGTCGGGCTCGATTTCGAGCCGCCCCGCGGCATGACGTTCGAAAACCTGTTGGCTCGGAGCCGGGGCATCGGCCGCAACCCGCACACCGATCTCTCCTGTCCGCTCCTCATTGTCTACACATCGGGAACGACCGGACGGCCCAAAGGCGCGGTGCTGCGCCAGGAGGCGTTGTTCTGGAACGGCGTCATGAGCCAGCACATGCACAACATGACGTCCGATGACCATGTGCTGACGCTGCTGCCGTTCTTCCACGTCGGCGGCCTCAACATCCAGACCACGGCAGCAATCCAGCTGGGCGCGACGGTCACGGTTCACGCACGCTTCACGCCGGACACCGCGCTTGCAGCCATCGAACGGGAACGCCCGACCTTGACCGTGATGGTGCCGGCGATCATCCAGGCGGTGAGCGAGCATCCCGCCTGGCCCACGACCGACCTTTCGTCACTCAAAGCCGTCGCGACCGGCTCGACCATCGTGCCGCCGCATCTGATCGACCGCTTCGTCGCGCGCGGCGTCCCGGTGCTTCAGGTCTACGGCTCAACGGAAACATGCCCCATTGCAGTCTACACCCGGCTTGGTGGCGATCTCTCGCGCGCGGGGTCGACCGGACTTGCCGGCCTGTGCTGCGAAGCGAAAGTGATTGATCCCGCCGGCAACGAGGTGCCGGCGGGAGCGCCGGGGGAGATCGCGGTGCGCGGCCCCAACGTGTTCTTCGAATATTGGGGCAATGCGGACGCCACGCGCGATGCGCTGCACGACGGCTGGTATCGTACCGGCGATATCGGCCTGTGCGACGCGGACGGCTATTTCTGGGTGCGCGACCGCAAGAAGAACATGATCATTTCCGGCGGCGAGAACGTCTATCCGGCGGAGGTTGAACGCGTCTTGCTCGAACATCCCGATGTCAGCGAATGCGCCGTGATCGGCCGGCCCGATCCACGCTGGGACGAGGTGCCCGTCGCCTACGTGATCCCGCGAACCGGCTGTCGGCTCGCAGCAGACACGTTGAAAGTTCATCTTCAGGCACAACTCGCCCGCTACAAGGTTCCGCGCGACATCGTTTTCGTCACCGACCTGCCGCGCACCGCGCTAGGCAAAGTCCAGCATTTCCTGCTGAAGCAGCTTGATGCGCAATCGCGCACGCAAGGAGAAGCATCTTGAAGATTGCGGTTCTGGGGGGAGGAAACGGCTCTTTCGCGGCCGCAGGCGATTTTGCGCTGTCGGGACATGAGGTCCGGTTCTGGCGCCGCGACGCGGACCAGGTCGCTGCACATCGCACCGCCGGCTCGCGCATCCTGGTGAAGGATCATAACGGCCGTCACGACGTGAAATTGGCGCTGGTGACGACCAGCATCGCCGAGGCCGTCAACGGCGCAGAGCTGATCCTGTGCCCCGCCCCCGCCTTCGCACAGCCTGATATCGCCCGGCTGCTTGCTCCACATCTGCGGGATGGACAGGTCGTGTTTCTGCCGCCAGCAACGTTCGGCTCGATGGTCTTCGCCCAGGCTGCGCGGGATGCCGGCAACCACGCCAAGGCGTGCTTTGCCGAGACCGGAACCTTGCCCTGGCTGACCCGCAAGCACGGCCCGTTCGAGGTCGCGATCACCATCCGCGCCAAGCGGCTGCCGGTCGGCGTTTTCCCGCTCGATCAGGCGCCGCGCGCCCTTGAGGTGATCGGACAGGCTTTCCCCGGCGCGGTCGAGCCGTGCGGCGATGCTCTTTCGGGTGCGCTGATGAACGCAGGTCCGATTATCCATCCGCCCCTGATCGTGATGAATGCAGGCCCGATCGAGCATTTCGACAAGTGGGACATCCACAAGGAAGGAACGCAAGCCGCGATTCGCCGTGTCACCGACGCGCTCGACGCTGAACGGATTGCCGTGCGTGAGGCGCTCGGATATGGCGCACCGCATTTTCCGCTCGCCCATCACTATGCTAGGGAAGGCGAGGTGTGGATGTACGGCCGCGGCTCGCACGACCGGCTGACCGATTCCGGCGACTGGCGCGAGCGGATCGTGCTGACCGAGCACCGCTACATGAGAGAAGATTTGCGGCTTGGGCTATCGCTGCTGGCCTCAGTCGCCGGCCTGGCGAGCGTGGCTACGCCGCTGGCCAAAGGATTTCTGGCCATCGGTGGCGCAATCTGCGGTGAGGATTTTACGCAAGGCGGCCGAACCCTCGCGACGCTGGGCCTCGGCAATCTCGGCAAGGCCGCTTTGCAGACGCTTCTTCGCAAGGGATTTTGACCGATGACCAACCGGGCCACAATCGCCTGTCTCGGGGCCGGCCGCATGGGCCGCGGCATCGCCGTCGCGTTCGGCTACGCGGGGCATATGGTCACGATGATCGACATCAAGGCCCGTTCAGCCGAAGATTTCGCCAGGCTGGAGGCAGATGCGCACGTCGAAGTCAGGAAGACCTTTGCCAGCCTGGCGAAGCTGGGGCTCCTGACCGAGGCGGATGTCGATCCGCTGATCGCGCGGGTCTCGGTGGTGCCGGCCAGCCAGAGCGATGCGGCACTGTCCGATGCGGGAATAGTCTTCGAAGGGGTCCCCGAGATCGTCGAGCTCAAGCGGGATGTGCTGGGGGCGGCCTCAAAACAAGTCGGCCCCGATACGATCATCGCATCGACGACGTCGACCATCCTTGTCGACGATCTCTCAGGCGCGATCGTGAATCCTCGCCGGTTTCTCAATGTGCACTGGCTCAATCCGGCCTATCTGATCCCGCTGGTCGAGGTTTCGCCAGGCAAGGCCACCGATCCCGCTGTCATCGACGAGATCAAGGCGCTACTCGAAGGCATCGGCAAGGTGCCGGTGGTCTGCGCAGCGACTCCCGGCTTCATCGTCCCGCGCATCCAGGCGCTGGCGATGAACGAGGCCGCGCGCATGGTCGAAGAAGGCGTCGCCAGCGCAGAAGACATCGACAAGGCGATCCGCTACGGCTTCGGCTTCCGCTACGCCGTGCTCGGGCTGCTCGAATTCATCGACTGGGGTGGCGGCGACATCCTCTACTACGCCAGTCGCTATCTCGAAGACGCACTCGGCAGCGACCGCTATCGCGCGCCGGACGTCATTTCACGGAACATGCAGGAGGGCCGGATCGGCCTGCGAACGGGCGCAGGCTTTCTCGATTATTCAGGTATGGACATCGACGCCTATCGGGCAAAACGGCTTCAGGCCATGGTCGACCTGCTCCGTCACTTTGACCTGGCTCGCCCGCCGGTGCTCGATCGGAACTAGCCGAACACCTCCTGCAGCACCCCTTCACGCACCACGGCGGCACCATCGAGCTCGATCGTCGTCCCCATCATCGGCAGATCGAAATGGCCCGCCGTGTACCGGCCGGCGAATTCGTTGGCACCGGTCGAGAACAGGAAGTTGCCGGAGACGGCACGAATTTCCGTGCCGTTGGTGTCGCGCTGGTCATACATCGACAGCGCCTCGTAGCGCGCGGCCGGATTCATGCCGAAGCCGACATGCGACACCGCATAGGCTTCCCTATCGCCCCAGGCGGCAAGATAGGCACGCATCATTGCGGCATCCGTGCCCTCGCCTTCCAGCTCGACGACATAATCGTCCTTCAGTGTCATCTTCACCGGCGAGGTCAGGTAACGCTTGAAGGTCAGGTTGATGTCGCCGGGCGCCATCACCAGCGTGCCGTTGATCGTTCCGCTCTTGGGGAAGCTGACGACGATGCCCCCGGGCCAATGCGCCAGCGTACCGGGCTTGTCCGTCCAGCCCCACACGCCGACCGTGGACGCGCCAACCATATCGACGTCGAGCGCCGTGCCGGCTTTTGACGTCACCCGCATCCGCTTGGTCCCGCGCAGCATCTTCGCCGCGGCGCGAACGCGCTTCTCGAGCGCGGAATCCGGCACCATCCGCTCCAGCGCCTCGGGATGCTCGTTGGAAATCACCAGGATGCGCGCGCCGGCTTTGAGGATCTCGGGTGTCTCCACCGCATGCATCAAGCCCTCTATGGTGCAATCCACCACAAAGCCGGCTTGTTGAAGCGCAGTGATGACCGGGCCAAGCCGCTGGATCGCCTCGCTCGCCCCTGTCGAGCGAACCGGAACGATATTGCGGTTGCGCGGGGTCGGCATGACCACGTGAAACGGGCGGGCGCCCATCCGCAGCAGCGCGAGCTCCGCCAGATGAACATTCAACGCACGTGACTGGGTTTCCGAGAGGATCGCCGCGGTATCGCCGGCCTTGACGGCGCATCGCTCAAAAATCTCGCAAAATGCGTCGATCCATTTTGCCTCGATGCGATCAGCCAGCATGGTCTACTCCCGGTCTTCCTGTTTCTTCTTCGTCAGTTTCATGCTTCGGGGAAACCCCGCAGCAGATAGGCACGCACTGCCCCCAGCAGGCCATTGAGGATCAAGCCCAGCAGCGAGATCGTGATCAGCGGAACGAACATATCAACGGCCTGAAACGTCCGGGCCGCCGTGACGAGGACGTGTCCGAGCCCGTCGCTCGACGTGATCATCTCGGCCAGAAACACCACGATGCAGGAAATGACAAGGCCGATCCGGCAACCGGTCAGGATCGACGGCATCGCGGCCGGCAGCACCACCTTGAACAGGATCTCATAGCGCGGCGTTCCCGCCGCCATGGCCGACCAGATCAGCTTCTGCTCCACCGTCGACGCGCCGTAATAGGTAGACAACAGAATGGGAAAGAGTGCATCCGCCGCCACCAGCGTGATCTTCGATCCGTGACCGAAGCCGAGCAGCAGCAGCAATGCTGGATAGAGCGCGACCTTTGGCAAGGGTGCAAGCACGCGAACGATCGGCCGAACCACGGCGTTGATAGCCGGATTGGCGGCAGCGGCGATGCCGATGCTGACACCGAGCACGACCGCAATCGCGAAGCCGGCAAACAGCCGGATCAGGGTCGCCGCGATCTCCTGCTGAAACGTCCAGGTCAGGAGTTGCTGAAGCAGCCTGCTGAATACGTATCCAGGCGGCGGCAGCAAGACCGCAGGCGCAAAGCCAAACGATACAAGGCCTTGCCACAGCGCGATCACCAGCACGATCGGCGCAAGCCCGAGAATGATGCTGGTGGAGCGAAGCTGCGGCATCATGAGAAGCTCAGCGGCATGTCGAACTGCGGTTCAGACCAGCGCACCAGCCTTGCGCGGACCCGCTCGAAGATCGCATCCAGGCAGATTCCCATCGCGCCGACGATGATGATCATCGCAAAGACGGTGTCGTATTGGCCCATGTCGAGAGCGTTGAACAGGATGTTGCCGGCGCCGGACTGACGGGCGATCATCTCGCTGGTGATCATCGTGATCAGCGCCAGCACGAGTCCGGTGCGGCAACCGGTCAGAATTTCCGGCAGCGCCGCCGGCAGTACGATCCGAACCAGCCGTTGTGCAGGCGAAAGCCCCATCGCGGCACCCGACCACAGCATCTTCTCTTCCACCGCCTTGGCGCCCTCGAAGCTGTGATAGATCACGGGCAGGCTGACACCGAGGAAGATCACCAGCGTCTTCGTGATGTCGCCGACGCCGAGCCACAGCATGATGATCGGCATCAAGGCGGCCTTCGGCACCGGGTAGATCACCATCAGGAGCGGATTGAAGAACGCCGCGACGGCCCGGCTGCGGCCCATCAACAGGCCGAGCGGAATGGACACCGATACCGCTATGCCAAACCCGACCGCCATGCGGCGGAGCGAGGCCAGGATGTTGATCAGCGATTCCCTGTCGCCGAGAATGTCCGGAATCGCCCGAATTGCTTCGATCGCCGTCGGAAAGCTGTCATTCTTCAACGCGAGGGACGCCGTCTGCCAGATCGCGAGCAATCCGATGCAGGCAAGCACCGGGGCAGCCCGTCTCGCCAAGACGGCGGGCGATATCATGACGGAGACCCGACAGGGTCGGTCTCGTCGAACATCCGCTCGATATCGACAACGTATTTCTGGTAGCGTGGATCGAGCAGCAGCTCGCTGCGTCGGCGCGGCCGCGGCAGATCGATGTCGATGACCTCGCGGATGCGGCCGGGAGACTTCGACATCATCACGACCTTGTCTGACAGGAACACCGCTTCGTCCACCGAATGAGTGACGAACAGCACCGTCTTGCGATCACGCCCCCAGATATTCAACAGATCATTCTGCAGCCGCGTTCGCGTGTGAGCATCGAGCGCGCCGAACGGCTCGTCCATCAACAGAACCTCAGGATGGTAAGCCAGGGTTCGAGCCAGCGCTACGCGCTGCTTCATGCCGCCGGACAGCTCCTTGGGATAGAAGTTCTCATAGCCCTTGAGCCCGACCATTTCGATCAAGGCCCGGCTCTGTGCTTCCGCCTCGGTGGTGCGCACGCCCTGCTGGCGAGGGCCGTACATCACATTCCCCAGCACGGTCTTCCACGGAAACAACGCGAATTCCTGAAACACCGGGCCGCGATCCGGCCCTGGTCCCGTGATCGTCCGTCCCTTAATCTTTGCTGAGCCGCTGGTCGGGTTGACGAAGCCGCCGACGACGTAAAGCAATGTCGACTTGCCGCAGCCGGACGGACCAAGGATGGAGACGAAGGCTCCCTCCTCGATCGCCAGAGAGATGTCCGATAGCGCCACGTGATCCTTGCGCGCCGAGGTCTGAAATACCTGAGAGACACGCTCGATCTCGATGATCGCAGAAGCCGGTTTTTGCGGCGTCACCGGTCTCACCCATTCGCTCGATCTCGAAGGCACTACCTTCATCCCGTCTCACTTCATTCGCGCGAACCCTGCGCAACAGGCTTGCTGAATATCCTCCGCCAGCGACGCGAGCTTAGCAAGAAACTTGCCAGACCATTGGCTGTTTTCGGGCAAGTGCGCCGCGTCATCCGAACCAGGGCCATTCCGCGGGCCCCTCATGCGTCACGGCTCCGCCCGGTGCCTGGCCAACCAATCGCGCATATTTGGCGAGGGCGCCGGCGCGGTGACGAAGCGGACGCGGCTTCCAATCGTGTCGGCGAGCAGTGAGTTCTTCCTCGTCGACCAGCATATCCATCCGCCGGTTCGCAGCATCGATCCGGATCCTGTCGCCATCGCGAACCAGCGCCAGCGGACCGCCGACGAAGGCCTCGGGAGACACATAGCCGATGCACATTCCGCGCGTGGCGCCGGAGAAGCGTCCATCCGTGATCAGGGCCACCTTCTCGCCCATGCCCTGTCCATAGATCAGCGCGGTGACGCCGAGCATCTCGCGCATGCCGGGGCCGCCCACCGGCCCCTCGTTTCGGATCACGAGAACCTCGCCCGCCTGATAGTTGCGATCACGAACCGCAGCGACGCAGGCCTCCTCGTCTTCGAAAACGCGCGCCACGCCTTCAAAGAACTGACTCTTCAGGCCCGCGACCTTGATGACCGCGCCGTCCGGACAGAGGTTTCCCTTCAGCACGGCGACGCCGCCATCTGGCATGATCGGCGCGCGAGCGGCGTAAACGACCTCTCCGTCAGGTGCATTGGCGGCACCGTACTCTTCGGCAAGTGTACGGCCTGTGACAGACAAGCAGCTGCCATCAATATGCCCGCTCTGGATCAGCTCCCGGATCACCACGGCGGCACCGCCGATATCGTAGACATCCTTCGCTGTATATTTGCCTCCAGGCCGCAGGTTTCCGATCAGCGGCGTCCTTGCAAAAACCTCGCCGACATCATCGATCGTGAATGCGATGCCGGCCTCGTTCGCGATCGCCGGCAGATGTAGCGCAGCATTGGTCGAACCGCCCGTGGCGGCCACGATTGCCGCACCGTTTTCCAGGGATTTCCGCGTCACGACGTCGCGCGGCAACGGCCCGCCGCGCTCCAGCATCTCCATGACGAGGCGCCCGGCCCGCCTGGATATCTGCGCGCGTTCGGCATAGACACCCGGCACCATCGACACGTTGGGAATGGTGAGGCCCATCGCCTCCGACACCATCCCCATCGTGTTGGCAGTGAATTGGCCGGCGCACGCGCCGATGGTCGGCAGGCAGGCGCGTTCGATCCGTTCGAGCGTGGCGCCGTCGATCTCTCCGGTCATGAAGCTGCCGACAGCCTCATAGGAGTCGAGCACGGTCAGGGTCCGCCCGTCCACGCGGCCCGGCAGCGCGCTGCCGCCATAGATGAAGATGGACGGCACGTTGCACCGGACCATGCCCATCATCACGCCGGGAAGCGTCTTGTCGCATCCGCCGTATCCGATCAATGCATCGTAGGCGAGACCATGAACGACGGCTTCGACCGAGTCGGCAATCAGCTCCCGCGAAAACAAAGAGAACTTCATCCCCTCGTGATTCATGCTGATACCGTCGGAAACCGATACGGTCGAAAACTCGCGCGGCGTGCCGCCGGCCTCTTCGATTCCGGTCTTGGCCGCTGCGACCTGAAAGTCGTGCGTCATGTTGCAGGGCGTCTGTTCGCCCTTCATGCTGACGACGCCGACCATCGGCTTGGAAATCGCAGCGTCGTCGAGCCCCATGGCGCGCATGAACGCGCGGTGCGGAGCCCGGTCGAGACCATCCGTCGTGATCCGAGATCGGAGCTTCTTCATACGTGAATCTTCTTCATGCAACGTCCCGGATCATCCTGGATGCCGCGACGTTCTCGCTCGGTTCATTCGCGCGATCGCCTATTGCAGCGGAGCGACAATCGTCGAATGCTTGAATTGCGCGACATCCAATTTCGGCAGCATCCCTGTCTCCGCGTAGATGTCCAGCATCTTCTGGATCGCGGGGAAATTCGGTGCAGCGCCCGGATCGCGGCCAAAATCATTGTCCTTGAGCAGATAGGTCTCGAGAACCGGAATAGGTGCTTTCAGGACTTCGTTGACGACCTTCAACGTCTCTTCGCGGTTTGCCAGCGCTTTCTTCATGCCAGAGGTAATGTCGCGCACGTAAGCCTTGACCAATTCCGGATTCTTGTCGACGAAATCGGCACGGCAGGCTTCCAGGATGTGCACGATGTTCGGCATAGCCTGCGACAGCGAGAACAGTTTGCGCGTGCCGCCCTTCGCCTCCGCGCGCGCGGCAAATGGCTGGTTCATGTTGACCGCATCGACGCGGCCCTGCCGCAACGCATCTTCGGAGACGGCAAAGCCGACCTCGACCAGCTTGATGTCCTTGGCCGGATCGATGCCATTCTGCTTCAGCAACAGATTGAACGGGCCCTGGGTGCCGCCGCCGATCACGGAGATCCCGACCGTCTTGCCTTTGAGATCGGCGATGGTCTTGATCGGGGAGTCGTCCATGACAGCCCAGTAGACCGAGAAACCACCGGCCTTCTCGAAGACGTGCTGCGCCACGATGTAGGCCTTGAGGTTGCCGCCAACCACGCCGTTGGCGAGCGACAGCGGTGCCTGCGTCGCGCAATCCAGCGCGCCGGCCGCCAAGGCCTGCGTCATCGGAGCGGTGCCCTGAAACTGGGTCCATTCGATGTTGTAGGCCTTGCCGATATTGGGAAACTCAGCCGGGCGGCGCATCATCCAGTATTTGGATTCTTCGGCCGGAATCGTCCAGCCGACACGAATTGTCTGCTGCGCCCATGACGGGCCCGCGCTCGCGCTCACGGCCGCTGCCGCCCCCAAAGCCAGGATCCACTTCGAAACGGTTCGCATCGTGCCCACTCCGCTGCCCAGGCGCCGACCGGCGCCATCCAACCCGACCGCGGCAAATGTTTCATGGTTCAAACAATCAAGCAAGCCATGCAGGCCGGGCGGTTTCGTCGTGGGATACGCCCTATATGGTAGTGCAGCGTCGCACAGCAGCAGATGGAGGCAACCTATGGCTGAGGCAAGCAAGACAAACCCGCAAGGCGTCGAGCGGCTCGGCTATCTCGGCCTTGGACTGATGGGGACACCGATGAGCCGGCGCCTGCTCAACGCCGGCCATCAGATCACTGTCTGGAACCGTTCGGAAGGGAAGATGGCCGCGCTCGTCGAAGCCGGTGCGACGCGCGCAGCCAGCCCACGCGACTTGATAGAGAGCTCGGATATCATCTTCATGTGCGTGACGGATGCTGCCGCCGTGGAAGAGGTGATCTTCGGGCCCGCGAGCATCTCAACAGCGCCCGGCGCGGGTAAGCTCGTGGTCGACTTCTCGTCCATCCATCCCGATGCTGCACGGGACCTTGCAACGCGATTGTTAGCTGCGAACGGCGCGGGCTGGATCGATGCGCCGGTGTCCGGTGGTACCAAGGGCGCCGAGGAAGGCACGCTCGCCATCATGGCCGGCGGAAAAGCCGGCGATATCGAGCGGGTCCGCCCCTACGTGCTGGCTATGGCACGCAGGTTCACCCACATGGGGCCGACCGGCGCCGGCCAGACCACAAAATTATGCAATCAGGTGATCGTCGGATGCGCGATGGCAGTTCTTGCGGAGGCGACACGCCTTGCCGTGAACGCCGGAATCGATGCCAACCGCTTGCCCGAAGCACTCGCCGGGGGGTTCGCTGACTCCATTCCGTTGCAGCTGTTCGTTCCGCGAATGGTCCAGGGCATTCACTCACCGCCGCTTGGTCACATCGCCACAATGCTCAAGGACCTCGATACCGTCGCCGATGTCGCGCAGACGACGTCGACCCCGGTGCCCATGGCCTCGCTCGCCGGACAACTTTTCAGGCTCGCCAAGGCCGCGCGAGGCGCGGATGCGGATGCGCTCGAAATCTACAAGCTTTCGGCAGGGGTGCGCTGAACCGTCGAGCGCGAACTGAAGCACGCTTGCAGTGACTGCTTGCGCTAGCCGTCGGCGAGAAATCGGCCGAACGCGCCGCGCGCGAAGAGCAGCGGCTCCTTCGCATTGTAAGTATAGGCCTCGACCGCACCGAGAAAGATCACGTGGTCGCCGCCGTAATAGCGATTGACTGAGCGGCATTGAAAATTGGCGACGCTCTCGGCGAGCACCGGCGCGTTGCCGAGGCCCGGCGTCCACTCGACACCCGTGAACTTGTCATCAGACGATTTGGCGAATTTGCTCGCAAGCGCCTGTTGCGAAACGCCAAGAACGTTGACCGTGAAATGACTGGCGTTCTGGAAGATGGTCAGACTAGAGGAATAGACGACGAGGCTCCAAAGAACCAGCGGCGGATTCAGCGAGACCGAGGCAAACGAATTGCACGTCAGGCCATAGGGCTTGCCGTCAGGCGCAGCGGCCGTGATGATCGTCACCCCCGTGGCGTAGGTTCCTAGCGCACTGCGGAAATCACGGGGATCGATCGGCGAGTTGTCGCTCGCGAGTTCGTTGGCCGGATCGGGAACGGCCGGCTGCTTCGGCAGATCATTCATCGGCCGGCCTCACAGCGTGAGATTCTCGGACGGCAGGCCTAACGCCACGCGTCCATAGTTGGTCCCGGCTGCATCGAAATTGAACGCGAGATGCGAATTGATCGCGTGCGCATCGCGGAACTGCCGCTGCAACGCGCCCGTCGTGAACAGGCCCCGTGCTCCGCTCGCGGCAAACAGCATCGACACCGCATCGGTGCAGAAGTTCACTGAAAAGGCCCCGTCGCGCCGATATCTGGTCTTGGTCGCCATATCGGGGATATGACCCCGCCGTGCATCCTCCATGGCATTCAGACAGGCCGATCGCATGATCAGGCGTGCAGCGTCGATCTTCGCCGAGGCCTCGGCGATCTTGATCTGGGTGCTTTGAAAGTCGCTCAGCCTGGCGTGGTTGTAGGTGGAAATGCGATGACGGACGACCTCCGCATAATCGTCGAGACACGCCTGCGCGTTCCCCAGCGCGACGCCGGAGAGGACGTAGGGAAACAGCGAGAACACGGGGAGCGCATACAGTGGGTTGGGATTGAGCTTGCTTCCCGGCGTCGGACCGCCGTCAAGATCGCCGACTGCAACCGTCATTTCCTCGGGCACGAAAGCGTCCCTGACCTCCACGTCGCAGGACCCTGTCCCGCGCAGACCCGCGACGTTCCAGGTGTCGAGGACCTTGTAGTCGGCTTTCGGCAGCAGAAATATCCGATACTCGATGCCGTCCGCCTCGTCGTCGGAGTAGACGACGCTTGCAAGCATGTTCCATGCGCAGGAGGCAACGCCCGAGGAGAACGGCCAGCTGCCATGGAGCCGGTATCCGCCCTCCACTCTCGTGGCACGTCCGGCGGGAAAAATGAACGAGGACGCGATCAGTGCGTCCGGATCAAGGCCCCAGACCAGATCCTGCGCCGTCGACTCGAACATGCCGAGCATCCAGTGATGGCTCGCCAGATTGGCCAGATTCCACGCCACCGACGCGTCCGCCCGTCCGAGCAGGTCCGCGCAGTCGATCAAGGCGACATAATCGAGTTCTGCGCCGCCAATGCGCTTCGGCTGAAGCATCCGGAACAGGCCCGCGTCGTGCAGATCCTTCTCCGTTTCGGGCGGCAGATGCCGCAGCTCTTCCGTCCGCGCCGCCCGCTCTCGCAGCCGTGGGACGAGCGCGCGGGCCTTCGCGACCATTGCCACATGGGCAGGTTCATCGGATCGCGCCCCCGCGGCCCGACCTACGCTCGGCTCTTGACCAGGCGCCATTCGTATCCCTCGCTTTCATGCATTTATGCGGCGAGACCCTTGCCAAATCAAGCCAAGGCCGCGCTGGCTGGGTATGGTCGCCCTGAACCCGGCTGCCAGGAAGGATGCGATGCCGCGAAGGCGCCAGCATCGCCAAGCCGTGATCCGCAAGCCGCGCGAGGCCTGGCCTGTAGGATCAACGCTCAGGCTCAGCCCGACGAGGCAGGTTTGCCCGAGCCGAAGACGCCCATTTGGGTGAACTGGGATATCCGACGCTCGTCGTAACCGAGCGTGTCACGCAAGACCTGCTCCGTGTGCTCGCCCAGCAATGGAGCAGCCACAGGATCAATCGGGCCGGTCAAGCTCATGGCAATCGGCGGCTCGATGTTCGGGACCCATCCCGCCGTACGATGTGGAATCCGGTTCAAGCGATGGCGCGCTCGCGCCTCCGGTGCATTGAACCCCTCCTCGACCGTCCGGAGATAGCCGACCGGGATATTGGCCAGCTTCATCTTGGTCATCCAGTTCTCGAGGGTGTCGCTTGCAAAGACCTCCGCGATGGCTGCTCGCAAGAGCTCCTTGTGCTCGGAACGCGCCCTGCGCGTTGCAAACTGCGGATCGGTGATCAGATCCGGCCGGTTCAGCACCTCGACCACCAGCCGGCGATAGAGCCGGTCGTTCGCGCAGGCCATGTAAAGCGGCCCATCAGAGGCCTCGTACACGCCGACGGTAGGGGAGCCACTCGGCGAATTGCCAAACCGGCCGGGATTTTCGCCGTTGATCAGATAGGCCATGCCATAGAAACCGGTCATGCCCATCGCGACGTCGAACAGGGCGACCTCGACATGCTGACCGCGATCGAGCCGATCCCGCGCCAACAGCGCCATCAGGATGGCGTTGCAGGCAGACATCCCCGTCGCCATGTCCACGATGGGCGGGCCGGTGCGAACCGCAGGGCCATCGGCAAATCCGTTGAGCGACATGAAGCCGCTTTCCGCCTGCGTGATCGGATCAAAACCGGGACGCGAGGCAAACGGTCCGGTGCGCCCGTAGGCGGAGATCGAGCAATAGACTAGCCGCGGATTGAGCGGCGCAACAGCTTCATAGTCGAGGCCAAATTTCTTCATGACCCCGCCGGAAAAGTTCTCGACGACCACGTCGGCCTTGCGAATCAAATCCAGCGCAATCTCACGAGCCTCCGGCACGGTAAGGTCGAGCGCGATGCCGCGCTTGTTGCGATTGAGGCTCAGATAGGCAGCACTCTCTCCACCGATCTCGGCGTGTTCATACGCACGCGTGTCGTCGCCCCCGTCTGGATTCTCGATCTTGATGACGTGTGCGCCGAAATCAGCAAGCGTCTGCGTACAGGCCGGGCCGGCAACCACACGCGTGAAATCGACGACCAGCAGACCATCGAGCGCGGTAGGCGCGCCCGTCGCCCGCGACGAACGTTCCGGCAATTGAGGCTTGGTGGGCATCGACGGCGCTCCCTTACATCGGCTTATCGTTGCCGAATTTTCCACAGGAGCAAACTTAAAGCCCGGCACCGCGGACTTCGCAAGTCCTTCGCCCGCATCGCTTCAATACGCAAACAGGGCCGGCAGCTATCAAGCTGCCGGGCCTTGAACGTTCCGTGTTTCGCTTCATCTCGCGCGAACCATTTTTGCGTTGCGTGAATCGCGTTCCGCACCACGGGAAACTTGGCTCCTCGTTCAGCGAAGCGGCTTTCGCCAGTACCGTATGCGGCCAAGCCCAGGGCACATGGGGTTCGAAAAGCCGATAGCCCGCCCGGATGAATTATTGGCAGACACCGGATTGTCCGTCGTATCCGGGACGATGCTGTCCCGTCCAGTACGCCGTGCCCTTGCCTCGATCACCCGCATCAGCCTGCACTGGAGGTCACGTCCCCGGTGCCGCTGCAACACACCCTGGAGCCATTTCGAACGTGTGTTGACGGGACGACATCGGCGAAGCTACTGGCTCATCGCCGTGATAGGCAAGCCACCACGCCCCTAACTTGAATTGCGGCAAGGGAGCCGCATTGAAGTACGTCAACCGGTGAAGGTCAACCAATGTATCGGCGATGTCGCCATCGGATGCATCGACGATGCGAATTCTGTGCATGAGACGGTCCGTTGGGTGACGACGACGTGAGTGGAATGCAGCAATGTCGTCGCGGCTGAGGCTCACTTGCCGAGCACGACCTTGACGCTTAGCCCAACCACACCCATCAGACCGGTGGCGATCACCGTAATCACGGCCTTGAGCGTGTAGCTCTGCGCCTGCTCGACGCTCGTTCGCCATCGGCGCAGATGCTGAAAATCCGCCCTTAGCTCCTTTCGATCGTCATTATCAATTCCGAAAGACGCCAGCATCGATGCCACCGTCCGCAATACGATGGCATCAAAGTTCGCCTGCTGAAGCCTGTGTTGCTCAGCCAGCATCTCGGCAACCATCGCCCTGACTTCATCATCTGTCATCTTCACCGCTTGATGATCCTTTCAAAGTTCTCGAAGCCGCGCGTAGCGAAGTAGGAGACACCAAATTGGCTCCGGAGACCGCAGCGGCGCGAGCACTGGCCCGGCGCCGTGGGCCCCCACGTTCGCGCGTCCGCGACCAGCAATGGTACGGCCGGCGGCGCACCAGGTTCGACGAGTGGCTGCAACGCGCCGCGGTCATCCGATCTCGATCGAGACGAAAAAACCCGCGGCGGAAGCTTTCCGCGCGGGTGAACCAAACTCGTTTCGATGATGCCATTCTGCCAGTGTTTTCGCTCACGTGTCAAACGAACGAATTCGCTTAAGCCGCGTTAGGCGATCAGGAGGGCCGGCAGATGACACTCAAGACGACCTCACAAAACACGTCGCCAAATCTTCCTGGACGAAAGCCGCGCAGCGACAAGGAGCGGGACACGCTAGAAGCCGTCGTTGAGGACGCCGGCGACAAGGACTGCGATCTCGTGAATGGCGAGGGCGGCCCCATCGACCTTCCCACCAAACCCGGCCATTTGTCGAAGGACGATTAGGCCGCTCCGCAGACGGGGGCGCATCTCGCCGGAACTTACGCCACGGCGGCCGCGTTTATTCCTTCAGAAGGAACGTTGTGCGATGAGCCATACCGTACTGGTTGTTGACGACGATCCCAGCGTGCTCGACGTCATCGTTGAGATGCTGGAAGATCTCGGCTGCGAAGTCATCAGCGCCCGGAGCGGCCACGATGCGCTCGACCGGCTCAAGCAGAACCAGGATATCTCCATCCTCATCACCGACATCAACATGCCTGGCATGGACGGTCATGAACTGGCCGAGCGGGTCAGGCGAGACCGCCCGGAACTGAAGATCCTGCAATTGTCCGGGCGTGAACCCCGGCGCGACGGCCTTCCCATGATCAGAAAGCCGTTTTCGTTCGAGGAACTCGCCAGCACCATGCAGCGGACCACCGGCATCTGCTGAAGGTCGCAAGCCCAGAAAACCCAAAACAAAACCCGCAGCGGATCGCGTCCGCGCGGGTTGAACCAAACTCTTTTTCGATGATGGCATCATGCCGGTGTTTTGCCCGGCGTGTCAACGCGGCGAACGCGGACAAAGGATTCTCTCTTCCCACTCAGATATGTGGTGTGCAACGGGCTTGCTTCAAGCCCCCGACCCTGCCGTAGAACCCTCGACCCGAACACCATCCAACACCGAGGGTCATCACATGCCTGTACTGCTTCCGACGTCCCGGACGCGCGACCACGTCAAAGGGGCTGGCGCCCGCCACGCTCAAGACCAAGTGAAAGACCACGCGGTGGTGATCGCCGGCGCTGGCCCGACCGGCATGATGCTGGCCGCGGAGCTCGCGCTCGCGCATGTCGACGTCGCCGTGGTCGAACGGCGCGCCGACCAGGAGCTAACAGGCACGCGCGCCGGCGGCTTGCACGCGCGCAGCATCGAGATCCTCGACCAGCGCGGCGTCGCGGATCGCTTCCTGCGCGAAGGACAGATCACCCAGCTCGCGGGCTTCGCCTGGACCAGGCTCGACATCAGCGACCTCCCCACCCGCCACGCTTACGGGCTCGCCCTGCGGCAGAGCCACATCGAGCGCATCCTGGCTGACTGGGTCAGCGAGCTCGCGGTGCCGATCTATCGCAACCGCGAGGTGACGTGTTTTGCGCAGGACGAGACCGGCATCGACGTGACGCTCTCCGGCGGCGAGACCTTGCGCGCAAACTATCTGGTCGGCTGTGACGGCGGCCGCAGCCTGGTGCGCAAGGCCGCCGGCATCGACTTGGTCGGCACAGGTCCGACGCTGAGCAACCTCATGGCCGAAGTCGAGATGCGAGTGGAGCCGGAATGGGGCCTGCGTCACGACGCGCTCGGCTTTCACGGCCTCAGCAAGACCGAGAGCGGGCGCGTGCTGGTCGTTGTGACGGAAGCGACGCTCGATCGCACCGGCGCGCCTGGCCCCCGCGATCTCAGCGAAGCCCTCGTCGCCGTGTACGGCACCGACTTCGGACTCCACAGCCCGTCCTGGATCTCCCGTTTCACCGATGCGGCACGGCAGGCCGTGTCCTATCGCAGCGGACGCGTGCTAATCGCCGGCGATGCCGCGCATATCCATCACTCTGTCGGCGGGCAGGGCCTCAACACCGGTCTGCAGGACGCGGTCAATCTCGGTTGGAAGCTCGCGCAAGTGGTCAAGGGTTTGTCGCCCGAAACCCTGCTCGACACCTACCACGCCGAGCGCCATCCCGTCGCCGCGCGCGTGCTGCGCAACACCATGGCGCAAATCGCCCTGCTCCGCCGCGGCGAGGACGGCCTCAAGGCCGCGCGCGAAATCGTCTCCGAACTGCTCGGCATGGACGAGCCGCGTAAGCGTTTTGGCGCGATGATGAGCGGGCTCGACGTGCACTATGATCTCGGCAAAGGACACGCACTGCTCGGGCGCCGCATCCCCGATCTCGATTTGACACTCGAAGGGCGTCCGCTGCGACTATTCACGCTGCTGCACGACGCGCGGGGCTTGCTGTTCAATCTTGGCGAGAAGAATAGCTTCGATACCGCACCATGGGCTGATCGCATCAAAACAGTGGATGTCAAACACGACGGCGCCTGGGAGCTTCCGAACGTCGGACAAGTCGCAGTACCAGGCGCCGTGCTGGTGCGGCCGGACGGGCACGTGGCCTGGGTGAGAGATCAAGGTCATCACGGACTTGCGGACGCGCTGACGAGGTGGTTCGGGGCGCCTGCGGCTTAACGAGAAGCAGTGCACCCGCCGCCGAAACAAACAGCCCGCGGTTCGCCGCAGGCTGTTGAGTATCAGGTTTTTGCAACGCGACTCAAGATTCGGAGGTTGCGCCGCTCATCGGCTTTCGGTGCGGCTGCGTTTCCGGGCAAGCCAAATTCCAGAGCCGGCCTTTCCGGTTCATATGCTAGCCCATCGCCGATCCATTGTGGCCATCCGGTGCCCCTACCTGCTTCAACGCGACTTCGACGCCCCTTTCGCTTCCGTGCTCATGCCTCATCCTGCGAACTGCTTTAGAGCGCGGCTGGAACTTCACAATTTCAGACATAGGGAAAATGCCTCTACAGTTTCAAATCAGTTATTCGAGACGCAAAATCCGCGGCGCAAGGCCCGGCGCGGGCGAAAACAAACTCGTCTCGATCATGTTATTCTGCCAGGTTTGCCCGACGTATCAAATCCATTGGGCTCTACGATGCTATGCTGTCCATCGTTGAGAACACCCGCTTCACTTCAATAGCAGCCGCCTTGTGCAACCGAAGTAAATGGTGCGACGCGTCCAATAGCGGCCCTTGTTGAGCATCGTTTCGCATGTCCGCTAAGGGCCCAGCCCCTGTGAAAACAGTGAAACTTGAGGCCTACCGGCGCATTCCGCGGCCACCGGGGCTTTGATGCGATGGGATCGACCTCCTGACAACCAGAAGCTTCATCTAGGGGCTGATTTGGCTGCGAAGAGCCGACCTCATGCCTGCATCGCCCCTAGCAATCCGCCTACGCCCACGATCATAATCGCGCGCTTGATGTTGTAGGCGAGCACATTGAGCGCCATCTCGATCGCCACCTTTGGCAACTTTGTGGTGAGAAAGTGTGTTGCTCCCATTCAACCCCTTCATCGTGCCGAACGGATGAGATCACGCGAACGGCCTTGCAACCGGCGCGGCCCTTTAATCGACACGAGGAGGCGCAACTAATGCTCGCCGGCGACCAAGCGGTCAACGCATCTTCCACGGGCGCGTTCGGCGAGGTGAGGACCATGAAGGCGGCCCAATGCGAACTCGCGTCCCTGCGGCCGGCCCACTTTAAACGATCATCAGTTCCACTAAGGCTTTGCTAACCAAGCAATCTTTCTGGGAGAAATTGCCCCATGGCAGAACCGCTCTTTATGAAACTGGAAGTGATTGCTCGTCTAGGTTGATCACAAAAAAGAAGTCGCAGCGCCTTCAAAGACCCCAACAGCAAAAGCGATCGCGTGAAAAAAGACACTATCGGCACGTCGGCCGATCCCGGCCTCTGCATCAGTCCTAACGAGACGTTGCCCACGAACTCGCCGCTTGCGATCGGCCTAGTGATGGTGTGCGGGTTTGCAGGCCTTGGGCTCCGTTACCTCGCCCGGGAGCACGCGACCGACGACGCCTTTCAGTTCCTGATCCCGTGGTATGTCTTTGCGCGCGATCACGGAGTCGCCGGGCTGGCCGAAGCCTTTACCAACTACACGCCGTTTTACAGCTACCTCCTGCTGATTGCCACCCGATTTGATTGGCTGGGCGAGCCACTTTCCCTCGTGAAAGCGATCTCGGCAGTCTTCGAGTTGGGCTGCGCGATCGCCGTGGCCCAGATCGTCTGGAGAGCGACAAGGCTGCCATTGCGCGCCTCCCTGGCCTTCTGCGCTGTCTGGCTTGCACCGACGGTGATCTTCAACGGCGCAATGTGGGCGGAGAGTGATTCGATCTGGACCTTCTTCACGCTGGTTTCCGTCGCGCTGTTCATGCGGGATCGAAACGGCGTTGCGTCATTTGCGATGGCCTTTTCGGTGAAGGCTCAGGGCGTGTTCCTGGGACCCTTCGTGCTCGGCATGATTCTGCGCCGCAGGATTCACTTGGCATGGCTCGCCACCGTTCCCGGGATCTATGTGGTTCTCGCCATTCCGGTTCTCGTCGCCGGCAGATCCCTGACTTCCGTGTTCGCAGTCTATTTGGACCAGGCTCACACCTTCGATCGCCTCACCATGAACGCAGCGAACATCTGGGTGTTGGCTGGCGGCATGCCGTACGCGATTGGAGTCGCCCTCGGCATGGTGCTCGCGGCGGCAAGCGGGCTCGCCTTGTCGATCTTCATCGCGCGCTCCCGACGGGCGGGGCCGGAGTTTATTCTGCTCGCCGCATGTGTATCGCTCATGCTCATGCCGTACCTGCTCCCGAAGATGCACGAGCGGTATTTCTACGCGTTCGAGCTTGCGTCGATCGCCCTGGCCTGCCTCAATCCGCGCTATGTCCCCTTCGCGGTAATTGCCCAGGTCAACGGCATGTTATCCTATCTGGCGTTCGAAAGCGGAATCGTCCTGGGCGTGCTGCCGGCGGCACTCTGCAACACCATTCTCGTGTACTACCTCGTGCTTGATCTTTGGCGCGGCGAACGTGGATTTCGTTTTCCGAGCCTTGCCTGGCTCGGCTTCATCGTGTCGACCGCGGGACTGTTCGCCTATCTGGTCTTCGAGGGGCCCGGTTTGAACATATCGCCCGTGTACCTGCTCACCACCGGTCTCGTCACAGCTGCGGCGCTGCTGCTCCTGAAAGAGTCGCAACAGGCGCCCACCAGCGGTCAAGAAGCAGGAACACCTGGCGTTGCGGAAGAGCAGCTAGTTAACTTAACCAACGAGACGTTCTCTTAGGTCATTATCGCCGGTTCGAGAGTATGAGCGTCGTTTCAGGTCTTCCCCGAGAAGCGAACAATCGCCGAACCAGTGGATAGGGCTCAAACGGGCCAAAAGGAGTCTTCCTCACATCGCCGGTTGACTGGCTTGAGCGCACCTAAATGTCGGTCCCTGTCATCGCGCCTTAAGAGTTTTGTATGACTATATTGGCACGGGCTTGTCCGATGCTGATGAAAGTGAGTGTCAATAACTGCTTTTTTCGGGCTTGGTATTCGTAATGGACGTCGACGGGAAAGCTACGTTCGCGTTCGAGGCGAAGAATTTCCGGAAGGCGTTCGAATTATACCAAGAGGACTGGTTCGTGAGGACCTGATGATGACGTCGAACGGCGTGCCGCTTTGCTTCTCGACGGCGAAGTTGATAGTTCGCAGGGCTGACGAGTCCGAGATTGTCATCTATCGGAACGCCGCACTCCAGGCTCAGACCGAAGACTTGGTCCTAGCATATCTGGTCAATTTAGACCGAGCATGGTTCGTGATTTCATGAAATCCAGCCTTTCAGGGCGGTCGCTGCTACCCACTCTCAGGGGAAGAGCACTGCAAGAACGCCGTCGACGAAGGCCTGACACTCAGCGTGCGTTTTGAAGGCGCCCTTGTACTTGCCGAACAGGAAAACCGTTCGGCCGTGTCCCTTTCCGAAGAAGTATTGGCCCACGTGCTGGCCGCTCCCATCCTTGAGTTCAATGGTTAGGAGGCTCTGGGCTGATTTGAGGTCCGTTTCGGGTAGCTTAATCTGCACGGTATGTGTCCCCAGGATTGAGCTGCCCCGACAGTTTAGTATGACCTGCACTGACTATGCATCAGACCGGCCGACTTGCAGGCATCCTTCATGTCTTGATCGCATACGACGTCAGCCTCGCTATGAGCCATACGAAAGATATGGGCTTCGCCGACTGCAGCCTCCGTAAAGACCAGCTTGGAGCCAAGCATGGTCAAGTAGACCTTCTTTCCGAATTGGAGCGAGCGAGGATTGTCCTCAGTTCGGATGGTCAAACGCGATTGCGATTCATCAAGTGCATCAAGGACGCGAACAACATCGCAGAGCCAATAGTCCGGGCCATCGTAACTACCATGCGGCACTCGCACCGTGCACGGCACAAACACAAAGGCCCCCGGATCAAGCCGCTCCAATACTGCTTTTGTCCGATCCGAAACGAGCCACCATCCGTAGTAAGGCTCCAGGTCAATCGGCAAGCTGCCAGCCGATCTATCAACCACGAAGGGCGCAGGCGTGGTAGAAGCCGGCAGGCGGAATACCTTGTAGGGAGGAAGGATACTTTCGTCCTCGAGCCAATAGCCCGCCTTGCCTCCCACGCCGTAGTCGGGACCCATTTCGTAAAAGCGGCGCTTTCGCGCTCTGGGTCGTTTCGCGATAGAAACTGCCCTTTCCTCGCCCATGACTACATCCCATTGAACATGATGCCCATCGGGGCACGGCGAAGGACTACCATCCACTGCCAATAAAAAAGCCCGCGGCAATCCCCGCGGGCTCAAATTCATCTCGATGATGGCATTCTGCCAGTGTTTTGCCCGACGTGTCAAATGACCTATCCTCAATGGGATGCACGCAGCTCCCCTCGCGTATCGTTCCGGTCAATCATGCCAAACCGTCGGTACAGAAAAGAACAGGCAAGCCTTCGAATCGATCGGAGGTCTGGTAGCGGGCCGAGAAGCGCTCGCGCGAATCTCGACCGAATGTATCGCCGTCTTTGATCACAAGCCCGTGCTCAACCAGATAGAGGCAAGGCCGTCCACCTTGTTGATCAGTGTTGGAAGCGTCAGCTTGTGGGTCTCGAACTCGATTTCACGCTCAGCAAAAGCTGACAGCCCCATCGTTACTGCTCCGATGCCTGTCTTTGATCGGAACGGCAATATGTCCACCCACAGTGAGGAAGGATAGTCTGGATACGGCGCAAACGATCGGCTGGACATGTCCAACCATAGTTCGGCGGATCGTGCGACCTTGCCATTCCATACAACAGCGCAACATTCCGGCATGGTCGCGATCAATGCGCCGATGACAGCCGTCGTCAGACGAGCGGCGGGCAACGGACGCTGATTTTGGCCAAGCACTGAGACGATCAGATGCCCACGGTGCCGCGCCGCGGCCGCCTTAGCCTGCGGCCATGTCGTGGAAGCGCGCGACCACAAGCCGGGATCGTCAGGAATGCGCGCCGGCATGGACATGACGGCAACGAGGTCGTTGCCGCAGCGAATGAGCGGCGAGTTTGCCTGAACCTGTTGCGCGTCTCCGTTCTCAGCACCCTCAGTTGCCAGCTCAGGATGTCGCGCACGGATGGCCTTGGCAACCGCCAACATATCCGGCGTCACGGGATTATCCAATAAGACCAGAGAGAGAATCGAGTTACTCATCGACTGCCCCGGAAAAATTGCGGCGAGCCCGACAACTTCCGCTCGCGCCCAGAGGTTGAAACTTTGCTTCGTTAGAACAAATCAAGAACGTCGTCAATCGGTATTCCTTACCTGCATCATGAGACCACGCAACATCGATCGATCTAACCAATTTCGCCGTTGTCATTTGATGCAGGAACATTCCCGCCCTTGCCAAGTTTTCCCGATACCCTTCCCCAAGGGTGACCCCAAGGGCCCCAGCTCAATGCCCCCAAGCCCCCCGCGAGCTGGGGCCTCTTTTTTTGCCGCGCTGCACTTCCAAAAGATTCTTCCAAACAACTAGCAAATGACAACGACGGCCCGAAACCGGCGGCCTAGGCTTGATCCATCACCGCGCCTCACTCGGCATCGATCGGCAACGACAACGCCGGGGTCGCGCTCCCGCCTGCTCGCACGATGGACATGCCATGCAGAAGCGCCGACGTTTCAAGCAGACCACGACACTCACCGAACGTCTCGCCGAGGAGGCCGCGCGGCTTCGCGAGGAAGCGCGCACGCTGGCGCCGGGGCGCCGCCGCGAGATGCTGCTGCGCCGCGCGCGGCAGGACGAGACCGCCATGCACATCGACGCCTGGCTGCATTCGCCAGGGCTCAGGGCACCGACATGATGCAGCAATATCGCGCTTATCTCGTCGGCGACAACGGCGTGTTCCGCTCCGCCGAAGCGTTCGAGGCCGCGTCGGATGCGAACGCCCTCACCTTCGCGCAGCAGTTCACGCGGCACGGCAAGGTCGAGGTCTGGCAGCTCGGCCGCAAGATCGCCGTGCTCGAGCCCGAGTCATTCCCGCCGGGCGTTCTCACGCGTCAATGATCGCGTGATGCCGAGGGCGTCCTGAAGGTCTCGAAGGCGAACGAGAACTTGACCTGCATCACCGGACCTTTGGCATCGCGGACGTCGATCGCCATGGTCTGCCTGCCGCCCGCGGGCGGCGCGGAGAGGATGGCATCGCGCGCCATGTCCGCGACCGACTTGGCGGCCTCCGCCTGAACGGCCCGCGCGCTGGCCAGCTCCAACCCTTCCTCGTCGAGCGCTACACCGGTGTCGTCGCGCAGGTCGAAATAATATCGGGGCATGCGGCCTCCTTTGCCCGTAATAGGTCCGAAGCGGCCAAAGGGTTTCCGGCGCAGCGAAAAAATCTGGCGGAATCAACAGGTTCCTGGAACTCCGCGTTCCCGTCCGCGCGCGACGCGGAAGCACCTGGTGTCGCGTGCGTGCCCGGTCTCTTCAGGAGATGGAAGCGAGCGGGGCGAACCGACATTCGGCCCTTCACTCCTCCGCAAGTTTCCCGACGATATAGGCATCCACCGTCTCGGCGAACGAGCGCTGCACGCCGACCGCAGTCCCATGCTGGTCGAGCGCGTCGCGCTGGAGCACGCGCAGGCCACGGCCGCGCATGCAGGCCGGCGCCGTGTTCAGATATTGATCGATGGCACCTGTCGCGAGCGGGATGGCCTTCGGGTCGCCCCTTGCGATCAGAAGTCGCAAGAGGCTCTGGCATTCGGCAAACCTGGCATGGGATGAGCGCCTCACGCGCGCGATTTCGCCGGCCGCTTCACCGGCTGGGTGTGGGTGCCGAACAGCGCAAGCAAAAACGCGACTTCTTCCTTCGAACCGACCTGGATCATGATGATCTCCTTTTCGCTAGGTTGGTCGGACGCAGCCGGCGGGGCGTTCGAGACAATCTGGTTTCAGCACTGTTTCAGGCGTGTTTCGTCGGGGCGCACCATGTCCATGGTCGCCTGAATAGGAACAGCTTGTGGGATCAGAAAGTTATTCGGGCGTCGGTCCGGATGCACGACCGGCACCCCCAACGGCCTCAGCTCGCCCCCCGGGCTGGGGCCGTTTCTTCTCCCACGCAAATTCAACGCGAGCGCGCGTTCCGGTCTCGCATGGGTTTCTCCCAGGACAGCTTGTTGCAACCGGAACACCGGAAGATGGCGATCGCCCCCTCGGGTGAACTGACCGCGTCGATGAAGGTCATGGGCTTGTTGCACGCGGCGCAAATCGGCCGCTGCCTGGTGTCTTGATTCGCCATGCGCGCAAACGCGGGACTGCGGAAGAGGTTTCTATCGTTCTGGAGGTTCAGGGTGCCAGATTTTCGGAACCTGTTGCTGAAGTAGTGCCATCGATGCCGCGATCTGCTCGCGAGAACGGCGCAGCATTTGTCGTGTCGCCTGGCTTGCATCGAGCTGGTGCATTTTCTGCCGGTCGAGATACGCCTCGAATTCCTCGCTGGTGAGCATGACAAGCTCCCGTGTTGCCGCCCATTCGCAGACTAGGTCGAGAGACGATTGAGGACCGCTCAGAAGTGAACACATCGCGGGATGGCCGCCTGCGGGCTTTCGACCCAGCCGGTCTCAGGGTCCGCGCTTCTGCGTGACGAGCCGCAGCGCGATGCCGTGCTGCCAGGCGCGCACCCTCACGGCGGCTTCGCTGCGACCAAGCTCGCCGGCGATCTCGTCCGGCCGCCAGCCGGCTTCGGCCAACGCCTTCAGCCGCTCATGCTCTTCCGCTGTCCACTTCTTCAACAACGGGTAGCGTGATTGCATGGTCGGAAGCTGTCTCGCCTGCGGGATCGATGCAGGCGACAAGCGCGCGAAACGGGCGAAGTTCCTATCGGACGTTGCCATGAGATCTGCGACGGGGCGTCCCGCAGATGGGCCGACGACGGCGCTCGCTCAGATCCAGACGTCCTCGTCGCACGAGTCGCACCGATAGATCAGGATCGAGCAATCGCGCCTCACATCGAAGATCGAGGTCAGGCAGCGCGTATCCCTTTCGCATTTGGGGCACGCCGGCCTTGGCTTGTAATGGTGATCCGGCCGCGTTGCCGGGCCTGCTTGCTGTTCACTGCTCATCTCATTCCTCGTTGGAGGACTGAGTTCCTAAGTACCAAAGTGGACATCCGTTCCAATCACGCGGGTGGCGCTTCGAATAGAAGAGAGGGCCTGGACGCCGCATGATCGCGCGCGCTGATCATCGGCTTTGTCCTAAACGATCAAGCGGGTTTGTCCTGAACGATCAAGCCGGCTTGCTGTTGGCGGGTCCCCCCCCCGCAGTTCGTCCAGGCTCTCGACGGTGCAGATGCGCGCGGCGCGGCGGGCCAGCTCGTCGTAATTTTGCGCCACCTTGCGCAGCACGTCCCGCGTCTCGGGATATTCGCAATTGTCCGCCTTGGTGCGGAATTCTTCCGCCCGCATCCGCCAGTAGCGCGGAGGGTGCATCCGCTCGGCTCCCATGGGCCACTCCCCTCGATTGGTCCAACTGTTCATGTTTCTTAATGAAGAGCACGTCCGGGAGTTCCCGCGCAGATGTTCCGATTCCGATCACACGTGCAGATTGCGCAGGGATTGCAGCTGACGACGACAGCATCTCGCGGGAAAGATCGACTTTAGTTCAAATGCAGCAAGGCGGATTCGGCAGGATGCAATGGGTTCGCGCCATGCTGGAACATGTCCCTTGCGACAGACGCAACGGGATAGCTCGGAGAGACCGTCGATGTATGTCGTCGCCGCCGCGTTGCTGGTGCTGTCGGGACTGTTCTACTCCGCGAGCCATCACGAGATCGGCTCGTTCGGCGTGACCATGTGCACCTATGGCAGTGCGTTCTGCGACAACCCGCTGATCGTCTTTTCCGGCGCCGCGCTCGCCGGCGCCTGGGGCATGTTCGTCAGCATCAAATAGTCCGACCGCACGCGCTCAGGGACAAACGTCACGCCGGCGTACGTGCGGGGTTGTCGGTTTGCGCGACGGCCGGCCAGGCAGTCCTCGCGCTTGGGATGCGCGCAAAAGCGGGCACCCGGGAATTCTTCGATGATGCACTTATACAGTGTTTTGCCCGACGAGTCAAACTAAGATTCGCTTTATCAGAAATGAGCGAAGAGCGCGTTACGCGTGGCCCGGGAACCTTGTTCCCTCCTTAGCATTTGTGAAGGACGCGCCCCGACCGAGGTCCCTCCTGCCATGACCGACAGTGCCCTCACCCCGACGAAATCCGCGCCGACGCTGTTGCAAAGGCTGGGGCCGGGTCTCGTCACCGGGGCGGCCGACGACGATCCGTCCGGCATCGCCACCTATTCGCAGGCCGGAGCGCAATTCGGTTACGGACTGCTCTGGACGGTGTTTCTGACCACGCCGTTCATGATCGCCATCCAGCTCGTCAGCGCCCGGATCGGCCGCGTCACCGGCAAGGGGCTCGCCGCCAACGTCATGCAGATCGCGCCGCGCTGGGCGGTGCTGTCGCTGGTCGCCATGCTCGTCGCCGCCAACACCTTCAACATCGCAGCCGACATCGCCGCGATGGCGGAGGCGCTCTCGCTCGTGATCGGCGGCCTCAACCACGAGCACGCGCTGATCTTCGCGGCGGGCTCGACCCTGCTGCAGGTGTTCCTGCCCTATCGGCGCTATTCGCCGGTGCTGAAATTTCTCACCTTGGCGCTGTTCGCCTATGTCGCGACCGCCTTCACCGTCAAGATTCCGTGGAGCACGGCGCTGCTCGCGGCGGTGTGGCCGAAGACGAATGTCAGCGCGGACTATTTCATGATGGTCGTCGCCGTGCTCGGCACCACGATCAGCCCGTATCTGTTCTTCTGGCAGGCCTCGCAGGAGGTCGAGGAGATGAACCAGGGCAAGCGCGACAAGCCGCTGCGCGAGTTGAAGCGCGGCGGCAGTCCGGAGCTGGCGCGCATCCGGGCCGACACCCTCTCCGGCATGCTGCTCTCCAACGGCATCGCCTTCTTCATCATCCTCACCACCGCGTCGGTGCTGCACGCGAATGGCGTCACCAACATCAATTCGGCGACGGAGGCCGCCGAAGCGCTGCGGCCGCTCGCCGGCGACTTCACCTTCGCCCTGTTCGCGACCGGCATCATCGGCACGGGACTGCTCGCGATTCCGGTGCTGGCGGGCTCGGCCGCTTACGGCGTGGCGGAGATCTTCGGCTGGCGCGCGACGCTGGAGGCGAAGCCCGACGAGGCGGTCGGCTTCTACACCATCATCGCCGCGGCGACTGCGATCGGCTTCGGCTTAGGGTTCACCGGGATCGATTCGATCCACATGCTGGTCTGGAGCGCCGTGCTCAACGGCATCGTCGCCGTTCCGATCATGGCCATGATGATGCTGATCGTCTCGAGCAAGGCGATCATGGGCCGCTTCAAGGGCCGCTCATGGCTCGTCGCGCTGGGGTGGCTCGGCACCGCGCTGATGGCCCTGGCCGTGCTCGCTTTGCTCGGCTCGTCCGCGATCGGCTGACTAGCCTTGCGACAATAGCCGCAAAACGTCGCGTAAGGGCTGCAGCGGGCTTCACGCCGATCCGTGGTTGGCCTAACAATTGCGGCCAAGGCCGGGTCTACGACGAGGCTTCAAGAAAAAACAGAGCCCGGCCGGCGACAGGGAGCGACATGACCAGATCATCAAAAGCAACGAGTCTCGAAATTCTCGCCTGCGACGCCGGCTGGCGAAACTACCACTTCGTCAAGCTGACGACCGAAGACGGCATCGTCGGCTGGAGCGAATTCGACGAGGGCTTCGGCTCGCCCGGCGTCGGCGCTGCGATCCAGCGGCTGTCCGCCCGCGTCGTCGGGCAGAACGTTTTCCGGCACGAGCGTATCTACGCCGAGCTGTTCGCGGCCACGCGTCCCGCCGCCGGCGGCGTAGTGGCGCAGGCGCTCGGCGCGATCGAGAATGCGCTGCTCGATGCCAAGGCGAAGTGTCTCGGTGTGCCCTGCTACGAACTGCTCGGCGGCAAGATCCGCGACCGTGTCAGGGTTTATTGGTCGCATTGCGCGACGTGGCGGATCAATCATCCGTCCTGGTACAAGCCGCCGATCGAGAACCTCGACGGCGTCAAGGCAATGGGACGCGAAGTGCGCGAGAACAAGTTCACCGCGCTCAAGACCAACATCTTCTCCTACGACGACGGCAAGCCAACCGGTTGGCGACCGGGCTTCGGCTCGCCCTTCGCCCCCGAGATCAACGTCGATCGCAAGATCCTGCGCGACCTGCGCATGCATCTGGAAGCGATCCGCGACGGTGCAGGCCCTGAAGTCGACATCCTGCTTGACTGCAACTTCAACGCCAAGACCGAGGGCTATCTGGAGATCCTGCGCACCATTGCGGACCTCGACATGTTCTGGATCGAGATCGACAGTTTCAATCCGGAAGCGCTTGGTTACATCCGCAGGCAAAGCCCGCATCCGATCTCGTCATGCGAGACGCTGTTGGGATTGCGCGAATTCCTGCCCTATTTCCGCGAGCAGGCCATGGACGTCGCGATCATCGACACGCCCTGGAACGGCGTCTGGCAGTCGATGAAGATCGCAGCCGCTGCGGAAGCGTTCGAAGTCAACGTTGCGCCGCATAATTTCTACGGTCATCTTTGCTCGATGATGAACGCGCATTTCTGCGCCGCCGTGCCGAACCTGCGCATCATGGAGATCGACATCGATCGCCTCGCGTGGGACCGCGAGCTTTTCACGCATGAGCCCGAAATTCAGAACGGCCATTTGGTCATTCCGGACCGGCCCGGCTGGGGCACCGATCCGAACGAGGAAGCCCTTCGCGCGCATCCGCCGAAGACCAGCGGCGGATTGCTCAACTACGGCCGCAAGGGCTAGGGCGTCTTACGGCGTCACTGGATTGACGGTTGGGGACGTCTTTGGCCCCGGCCGCGCCGGCTCGATCGGTGATTTCGGTTCGGTCGGGAGAATTTTGGCGCCTGCGGCGCGCGCGGCTTCACCCGTGGTTGCGTACATCGCAACGTGGGCGGGCTGCGTCTTGGCCCGATTCCATGGTCCGTGATCGACGACGAGCATCGCAGCAATCGTCACCGCGGCCACAATCAACGCGATCACGCCGGGATGGCGAAGCGCTGAGGACATGGAATTTGCGAAGCGATCCGTTGCCATCGTGGAATCCATAGGTTTTTCCTCTCGCAGGTTAATGCAATCGGGTCCTGCGAGTTCCGCCCTTGGTCAATGCAAGTTCCAAGCGGGAACCTGAGCGCCACAAGGCATAGCGCCACAAGGCATTCAGTGTTTCACATCCGGCCGGGTATCGCCGACGAACCGGTCGCGGTTCGGCATTTTGACAGCCGCAAGCGATTTGGCATCGAGCGTCGCATCCGCTCCTACCAGTCCATTCAGGTTCAGAATATACGCGGAGACCGCATAAACCTCCTCATCGCTTAACGATTGCGGCGCGTTCTGCGGCATCGCGCGGCGGATGTAGTCGAACAGCGTCGGCGCATACGGCCAATAGCTACCGACCGTGCGGATCGGCTTTGGCGTTGCGATCGTGCCCTGGCCACCGACGAGCCGGTCACCGAGCCCGCCCTCGCCCTTGTCACCATGGCATGATGCACATTGTTGGGCGAACACCTCGCGCCCATGGCTGACCGAGCCACTTCCGTTCGGCAGATTGCTGCCGTCGCGGCCGATGTCGATATTCCAGCCCGCGATCTCCGCAGCTGTCGCGGGGCGTCCGAGGCCGTACAGGCTTTGTGCTTGCGCTCCGCTCGCGAACGCACACAGCAAGATGACGACAGCAATGCCGCAAGTCTCACGCCAGCGCATTGGTCACCTCGCCGTCAGCCGCGATGCGCCACGGCCAGATCGCGTTATTGTGGTAGAAATAGTTCTCGCCGCGCACCGCGAGCAACTCGGAGAGCGTCGGCTGCACATAGCCGGTCTCGTCGATGGCACGGCTCTGGATCACGGCAGGCTTGCCGTCCCACTGCCAGGGCAGGCGAAAGCGTGTCAACGCTCGCGTCAGCACCGGCTCCTGCAATTGCGCCGATTGCCAACTTTTTCCCTCGTCGACGGACACTTCGACGCGCGCGATCTTGCCATGCCCGCTCCAGGCGATGCCGGTGATCTCGTGGAAGCCGGGCGCGCTCAGACGTTGGCCGCCGGAGGGCCTCGTGATGATCGACTTCGCCTCCATGTAGAACGAAAATTCACGCGCGGTGCCGTCCGGCAGCAGGTCTGTGTATTTCGAGGTCTCCTCGCGCGAGTAAACCGGCTCGGCCGTCACATGCAGGCGGCGCAGCCACTTCACGCTCATATTGCCCTCGAAGCCCGGCAGGAACAGCCGCAGCGGATAGCCCTGCTGCGGGCGCAGCCGCTCGCCGTTCTGGCTGTAGACCAGCATGGCGTCCTCGAGGCATTTCTCGATCGGGATGCTGCGGGTCAGCGCAGCAGCGTCGGCGCCCTCGGCGACAACCCATTTGGCGTCCGGCTTCAACCCGGCCTCCTGGAGCACCAGCTTGAGGCTGACGCCGGTCCATTCTGCACAACTCACCAGACCCACAAGGTCTGACGCGGTCTTGCCGTAAGGCTTGCTGTAGCCGGGATTGCCGGAACATTCGAGAAAGTGGACGTGCGATTCCGACGGGAAACGCCTGAGATCGTCCATTGTGAAGATCAGCGGGCGCTCGACCAGCCCGTGCAGTATCAGCCGGTGCTGGGCCGGATCGATGGTCGGAACGCCGCCATGATGCCGCTCATAGAACAGTCCGTTCGGCGTGATGATGCCATCGAGCTCCTGCAATGGCGTCCGGCTGGAGGCCGAGATGTACTGCTTGAGAGTCTTCGAGATGTTCTTAACGACGCCCTTCTCGAACGACGATGGCGCGCCATAGAGCTGGCCCCCTGTCGGCTCGCCCGGCGCCTTCATCCATTCGGGAATGTTGGGTGGAAGGTTGTTGGTCCCGGCGGCAACCGATGCGCCGGCGCCCAGGACAGTACCACCCGCAGCGGCAGCGCTGCCGCGCAGAAAGTGACGGCGAGTCGTCCCCGCGGATTTGTCGTCGGCGTCGCTCGTGCTGCTCATGTGCGGACCCTCGGATGAAGCGCGACCCGCATGAAACATTCTGCGACGAGCATTTGCAATTCGCACCTGTTTCAAAAACAGGCGATTTCGATCTGGACTGATCTAAATCCGGTGCCGACGACGGCAATTCTCTTCTTCGCAACGCAAAAACGGCTCGTCGTCACTCGCCCGGCGCGATCGCATTGCTCGGGGTTGGCCGGTCGGCGATCTGCTGGCCGAACAGGCTGCCGATCAGTTCGACCGCGGTGCGCGCGGTGCGGCCACGCTCGTCGAGGAACGGATTGAGCTCGACGATGTCGACTGAACCGACTACGCCGGAATCGTGCAGGAGCTCCATGATCAGATGCGCCTCGCGATAAGTCGCTCCACCCGGCACCGTCGTGCCCACGCCAGGTGCGACGCTGGGGTCGAGAAAATCGACGTCGAAGCTGACATGCAGTACGCCGTTGCTGGCCCTGACGCGCTCTATGACGCGGCGGATCAGCACGGCGACGCCGAATTCGTCAATCTGGCGCATGTCGACAACCCTGATCCGGCGCGAGCGCATCAACTCCTTTTCGAGCTTGTCGATCGAGCGCGCGCCGAACAGGTCGAGCCTGTCGGGATCGATCGAGGCGCGCGGATCGTCGCCCAGCAATCCGTCGAGGCCGGGTTCGCCGCACAGAAATGCCGCGGACATGCCGTGCATGTTGGCAGTGATCGTCGTTTCCGGTGTGTTGTAGTCGGCATGGGCATCGAGCCAGAGCACGAACAGCTCGCGTCCGCGCTCCTGCCAGTGACGTGCCATGGCATTCACCGACCCCATCGACAGCGTGTGATCGCCGCCGAGGAAAATCGGCAGCGCGCCGGTTTTCGCGATCTCGTAGCCTCTACGGCTCAGCACGCGCGTCCAGCGCTGGATTTCGCGGTAGTGATTGGCATTCTCCGGGGGCCTGTCTGCGAGGTCCCGGAGCTCGGCCACCGAGAGATCGCCGTAATCGACGACCTCGAAATCCAGGCTCTCGAGCAGTGTCGCAAGGCCGGCGGTGCGGAGCGCCGCAGGGCCCATCAGCGTACCGCGCTGCGAAGCCCCCATGTCGATGGGAGCGCCGAGCAAGGCGATGCGCCGGGCTCGATCCGTTGTGGTCCGGTCGGTCACAGCTGTCTCCTGAGATCAGCAAGATTGAGCCAGCCTAACAGAGATTCGCATCCGTCGTTTCACGGGGGCAGTCCGCGCAGGGGCGCATCGGAACAAAAGCCCGCGCGCCGAATTGCTCATTCAAGGCCGGTACCCGCCGTAAAAACCACGGCGCCTGTCGCGGATAGCCAAAGGTCATCTGACCCGCTGTTCAGAACGAGCGCTCGCGCGGATAGCCAAAGGTATCGGCCTCCGTCACATGATCGGAGGTCGCGCACTTGAGCACGGAGATCCCGCAGTCCACCTCACATCCTGGCATGGCCGAGCGCGCCATCGATGCCGCGACGGACGTTTCCCGCACCATCGGTGAAGTCGCGGGTGGCCTGCATGCAGCTGTCGACCGCATGACCTCTGCTATCGACGAAGCGCGAAAGCCGGGCCGGCCCCTCGCGACCGTCGCTGCGATCACGCGCGAAGCGCCACTCGCCAGCCTGTTCGTTGCTTTCCTGTTCGGGGTCGCGGTCGCGCGTCGGCGCTAGAAATCGAGCGGGCCCCGTTCAGGCGGCGCTGACGGCTTCGCACTCGGCTGCGAGGAATTGCCGCTCGAATGCTTCCGCCGGCATCGGACGGCCGAAGAAATAGCCCTGGCCTTCCTCGCATCCCATGCTCACCAGGAAGTCGGCCGTAGCGCGATTCTCGATGCCCTCGGCCACGACCGTCAGGCCGAGCTGTTTGCTGAGGCCGATGGTCGACCCGACGATCGCGGCATCGTCGGAGTTCGCGAGCAGACCGAGCACGAACGACCGGTCGATCTTGAGCCCATCGAGCGGAAACTTCTTCAGATAGCTCAGGCTCGCATAGCCAGTGCCGAAATCGTCGAACAGGACGCGGACGCCGAGCTGCTGGATGCGCTTGAACATGTCGAGCACGCGAGCTTCATCGTGAAGCAGGATGTCTTCGGTGACCTCGAGTTCGAGCAGCGATGGGGTGAGCCCCGTCGCTTCGAGCATTTCCGCAACCGAATGCGCGAGGTCGCCGGAGTGGATCTGCGAGGGCGACAAATTGATCGCGACCCGCACTCTGTCGCCGGACAATTCCCAGGCGCGTGCCTGCCGGCAGGCGGTCTCCATCACCCAGTTTCCGATCCGCTCGGACAGGGCTGAGCTGTTGACCACCGGCATGAACTCTCCCGGCGAAACGTAGCCGCGCACGGGATGCCGCCAACGGATGAGCGCTTCGGCTCCGACCAAGCTGGCGTCGACCAGGCGAACCTGGGGCTGGTAGAACAGCTCGAACTCGCCCCGGTCCGCGGCAAGCGCCAATTCGCTCTCGAGCGTCAGCCGGTTTTCCAGCTCCTCCCGGATCGCGCTCTCGAAGACCACATAACCGCCGCGCCGCGTCAGCTTTGCCTTGGTCAACGCAAGATGGCCGTTGCTCAGGAGCTCGTCGGCGCTGTGTCCGCCTTCCGGATGGACGGCGACGCCGATGCTGATCCTGACGCGATGCTGCCGCGTGCCGGTCGCAAGCGGCGCTTCGAACGCGCGCGCGATGCGCTCGGCGAATTCTGCGATCGGCTCGTCGCCATCGGCGCCTTTGCGCGCAATGGCGAATTCGTCTCCGCTAAGCCGGGCAACGACAGCGCCGTCGCCCGCCTCGGCTTTCAGGCGACCAGCGACCGCCTGCAGCACGAGATCTCCGGCGGAATGACCGAGCATGTCGTTGATGCTCTGGAAGCCGTCAAGCCCGATCACGAGCAGCGCGACCTCGCAAGGGCGCTGCCCCGCATCCGCGATCTTGCCGACCAGTCTGGCATGCAGCGTGTTGCGGTTGGCAAGACCGGTCAGTGCGTCGTACTCGGCGAGATATCTGACGCGTTCGGCCTCGCGCTTGCGGACCGAGATATCGCGCAGGATCGCTCCGTATTGAAAGCCGTCCGTTCCCTGCCAGCCCGAGAAGCTCGCCTCGACCGGGAAAGTTTCACCGTTCTTGCGCCGTCCTTCGAACTCGACGACGACCGCCCCGCCGGGGACCAGGAGGGCCTGGCGCGCGGCATCGCGCATGGACGGCCTCGCGTCACCGTCCACTGACACGGCGCACAACGTTTCGAACGGGCGGCCGATGATCTCGGCGGGCATATAACCGAAGATCGCACTGGCGCCGGGATTCCACACGGTGATCAGCTGACCTTCGTCGGTGCAGACGAGGCCATCGCCGAGCGACATCGCGATACGATGAAAGCGGCTTTCGGCGATGCGCCCCAGCAGACCGCGGAAATCGATTTCGTCGAGTGCGATTGCCGTCAGATAAGCGACAATCGCGATGTGGAACAGCGATGTGTCGATGATGAAGGGCCATCTTGCCTGCACGAGGACCGCAACTAGCTCGAAGGCCGCCCCGGCCGAGATCAAGATTGCGACGCGAATTCCCGGTGCGAAGCGGCGCCACGAATACACCATCAGCAGGCAGATCACCGCGAGACCCAGGATCATTCCGGTATCGGAAGTCCAGCGCAGCATCCGGTTCTGGAGGATCGATTCCGCTGCCAGCGCCTGGAGGATGGGTCCGGAGATGATGCGCCCGTTAGGAACGCTGAAGCGGTCGCCGAGTTCGAGCGCCGTCGCTCCAATGATGATCTTCTTGTCTCTCAGCCTGTCGAGAGCGGCGGCTTTGCCGCGGAGCACGTCGACATAGGAGACACTTGGAACGGAGCCCGCCCGAATGCTGAAATCGATCAGGAACGGCGACCGCCGATTGGCGTCCTGCCCGGCCAGCACGACGGCCATCGACGGCATCAGGGCATCGCCGAGCTTCTCGCCGAACGGATATCGGCGAACGAGCCCGTCGGATTCGATGGCGACATTGACCAGCGCGGGCCACGACTGGTTGCCGAACGGCTTCAGGGGGCGATTGATGTGAGCTGCGCCGCCATTCGGCGCCGGCTGCTTGAAGGACGGCAGGATGGTCGAGCCGCCTGCCTCACGCAGCGCGTTGACGAAAGCCTCGTCGGAGGCCGGATCCGATGGCGAGCTGAAGTCGACGTCGAAAGCGACGTCCTGTGCCCCCGCGGCCTCTAACCTCTGCAACAGTTCCGCGTGCAGCCGGCGCGGCCAGGGCCATACCCCGATCTGGTCGATTGAGGGCGCGTCAATGGCCACCACGACGACGTTGCCGCTCGCGGCACGCGATTGCCATGTGAACCGCAGGTCGGTCAGCGCGTTGCGAAGCGCACCATGCCACCCCGTGGACAGCACGATCGCCAGCGCGGTCACGACTAGAATATGCGGACGATAGCGCTTCACTCCGATCCTCCCGCGCACCCGCTTCTGCGGTTGCGCCCCCTCATCCCCAGGAAATCGCCTCAGTGCTTGTTGTGGCCAAAGGCATTGCCGTGGCCATTGCTGCCGTTGCCGCCGCCATTGCCGTTGCCGTTACCGTTGTTGCCCCTGCCGTTACCGGTGGCACCGTTGTTGCCGTTACCGTTGCCGGAATTCCCATTGCCGGAATTGCCGTTACCGGAGTTGCCGTTGCCGGAGTTGGTCTTGCCACCGGAATTTCCGCTGCCGCCGCCAGAGCCGTCGCTGGACGCACCGGCCGTGGTCGCGGCTATTGTCGTGCTCGCAGCCGACGAGCTGGTGCTGCCAGCCGTCACGCCGCTGCTCGTGGTTACCGCAGTCTGGACGGTGCTGTTGGATGCGTTTGTGCCCGCTTTCGAGTCGCTCCAGACCGTCTCGGTGCTGGCGTGCGCGTTGCGCACCTGTCCGGGGGCACCGCCGCCATGGGCGAGCCCATGCGTGACCTTGTGGACGTTCAGCTTGACCTCGCCGAGCGAGTTCGAGATGCGTACGACGCCGGGCTTTGCAGCAGCACCACCCTTGGACGCGTGAGCTCCAGCCGCCTGTTGCGATGGCTTGAGCGCGCCGGCCGCCTTGGTGCCCTTGTCGATCGGACCGAGCGCATGGATCGCATGGCCGTTCGCGGGGTTGCGCGGGGCCGACAGGCCCGATTTCGGCACGGGGACGCGCTCGATGCTCGAGGCGCGCGGCTTGCCGTGCTCGATCGGATTGAAGGTCCCGGCGCCGCTCAGGCTGAGACCAGGCTTGCCATGCTCAAAGACGGTGGCGGCCTGCCCCGGCAGGACCTGGGCGATCTGTCCCGTCTTGAAGTCGGAGACCTCGACCTGGCCGCGAAGCACGCCGACCTTGGTGCTGCCCGCGGTCACGGTGACGCTGAACTGCGTTCCCTTGACGACAGCGGCGAGATAAGGCGTCTCGACCTCGAAATGCTTGAGATTGCGCTTCTCGACCTCGAGCAGGATCGAACCTGCCTGCTGGATGATGGTGGTCGAAAGGCCCTCCTTGCTCTCGGTCGGCAAGCCGACCACCGAGTTGGGAGAGATCAGGATCGTCTCCTCGCCGCGGACGAGCAGCACGCGGCCATTGCGTCCGGTGCGAATGGTGTCGCCGGGCTTGAGCGCCTCCTGCTGATTCAACGAGACCTGCTGCGCGCCGCTGGTGGCGACCCAGACCTCGCCGGTGGCCTTGCCGACCGACCAGACGCCATCGTCGGCGGCGGATGCGGCGGAAGCCGTCCCCAGGATCAGCGCAGCCGCGAAGGCGCACCGCATTCCAATTTTGCTCAGCATGACGATCCTCAGTCCGCGTTACAGCCGCCTTGAGGGGTATCCGAAATCATTCAACATAGGATTATCGGGAAGCGGCCAGCGGAGCGGTCGCGTTAACGGTTCATTGACCATAAAAAACTATGAAAAATCATGTGGCTAACGAACCCTTACCGCTTCACGGGCACATCTCCGTCAAACTACGGGGACAGACTCGTTGCGCGCGTAGGGAAGCGGCACCTCGTTACCACAGCGGTGTTGTTGGCGCCGTTCTTCGCGGGAGTCCCTCAGGCTTTCGCACAGGCGAACCAGCCGGGCTTCGATCCGCGCCAGCCTGAGAAATATTTTGAAAACCAAACCGAGCGGGAATCGCTGAGCCGCCCTCCGGTCAGGCTCCCAACAGTCGACCAGCGCAACACCGGCGGCGATACCAAGCCTCAGTTCGTGCTGCGCGGCGTCAACGTCAGCGGAGCCCGGGCCGTTTCCCCCGATCGCATTGCCGCGGTCTACCAGCCCTATGTCGGCAAGAAGGTTTCGCAGGCCGATCTCGCCGCGATCGCCGGCGCGATCAGCGATCTCTACCGTGCCGATGGTTTTCACTTGAGCCGTGCGATCGTGCCGCCGCAGGATATTGCCGACGGTCTGCTCCGAATCCGGGTGGTCGAAGGCGCTATCGTGCAGGCCGAGCTGAAAGGCGACGGCGCCGAGCAGTTCGGCGTGCGACCGATGCTTGGGCCGGTTCTGGCCGAGCAACCGTCGCGCCTGGCAACGCTGGAACGTCAGCTCTTTCTCGTCAACGGCAGACCTGGCGTCCGGATCACCGATACCGCACTGGAGGAAATCGGCACTGCAACCGGCCGATTCCGCCTCATCGTCTATTTGAAGACCTGGCACGTCTTCTCCTCATTCGGTCTGGACAATCTCGGCTCATCATCAGTTGGTCCGTGGCAGACCTACGCGACCGGCGCGTTCAACTCCTATCTCACGCCCGGCGACACGCTGGCGGTCAATCTGTCGACCATCGCCAACGATCCCCGCCAGCTCGGCTTCGCACGGCTGTCCTACGATGCGCCCGTCGGTGTCGACGGCGTGCGTCTCGGCGGGTCCGTCCTGTACAGCGCGGTCAGACCGGGTGATGCCCGCCGCCTCGACAGCGACATCACCACGACCGAGGCGTTCGAGCTGCGTGCCAGCATCGTCCCATTGCAGTCGCAATTGTCCTCGCTGACCCTCACCGCGGCGACGATGTTCAGCAACGTGTCCGAGCATGACCTTTATGGCCCCTGGTACAATGACCACATCAGGACCGTGAGCCTGACCGCCGACTACCGGCTTCAGGACCATTTCGGCGGCACGAATTTCGCGACGCTGACTTACCGCCAGGGCCTCGACATCTTCGGTGCCTCGCATTTCGACGACGATCTTTTGTCGCGCGATGGCGCGTCATCGAACTTCTCGGTGCTGAACCTCTGGTTCACGCGCTACCAGACGCTCAACGAGGTCTGGTCGCTCAAGCTTTCCGCTGCGAGCCAGACCGCGTCACGGCCGCTGTTCACCTCGCAGCAATTCTATCTCGGTGGCGCTGCCTTCGGGCGCGGCTATGGCGCAGCAGAGATCAGCGGGGACAACGGTCTTGCCGGCTCTCTCGAACTGCGCTTCGACCAGAAACTCAACTACCGCTACTGGACCGGCTATCAGCTCTATGCCTTCGGCGACGCCGGCGCCGTCTGGAACGACGGTTACCGCCTGAACGACGGCCTGTCGCTAACCTCGGCCGGAGCTGGCGTGCGGTTCTTCCTGCCGGACGATTTCCAGGCCGATCTCGGCGTGGCCGTCCCCCTGAGCTACCGGGCGCCCGACAACGACCGCCGCAGCCCCCGCTTCCTGTTTACTCTGTCAAGCGCGCTGCGGCTCTGCCCCGAACGCGGCAAGGGCGGCTGTCTGTAAACCCCTTGTCCTTCGCGCGATGGCCCCGGGCATGCGGCTCTTTTGGGGCGCGGCTCACAGACTTGCCTAAATTTAATCCCGTAACCTGCTCACGATCGCTCGATCCGGGAGTTCCCAATCGCCATGTTCAGTCAAAAGTGATTTGAGACGGAACCATGAAAAAGGTTTTTGCTGTTCTGGCGTTTCTCTGCGTCCTCGGCGTCGGCCAGTACTTCGTCGTCAGCCGGTTCGCGATCCGCCACGAGGTTTTGACCCTGTTCGACGCGGCGCGCCAGCGGCCGATTGCGGTCGAAATCGCCGTACGGCGCGATTACGAGACCAAGGCCAATCTCGGCCTCTGGAAGCTCCCGCTCGCCATCATCAGCAACGGCAATACCGTCAAGGCCACCGAATATTCCTTCCTTGCCAACGTGCTCGCCGCACGCGGTTATCTCGTCGCCAGCATCCAGCAGGATCTGCCGAGCGATCCGCCGCTGATGACCAAGGCCGGCCAGCAATATGTCGGCCGGCGCGAGGTCTATATCCGCTGCGAGGCCAACATCCTCTTCACCTTGGGCGAGTTGAAGCGGCGGCAGGAGAACGCCGACTACGACCACATCACGCTCGTCGGGCATTCTAACGGTGGCGACGTTTCGATGTATGTCGCCCACCAGCACCCGGAGCTGGTGTCGAAAGTGATCACGCTCGACAATCTGCGGGTACCTTTCGTGCTTAGCGACAACATGAAGATCCTGTCGTTCCGCTCGAAGGATCCGCATTTCGTAACCGATCCCGGCGTGCTGCCGACGCCGGAAGAGGCCAAGGCGCGCGGCATCGACATTGTCCACACTGGCGCACAGCACACCGAGATGAGCGATCGCGGTCCCGATGCGGTCAAGGAGAAGATCCAGGCGACACTCGACCGCTTCCTGCGCGACAGCGCCAGCAGCGCGCTCGCCCCGGCTGATACACGAAGCCCGATGATCATGAACCCCGGCGACTATTAGTCCGTCCCCTTTGCGGCAGATCAAGGCTGCCGCGAGCTGACCGCGCTAGAAAGAGCCTCGCCATCTCGGAGAGGCACGTGTCGCACTCCATCGAAAGCCTTGATACGAAAAGACTCGCTACGACAAGCTTTGGCTTGCCCGCCGCAAGGACGCCGAGATTCGCCCGGCATTTCTATCGTTCGGCCCGCAAGCTGCTGCGGTCGATCATCGCCCGCATCGACCTCTCGCAGTTTCCGGGTTCGTGTTGCGGTTGAGGACGGCGTCGCGAGCCAACACACAGGGTTGCCCTATGCACCGGCATTTGAGACGAATCTGCCTGCTGCTTGCAGTGGCCTCGAGCGTGGGCACGTCGTCCGCTCTCGCCGCCGATGCCGATCACGGCGCCGACCTTGCGAGCCGCTGGTGCGCCAGCTGCCATGTCGTGGCGAACGGCCAGACCCGGGCGAGCGCCGACGTCCCCTCTTTCGCGTCCGTTGCGCGCAGGCCCGACTTCAGTTCGGAAAGGCTCGCCTTCTTCCTGCTGGACCCGCACCCGAAGATGCCGAATTTTCCCTTGAGCCGGAGCGAAGCCGGCGACATAGCGGCCTACATCGCATCGCTCCGTTAGCAGAGCGGCCGATCGCTCAAGGCGCCCGCGACAAATGCAAATCCCTGCCTGAGAACCGGCAGGGATCAGCAGAAAGGATGATGGGCGGCGAATGAGGTCCATTCGACGGCCCATCATGGACCGCTACCAGTGCGGATACTCACGCCGTGCAAGTCCCAATCTGTGGACGCGCCGTGAACACACCGAGTATCAGGACTTGCCCTTCCCCGGTTGCATGAGACTGCCGGTCATCTGGCGCATGTGGTCTCCGGCATTGGTGAACTGGCTGCGCAGGAAATCCGATTGGATTCGCATCGCCTCCTGAAGGTCGGTCGCATGGACGAGCTTGCGAGCATGCTCGAATGCCGACTTCATGTTCTGCTCGGTGAATGCGAGCGCCTGCTTCGACACGTCCGTCCCCGCGCCCGGAACGGTCGTCATCGATTTGGTGGCGGCTTCGAAAAACATGCCGAATGCTTTTTCCGCCTGGTCAATCGTCTTCTCGGCCAGGTCGCGCAATTCGGCCGGAACTTCGAGCTTCGGTTCGATCATGGTCGCACTCCTCCCGTTTTCAGAACTGAATACCACACTTGCCGGATCGCCTGCCAGCCTCCAGCCCCGGGGAAGACGTCGCCCGGCGGCCGGCTCTGGCAGGAAAACGGAAGGCGGGCGCGCAGGTCGGCTCAGGACAGGGGGTGTTCGGGAAGGGATTCTTCGGTGGCGAGGTCTTCGACGAGCTTGATGACCTCGAAACGCTGCCGGGGCGCGAGTTTCAGAAAGGCGCGGAGCAGGCGCAGGCTTTCGACAGTACCGCTTGCAGGCGCGCCGAGCTTGAGGTGCAGCTCAGCTGCGAAATTGAGGTTCTTCATCTCGCACCTATGACAAGCATCGGACTTCGTGATCCAACATCGAGGTCCCAACTAAGAACCGAACGCCACAACCGGATGCTCTGGCGACGGCGCGCTTTCGGCCGTGGGGAAGCCGGGTGTATTCGCACGCCGAACTACATGTGCAAGTGGGCACACCTGAGCTGGTTGCAACTATGTCAAGAAACAACCCCCCCGGCAAGTCCAACGGTTGGCGCAGCGATGCTTCGTCTGCATCGCGCCACGGCAATTCCGGATAACAGGAATATGGCCAGCCGTCACCCACCTGCGTCAAGAAGCGTCATCGATCAGGCATGCAGCCTCGATCGCCATCAATCGACGCTTTGTTTCGTCTTGTTTCGGATGTGAATGGACATTGGTGGACGCGACCGAGTGCTCCTTCAGCATATACACGTAATTGTTGAGTCCGGCGTAGGCGGTTGTATCGTCGACGAAATAAACGTGGATCTCGCGCCCTGGATCGCCAGCCACAGCGCGGCCTTCTGGACCAAGAGACAGACTATGGCGTTTGGATTTCATCTAAACCCATCCGCTCGAGCTCTTGGACTTGGACTCGCCTCCTCGCATCAGAATCCATCGGGCTGCATTTGTTTCTGGCCGTGAACCGTTTTTGAGGAGCAAACGACAAAGCGGTGGCGAAACAGTCACGCAGATCACGGGCGCCATGGCCGTGCATTGATCGATTCGGGCGCCCCAGAACCAAAGGACGACGGCATGCTTTCTCGCTGCGATCTCATCAAGGGCGCCGCAGTCGCGCTTCTCACCTTCTCGATACAAGGCGCATGGGCGCAGGAGACCAGGATGAACCTGTTCAAGATCGTCACCATCAAGGACGAAATCGTCGTCGGATTATCGACGGAGGAGCTTCAGGCGCTCGGCGGCAATGATGCCAGTGCCGTTGCACATGCTCTGGCACAGAAGGGCGATCTCACCGTCTGGCAATACAACGTGCATCGCGGTCCGAACGGCGAATTGCAGCAAGCGCCGACCGCCAGAATCGGGCTCTTGGCCAACGCGTCGCTCCGGGTCGAGCCGTATACCACGACCTACCAGATCCTACCGCATCCCTAAGCAGCAGACCGGCGCGCCCGCGACCGAGGTCGCGGGCGCGCCCTTGTCATCTGCGCTGCCCTGCACGCCGTGTCCCCGTTTCCGTCGCAAAGCCGTAGATCAATGCCAACCGGTCCAGGCATTCACGAAAACGTCGGGAAAAATAGTCGGTCCAGCGTTGCGTACGAACGGCGCGACGCTGGCCGATCTCGTCCATGGTGAGGCCCAGCACCAACACGTCGTGCACTAGCGCGGCACCGTCAGTGCCGAGTTCGCGCTCGATCCGGTTCAGCCGCAGCACCGCCTGACGTTGGCTCTCGGTAACCGGCTCGCGCGTGCGCGCGCCATCGACATATTCGCGGGTCGGGTCCATCGCCTGAGGGCCACGCTCGGCCCTCTCCCAATCGTTTTGGAAGGCGCGCCCGCCGCGATACTGCGCCTCGTCGATCTGATGGTGCGCGTGCAGCCGGCCGAGCGGATCGCTGCGGATCGACCGCACGGCCATGATCTTCTCGCCGGGGTCGAGCGCCAGCGGATTGTCCACCTCGACTTCCGCCACCTCCGCATTGAACGGTATCTCACGAGAGCGTCGGTCGTAGACATTCGCCAATTTAATGGACCTGTTGCGTCGGACACGTGCCACTTGGGTACTCCTTGCGAAATTGACGATTGAACGGGCGGTCGTCAGGTCAGGCGGCAGAGACCAGCCGCAGCACGACGGGGCCGGCGACGCGGGCGGATCCAGCTCCGGCGCGACGCGTCAGGCGCGCATGCGGCGCGCAATAGCTCGAGCCCGGCTCACGCGGATGGCCGCAGAAGGTGATCTCCTCCCCGTCCTTGTCGCCGCCATAGGGATAGCGACAGTCCTCGCCCGCGAGTTCGACCAATGGGACCAGGCGCGGCTGGACGCCGACGCAGCGCAATTTGACCGGCGCGGCAGGCTTCATCGCGGATTTCGGCGGCAGGGTCAGCACCGTAGGACGGTGCGGCAGGACAAGACAGGCTCCAGACGGCAGCGCCGGGACGATCGACGGGCTCGTCGTCCGTATCTGCACGACCAGCCCGAGCCGCTTGGCGCGGCCGACCACCGCGTTGCGCGTGTAAGCCGTTCCAAACCTTGCGTTAATCCGTCTTCCGATCTCAGCATAAGACATTCCCTTGAGAAAATAGTCGCGAAGCGCGTCGGAGTGCTCCGACGACCAATGGCCCGGTTCCATGCTGCTGTCCTGTGATGCGCCTCCTCCGATCGCACGATCGCGAGGCGGAGCTTACATTCCGGTATTCCGAAGTCGAAGTCAAGCGGTAATTCTGATATTCATAATTGCATCAATTCCGAATTTCGGATTACAAGAGACGGACGATGGACAATCGAGGGAATCACCATGTTGGACGCTGCAATGATCGAACGGGGCCTGGAAAAGACAGGCAAGAGCAAGGGCGGCCTGGCGGCTGCCATGGGCGTACGGCCCGGCGCGGTCTCGGAGATCCTCGGCGGCGAACGCCTGGTGAAGGCTTCGGAAATCATCCCGATCATGGAGTATCTCGAGCTCAATCTCGCGCCGATCATGGGCCGCGTCGGCGCCGGTGCCGTGATCGAGCCGGATTATGAGCAAGTTCCCCCGGAAGGCCTCGGCGACATCGCGCTGCCCTTTCCGATCATGGAGGAGACCATCGCATTCGAGATCGTGGGCGATTCGATGCTGCCCAAATACGAGAGCGGCGACGTCATCGTGGTCTACAAGGACCAGCGCCATCCCCTGTCGAGCTTCTACGGCGAGGAGGCCGTGGTCCGGCTCAAGACCGGCGAGCGCTATCTGAAGACCATCGAGCGGGGCAAATCCCCCTCCGTCGTCAATCTCACCAGCTTCAATGCCAAGCAGATCGTCGGCGTGAAACTGGAGTGGGTCGGCGAGATCTGCCTGTCCATGCCCAAGGGCCAGCTGGAGCGGCTGCGCGCCAAGTCGGCGCGCCCTCGCAAGAGGAGCAAATAGGCTGTAATTTCCGTTTTTACGAAATTAGCCTTGACTTGATTCCGTTTTCCGGAAATACTCTGCCGTGCTCGACATGGGGCACGGCAGGACCGTTGCATGCAGTATTTCGTCGTGATGATCGACTATGGGCGCCGCGGCCGCGAGGCGGTCGTCGACCCTGAAATCACCAGGCGCGAGGTCATTTCGCGCGTCGCCTCAGGTGAATATCGAAATATCTCGTTCATCCAGGAAATCGTGGAGAATTCGGTTGAAGACGTGACCGAGGCGATCCTCGTTGAGGCTGCCCTGCCCCGGATCCCGCCCGAAGAAGTCGACCTCCAGGCTCTCCGCCTCGATCACGCCCGCGATCTGCGCAAGCACGAGCGGACGTGACGTAGACCCCAGGGTCGGCCTTTTCCGGTCCGATCGAATCGGATCGGACCCTAGATTGTTATTTTGACACGCTTTCTTGACGCGAACCGGAATCCACTTCGCTCGAAAACGCTCTGCCAGCCCACCACGCCCCGTTCGGAGATCACACCGTGAGGACGGTCGATCCCGTGGTCTTGCGCGCGGCGAGATCGGCATGGGCCTTGGCGGCGTCCTTCAGTGGATAGGTCTGGTGCACCTCGATCTTGACCGCGCCGGATTTGACGACGTCGAACAACTCGCCTGCCATCGCGACCAGGCTCTCACGCTTGGCGGCGTAGGTGAACAGCGTCGGGCGGGTGACGTAGAGCGAGCCCTTCTGCGCGAGCAAACCGAGATTGAGCGGCTCGACGGCGCCGGAGGACGCACCGAACAGCGCTGCGACGCCGAGCGGCGCGAGGCAGTCGAGCGACTTCAGGAACGTATCCTTGCCGACGGAATCGTAGACCACCGGCACCTTCTTGCCGCCCGTGATCTCGTCCACGCGCTTCACGAAATCCTCGCGGCTATAGATGATGACATGGTCGCAGCCATGCGCTTTGGCGAGCTTGGCCTTCTCGTCGTTGCTGACCGTGCCGATCACGGTCGCGCCGAGATGCTTGGCCCACTGGGAGAGAATTAGGCCGACGCCACCGGCGGCCGCATGGAGCAGGATGGTATCCCCGGCCTTCACGCGATAAGTCTGCCGGATCAGATATTGCGTGGTGAGTCCCTTCAGCATCATCGCCGCCGCGGTCTTGTCGTCGACACCGTCGGGCAACTTCAGCAGTCGGTCGGCCGGGATCAGCCGCGCCTCGGAATAGGCGCCGAGCGGCGAGGCGCCGTAGGCGATGCGATCGCCCGGCTTCAGATCGGTAACACCGGCCCCGACCTCCTCAACGACACCAGCGGCCTCGCTGCCAAGCCCGCTCGGCAGTTGCACCGGGTAAAGGCCCGAACGGTTGTAGATGTCGACGAAGTTGAGACCGACGGCGGTATGGCGGATTCGTGCCTCGCCCGGTCCGGGCTTGCCGACACTGACCTCCTCCCAAACCAGCACTTCCGGCCCACCAGTCTTGTGAAAGCGAATGGCATGCGTCATGGGCGTTGCTCCCTTATCGTTGAGGACGAAGTCCGAATACCGGATCGGGCTTTGAAATAGGTATTTGGTCCGCCCGTCACAGTACAGAGACGTAACAAGAATGTCACAGCGAACGACAAACCTCCGCCGTTCCGCCTCTGTTCGAAAGAGTTGATGTCGGCCTTGCGCCAGCCGGCAGTAGCCTTCGCGCGGGTTTGGAGGTCGTCTGCGAAGGAGAGCCGAGATGCCAGCTTATGTACAGCATCATCAGGATATCGAGATCGCGCCTGTGATTTGCCCTGCTTGCATGGGGTTCCTTCCAATGTATGTGCGCGAGGTCGAACCGCATTGGAGTCTTGCCAAGATCGACTTCGTCTATGAATGCGCCGATTGCGGCGCCGAGGTCAGACAGACGATCCGCAAGCCGGAGTTGCTGCGGCACTGATCGCGCGGCCAGTAGCCGCCCGACTATTTGCGTTGAGCGGAAAAAAACGCCCATTGGCGCGGGTCTGGCCTCTCCCAAACGAGGCTTGTTCTTTGCCGTGAACGCAGGCAGAACAAGCCTCGATCAAGACCTTTGGGAGCGCCTTTTCGTGGCTGAACAGAAGCCCTCGACAGCGATCGAGGCAGTGGAGAGCGGCCTCGCCGCGCAAGGCTACATCGCGAGCCGGCAGATCGCGACCGCTGTCTATTTGTCCCAACAGATCGAGAAGCCGATCCTGGTCGAAGGCCCCGCGGGCGTCGGGAAGACCGAGCTTGCCAAGGCGATCGCGGCCTGGCGCGGCCTGAAGATGATCCGCCTGCAATGCTATGAAGGCCTCGACGAGGCCAAGGCGCTCTATGAATGGAAATACGCCAAGCAGCTTCTCTACACGCAGATCCTCAAGGACAAGCTCGGCGAAGTCCTGGGCGGCGCGCAGACTTTGCACGCTGCACTTAATCAGCTCCACGATTTCGGTGACGTGTTCTTCTCCAAGGAGTTCGTCGAGCCGCGGCCGCTGCTGCAAGCTCTGGAGCAACCGGGCGGCTGCGTGCTCCTGATCGACGAGATCGACAAGTCGGATGCGGAATTCGAATCGCTGCTGCTGGAAATTCTCTCCGACTTCCAGGTCACGATTCCCGAACTCGGCACCGTCTCCGCGATCACGCCGCCAACGGTGATCCTCACCTCGAACAGCGAGCGCGATCTCGGCGACGCCCTGAAACGGCGCTGCCTGCATCTACACATCGGCTTCCCCGAGCAGCGGCTCGAGGAGCGCATCGTCGAGAGCCGCGTCCCCAACATTTCGCAGACGCTGCGGCGGCAGATGGTCGGCTTCATCCACGAAATCCGCTCGCTCGACCTGAAGAAGCTGCCTTCGGTCAGCGAGACCATCGACTGGGCGCGCGTGCTGGTGCTCTTGCAGGCCTCGGAGCTCGACACCGAGATCGTCAAGGACACGCTCAACGTGCTCCTGAAATACGAGGCCGACATCGAGGCGGCTCAGCCTCAGATCACGACCTTCATTGCCAAGGCAGCACGATCCAACGTCTTCGGTTGACGCCGATGCGCGAGAATATTCATCGTTTCTTCCGTGCGGCACGGGGCGCCGGCGTCCATGTCTCGCCTGCCGAAAGCATCGACGCGATGCGCGCGGTCGCGCAGGTCGGCGTTTCCGACCGGACCATCCTGCGCGATGCGCTCCTGTTGACGCTCGCCAAGTCGCAGGACGAAAAGCTCGCGCTCGGTGACTGCTTCGATCTGTTCTTCAGTCAACCGGAGCCGCGGCAGGAACAATCTGAAGCCAACAGCAACGATGTTTCGGAGGACGCGGATCAATCTCCATCGTCCGGCGAGGCCAGCGATGCGAGCGGCGGTTCTCCTCCCGCAGAATTGGGCCCCCTCGCGCAGATGCTGCTGTCGCAGGATCGCAATGCGATCACCGCCGCGATCGCCAGCGCCTCAGGTGCGGCCTCCCTGTCCGACATCCGCTACTCCACCCAGCGAGGCATATTTTCCAGCCGCATCCTCGACGCCATGGGGCTCCAGCGGCTACGCGACGATCTCGACGAGCTGACCGCGACCAATCCGGCACTGGCCGAGCGGCTTCGCGCCGCGCTCGATGCCTTGCGCGAAGCCGTTCGCGACACCGTCGCGCAGGGGCTTGCGCTCTATGCCCGCGAGGAGGCTGAAAACCTCCGCAACGAGATTCTGCGCAACGCGCCGCTTGCCCGCATCGAGCGGCGCCACGTCGCGGAAATGCGCACTCTCATCCGCCAGATCGCGCGGCGCCTTCGCGAGCGCTATTCGAAACCACGCAAGCGCCAGCGGCGCGGTCATCTCGACGTCCGCCGCACGCTGCGCCGCAACGCTGCCTGGGGCGGCATCCCCTTTCTCACGGCCTGGAAGCGCAAGCATCGCGACCGGCCGAAGATCGTGGCGCTCTGCGACGTCTCGGGCTCGGTCGCGCAGGTCTCGGATTTCTTCCTGCTCCTGATCCACTCGCTGCACGAGGTGGTCGACGACGTCCATTCCTTCGCGTTCTCCTCGCATCTGATCGAAGTCAGCGACGTCCTGGAATCGAAACCGCCGGAAGAGGCGATGGCCGAGATCATGTCCAAGGTCGGCTTCGGCTCCTCGGACTACGGCTCTTCGCTGGCCGATTTCGACAAGGAATTTATGAGCACGCTGACGCCGCAGACCACGGTGATCGTGCTGGGCGATGCCCGCAGCAACAATCTCGATCCGCGCGCCGACATTCTGCGCCGCATCTCCGAGCGCTCGAAGCGACTGGTGTGGCTCAATCCCGAAGGACGTCTCGCCTGGGGCTTTGGCGATTCCGAGATGCCGCGCTATGCGACCTTCTGCAGCGTGGTGCGCCAGTGCGCCACCGCGCAGCAGCTCGAGCGCGCGGTGTCCGATATTGTGGCGACTTATCAGTAGGCCTTACCCAAGCCGACGTCAGTTTCGCATCAGCTCCGTCTGAGCCACATTGCACTCCCGGAAATGATAGGCGATCTCGTCAAGCGCGCGCTGCTCCCATTCCTGAGCTTGCGCAAGCCAGAAAACCCGGCGCTGGAAATCAAGCGCGGCGCGCTCCCGGCACAGGGATTCCTGACTACGAATTTCGACCAGTCTGTTCATGCACTCCACTCCTGCCGTGTGAAGCCATTCTCCGTGAACCAGCGTAACAGAATCCCGAACCCTTCGTCTCATGATTTCTGTGCATATTGCGACGCAGAATGGGACAGCAGCGCTTCCTGTGCAGTGCGGTAGTTTGCCGACCAACATGAAGCCCACATCATCAATATGTGATCGAGGCTCCGGACGGTCCTCGTGATCGAGCGGTCTTAACGCTTGTGGCGCAATGGCGTGCAGCAATTTGTGAAGAGGAGTTCTAAACACCTCACCGAATTCCCGACTCATTGTCGTCGCACGGTCTTCATGCAGCGCCTCTAACAGAGGCGCACGAACGGCACTACGGCTTGAGGCAACATGAGCAACGACATCGACTTCGATCTTTCGCCGGACCAGTGGGAGGTTCTGAAGGCGCTCCGCAACCCGGTGTCGAACGGTCGCCTTGCGAAGGCCTATCTCATCGAGAGCCTCGTCAAGCTCGGTCTTGTCGCCGTCTGCGACGGCGTTCCGGTCATGACGTCGAGTGGACGCAAGGTGCTGGTACGCGGATCGTGTCGGCTGCTGGATCTGGCGGCGTGACGCGGCCACCCGCGCGCGGAACATGACAATACGACCGCAAAATCGCCTGTCCACCTGACCGATGACACCTCGAACGGTCTCCCGGTGCCGATGCGGATGCCCAGTCGCACCGCAAAAAGCGACCAAATAGACCTCCTCCTCAGCGAAAACCGCGACAATCTGGCACGCCAGTTGCTCCTTTCGACGATCGAGACGTCGTAAAAACGGGGGAGTCACCATGTCGACCATTGCCGCGGCCCCGGCCGCCGAGCCAAAGCCGCTCTACACATCGCTATTCGTTCAGGTCCTGGCCGCGCTGATCCTCGGCATCATTCTAGGGGTGGCCGCGCCGGATTTTGCCATTTCCCTCAAGATTCTCAGCGACGCCTTCCTGAAGCTGATTTCGATGATCGTGGCGCCGATCGTGTTCTGCGTCGTCGTGCACGGCATTGCCGGTGCGGGCGACCTCAAGAAGGTCGGGCGGGTCGGCGTCAAAGCGCTGGTTTATTTCGAGGTGATGACCACAGTCGCGCTCGTTGTCGGTCTCATCCTGGCCTACACTTTCGGCCCCGGCCACGGCATGAACATCGACCCCTCGACGCTGGACGCCAAGGCGCTCAATACCTATGCCGACAACGCCCACAAGCTTCAGGGCGGCGGCATCGGCTCCTTCCTGCTCAACGTGATCCCGACCACCTCCTTCGACGCCTTGTCGCGCAACGACGTGCTCCAGGTGCTGTTCTTCGCCGTGCTGTTCGGCGTAGGACTCGCACTGGTCGGCGGTGAGAAAGGCAAGCTCGTGACGTCGATGATCGATGCCGCCTCGACCGTGCTGTTCCGCGTCATGGGGCTTATCGTCCGCGTCGCTCCACTTGGCGTTCTCGGCGCAGTCGCCTACACCGTCGGCAAATACGGCGTCGGCTCGCTCAAGCAGCTCGTCTCACTGGTGGCGCTGTTCTACGTCTCGGTCGGCATCTTCGTGCTGGGCGTGCTCGGCGGCGTCATGGCGCTTGCCGGCATCAACATCCTCAAATTCCTCGCCTACCTGCGCGAGGAGTTGACCATTGTGCTCGCGACCGCCTCGTCGGACGCCGTGCTGCCGCAGATCATGAAGAAGCTGGAGCGGATGGGCGTGAAGGATTCCGTCGTCGGCCTTGTCATTCCGACCGGATATTCCTTCAACCTCGACGCCTTCTCGATCTATCTCACGCTCGCAGTCGTCTTCATCGCGCAGGCGACCAACACGCCGCTCTCCTTCGGCGACCTCCTGCTGGTGCTCGGCGTATCCCTGATCACCTCGAAGGGCGCGCATGGCGTACCGGGCTCCGCGATCGTGATTCTGGCGGCGACGCTGAACGCGGTGCCCAGCATCCCTGCGATCGGCCTCGTGCTGGTCTTGTCGGTCGACTGGTTCATCGGCATGGCACGCGCGGTCGGCAACCTCACTGGCAATTGCGTTGCGACCGTGGTGGTGGCCGCCTGGGAAGGCGACCTCGACCGCGCCAAGGCGGCGAAGGTCCTCGACGGCGGCGAGCTCGTGGACGTAACGGCGGGGTAATGACCGCCGTTCAGTCATTCCACTGGAGGAGCGGCGTTCCATGCGCCCTCCTCCAGACAGAGAGGAAACGCGGAAACCAGGAGTGGGCCACGGCGCCCTTGTAGGCCCAGGTGCGATATTTCAGGCCCTGCTCCGAGATCAGTTCCTGATAGCCGCCGTGGACTTCGGTCGCGGTGCGGATGTCCTTCAATATTCCTTGCGCGCAGGCGCGGTAGGTATCGCTCCCCGAAAATTCGTCATAGTCCAGCATGCGATCCGCGAACTCGACGTTGAACGTCGGCCAGGAGGACCGTCCCTGGTAGGCGGGAGCCGCGATCTTGTGGATCATCTTGTTCCGCGGATTATCCGCGGATACCAGGAAGTGGAATGTGCCGGGGATGCGAAAGCGCGGCTCCGCGACGATCAGATCCGCCGTGGCTGCGAACAGCGCGCGCTCGGCCGGCTCGCTCATATCCCAGAAGCCGCGATGCACACTGACGAAATCCAGCGCGACCGAGGACGCCGGCGAGCCCGTGGGACCATCAAGAGAATGCCTGATATAGCCGCCCTTGCCGAACAGGTGGAGCAGGTCCCTCTTGTGCTGCGCCAGGTCGCGTCCGAGCCGCCGCTTCAGCTCGTTCTCGTCGACGATTCCGAGCTGCACGCCCCACACGAACGTCGTGTGGACGCAGGCATTGGTGACGAAACGCCTGCGCTCCGCGCGCGTGTCGGTTGCCGCGGAGCGCGGAGCACTGGCGTCGCACAGCAAATAGGTGGAGCCATCATCATTGAACGGTTCGAGCTCGCTTGCGAGTTGGAGGATCGCGCGCTTCAGATCACCGCAATATTCGGCCAGCAGCAGGCGGCCGGCATGCGCGCATTGCGACATCGCCAGATAGGATGACGCTCTCTCCTCGGCAGAGATCATCTGCCGCAGGCCGGCCAGAATGCCGAGCAGCGTATCCGAGGGGCGCGAGAAGTAGTTCACGCCGAGATACCGGGCGCGCCCAGCCGGGACGATGGTCGTCGTGACGACGTTGGCGCGAACCGCTTCCAGCAGCAGGCGGACGCTCTTTTCAAGCAGACGAGCCCGGCGCACCGCATCCTGCGAATCCACGATGGTGTTGGGATCGAGGATGTCGGGATAGAACCAGGCAAAGTCGCGCGGATAGTACGCAGAGGCGTGCGGCGCGCCGGTGACGAGAAAGGACTCGGTCAACGAAAAGGCGCTGTCCATCGAGTGCCGATAGAGGTCCTCGATGGCCGTGAACGGATGATGCGACTTCCTCAGGAATCGATCACCGAGAAAGTTCACCGCCTGAAGCGCGTTGGCAACGAAGGTCGCCGTCAGGCCCTGGTAAAACCGGTTTCCGCGATGGGACGGAGAAGAGATGCCGTTGTTCATAGGCGCCGTCGAATGGTGTCTCGTGGTTCGGCGGGAGACCGTCGCGGCTCTAGACCTGTCTGATTCGTGTCTCTATCCCGTGACTTGCGGGTTCAGTTTAGCCCTCCCGCGGCCGAAAATTCTCGATCAGCCGCAGCAAGACCCGCGCGCCGGCGTCGGCATCGGCGAGCTCGACATGCTCGTCGGGGTGATGGCTGATCCCGCCGCGACAACGGACGAAGATCATGCCGACGTCGGCAATGTCGATCATGGCCATGCCGTCATGCCCGGCCCCGCTCGGCAGCTCGAACACGGAAAAACCCTCCGCCTTGATCGCCTGCGCGATCTGCTCCTTGAGCCAGGGCGCGCAGGGCGCGGTGCGGTTCTCGTGGGTGACGTCGAGCTGAAGCGACAGTTGACGGCGCTTTGCGATGGCTTCGATCTGCCTGACGACATCGGCGACCGCGCGCTTGCGGTGCATGTCGGTCGGCGCCCGCATATCGATGGTGAACGACACCTCGCCTGGAATGACGTTGGTCGCGCCGGGCCTCGCCTGGATGTAGCCGACGGTGCCGACCAGCCCACCCTCGTCGGTGCGGCAAAACTGCTCGATCGCGCCGATGCATTCCGCCGCGCCCGCCAACGCATCGCGCCGAAGCGCCATCGGCACCGTGCCTGCGTGCCCCGCCATGCCGGTCAGCCGCGCGGCAAGCCGTGTCGCGCCCGCAATCGCGGTGACCACTCCGACGGGCAGGTTTTGTGCTTCCAGCACAGGACCTTGCTCGATGTGCAGCTCGAGATAGGCAAGCAGCTCGCGGCGGGCCCGAGCGGCCGCGCCGATATGATCGGGATCGAGCCCGAACTGCACCAGCGCATCGCGCATGGACACGCCATCGCTGTCGCGTGTGTTGAGGACGCTCTCGTCAAAGGTGCCGGCGACCGCGCGGCTGCCGAGCAAGGTCGAGGCAAAGCGCACCCCTTCCTCATCAGCAAAACCGACGATTTCGATCGCGAACGGGAGGCGCTTGCCGCGGCGGTTGAGATCGGCGACGCAGGCGATCGCCGTGATCACGCCCAACGGCCCGTCCCATTTCCCGGCATCGCGTACGGTGTCGTAGTGCGAGCCGAGCATCAGGCAAGGCGCGCCCGGCTGCTCGCCTTCGTAGCGCCCGCAGACATTGCCGATCGCGTCGAGACGCGCACTCATGCCGGCGTCGCGCATCCAGCTCAGGATGAGGTCCGCCGCCTTGCGCAGCTCGCTGGTCAGATAGATGCGGGTGAGCTTGTCGCCTTCTTCCGAGATCGCCGCGAGCTCATTGATCCCTCGCACGATCTCTTCGCCGAGCGAACCATTCTGAACCGCATTACCAACAGCCATCTCGGCGGGCTTTCCATCTCTTGGGACCGCGGCGAGGACGGTCCTGGCGACAATCGATTCAAGTTCGGTGCCAGCGAAATCACGCTGCCGCATCGTTCCAATCAGCGCGTGGTTAGCATGAATGCGGTCGCTGGCAGACCACCCGGCCCTCGTCATGCACATGTCCAAGCCCGTCAAGACTGCTTAACTCCATTGCATACAACTATAAAATATTGCCTATAATTTCATCTGCTGCTTTCCTGATCAGGCTCGAGTTGTCGAAAATCCCTAATTAATTTCAATGTCTTAATCAAAGATTCTCTCTCGGTAACCTCTGGCACGAAGCTTGCGACAATTGATCCCGGGCTCCGCCAGACCGGCGCAGCGCGAGATGAGGCGGTGCATCCGCCAAGGGGAGCAAGCAATGGAATTTGGCAGGATCTCACGACGTCATTTGTTGCAGGGCGGTGCGGCCCTCACCCTCGGTGCGGCGACGGGCATTCGTCCGGCTTTCGCGGCCGAGACCACCATCGGATTCATCTACGTCGGCTCGCGCGACGACTATGGCTACAACCAGGCGCATGCCCAGGGCGCGGCGGCGCTGAAGAAGATTCCCGGCCTCAAGGTCGTGGAAGAAGAGAAGGTGCCGGAGACCGACGCGGTCGAGAAGACGATCGAGTCCATGATCAATCTCGACGGCGCCACCCTGCTCTTCCCGACCTCGTTCGGCTACTACAATCCTCACATGGTCAAGATGGCCAACAAATTCCCGAAGCTGCACTTCGAGCACTGCGGCGGCCTGTGGAGCGACAAGGACCCGAAAAACGCCGGCAGCTATTTCGGCTATATCGATGAAGCCCAGTATATCTCGGGCATCGTCGCCGGCTATAGCTCCAAGAGCGGCAAACTCGGCTTCGTCGCCGCCAAGCCGATCCCGCAAGTGCTGCGCAACATCAACGCCTTCGCGCTCGGCGCGAGGCTTGCCAATCCCAAGGCCACCACGCAGGTCATCTTCACTGGTGACTGGTCGATGCCGGTCAAGGAAGCCGAGGCCACCAACAGCCTGATCGACCAGGGCGTCGACGTCCTCACTTGCCATGTCGACGGTCCGAAGACCATGGTCGAGAACGCCGCGCGCCGGGGCGCCATGGTGTGCGGCTATCACGTCAACCAGTCGCCGCTCGCGCCGAAGGCGTATCTCACGGGAGCCGAGTGGAACTGGGAAGCGCTGTACCCCAAGTTCGTCAAGATGATCGCCGCCGGCGAGAGCATCCCGAACTTCTATCGCGGCGGCCTCAAGGAAGAAATCGTCAAGACCTCGCCCTATGGCGAAGCGGTCTCCGCCGAGGCGCGCAAGCACGCCGACGACGTCAAGGCCAAGTTCTTGGCCGGTGACGGCTACGCCATCTTCAAGGGAGGGCTGGTCGACAACAAGGGCAAGACGGTGATCGCCGCCGGCACCGATCGCGGCCAGAAGGACCCCGAACTCGAGAAGATGGACTATCTCGTGGAGGGCGTGGTCGGGGCGACTTCGTGACGACGGAAGCTGCAGATCTGGTTGAAGCGGTCGGGACAGTTGCCCCGGCCGCCGATCCGGGATTCCTCCAGCGCCACGGCGGAGCGATCGAATACGTCCTGATCCCGGGCGCGGCGCTCGCCGGCGCGCTCGGGGTCTTCGGCATCTTCGTCGCGATGTTCGGCAAGAGCCCGCTCGACCTCTATTTCTACATGTACTACGGCGCGTTCGGCACCTGGTTCTCATGGCAGAACACGCTGACGCGCGCGGCACCGCTGATCCTGACCGCACTCTGCACGGCGCTGCCCGCCCAACTCGGCATGGTCATCATCGGCGGCGAAGGCGCACTCCTGATCGGCGCGCTGTCGGCAACCAGCGCGGCACTGGTGCTTCAGGGCATGCCACCGCTCGTCGTGCAGATCGCCATGGTCATCGCCGGCGTGATCGGCGGCGGCCTGTGGGTCATGCTCTCGGGCGCTCTGCGGCAATATCGCGGCGTCAACGAGACGATCTCGAGCCTATTACTCGTTTACATCGCGCTCGCGGTCCTCAACCATCTCGTCGAAGGCGCAATGCGCGACCCCGCCAGCCTTAACAAGCCGTCGACTCGCGAGATCGGTGCGACCAACATGATCGGATCGATTCCCGGCACCGACGTGCATTGGGGTCTCGTCTTCGGCCTGATCGCCGCGATTGCCGCCTATATCCTGATCTATCACACCGTGTTCGGCTTCGCCGCGCGCGTTGCCGGCGGCAACATCCGCGCTGCGAAGATCGTCGGCCTCAATGTCAGCAAGCTGATCCTGACCGTCTGCTTCCTCGCCGGCAGCGCCGCGGGCCTTGCGGGCATGGTCGAGGTCGCCGCCGTGCAGGGGCGCACCAATGCCAATCTCGCCGCAGGCTACGGCTTCACAGGGATTCTCGTCGCCTTCCTGGCGCGGCAAAATCCGCTCGCCATCATCCCGGTCGCGATCCTGCTCGGTGGTATCAGCGCCAGCGGCGGGCTGTTGCAGCGCCGCCTCGGATTGCCGGATGCATCCGTGCTGGTGCTGCAAGGCATCATCTTCGTCTTCGTGCTGGCCAGCGACGCGCTCTACGGCCGCATCGGGTTTCTGAAAGGAAAGTCCTGAGATGGCAGACGGCTCGATCGGACTCTGGACCGTCCCGCTCGCCGTGCTCGGCGGCGCCATTCGCGTCTCGACCCCGTTCCTGTTCGTGAGCCTGGGCGAATGCATCACCGAGCGCTCCGGCCGCATCAATCTCGGCCTCGAAGGCACGCTGGTGATGGGCGCGATGAGCGCCTACGGCATTTCCTACCTCACGGGATCGCCGTGGCTGGGCGTGCTCGCCGCCGGCATCACCGGTGCGCTTCTGGGCGCGCTGCATGCCGGCATCTGCTCGTTGCCGCGCGTCAACGACGTCGCGGTCGGCATCGCGCTGATGTTGTTCGGCACCGGACTAGCTTTCTACCTCGGCAAACCGTTGATCGAGCCGACGGCACCTCGACTGCCGGCAATCGATTTCGGTTGGTGGAGCGACATTCCGCAGGTGCGCGCGGCCCTACGGGTCAACGTACTCTTCCTGATCGGCGTCGCGCTCGCGCCAATTCTCTACTGGGCCTTCCGGACCACCCGTTGGGGCCTCCTGATCCGCACCGCCGGCGAGAGTTCGGACGCCGCGCGTGCGATGGGCTACTCCGTGCTGCTGATCCGCCTGCGCGCGACAATGGTCGGCGGCTTCCTTGCCGGCATCGGCGGTTCCTTCCTGTCGCTGTTCTATCCCGGAAGCTGGAACGAAGGCCTGTCCTCCGGCCAGGGCATCACGGCGGTGGCGCTCGTGATCTTCGCGCGCTGGGATCCCCTGCTGTGCCTGTGGGCCTCGCTTGCCTTTGGCGGCGCCGCGGCGCTGGGCCCGGCGCTGCAATCGGTCGGCGTCACCTCCGGCTACCACCTCTTCAACGCCGCCCCCTACATCCTGACGCTGGCGATCATGATCATCACCTGCTCGCCGAAACGCACGCTGACCGGAGCCCCGGCCGAATTGTCGATCACCCGCTAGGAAGCGAATCATGCCCGAGCGCACCATCAAGTCCGAGCCCTATGCCTGGCCCTATAACGGCGATCTCCGCCCCGACAACACCGCGCTCATCATCATCGACATGCAGACCGATTTCTGCGGCGTCGGCGGCTATGTCGACAAGATGGGCTACGACCTCTCGCTGACGCGGGCGCCGATCGAACCGATCAAGAGACTGCTGACGGCAATGCGGGGCCAAGGCTTTCACATCATCCATACCCGCGAGGGCCACCGTCCCGATCTCTCGGATTTGCCCGCCAACAAGCGCTGGCGTTCCCGGCAGATCGGCGCCGGCATCGGCGATCCCGGCCCGTGCGGCCGCATCCTGGTGCGCGGCGAGCCCGGCTGGGACATCATCCCGGAGCTCGCGCCGCTGCCCGGCGAACCCATCATCGACAAGCCTGGCAAGGGCTCGTTCTGCGCCACCGACCTGGAGCTGATCCTGCGCGTGCGCGGCATCGAGAACATCGTGCTCACCGGGATCACCACCGACGTTTGCGTTCACACCACCATGCGCGAGGCCAACGACCGCGGCTTCGAATGCGTACTGCTGCACGATTGCTGCGGTGCCACCGACAAGAGCAACCACGAGCACGCGCTGAAGATGATCAAGATGCAGGGCGGCGTGTTCGGTGCGGTCTCGACCTCCGACGCCTTCATCGGAGCGATTTCGTGATCGTCGGCGAAACGCCGCCGCCGTCGGGCGCCTTCGGCGTCGACGCCATCGCCATGACCATGCGTTTCGGCGATTTCCTGGCGCTGGACAATGTCGCGCTGAAGGTGCGGCCGGGTTCGTTCCATGCGCTGCTCGGCGAGAACGGCGCCGGCAAGTCGACCCTGGTCAAATGCATTATGGGCTACTATCACGCCACCGAGGGCGACATCCTCGTCGGGGGCCGCGAGCAGGCGATCGGCAATCCGAAGGACGCCCACGCCCTCGGCCTCGGCATGGTCTACCAGCACTTCACGCTGGTGCCGGCGATGACGGTCGCCGAAAATCTGGTGCTAGCGCGCGACGACGTGCCGGCCGTGGTGAACTGGCCGAAGGAGATGAAGGAGCTTGAGGCCTTTATCGCGCGCATGCCGTTCAAGGTCCCGCTCAGCGCAAAAGTCTCCGACATCTCCGCGGGCGAACGGCAGAAGTGCGAGATCCTCAAGCAGCTCTACCTGAAGCGCCGCTTCCTGATCCTGGACGAGCCGACTTCGGTGCTGACTCCGGCGGAAGCCGACGAGGTGCTCGGCATGCTCCGCGACATGGTCGTCAAGGGCGAGCTGACCACCCTGATGATCACGCACAAGTTCCGCGAGGTCATGGCCTTCGCCGACGACGTCACGATCCTGCGCCGCGGCAAGCTCGCCGGCGCCGGCAAGGTGTCCGAACTGACGCCGGACGCGATGGCGCGCACCATGATCGGCGCCGAGGAGCTGACGGTGCAGCCGCCCCGCACCGGTGAGGCCGGCAAGCCGAGGCTGGAGCTGGCGAAGATGCGCGCGCTCGACGACGCCGGCGCCATCGCCGTGCATGACGTTTCCCTCACGGTCCGTGCCGGCGAGATCGTCGGCATTGCCGGCGTCTCCGGCAACGGCCAGCGTCAGCTCGTCGAGGTGCTGGCGGGGCAGCGCGCAGCCGAGAGTGGCGAGATCCGCGTCGCCGGCGATCCCTATCACGCCAGCCGCGAGGAGATGCGGCGGCACAATATGTCACTCCTGCCGGAGGAGCCGCTGAAAAACGCCTGTGTCGGCGGCATGAGCGTCGCCGACAACATCGCCTTTCGCGAGTTCGACCGCGCGCCTTTCGCTAGCCTCGGCTGGTGGCTCAACCGCGGTGCCTTCCGCGTCGACGCCAGGAAGAAGATCGCCCAGTACAAGATCAAGACCCGCACGCCCGACACGCCGATCTCGGCGCTGTCGGGCGGCAACGTCCAGCGCGCCGTGCTGGCCCGCGAGCTCGGCGGTGACGTCGAGGTGCTGATCGCGGCCAATCCCTGCTTCGGGCTCGATTTCGCGGCGGTGGCGCAAATCCATGCCGAGATCATGGCCGCGCGCAACCGTGGCGCCGCGGTGCTGCTGGTCAGCGAGGATCTCGACGAACTGCTTGAGCTCTCCGATCGCCTGGTGGTGATGTTCCACGGCGAATTCGTGTATGAAGCACGGACCAGCGAAGCCGATCTGACCGTTGTCGGCCGGCATATGGCGGGGCATTGACCAGGGAAGAGCGATGAGCGGCGGGTCCGAGCGCGACGAGCACTTCCTCCGCCTTTCCTTTGCGGTCGCCCGCCGTTCCCTCACCCACGGCAACCATCCCTTCGGTTGCATCGTCGTCGATGCCGAAGGCAAGGTGCTGATCGAGGCCGAGAATGGCTACATGCCGCATCACGACGGCACCGCGCATGCCGAGCGCCTCGCCGCGACGCAGGCCTGCCGCACGCTCGGCCGCGAGGTGTTGGCGAGAGCCACGCTCTATTCCTCTGCCGAGCCCTGCGCGATGTGCGCCGGCGCGATCTACTGGGCCGGCATCGGCCGAGTCGTCTATGGCCTCAGCGAACACCGCCTGCGCGGCATCACCGGCGATCATCCGGAGAACCCTACCCTCGACCTGCCCTGTCGCGAGGTTTTTGCCAGCGGCCAGCGGCCGACACAGGTTACAGGGCCGCTGCTCGAAGACGAGGCCGAAGCGCTGCACGACGGCGTGTGGACGAAGTAGACGGCGCCGAGCGGGCCTTGCCCCGCACTCACCGAAGGGCCGCCTGACGCTACCCAGCCCAGCCCCAAAACGAAGATGACGCCGCGGAGGTTTGACGCGGCGCCATCGTCTTCACCTGAAGCGTGTCAGGTGGCTAGAACTTCACAGTGACACCGGAGTAGAGCGAAGACTCGGTGCAGGAGCCGGTGCTCACCCTCGCGCCACCGGCCAAAGTGGTGCAGGCCACGGCGTTGTTGTGATCGAGGCCGAACTTGTTCTGCCAATAGCGGTAGGCGACCCAGACGTCCACGAAGTGCGAGTACTTCTCACCCCAAATCGCCTTCGAGGCGTCAAGGGTCAGGCGGATCGGCTCGGAGTTGAACTCGACCTTGGTGGGATAGACGCCGTTGGCGACGCTGGCGGGAAGCGGCTCAGTGTCGGTGCCCTTCTTGCCGTACCACGCCGCGCGGCCGCTGATCGAGAAATACTGCATGTTCTGCGGCAGGAAGCCGAGGTCCATATAGTAGTTGGTTTCGATCGCCCAGGTCGGCTTGAACGACGTGTTGCCGTCGGCAATACACGGAGCGGACCAGCCGGCGCCGCACTGCGAGAAGGAGTTGTGGTTGGCGAACTCCCAGTACACCAGCGGCGCGACGTTAAAGTAGCCCTTATACGGAAGATCGAAGGCGAACTGCAGACCGGCGACAACGTCGCGCTTGGCCGCGCCGAAATACCGGTTCTCCGTGTTGGCGTCCATGCCAACCTCGAACGAGATGTTATGCAGCGGGCCCTGGGTGAAGGCCTTGGTGTTGAAGATCTCGTTCCAGCCGAAGGTCGAGCGGAAAAGACCGTAGATTTCTGTCGCACCGGCACAGCTCGTCGGTGTGGCTGCGAAGCCCGCAGCCGGCGAAACGACCACGCCTGTAGCGGTACACGGGCCTGCCGGGTCGTTGTGGTCCGACTTGAACATCGAGATGGTGAAGAAGTTGGTGCCGTAAGTCCAGGCATCGAAGTGGGTGAACGAGTAGACCTGCTTCGTCGTCTTGGCGTTGATCACGCCGTTGGTGTTGGTGAACGCACCGGGCTGCGAGGCATTGAAGATGTAGGAGAAGGTGACGCGGTCGTCGATCACCAGGAAGAACGGAAGGTCGGCCGCCTTCTTGGCAGCCTTGACCGGCAGATCCGCTGCCTGAGCCAAGCCAGTTGTAGCAACCGTAGCAAGTGACAGCGCGCCTGCTGCAATTGCCTTGAAACGAAACGACATCCGAATACCCCCAAGTTTGGACACGTAAAAATGAACGTCCCTTGGGTGCGACACTTGCGCCGATCTCCTGGAGTGAGAAGCCTCAACTTGTTTCAAGGCATGCCGCTTGTTTGCACAGGGCGCTGCGTTTCACCGGCGGATTTGGAAGGCCAAGCCTCACCGCCACACGGTCAGGCGAGAGCGGCCGTTGCCGGACATTCCCGTTTGATTTCGCTCGCCTTTTCATGTCGCGCGGACGCGGCAGACAAGATGGGCCGGAGCTACAGTCGCGGTGTTCGCAAATGCATACGCGTGATGGCGCGTCTCTGCTTAACTTCACGCCAAGCCTGCATAGCGGGTTCCGATTTGGCTTGAGCCGTCACAAATTTGCAACACGCGTCGCACGCAAGTCGGGACTGCAACGGCTGCTCGGCAGGCATTTGAGGACGATCGCCGCTCGGCGAGAGCCGCGCCTCGCCGACACCACCTGCCTGCCAAAGCGTTGAGCAAGGGATGACGCTTTTTCACACCTTACGCATCGGTTCAAACTAGCCCAGTATTGAGGCACTTCACCCCATGCAAGCGCATCAGCGAATGTTGGATCCCACGGCTAACAGCCTGCATTCCGGCGAGTCCCCGCTCCTCAGGACGGCCGGGCTCACCAAGCGCTATGGCGATTTCCTCGCCAACGATGCCATCGACATCGATATCTGGCCAACGGAAATCCACGCGCTGCTCGGGGAGAACGGCGCCGGCAAGTCGACGCTGGTCAAGGCGATCTACGGGCTGATCCAGCCCAGCGCCGGCCAGATTTTCTGGCAGGGCCAGCCGATCCTGCTGTCCGGTCCCTCGGAAGCGCGCGGCCGCGGCATCGGCATGGTGTTCCAGCATTTCTCGTTGTTCGACAATCTCACCGTCGCCGAGAACGTCGCGCTCGGCCTCGACGGGAAAGAATCCTTCAAGGACATGTCGGCGCGGCTTGAGCAGGTGTCGAAGACTTATGGATTGCCGCTCGATCCCAAACGCGAGGTCTGGCAATTGTCGGTCGGCGAACGCCAGCGCATCGAGATCGTTCGCGCGCTCATGCAGGATCCACAATTCCTGATCCTTGACGAGCCCACCGCGGTGCTGACGCCACAGGAAGCCGACCAGCTCTTCATCGTGCTGGAGCGGCTCAAGGCCGAAGGTCGCGCCATCCTCTATATCAGCCACAAGCTCGAAGAGGTGAAGCGCCTGTGCGACACGGCAACGATCCTGCGCGGCGGCAGGAAGGTGGAGACCTGCAATCCGAGGCTTGAGACCGCCGCTTCGCTCGCGCGCATGATGGTCGGCGGCGAGATCAAGGAGGTGAAGGCGGCCGCCGGCCGGCAGACCACCGTGCCGCGTCTCGTCGTCAACGATCTCTCGCTCGCCCCCGGGGAGGCGCATGGCGTACGGCTCGAGCACATCTCGTTCGAGCTGAAAGGCGGCGAGATCCTCGGCATCGCCGGGGTCGCCGGCAACGGCCAGGACGAACTGTTCGCCGCGCTGTCCGGCGAACGCCTGTCGAAGGATCCCGGCACGATCGTGATCGAAGGCCTTGCTGCCGGTCATCTCTCGATCACGCAGCGCCGCAAGCTCGGCGCCGCCTTCGTTCCCGAGGAGCGGCTCGGCCACGGCACTGCGCCGCGCATGAAGCTTTCGGAGAACGCGCTGCTCACCGGGCACGCCGCCAGCGGCATGGTCCATCACGGCTTCATTGATACTGCGGCCACCCTGAAGACGGTCGACCGCGCAACCGAGACGTTCGACGTCCGCAAGGCCAAGCGGGATCCGGAGGCAGCATCCCTCTCGGGCGGCAATTTGCAGAAATTCATCGTGGGACGCGAGATCCTGCGCAATCCCGCGGTGCTGGTGGTGAGCCAGCCGACCTGGGGCGTCGACGCCGGCGCTGCCGCCGTCATCCGCCAAGCGCTGCTTGATCTCGCAACCGCAGGCGCCGCCGTGCTCGTGACCAGCCAGGATCTCGACGAGCTCGCGGAAATCGCCGACCGCATCGCCGTGATGTTCCATGGCCATCTGTCTGCACCGCTTGCCACCAGCGAGGCGACGCGCGAAAAACTCGGCCTGTTGATGGGCGGTAGCACGCTGGAGCCGAAGGAGGCCGCGCATGCAGTTGGTGCTTGAGAAGCGCGCCGAGCGCTCCAACACGATCGCGCTGATCTCTCCGCTGATCGCGATCGGCCTCACGATCGCGACCATGGTCATTCTGTTCGCGATCCTCGGCAAGAATCCGCTGCTCGCCCTGCACGCCTATTTCATCGCGCCTTTGACCGACAGCTATTCGCTCCAGGAAATCGCGGTGAAGGCGACACCACTGGTGATGATCGCGATCGGGCTGTCGCTCTGTTATCTCGCCAATGCCTGGAACATCGGCGCCGAAGGGCAGTTCCTGATCGGCGCGGTCGCCGGAAGCTGGATTGCGGTGAAGACGCAGGGCACCGACGCCGGAGTCTGGGTGCTGCCGGTCATGCTCGTGCTCGCCGCCGCCGCAGGCGCGCTCTACGCGCTGATCCCGGCAATCTGCAAGGTGAAGTTCGGCGCCAGCGAGATCCTGACCAGCCTGATGCTGGTGTATGTGGCCGATCTCTTCCTCGACTATCTCGTGCGCGGCCCCTGGCGCGATCCGCACGGTTTCAACTTCCCGACCACCGCCGAGTTCGATCCCGTCGCAACGGTGCCGTTGCTGATCGAGGGCGGCCGGCTGCATCTCGGCTCGATCATCGCCCTTCTCGTCATCGCTGGCGCGGCAATCCTGCTCGGGCGAACCATCAAGGGATTCGAGATTCGCGTGGTCGGTGCGGCGCCTCGCGCCGCGCGGTTCGGCGGCTTCAATTCCAACCAGTTGATCATCCTAACCTTCGCCGTCTCGGGCGCGCTGGCGGGCCTCGCCGGCATCATCGAGGTCGCGGGTCCGGTCGGGCATCTCCAGCCCGGCATCTCGCCGGGTTACGGTTTTACGGCAATCATCGTCGCCTTTCTCGGCCGGTTGAATCCCCTTGGAATATTAATTGCAGGCCTTTTTCTCGCGTTGACCTTTATCGGCGGCGAGCAGGCGCAGATCGCGATGAAGATCCCGTTGGACGTCACCAAGGTTTTTCAAGGCATCCTGCTGTTCTACGTGCTCGCCTGCGATTCCCTCATTCTCTATCGCTTCAAGCTGGTCTTCCCGAACCGACAGGTGGCGCGTGGAACTCATTGAAGCCATCATTCTCGCAGTGCTCGCCGCTTCGACGCCGCTCCTGATCGCGGCGACCGGCGAGCTCGTGACCGAGCGCTCCGGTGTGCTCAATCTCGGCGTCGAGGGCATGATGATCGTCGGTGCCGCATGTGGCTTTGCAGGTGCGTGGCTGACCGGCTCGATCTTCATCGGCGCACTGTTCGGCATCATCGCCGGCACGCTGATGTCACTGGTCTTCGCACTGATGGCGCTCGGGCTTGCGGTCAACCAGGTTGCGACAGGGCTGGCGCTGACCATCCTGGGCGTCGGGCTCTCCGGCCTGATCGGCGCCGGTTTCGTCGGCGAGCGCATCACGCCGGCAACGCATCTTTACATTCCCGGCCTCACGGACATCCCACTGATCGGCCGCGTGCTGTTCGGCGAGGACGCCTTCGTCTATTTTTCGCTAGCGCTGGTCGCCGGCGTCTGGTGGTTCCTGTACCGCACGCGGCCAGGATTGATCCTGCGCGCCTGCGGCGACAACCACGTGTCTGCGCATGCACTTGGCTACCCCGTGCTGCGGATCCGGACCTTCGCCGTGATGTTCGGCGGCGCCTGCGCCGGGCTAGCCGGCGCATATCTGCCGCTCGCCTATACGCCGTTCTTCATTCCGGGCATGACCGCAGGTCGCGGCTGGATCGCGCTGGCGCTGGTGGTGTTCTCGTCCTGGCGGCCGGGCCGCCTCGTGGTCGGCGCATATCTGTTCGGCGCGGTGACGATCCTGCAGCTGCACGCGCAGGGCTGGGGCGTCGGCATTCCCTCGCAGTTGATGTCAGCGCTGCCTTACCTTGCGACTGTCGTCGTCCTGGTCCTGCTCTCCCGCGCGCGCACGGGTGGATCGACCGCACCGGCTGCGCTTGGCACCGTGTTCGTGCCTGACCGCTGAGTTTCATTTCCACACCGTGCGCGATGGGGCGCGCACGTTGCGGATCGTGGCTTTCCCCTGATGTTTGGAGATTGATGATGAGGAAATCACTTCTCGCGCTGGCTGCCGGGCTCTTGCTTGCCGGGAGCGTCGGTGCAGCCTCCGCCGCCGACAAGCTGAAAGTCGGATTTATCTACCTCGGCCCGGTCGGTGACCTCGGCTGGACCTATCAGCATGAGCTGGCACGCCAAGCGCTGGTGAAGGAGCTCGGCGACAAGATCGAGACCACTTTTCTCGAAAACGTGCCTGAAGGCCCCGATGCCGAGCGCTCGATCGAGCAGCTCGTCCGCGCCGGCAACAAGCTGATTTTCACCACCTCGTTCGGCTACATGGATCCGACGCTGAAGGTCGCGAAGAAATATCCGAACGTGCATTTCGAGCATGCGACCGGATACAAGCGTAACCCGAACATGTCGACCTATTCGGCCAAATGGTACCAGGGCCGCTACATCCAGGGCTTGATCGCGGCCAAGATGTCGAAGTCCGGCGTGCTCGGCTATATCGGCTCTTTCCCAATTCCCGAGGTCGTCTCCGGCATCAACGCGACGATCCTCGCCGCGCAGACCATCAACCCCAACATCAAGGTCAAGATTATCTGGGCCAATACCTGGTTCGACCCGGGCAAGGAGGCCGACGCCGCCAAGGCGCTGATCGACCAGGGCGCCGACGTCATCATGCAGCACACGGATTCGCCGGCGGCAATGCAGATCGCCAGCGAACGCGGCAAGCTCGCCTTCGGCCAGGATTCCGAGATGATCAAGTTTGGGCCGAAGACCCAGCTGACCTCGATCCTCGATACCTGGGGTCCCTACTATATCGCCCGGGTCAAGGCCGAGCTCGACGGAACCTGGAAATCCGAGGACAGCTGGGGCGGCCTCGACAGCCACATGTTCGCGATGGCGCCCTACACCAATATGCCTGACGACGTGAAGAAGATCGCTCAGGATGCCCAGGCCGCGATCGCCACGGGCAAGCTGCATCCGTTCAAGTGCCCGGTCCTTGGGCAGGACGGCAAGCCGGTCGAGTGCAAGGGCGGCGCCAATCTCGACGACGGCCAGATCCTCGGCATGAATTTCTATGTCAAGGGCATCGACGACAAGCTACCGGGCAAGTAGCACGCTTCTTGCATTGTCTAAATCACCTGCTCCTCCCGGAACAGGTTCGGAGGGGGTGGCCAGAAGCACCCGGCACTTGTGGTCGCCCCCTCTTTCTATTTTGGCTGATTATCCCGCCTGCATCGCCCGCGCCGCGGAACTGTGGCGGCTGATCAGATCGGCGAGATCCAGACCTGGGATCGCTCCGTCGATCACGGCCCATTTCCCCGCCACCATGACCCGATCGGCCCGGTGGGCCCCGCACAGGACGACCGCGGCAAGCGGATCGCCGTGACCGGAGAAGCGCAGCTCGTCGAGCCTGAACAGCGCGAGATCGGCCGCCTTGCCGACGGCGATCTCGCCGAGTTCCGGCCGACCGACGCAGGCTGCCGAGCCCTTGGTGGCCCAGCGCAGCGCATCCTTGTGACTGACCTTCGTCACCCCGTAGCGTGCCCGCTGCAGCAGGAACGCAGCCCGCACCTCCTGCATCAGGTTCGATCCGTCGTTCGAGGCCGAGCCATCGACGCCGATGCCGATGCCGACGCCGGCCTCCTCCATTTCGCACACCGGACAGCAGCCCGACGCCAGGAGCTGATTGCTGCAAGCGCAATGGCTGATCGTCGTCTTCGCCTTGCCGAGCCGCTTCATCTCGTCCGCATTGAAGAAGATGCCGTGGGCGAGCCACGTCCGCGCATTGAGCCAGCCGCATTGTTCGAGATAGTCGAGCGGACGGCAGCCATACGTCTCCTGGCAGAATTTGGTCTCGTCCTCGGTCTCGGCGAGATGAGTGTGCAGGCGTACGTCGAGCTTCTTGGCCAGATCGGCGGTGGCGCGCATCAGGGACGTCGTCACCGAGAACGGCGAACACGGCGCGAGCGCGATCTGCACCATCGCATCTGCACCGCGCTGGTGGTGCCTGGCGACCGCGCGCGCGCTGTCCGCGAGGATGGTGTCCTCATCCTGCACGACGCTATCGGGCGGCAGACCGCCGTCGCGCTGCGACAGGTTCATCGAGCCGCGCGTGAGCAGCACGCGCACGCCGAGCCGCCTAGCCACCGCCACCTCGATATCGACGGCGTCTTCGAGCCCGGCCGGAAATACGTAGTGATGATCCGTCGTGGTGGTGCAGCCCGAGAGCAGCAGTTCGGACATCGCCACCGTGACGCCGAGCTCGAGAGCTTCAGGCGTCAGCTTCGCCCACACCGGATAGAGCGCCTGGAGCCAGGGAAACAACTCGCGGTCCATCGCCGCCGGCAACGCCCGCGTCAGCGTCTGATAGAAATGATGATGGGTGTTGATGAGGCCCGGCAGCACGACGTGGTCGCCAGCGTCGAACACCGCAACATCCGCCGTTGCGGGCGCAGCGCCGGCCGGCACCAGCTCGACGATCCGGCCGCCTTTCACCACGATCCCGCGCTCGGCGCCATCGGCGAGGATAGCCAGGGGATCCCTGATCCAGATCGGCTTTGCGTCGCTCATGAACCTGCTCTCCTCACATCCGCTGACGACAGGCCTGCGAGGCAGGGGCCGGTCTGGTCGCGCTTTTGCTGCGACTTGTTGTTGCGACTTGGCGCTCGTCTTGCAAGACTTTCTCCTGGTTCGATTCACTCGTTGGAAGCGTTGGCGTCGCCATGGACTTGAATACCATCACAGCGGTCGCCCATCCGCAAACGCGCGCGCAGCTGCCCGTTTGGACGCCAGGCGATGCTTGGCTCGCGGGCGGCACCTGGCTGTTCTCGGAGCCGCAAGTTCACCTCACTCGGCTCATCGATCTCACCGACCTCAAATGGCCGGCGCTGACGGTCACCGAGAGCCATTTCAGCATCGCGGCCACCTGCACCGTTGCGCAGCTCGATGGATTCGCCTGCCCATCCGATTGGTTCGCGGCGCCGCTGATCAACCAGTGCTGCCGCGCCTTCCTTGCTTCCTTCAAGATCTGGAAGACGGCAACCGTCGGCGGCAATCTCTGCATGTCGCTGCCGGCGGGACCGATGATCTCGCTCACCGCCGCGCTGGAGGGCATCTGCACCATCTGGAAGGCCGGCGGAGGCGAACAGGTGATGCCCGTCGTCGACTTCGTCACCGGTAACCAGCGTAACCTTCTGGCGCCGGGGGACCTGCTCCGGCAGATCGATATTCCGATCGCCGCGCTGAAGCGTCGTACGGCCTTTCGCCAGATCTCGCTGGCGCCGGTCGGCCGCTCGGCGGCGCTGGTGATCGGCAGTCTGGATGCCGATGGCAGGCTGACGCTCACGGTCACCGCATCGACGGTGCGGCCGATCCGGTTGTCCTTTCCCGGGGCCCCCGACGCGAAAGCGCTTCGCGACGCCACCGCGCAGCAGATCACGGACGATCTGTACCACACCGACATCCACGGCAAGCCGCTCTGGCGCAAGCACATGACACTGCGGCTTGCCGAAGAGATCCGCGACGAACTCCTCGGAGCACCGTCGCCATGAGCTTCGAGGTCAACGGCAAGCCGTTTTCGCAGGAGCCACGCGCCGGCCAGTGCCTGCGCACGTTCCTGCGCGAGCTCGGCCATTTCGGCGTGAAGAAGGGCTGCGACGCCGGCGATTGCGGCGCCTGCACCGTGCTGCTGGACGGCGAGCCCGTGCATAGCTGCCTGATCCCGGCGTTCCGCGCCGAAGGCCATGCCGTCACCACGATCGAAGGTCTGGGCGGAGACGGCGGCACGCACGCGATGCAGCAGGCTTTCCTCGATGCGCAGGGCTTTCAATGCGGCTTCTGCACCGCCGGCATGATCCTCACCTGCGCCTCGTTGAATCAGGCGCAGCGCACCGATCTCGGCGTGGCGCTGAAGGGCAATATCTGCCGCTGCACCGGGTATCGTTCGATCGAGGATGCGTTGCTCGGCAAGACCAATATCGAAGAGAGCGTCGGGGCCGGCGCCGCGTTCGGCCGCAGCCTGCCGGCGCCGGCCGGCCCCGATGTCGTGCGCGGCAAGGCGCGCTACACGTTCGACACGCAGATTGATGGCCTGCTGCATATCAAGCTGCTCCGTTCACCGCACGCCCACGCGAGGATCATCGCGATCGACACGTCGGAAGCGCTGAGCGTTCTCGGCGTGCACGCGGTGCTGACGCATGAGGATGCGCCCACGATCCTGATGTCGACCGCGCGGCATGAGAAGGACTGGATGGATCCCGCGGACACCCGTGTCCTCGACGACATCGTCCGCTTCATCGGCCAGAAGGTCGCCGCCGTCGTGGCAGACAGCGAAGCCGCCGCCGAGGACGCATGCCGCCAGCTGAAGGTCAGTTACGAGATTTTGCCCGCGCTGGTCGATCCGGAGCAGGCGATGGCGCCCGGCGCGCCCGTCATTCATCCCGACCGCACCACCGCGAACCGCGTTGCCGACGCCCAGCGCAACCTCGCCGCGGAAACGCATGGCGAATTCGGCGACGTGGCGGCTGCGCTCGCGACATCCGCCGTCACCTTCGAGGGCACCTTCCATAGCCACCGTGTGCAGCATGCTGCTTTGGAAACCCACGGCGGCATCGCCTGGCTCGATGCTTCCGGCGTGCTCAATGTCCGCACCTCGACGCAGGTGCCGTTCCTGACCAGGCGCGCGCTGTCTGACATCTTCGAACTTGCCATGGACAAGGTCCGCGTGTTCTGCGAGCGCGTCGGCGGCGGCTTCGGCGGCAAGCAGGAGATGTTCGTCGAGGACGTTCTGGCGCTCGCCGCGCTCAAGACCGGACGGCCGGTGAAGCTGGAGCTCACCCGCGAGGAGCAGTTCGTCGCGACCTCGACGCGGCATCCGATGCGGGTCCACGTCAAGGCCGGTGCAGACGCGGACGGCAAGCTCACCGCGCTCCAGCTCGACGTGCTCTCCAACACCGGCGCCTACGGCAATCACGCCGGCCCCGTGATGTTCCACTCGCTGGCCGAGTCCATCGCCGTCTACAATTGCCCGAACAAGCGGGTCGACGGCTACGCGGTCTACACCAATACGGTGCCGGCAGGCGCGTTTCGCGGTTACGGCTTGCCGCAAACACTGATCGCGGTCGAGGCCGCGATCGACGAACTGGCCAAGCAGCTCGGCATCAGCCCTTACGAGATGCGCCGGCGCAACGTCGTCAAGCCCGGTGATCCCATGGTGTCGCCGCCGCCGTCGGAGTTTCACGACGTGCTCTACGGCTCCTACGGGCTCGACCAGTGCCTCGACCTCGTCGAGCGCGCGATGCAGGCTGATGGTCCGCAGCCGGACCTGTCGCCGGAGTGGCTGATCGGCGACGGCGTCGCGCTGACCATGATCGACACGGTGCCCCCGGCGGGCCATCTGGCGGATGCAATGGTCACGCTCAACGACGACGCCAGCTTCGACCTCATTGTCGGCACCGCCGAATTCGGCAACGGCACCAGCACCGTGCACCGGCAGATCGCGGCGACTACGCTTGCGACCACCGTCGACCGGATCCGCCTGCGCCAGTCCGACACCGCCCATGGCGGCCACGACACCGGCGCCTATGGCAGCGCCGGCATGTTCGTCGCCGGCAAGGCGACGCATGCCGCGGCCATGCAGCTTGCGACCGAGCTGAAGGCGGCCGCCGCCGGCGCATGGCTCTGCGACGTCGGCAGTTGCACGCTCGAGAGCGAGGCCGTCGTCAGTGGCGTGCGGCGGATGTCCTTTGTGGAACTGGCAAAGCTCGCGCGCGAACGCGGACAACCGTTCGCAGGCGCCGGCAATTCCGGCGGCACGCCGCGTTCGGTCGGCTTCAACGTGCAGGGCTTTCGCGTCGCCGTGAACAAGGGCACCGGCGAGCTCCGGATTCTCAGGAGCGTGCATGCGGCGGACGCCGGCGTCGTCGCCAATCCCATGCAGTGCCGCGGTCAGGTCGAAGGCGGTGTCGCGCAGGCGCTCGGTGCCGCGCTCTACGAGGAGATGGTGATCGATGCGGACGGCCGCGTCACCAATCCCAAATTCCGCGACTATCACCTTCCCTCCTTCGCCGATGTGCCCCGCACCGAGGTCTTCTTCGCCGACACATCCGACACGATCGGACCGTTGGGGGCGAAGTCGATGAGCGAGAGTCCGTACAATCCGGTCGCCGCCGCGCTCGGTAACGCGATCGCGGACGCCACCGGCATCCGCTTCACGGCGCCGCCCTTCAAGCCGGACCGGCTGTTTCCGGCGCTGCACGATAAGTTTGGGTAGGCATATTTCGGGGAATTGATCGATGAGTAGCGAAGTCCATCCAGTCGACGAGGTCCTGCCGGTTCCGCGCCTGATCGCGCTCGGGCTCCAGCATGTGCTGGTGATGTATGCCGGCGCTGTCGCGGTGCCCCTGATCATCGGGCGCGCGCTGAAGCTGCCGCCGGAGGATGTCGCTTTCCTGATCAGCGCGGACCTGTTCGCCTGCGGACTTGCGACGCTGGTGCAATGCCTCGGTTTTTCCGGCGTCGGCATCCGACTGCCCGTGATGATGGGCGTAACCTTCGCATCCGTCGGTCCGATGCTATCGATGGCGAGCGCGCCGGATATCGGATTGCTCGGCATCTACGGGTCGGTGATCGCCGCCGGCCTGTTCGGCATCCTCGCCGCGCCGTTCGTCAGCCGGCTGCTGCCGCTGTTCCCGCCCGTCGTCACCGGCAGCATCATTCTCGTCATTGGCATTTCCTTGATGCGGGTCGGCATCAACTGGGCCGGCGGCGGCCTGCCGACGCTGACCAGAATGGTCGACGGCGTCGCGGGCAGCTTTCCCAATCCGGCCTACGGACAGTTGCAGGGGCTTGGCATCTCGCTGTTCGTGCTGCTCTTCATTCTCGGCCTGATCAAATGGGGCACCGGCTTCCTCGCCAACGTCTCCGTGCTGCTTGGCATCATCGCCGGCGCCGTGCTCGCGAGCATTCTGGGCGTGATGCATTTCGACAAGGTCGCTGCGGCCTCCTGGGGCGCCGTCGTGATCCCGTTCCGCTTCGGCATGCCGCAATTCCATCTGGTGCCTGTTGTCACCATGTGCGTCGTCATGGTTGTCGTGATGATCGAATCGCTCGGCATGTTCCTCGCGCTCGGCGACATCACCGGCAAGACGGTCGACCGCGAAGCCCTCAGCCGAGGCCTGCGCGCCGACGGCGTCGGCACGCTGCTCGGCGGCATCTTCAACACCTTCCCGTACACGTCGTTCTCGCAGAATGTCGGCCTCGTCTCGGTCACCGGCGTGCGTTCGCGATGGGTGACGGTCACGGGCGGCTGCATCATGCTCGTGCTCGGTTTGTTGCCGAAGCTCGCCGCGCTGGTCGAGGCCGTGCCGCTAGTCGTTCTCGGCGGCGCCGGCCTCGTGATGTTCGGCATGGTCGCCGCGACAGGCGCACGCATCCTGACCTCGGTCGACTTCCGCAACAATCGCTACAATCTCTTCATCGTCGCGATCTCGATCGGCTTCGGCCTGATCCCGCTCGCCGCACCCGGCTTCTTCAGGAATTTACCGCACGATCTCCAGCCGCTGTTGGAGTCCGGCATTCTGCTCTGTGCGATCGTCTCCGTGCTGCTCAATGCCTTCTTCAACGGATTGAGCGGCGGTGCAGCGGCGGAAGCGGATGCAGCAGCGGTCGCCTCATCCGCGCAACATGTTTAACTACCGCGATAGGTCGAATAGCTCCACGGCGTGACCAGCAGCGGCACGTGGTAGTGGCTTTCCGGCTCGCTGATCGCAAAGCGCAGCGGGATCTCGTCGAGGAACGGCGGGTCGGAGAGCTGCACGTTGCGCTCGGCGTAATATTTGGCGACGCTAAACCGAAGCTCGTAGCGGCCGATCGGCAGCGGGCGGCCGCCGATCAACGGCTGGTCGGTGCGGCCGTCCGCGTTGGTCACCGCGCGCGCAATCACGCGGCTCTCGCCGAGGTTCGCGAGCTCGACCAGCTCGACCGCAATGCCCGGTGCGGGCTTCCCGGCGTGGTTGTCCAGCACATGGGTCGAGAGCCGGCCGTGCACTTTCAGCTTGTCGTCAGCACTGACGAGCTGGTCCAGCCGCAGCGCAGCGATGCGGGAGATTTCCTCGAGCGCGCGGCGTGTCTCGGTCTTGGCAATGTTCTGCAGTCGCGACTCGAAGTCACGCAGAATGGAATCCTTGGTGTGCCGGCGCGCGCAGACGATATAGGGGATACCAAATTTTTCGCGATACGCATTGTTCGCCCGCTCGAAGGCCGCATATTCGGTGTCCGACAGACGGTCTAGACCAGCGCTGCTCTGCTCGGCAGTCGAGTCCGGCGTGAGTCCCGCTGCGCGCTGGGTCTTGCTCGCGAGGTCGGGATGCGCGCGTATCAACGCCAGCTGCACCTCGGGCTCAGCGCTGGCGACCGCCGCCTTGATCGCGTCGAGCAGTGAATTGATGCCGGCAAACGGACGGCGCGCCGCGGCTTCTTGGGCAATCCAAGGCGAGTACTCGACGACGTTTTCAAGTACGGCCACGAAATCATCGAAGCTCGCGGCATTGAGATCAGACAAGGCGATCTGTGACATTGCTTCCCTATCCGATCTCGAAAGCATCGTCGGCAAGGCCCGCATGCTTGTCGTGCCAATGCTGGGCAATCTGCAGCCGCGTCGGCACCCAGACGCGCTCGTGCTTGCCGATGTAGTCGAGGAAACGGATCAGCCCCGCCGCGCGACCGGGGCGGCCGGCGAGACGACAGTGCAGGCCGACCGACATCATCTTCGGCGCGCTCTCGCCTTCGGCATAGAGCACGTCGAAGGCATCCTTCAGATAGGTGAAGAACTGCTCGCCTTCGGCAAAGCCTTGCGGATTGATGAAGCGCATGTCGTTGGCGTCGAGCGTATAGGGAATGACGAGCTGCTTGCCGTTAGCGCCCTTGACCCAATATGGCAGATCGTCGGCATAGGAATCGCTGAGATAGAGGAAGCCGCCTTCCTCCATCAACAGACGGTTGGTGTTGATCGAGGAGCGTCCGGTATACCAGCCGAGCGGTCGCGAGTCGGTCGCCGCGGTGTGGACGCGGATCGCTTCCGCGATCTCCGCGCGCTCCTGCGCCTCGGTCATGTCCTTGTGCTCGATCCACTTCAGACTGTGGCTGGCGATGTCCCAGCCCGCCTCCTTCATGGCGGCAACGATTTCCGGATTGCGCTTCAGCGCTGTGGCGACACCGAACACGGTGGTCGGCCACTTCCGTTCGCTGAATACCCGCCACAGCCGCCAGAAGCCGGCGCGCGAGCCATATTCGAACATCGATTCGATATTGGCATGGCGCTGGCCGGGCCAAGGCTGTGCGCCGAGCACGTCGGACAGGAACGCTTCCGAGGCAGGGTCACCATGCAGGATGTTGTTTTCGCTGCCCTCCTCGAAATTGACGACGAACTGCACCGCGACCCGCGCGTTGCCGGGCCATTGCGGGTGCGGCGGGTTGCGGCCGTAACCGCGGAGATCGCGCGGGTAGCGGGTCCCAGTCACTCAGACTTCCTCGAAGCGGATCGGCAGCGCGCCCTTCCACAGCACGCTCTTGCCGAGCGTCGCCAGATTCTCCAGGCCGGATGTCAGCGTGATGAAATGGTTGCCGGCGAGCTGGCCCATCTTGCTCGCGAAGTGCACGCCGCCATAGGCCATCAGGATCTCGGTCTCGCTGATGCCGCCAGGATAGAGGATGATCTGGCCGGGCGCGGGATAGCTGGTGTGGTTCTCGTAGCCGACGCCGAAATCGAGGTCGCCGAGCGGCATCCACACGCCCTCGCCGCTCCAGCGCACGTGGATGATGTGGCTTTCGAACGGCAGCGCCTTGCGGAACGCGGCGACAGTCTTGGGCGCCGCTTGCTCCTCGAAACGGGCATCGAAGGTGAAGTCGCCGGCGCGGATAACGAGTTTGGTCATCTCATCTCTCTGGATCGGGGGCGGTGGCCCCCACGGGGAATTTCAGGAAAGAGCACTCCGTCGGGCTTCGCGCAAGGGGCGCGGCGAGTCACCTCAAGTCACCTGCGGTCGTAGGACCAGCCGAAAACGCCACTCCGCCGCGTCTCCGGCGCCGGCTCGGCGGCGGGCTGCGGCGCCTCCCTCAGTTCCGCCTGCGGCGGCGGAGGCGGCACCGGCAGATTCTCGCACTTCATGGAGTAGACCAGCTTGCCGTCCGCGGTTCGCCCGATCGGCGCGCAGGGGTCCGGATGCGCCGCCGAGGTCTTTGGAGCCAGTTTGACCTGCGCCACGGCCGGCGAGGCAATCAGCAGAAGGACCAGCAGATATTTCGACATCATTGTCGCCTGAAAACCAAATTTGGCCCATTGAACCGGATTGCGCAGGTCAAGTCCATCGGGGCTACGAGCGCGATTGCCGAATATTTAGCCGAGGCTAGAAAATTGGCTCGCCCCAATGTGATGTCGCGAGCGCTGATATCGGCTGGGCGCGTCGCCATGTCAGCCGCGACGGGGACCACACAAAACATACATCTCACAGCCGGGCGTCGTCACGGGAGAAAGAAACAATGCAAAAGACTTTCATCATTCTCGGCGCGACGCTGATTGCCGCCGCCACGATCCAGACCGCCGCGGCGAACGACCGCCGTCATGTCCGCAAGGCGCAGCCCCATCCCATCACCCAGTCGGTGCGCGACTCCAATGCCGCGCTCTGGCCATGGCAGTCGACCGGGCCCGACTGGTCGCGCTATTCGAACGGCGCGATGTCTGCACCGGCGGGACGGTGATGCCGAAAGCGTAGCGCGGTTGAACGAAACTGTCTCCATGTCGTCATTGCGTGGAGCCCTCGCGACGAAGCAATCCAGACTATTTCCACGGATGCATTTCTGGATTGCTTCCACCTTCGCTAAAGCTTCGGCGGACAAGTCGCTGCGCTCGCAATGACGGAGTATGAGGCGCTAGCGGCACTCTTCGAGCTCGCATTTTGATTGCAGACACAGCTTCGCAGCCTCGCGGCTGATTCGCCCGAGCTTTGCTTCGTCACTCCACCCTCTATTCCAAGAGGGCGCAGGGAAGGCCGGGTGCCGGCTGGCACCCGCGGTCCGCTGCGCGAAGATGTAGCGCAAGGAAACCGCACAGCAGCATACAGGTGTAGCCAATCACTCGGCCTTCCCTGCGCGATGGTTGGACGGCTTATGCCGTGCTCTCCCGGGAGCCGAGTTCCTTTTGGCCTCCCTCGCCTTCGCGAAATTCACCGACACAGCGCCGGTTGACGCAGATGCCGCATCCGCAAGAGCTTGACCGTAGCAACGACGGCCAGGACCACACGGTTTTGCCGTACGCACGGCCCGCCATTTCGCCGCAGTTTTCCCAGCCCTGTCGACGGAGCCGGAAACTTACAGACGAGACGAAGCCTAGCAGCGCCGCTCGTCGGCACGAAGCCTTGGGCTCACGGAGAGCAATCCGCCCTGCCCTTGGCCTCTCGCACCCGAACGCTGCCGCGTCCACCGCAAGCCCGGCTCGCGAACGTGACGACCACAAGATCGCCCCTCAAGGATGAGCCGGGATGGGCGACACATACGCCAATTCCGAATTTCGGTAAAGTGGAATATTTTTACCAGAAGGGATTGACGCACCCGCGACACAGGTCGCGCAACGAGACGCCTCGCGCAGAAGCAACAAGGGGCGGTGCAAAACACCGCCCCTTGGCGCGATCAAGACTGCGGCGAGGTCAGGCGCCTAATACGGCTGATAATAGCCACGCGGACCATAGTAGGGACCGCCGCCGTAATAGCCCTGGCCACCGTAGTAAGGGCCGGGGCCGTAATTGTAGCGGTCCTCGTAGTACTCCTGGCGCCTGCTCTCTGCGATCGCGCCACCGATCAGACCTGCCGCCACGCCCATGAAGGCGAGACCTGCAGCGTTCGGACCTCGCCGATAGTAGCGGTGGCGACGAGCGGCGCTGAAATCGGTGGCAGCCGGAGCGGCCGGGCCCGCGGCAGCGGCCTTGCTGGGCGCGGGCGAGCTGGCAGCCGAAGGCGTGACAGAGGCCGTAATCAGAACAAGACTTGCGAAAGCTGCCGACGCAACGTTGCGGCCGGCTGCAGAAATCATCGGTCCCTTATTCATCTTGACCTTCCTGTTCTCGCTCAAAGCGACATAATCAAACAAGACTCAATGGGCAAACCACTGAAATGGTTTCGGGATCGCGGCAATCTGCCACGCTTTGAACGATTGTAAGCCGAACGACCGGATCCAGCTTGAACCATCCAACATGAGCGGATAATGAACAGACGCACCGTTTTTCGGTCGCCGTAAGCGTTTTACGTGAACCAACGCATCAACCGACGCCGTCGGGATCGATGCCATTCTTGGGTTCACCGTGACTGACGCGTCCTATTCCAAAGAGAAATCAAATGATTGCGGTTCGCAAACTGCCGGAGCGCTATGCGCCGATCGTGATGCCATTCGTGCTGTCCCTCCTCATGACGGCCGTGGTGTCGGTCATTTCCACGCTTCGAAGCCTTGGCGCAACGCCGGCGTTTCTCGCGACCTGGCCGGGCGCCTGGGCGCTGTCATGGCTCGTCGCCTTTCCGACGCTGCTGATGGTGCTGCCACTGGTCCGCCGGATCGTGGCGAGCGTCGTTGCGGCTCCTTCCCAACCGGGCCGATAGAAAGCGCGGACGGCGGCGCATGACGCACGCCGTCCCGCTTCCGCGTGACCTTACGACAGCGCCCCGAGCACGCCGCGCGTCGCCTTGTCGATCTCCTCGACATAACGGCGGCGGGCGAAGGTCTCGGTGAGGAAGCCGACCACCTTGCGGCTGTCGGT